>CAZULM010000026.1:0-74839 GCA_964621185.1 uncultured Saprospiraceae bacterium | reverse complement strand
CAAGATCAACTATTTTACAGGGAAGCCGTTGGGGTACAATATGCGGATAGTCAGTTAATAAAATAAATGGGCACAAGAATTACGCAGTTCCAGGAACTCGTTGCGCCCAGGTTTGAAAATACTTTTATGAAAGCTTTACTAAAGTTAACGGTTTTTTGTGGTTTGTCAAGCAGCCTTTTTGGACAGGGCACTACCACCCCCGATGCCGCCATCCGCGCAGCCCTTCAAAACCACCCACTGGCCCAGGTTGCCGCTTTTGACGTGCAAGCAAAAAAACACGGGGAAAAGTCAGCCCTAAATATTCCCAACCCGGAAATCAACGCCGAAAGCCCGACCGGAGATTTTTACACCATCGGCATTTTGCAGGCGTTCGAGTTCCCGACGGTGTATGCCCGGCAGAAACAAGCGGCCAAAACAGAAACCAGCCTCGCAAAAACCGGGCAACTGATGCAGGAAAACGACCTGCGCTACCAAGTGCGCAGCCTCTACCTGGAGGCCCAATTGGCGGCGTTCCAAGCGCAGCAATGGGCGCAGCGCGACAGCTTCTACCAGGCCATGTCGACAAGCGCAAACCGACAGTTCGCCGGCGGCGAGATTGATTTTTTGCAAAAAACACTGCTGGAAAACGAAGCCGGGAAAGTGCGGCTGGAGCGCCTGAGCATGGACACAAAAGCCGCTACGGCAAGGCAGCAATTGGCTACTTTCTGCGGTTTAACGAATTTGGCTCCCTTAGTGCCCCTGCAAGCGGATACTGCCGGACTGAACGCCTTGCCAGGATTTGCCGAAAACCCTTCCCTGCGCTTCCAGGAACAATCTGCCCAACGCGCAGCACAACAAATAGACCTGGCAAAAAGCCGCGCCCTGCCCAATTTTTCGCTGGGCTATATGAACCAGGGCGCACGAAACTCCCTCATCGACTACCGTTTCCGCGCCAGCATCGGCATCCCGCTGTGGGCCGGGCAATATCAAGGCAGCATCAATGCGGCAAAAGCAGAAAGCCAGGCCGCCCAGGCGCGCGCGCAAGCCGAAAGCCAGTCGCTTGCCTTGCAACAAGAACGCAGCCGCGCCGATGCACTCATGGCGCGTGCACAAGTTCAATTCTATGAAAAGGAGGCGCTGCCGCGCAGCCAGGCGCTCATTTCCGCAGCCCTGCGCATGCAAGAGGCCGGGCAAATCGACTACATTGCCTTGTTGCGGGTGCTTGACGAGGCCTATGCCATCCAACGCGCGTATGGCGACCAGCTCCATGCCCTCAATACAGCAAGGATTCAAATGCAATACCTTGCGGGGCAATAATCCCCCCAGGATCAACTATTTATACCGCACACCGCTTGGTTTTGTGCATGCAGATATTTGTAATCAATTGAAAATCAGTTGAATCAATCATACTCAATCACAAAAATCAGGCGAATCATAGTATACCACCATCATTCTAAAAATATCAGGCAATGAAATTTCCAATCGTTTTTGCCCAAATACTGACACTGCTCAGCCTGCTTTCGACCCAAAACCTGCTCGCCCACGGCGACGAACTGCCCACAGGCAAAGCCACCGCCGATCATTTCACGGTGTACGGGCAATCCGACAAATACGAACTGACGCTGTACTACCCGGCCCTGAAAGCCAATGAAGAAGCCCATCTCACCCTGTTTGTCGCCGATTATTTCAGCAACAGGCCGATCGACAAGGCTGAGCTGAAAATCAGCACGCTGGAGAACCCGCAAATCGAATTTGAGGTGCATCCAGGTGCTGCCGGGATTTATCTGCTCCACGCCAAATTTCCCGAGAATAAGGCATACACCCTCAACGTGCAAGTAGCCCACCCCAATGGGGCCGACATGATCGGGCTGAAACCCGTGGAAGTGGGCAAGGC
Source organism: uncultured Saprospiraceae bacterium (assembly GCA_964621185.1). Lineage (GTDB taxonomy): Bacteria > Bacteroidota > Bacteroidia > Chitinophagales > Saprospiraceae > M3007. Next base: position 72,966 of record CAZULM010000026.1, on the reverse strand, counting down.
GCTGCCGAAACCCGATGATGGCGCCGGCGTTACGGGCAAGCAGGATGCCATTAGCCCCTGGCTCGTTTTTTTGCTGGGGCTTTTGGCAGGCAGTTTTTTGATGTATTTCGTTTCCCGCAAGCGCAGCCGCAGCCTGACAGTACTGCTGCTGCTCGCGAGCGCCTGGTTTTCTACGCCCAATTGGAACCCGGCATTCGCGCATGGAGACGAGGAGCACGGCCCAAAATCTGACAGCGGCGGATACGGGAAAGAAGTTTTTGCGCCCAAGGAAACCCAGTTTTTATTCGAGGTATTGACCCAACCGATCACTATTGGCGACTACCAGGCGGCCACGACCATGTTTGGCACCGTGGTGCCCGCATCTGGCGGCCTGGGGCTGGTGGTAGCCCCGCAAAACGGGCGCATCACCAAACTGCAGGTACGCGTGGGCGATCAGGTGCGGGCAGGGCAAGTTCTGGCCTTGCTGCAGCAAAACATCGGCACCCCCGACCAAGTGGGCATTGCTGCCAACAATGCCGGACTGGCGGTTCAGATCGAGACCGGAAAAGCCCGCGTCGCAGCAGCCAAGCGGGAACTGGAGCGCTTGAAAAAAATCGCCGACATTGCTGCCGGCCGCGATGTGCTGGCCGCGGAGGCGAATTACAACCAGGCGCTGGCCGAGCTGCAAATCCTGGAAAGCAAGGCTTTGGGGGCGAATTCCGCGGCGAACAACCGCACTGTCGCCTTAGTAGCGCCCATCTCCGGGATCGTGGGGGCATTTACCTTAAGTCCTGGGGCAGAAGTTGTTGCTGGGCAAACGCTCTTCAGCATCACCAACCTCAACAAGGTATTTGTGGAAGCCCAGGTTTATGACCGCGACGTGCCCGCGATCCGCGCCGGCAACAAATTCCTCGTCACCTGCTCCACCGATGACCACAAAAGCGCCGAAGTGCGGCTTATTTCCACCGCGCAGGCCATGAACCCTGGCAACCAGAGCCAACGTGTGCTGTTCGAAATGGACAACCCCAAAGGTGAATTCAAAATTGGCGAGTTCGTGACCCTGAAAGCCTTAGACAACAGCACGTCCCGCCAAATTGCCGTACCCAACTCGGCCCTGACAGAGATCAACGGCAAAACAGCGGTATTCCACAAGCATGGCCCAGAGGAGTTCGAGCTTTCCTACGTGCAGACGGGCGCGGACGATGGCATGCGCACCTTGATATTGAAAGGACTGGAAGAAGGCGAGAAGGTGGTAGTGAACGGGGCTTATGAGGTGAAGATGATGTACTTGAACCAATGAAAAAGCCAACCTCCCATTAATAGGAAGGTTAGCCTTGTATCAGTAGCTAATGTGTTTATTTTAAAATGAAGGTTGCTTTGAGAGCGACCATGTGTTTATCTGGCGGAGAAATAGCTTTTTGTCGATTTGGTATCAAAGGATGTTTCACTTATAAGGCGGGATCATACAGACTGCCTGTTGTTTCTGAAACAAAGAAAAGGTGGCAAGCGCAGAGTTTTGGCTGGAATGGCATAACTGTCGCAAATAATATCATAAGTACTGCCATTTTTCTTATAAGTGTTTATCGAGGGCTAAGCTTGGCGTCCATAGTAGTGTTTGTTTAATGTAAAATTGTGCAACTGGGGTTTTGGCAAAGCCCAAACTGCCGTATCTTGGACTGAAAACCATGTAAATTCCTGCTGTGCGACTGTTATTCCTCGTAATAATCTTTGGGGTGCTCCAACGCCTGCCCTGTCAGGCGCAATCGCCATCTTTTGTGCATTATGGCGTCAGCGAAGGGCTTCCGAGCAACAAGGTTTACTGCGCCTTGCAGGACCACCGCGGCTTTATTTGGTTCGGTACCGACAAGGGCCTGGCGCGTTTCGACGGCACCCGTTTCCAGGTGTACGGCGTGAAAGAAGGCTTGCCCGACCCGGAAGTTTTGTTGCTGTTCGAAGACAGCCAGAACCGTTTGTGGATTTCCTGTTTCAGCCACAGGCCATGTTACATGCAAGATGGCAAGATCGTGAACGGGAAGAACGACTCCCTGCTTGCCAAGATCAACCCAAAATCGAGCTTGTGGTGGTTCTCTGAAGATGAAGACCGAAATATTTGGATTGCAGGGAAAGCACATACAGTTTATGTCCATAAGGGTAAAGAGGTTGAAACAATAAAATATCCGGAGCAGATCGCACAGGTAGCGCATGTCGGGAAGCTTAGGTTTGAACTGGCGGGAAAGGACATCTATTACGGCAACCCACCGGAACAACGAAGTATTGCCCTGTTCAAAAACCCTGCTTTCACCCTGGCTTCTGTCGATACACAATTTTTTTACAGCCTGCCCGACGAACTGGCTATGTTGGAATGGTCAAATGGCAAAATAGCTGTAGTTGACCGCATAAACATTGGTGGGGGGCGCGTTTTTCCCGACAAACACCGACGCTTATGGTTGTGCACTGACACCGATGGCGCCATCCGTTTCGACATTTCCGGGCGCAGGTTGGACAATCCCGAGCGCTTCCTCCGCGGGGAGCTCGTGAACGCCGTGCTAGAAGACCGCCAGGGTGCCTTGTGGTTTTGCACAGGCCGTCACGGCGTGTATGCATTGTTTCCGGGAATGGCATATACATACAAAAAAAATGAAGGGCAGGAATCGACAAATATAACGGCAGTTGCGCGAAACCAGTCGAAACAGGTGCTGGCCGGTGATGACGCAGGGAACCTGTACCGGATTTCAGGGCAGAGAATTCAAATAACCACCTTCGGCGACGGCAAATCGCACAACCGGACGCGGCAGATCATCCCAATGCCCGGCGACACCTGCTGGGTCGCCACCGACAAAGGGTTGTTCAAACAATGCGGGCACCAGTCCATAAAGGTGAAAAGGCAAGGGAAGGAAGATTTTTCAGGTTTCAAAACAATCATGGCACAAGGCCAAACCCTCTGGTTCGGCAACCACCATTCCATCGGCTTCCTGCCGCCCGGCCAACACAACACAGTATTTTACAAACAGGAACGCACCACTGCTTTGGGGCAAGACAATGAAGGGTATGTCTGGGCAGGCCGATTGGACGGCCTGTACAGCCAGGCGGACAGCTTCAAGTACAATTGGGGCAACCGTTTCCCGATATTGAAAAGCAGGGTTGTGTCTATCCAAAACGCAGGTGGGGATAAATTATGGGTGGTCACGCCGGATGCCGGCTTGCTCCTGGCAAAAGTGCAGCAAGGGGCTTTGGTTTCTGTGGACTCTGTGAACCAATTCCTGCGCAAGCCCATCGAGAACATTCAGTCGATGTATTTAGAGCCAAGCCCTGCCAACAGGGTCTGGCTGGCAACCAACAACGGCGTTTATGGCCTTGACCCTGCCAATTGGAAGGTAGTCCATTTCGACAAAAACGACGGCCTTGCCGATAATGATGTCAACTGTGTCTGGGTAGCGGAAGACACTTTGTGGGCTGGTACTCCCGGCGGTTTAAGTTGTCTTCCTTTATTGCTGCAGGAACAGTCACCGAATTTTGCCACTTTCGTTACGGGGCTACAGTACCAGCTTGACGGCAAGTTGGTGCTCCACAGCCTCCTGGATTCGCTATGGCAGCCGCATCGAATCGTGCTGCCCCCAGATGCTGCCATGGTTACGCTGAACTTAGGCGGGCTCAATTACAGGAGCCAGGGCAATTTCGAATTCAAATGCATCACCGCCAAGATGTTGCCACCCCTGCGTTGGTGGGCCAGGCACAACCTCATTTCCTGGATACTGAATGGCTTTAAACCGTCAACGGATACGGCTATTGTCCAGGGCAACAGCCTCAACTATGGCGTTTCGCTGCCCTCGGGCGCATACCACATCCAGGTGGCAGCTATTACAGCCCAGGGTGTTGAAAGCCAGTCTCCCGACGCCTGGGTTCTCGTTATGCGACCACATTGGTACAATACTATTTGGTTCGATCTGCTGCTCTGGGGTATTGCATTTTATATCCTCTGGCGGGTATTGCGCGCGCGGAATGCCTATCGGAAGCTGAACCAGGCGGTGTCTGATTTACAGTTGAAAGCATTGCAGGCCCAAATCAACCCGCATTTTGTAGGCAACAGCATCAATGCCATCCAGCAGTTTTTTTACCCGCCCAACCCCGGCGCCGCAAGCAACTACATTGAGGTATTTACCCGTTTGCTGCGCCGCACCATCACCTTGTCGGAAAAACACTTCAACAACTTCGAGGAAGAACTGGCTTACGACAGTGATTACCTGGAGATGATTAAGTTGCGCTATGGCGCCCGCTTCCATTATGCAATAAAAGGTGTGGAAACAGTGCCTGCCGACCTGCCTTTCCCCTCCATGCTCCTGCAACCGATTCTGGAGAACGCCACCATTCACGGACTGGCGCCAGAAGGCATTTCCGTACTGACCCTGCATTTTTCCTTTTCGGGCAATAAAATGCGCTGCACGGTAACCGATAATGGAATGGGGTTCAATACTTCCAAAGCGCGACCGGCGACAAAGCCAAGGGAGCACAAATCACAGGGCCTGGCCTTGCTGGAGAAAAAAGTAAGCGCCTTTAATGCCTTATACGACATCGAATTGCAATTGAAAATATCGGATTTGGCCGATGCCCGACCCTCCCGGACAGGCACCAAAGTGACCATCAGTTTTTTGAAAAAAACATGAACCAGAAAACAATTAAAACCCTCATCGTCGATGATGAGGTCAGCGCCATTATTACGCTCCGGGGCATGCTTCAGGCCAACTGCCCGCAAATCTCCATCGTCGGGGAGGCCGATTCCGTGAAAGAGGCCCTGAAAATCGTGGCACAGGAAGAACCGGAACTGGTATTCCTGGATATCCAGATGTCGCCTTTCAGCGGCTTCGATTTCCTGGAGCTGAGCCCAAAAGCCCAGTTCGGCGTCATTTTCACTTCTGCCCACCCTGAATTTGCCATCGAGGCCATCAAACTTGCGCAACCCTGGTCGTTTTTGGTGAAGCCCTTCAGCGTGGCCAGCTTGTTGGATGCCGTTCAAATTGCAGGCAAAAAACTCACGGAATCTGAAGGCAGGGCCGAAGCGGCAACAGCATCCGACAACCAGGGCATCATTTTACAAGACAGCAGAAAAGGAAACGTAGTCCTGAAAATCAAGGACATACAATACTGCAAATCGAACGGGCCGACCCTGGAAATATATGCCGAGCGCAACGGCAAGCTCGAGCGCTTCGTGCAGTACCAGACGATGAAGAACATGGAACAACTGTTGCCCGAAAGCCATTTCTGCCGCGTGCACCATGGCTTTATCGTGAACCTGGCTTTTGTGACCCGATTCGAGATCACTCGGCATGTGCGGGTCATATACTTAGAGAGCGGGCGAGAGATACCCGTTTCGATACAGAAGGCGGAGGGTTTTGTGCGGAAAATGGGGGCGTTTTTGCGGTGAGGGTTTGAGGTACCTGTTTGAAAGGATAAAAAAATTGGTTTTTAAAAAAAAATTGTATTTATATTTTTTATATAAACATATTCGCTAATTTTGTTTCTCAAATTTTGATCTTCCAAAATTAAAACAATCATTAGCCCAAATGAAAACCTCACCTACCTCTCGCCAAATTTGGCGTGTTAAGCCCTATCACGGTTCGTGCGTAGTTTTTTTACTGGTATTATCCATGCACCTCAGCGCCTGCTGTTGGCTTAATCAAAATCCCACTCCTGTACCCTACACCCAATCGTATGCCCACCTGAAGCAAAAGCTCGATGGTGGCTACTACCGCACAGCGTCAAAGATCCTGAAGTTCGAATATAAAGAGGAGTACAACGTACCGAGCCCAAACAAAAAGCTCACGTATAAGATTTATGACCGCCAATACACAACAACCCTGGGCGTGGATGCCAACAGCTCCCCAATTGTTAGTGGGTCGCCACTAAAAACAATCGTTTACGGCGACAATCGCTTTGAAATCGACTTGAACCCTTTTGGGCTTGTTTCTGGAAATTTTTATGTCCTGGAGGTATCGAACGAAAAAAATGAGAAACAATTCCTTCGATTTAAATTGCACTAGTGCCGCGTCCGGCACTAGTGCTACTCTTACCATAAACGCTAAGCATCAGATCGCCTTATTATAGTTTTGAAAACCAACTACTTATGAAACCAGTGGTGCATTTTACTGTACTCGATTTTTTCTTTTTCCTGGTTTTTACTTCATGTGTCAAGGATGTTTCCTTGAAGCCGACAGATTATGTAAAATGGGTGGAAAACCACGACAACGGTCTGTTAGTCACAAAAAATGCGGGCGATTTTAAGTTCAAGCTCCAGTACAAACCACCGGAATATCTGGCTATCCGGGAACTGAAAAAAACGGAAATCTCCAGCACCGAATTATCGGAAAAAGCCTCGGCCATGGAAGACATGCAATATTTTACCCTCCAGCTCGGTCTGGCCGATGGCTCGGACATTCTAAAATCGAACATCGAAAAAAGCGGAGACTTCAGCAGAAATATAGAATACCTGTCCTTCTACATGCAGCAAGACCTAAAACTTGTGGAAGGCGCCGATACCCTCCCCTGTTTGCTCCACCATTTTGAGCGCGATTACGGGATCAGCCAATTCGCCAAAATCGTGTTGGCTTTCCAGAAGTCCAATAATGTTGCAGCCGACAAAACTTTGATTTTCAACGATCGACAATTTGGGGCAGGAACCGTATCAATGACAATCCTGAGCCAAAGTTTGAACAATTTACCCAAGATAAAAACGAAATAGATGCTACAAAAAATCCGAAAAAGCAAATGGGCCAAAGTGTTGGCCGCCTATATGGTGGTCTGCCTGGTTTTTCAAGTTGCGGCGCCTACAGCAGCATGGGCCCTCACCGGAGGCCCAAGCCAGCCCGAAGTGCAAAGTTTTGAACCCATCGGCACCTCCGAAATGGTGGATCCCTTCTCCGGAGATTTTACCTACAATATCCCCTTGATCGACGTGGGGGGGTACCCCATCAATATCAGTTACAACGCTGGCCCGGGGATGGACGAAGAAGCCAGTTGGGTGGGGCTGGGCTGGAACATCAATGTAGGCGTAATCAACCGGAACATGCGGGCCGTGCCCGACGATTTTGATGGCGACGAGGTCAAAAAAGAGTTCAACATCAAGGAAAACAGGACCTATGGCGTAAATTCCTCCATTGAGCTGGGCGAGCTCTTTGCCATCGACCTTGAAAAGCTGGGGCTCGGGCTTTCCGTTGGGCTCGGCGTTTCCTACAACAACTACAATGGCGTGGGATTAGATGCCTCTATTGAACCGTCTATCAGCGCATCCAAGGGCAACAAAGGCACCATGACGGGTAGTTTAGGCCTCTCGGCAAGCTCCGAATCGGGGGTAGGGATTACGCCTAGCCTGAGCTTTGAAAAAAAGATGAAAGACAAAGACGGGAAAGAAAAGAAGTTCAACAGCAAAATCGGGCTTGATTTTAACTCCCGTGCAGGCTTGCAAGGGCTGACCATAGAAGCCACCTATACCCCAAAGCAAAAAACAAAAAAGGTGCTTGGTTCGCACGGCAAAAAAACAATGCTGGTGCAAGGAAGCATCAACGGTGGCGCCGACATTTCCTTCTCAACGCCAAGCTATACCCCGCAAATCACCATGCCGATCACCAATGCCAGCTTGTCACTCTCGGCTACCGTTGGCGGCGAAATTTACGGCTGGCACCCCGATCTAAGGTTGACGGGATACTTTTCAGGGCAGTTTTTGCTCCGAAACAGCGAAAACCTGCCCGCTTATGGATACCTGAACATCCAGAATGGCGCTTCCAAAGACAAGGTGATGCTCGATTTTAACCGCGAGAACGATGGGGGCTTTACCGAGCACAAACCCAACCTTCCCGTGTTTAGCAGTTCCTACGATATTTACTCCGTAGCCGGGCAGGGCATTGGCGGCATGTACCGGCCTTTCCGCAACGACATCGGGGTGTGGTTCGACAGCAAAATGCAAAACCTTTCCGGCGGCCTGAACATCCCCGGCATCGAGATCGGGGGTGGGAACGGATTCCACCTCGGCGCCAATGTCTCGGTCAATGCCGTGCATTCCAAATCGGGCAAGTGGAGCGACGACAACAGCGTGAAGGACAAATTGGTCTTCAGAAGCTCTGCCAACGACGCTTTCTATGAAACCGCCTATTTCAAGCAGGCAGGCGAAAAAACGGTGGACTCCGACCGTGGCTTTCTGGCCAGCATCGGCGATTACGACCCCGTCAGGATAAAACTGAAGCCCAATACCGAAGATGTGCCCGCCACTTCGTTTTATGAAAAATACCCAAACGGCGTGGCTACCACGCCACAGACAATGCCCATTTCCCCTATCAACTACCGCCAAAAAAGACAACCCAGGAATGAGAGCATCAGCACCCTGACCGCAGCGGAAGCCGCAAAATATGGACTGGAAAAAGATATTTCAGATTATGGCACGCCCCATATTATAGATGCTCAGGATTATATTGTTCAGAACGGCGTTCAAATTTGCAACCCGAACAAAGGGCAATACAAACACGCCAATATCTCCAGAACCAGCCATCCGGCACACCATACTTCTGAAATAATCACCACCCGCGCCGATGGCGCCCGTTACGTCTTTGGCCTGCCGGCCTACAATACCCTGCAGGAGGATGTCAGCTTTGCCATCGATGGCAGCAGTGCGAATTGTAAGACGGGGTTAGTGTGGTATAATCACGGTTCGGACAACAGCCTGGGAAACACCCATGAACAAGACCATTTTTACAGCAAGACAACCATGCCCGCGTTCGCGCATTCCTATCTGCTTACCGCAATCATCTCGCCCGATTACGTGGACGTGACCGGGAACGGGCCTTCCGACGACGACTTGGGAAGTTATACCAAATTTAACTACACCAAGGCAGTAGCAGGTTATAAATGGCGGGTGCCGTTCGAGAAAGATATGGCCAATTACAGCGAAGGCCTCAAATCATTGGACAACGATGAAAAAGCGAGCTATATCTACGGCGAGAAAGACGTCTGGTATTTGAACTCTATAGAAACCAAAACCCACGTGGCAGAATTTGAACTGGGCGACCGGGCCGATGGCTTTGAAGTGCAAAGCAGCCAGGGTGGCAAGGGCGCACGATCCATGAAACTGCTCAAACAAATACGGCTCTATGCCAAGCCCGACCGCATCAAAAACCAGGCCGCCGCTGTGCCCTTGAAAATCGTACATTTTGAATACGATTACTCCCAATGCCCGGGGCTCCCCAATAACGATTACCCAACCGACCACCACAGCAGCATCGCAGGCATCCAGGATCCAAACGGATTTTTGAACCAGGGCGGAAAACTGACCCTGAAGAAGCTGTGGTTCTCTTACCAACTCTCTTACAAGGGTTACCTGACACCCTATGACTTTGTGTACGGGGAAGTACGACAAATAAATGGCAACGTCACATCCGTTATTTCAACCGTTAACCCCTCGTATAACCTCAAAGGCTACGACCGCTGGGGTCATTTCAAAGAAAACCTGGCCAACTCAACTTGTAATGCAAATCCTGCAACAAGTCCTCTTTCCACATCGGAATTCAGCTATGTGGATCAGGAACCGTTGCCGCAAGCACAGAATTATGATTTTGGGAACAGTTTACCCGACCGGACCCTCGCCGACATCTATGCTACAGCCTGGTGCCTGACAACCATCAATACCCCCTCCGGCGGTAAAATCAAGGTGGATTACGAAGCCGACGATTATGCTTACGTACAGGACAAGCAAGCCATGCAGATGTTCAAGGTTATGGGCGCAACAAATGGAAAGCCTACTACCATGGGGGATATTGGGCAAAATGCCTTGCAGGAAGGACTGTTGAATGTTGACCCAAATAATTACCTGATCGTCAAACTTCCCAAGGCATACCCTCACGGTACGCCTGATCCCCGGTTTGTACAGGATTTTTTACTTGATCGTCAAGGCAACCCAATTGACAACCTGTATTTCCGTTTTTTAATGAACCTGGAAAAATCAGGTAGCACACCGGCCTACGATTTTGTATCGGGCTATGCAAAATTAGATTTTGGAACCAGCAGTAATGGATTTATCTATAATGGTGGTAACGCCTACACCCATGCCTATATTAAACTAAAAGATGCAGAAATTCAGGATAAAGCAGCTACATTCAATACAGGCGTAAACCCGATTGCCCAAGCTTCCTGGAACTTTGCCAAACTGTACAACCCCAGGCTTGCCTTCAACCAGAGCGACCCTGCTGCCAATGCCGCCCTGCAAATCATGCAGTCAATGGTTGCTTTGTTCGAGTCCGTCAATGATTTTGCCACCGGCTACAACCGTTCGGCGCGCCGGGAGGGTTATTCCAAATATTTTGTGCTCGACAAGTCTTGGGTAAGGCTCTACAACCCAGATGGTTTCAAACAAGGCGGCGGTTGCCGGGTAAAACGCATTGTGATGACCGATGAATGGCAAGCGCTGACGAGCAACAACAACTACAGCACCGCCCAATACGGCCAGGAGTATGATTATACGACCACGGACGATTTTGGCCGGGTCATCAGCAGCGGTGTCGCGGCCTATGAACCCGCATTGGGCGGCGATGAGAACCCCTGGAAAGAGCCCGTGTTTTATTTGGAAAAGCATCTTTTAGCCCCTAACGACGACTATTATTTGGAAAAGCCCTTCGGCGAAGGCTATTTCCCCGGCGCTTCCGTCGGGTACAGCAAGGTTACGGTGCAAAACCTTCAATACGCTAACGTTACCCGGCATGCAACAGGAAAGGTTGTGCACGAATTTTACACCGGGAAAGACTTCCCTGTGCGGGTATTGCAAACCCCGCTCGATGCTGTGCGGAAGAAGCCAAATCCTGTTTTGACATTCCTGAAAATCAAAGACCGCGACTTTATGACGGCAAGCCAGGGCTATTCCATCGAATTGAACGATATGCACGGCAAGCCAAAATCCCAATTGGTGTATGCAGAAAACAAGGCAGAGCCGATATCAGGTATTCGCTATACGTACGAACAAAGCGGCGCCAAACGTTTGAGCAACGAAGTGCTGACAATAGACCGCACGGGCAGCATAAATAAACAGACCGTAGGCGTGGACTATGATTTTGCGGTGGACATGCGCGAAGACAAAACGACCTCGCGCAACGCTTCACTGCACGGCAACCTGGACGCGTTCCTCGCCGCTATTTTGCCCGTTGCCATCCCAGTTGCCCTGCCTGGGTATTCACAATCGAAAGTCCGTTTCCGCTCGGCGGTTACCACCAAAGTCATCAACCGCTACGGTTTATTGAAGGAAACACTGGCTTTTGACCTTGGCTCCCAGGTTTCTACTAAAAATATGGTGTACGACAGCGAGACAGGCGAGGTTTTGCTCACAGAAACCATCAATCAGTTCGACGACCCGGTGTATAACTTTACCTATCCTGCGCATTGGGCGTATGAGGGCATGGGGCCTGCCTATAGAAACATCGGGCTGGTGGTAACCCAGGCACAGGCAACCGCCAACCCGTCTGCCTATTTCACGGAAGGTGATGAGGTAGCCACCACAAGCTCGTCGGAGAAAGGCTGGGTGACCAAAACAAGTGGCGCCCTCACGGTGCTCAAAGCCGATGGCAGCCCCTTAACGCTTGGAAGCTTTGTCAAAGTGCTGCGCTCAGGAAGGCGCAACCAGCAAAGCAGCTCCGTTGGCGGTGTGACCACACTGGCCAACCCACTCCTAGATACCAACAGCGATGGCAACCCAGACGTGTTGGCATTTAACAAAGTGCTGGATGCCAGCGCGATCGAATTCACCGACGAATGGGGCTTGTTCTGTAACTGCGGCATCAAGCCTGGCGATATTTACAATCCGTACTACCGCGGCGCTAAAGGCAATTTCCGGCAGAAAAGGGCTTTCCTGCACCTGACACAGCGCAGCCAAAGTCGCCTGAACAACAATACCAACATCCGCACAGACGGCATTTACACCTCCTTCAATCCCTTCTGGGTACCACCTGCCAGCGGCAATACATGGACGCCCGACTACAACAACTGGACCTTCACCTCCGAAGTGACGATTGTCGATCCTTACGGCATGGAATTGGAAAACAAAGATGCCTTGAACCGATATTCTGCTGCCATCTACGGGTTCAACCACACGCTGCCCGCTGCGGTTTCGGCCAACGCCCGCTACCGGGAAGTCGGCTTCGACAGCTTTGAAGATTATGACGCCTGCAACTGCAGCGACGACCATTTCAGCTTTGAATCGGTGCAGCCATCCATAACGGAAAAAGAGTCGCACTCCGGGCGCCGGAGCATCGTTTTACAGCCCGGTGCTTCTGTTGAGATCAGGAAAGTGGTGGAGCCCTGCCCCAAGGATATAAATGACCGTTGAAAAGATGACAATACGCCCAGAAAAATTACTGCAATGAAAAAAACAATGAAAATAGGATTGCTATTTGTTTGCTGCTTGGCAGCAACCACAAGCGTTTTTTCCCAAAACCTGGCAACCTGCGCCACCAACAAAGTCTGGATATATACAGGCTATGATCGGCAAAACGATGCCGGGTTGCCCGTTGGCCCCAACTTGAGCAGCCCTGATGTCAACTGGACCATAGTGGCCGACACCGACCCCAATACCAGCGAGCCGCGTCCGGCTTATGCCATTCAAAAGGCGGCTACTTCCTGGAAAAACCCAATGCCCAAAACCCAATGGATAACCTCCTATCCCGAGGCCGCAAACGCAATAACGGGCGATTATTCGTTTGTTTACACCTTCTGCATGTACGCTGTAGATGCCAGTTCTTTCCTTTACCTCGACCTTCGTTCCGACAACAAGTCGGATGTTTACCTGAATGGGAACTGGATTGGGAGCACACCGACAAACGCGAGCTTTGGCGACGCTGTTCCGGTAGCCATTTCCACGAACAACCTCAGTTATTTTGTTGCCGGTACAAATGAGCTGAAAATAGTTGACCACAATTCGGAATCGGTAAAAGGCATCAATATCAGTGGCTATGTGGAAGGTGCGCTGCTGGTACAGCTGCCGCACTGTTGCGGCGCACCCAATAGCTTTATCACCGGCCTGAAATGGAATGACCAGAACGGCGACGGGATAAAGCAAAATGGCGAACCTGTGATGAGCGGATGGCAAATACAGCTCTCCAATGGCCAAACGGCAGTTACCGACAACCACGGCTATTATTTTTTCCCAAGCCTTGAAGCAGGCAGCTATAACGTGACAGAAATTCAGCAGCCGGGCTGGGTGTTGACACATCCAAGCACCGGCAGCTACCAAATAAACCTGAACCCGCAGGAGGTAAAGGATGGCAATAATTTCGGCAATAAATTCATCCGCGGCGACACCATCCCATGCAAAGAATGTATCGGCTCCTTTGCCCCCATACCAGGAGAAAAATACGTGCTCAGCGCCTGGGTGAAAGAATCCAACTCCCTTGGAAAAACCACTTATTCCGGCCCACAGGTTATACTGACCATGGAGCCATCTGGAGCTTTGCCGCCCATGACAGCCAAGGGATTGATCATCGACGGTTGGCAGCGCATCGAATCCGAATTCAGTGTACCGCTTGGCGCCACTGCCATCCGCATCAAACTTGCCAATGCCGGCGCCAACGACGTCTTTTTCGACGATATCCGGGTCTCGCCCTTCAACGCCAGTATGAAATCATTTGTGTATGACCCCAATACGCTGCGCCTAATGGCCGAACTGGACGAGCGGAACTACGCCACATTTTACGAATACGACGAACAGGGCGCCCTGGTACGGGTAAAAAAAGAAACCGCACGCGGCGTAAATACCATCAAAGAGGCCGGCAACAACACCCAAATCAAACAGTGATGAAAATACTTGTATTGACATTGGTTCTATCTTTTCCCACGGCAACGGCATTGTTCTGTCAGGACAATATCGAAGGCATTAAGCTGATCAACTATGCCTACGCCAACAATGAAAGGCTGACCATGGATGTAAGCTACAAGCTTTTTGACAGCTGGGATGCCAAACAACCTGCCTCTGTGGAAAAAGGCGCTCTGAAGCGCTCCGGTAAGTTAAGCTACACGAAAATAGGCCCGGTGGAAATGATCCGCAACCTGGATTATACCCTCATAGTCGACCATGAGGATCAAGCGATCACCATATTGGGCATTTTCGAGGATCTGCCGGATGTCGGCTACAACGGCATCATGGAGAGCATTGAGAAAACGGCCCGGCACAGCACCGCGATCAATCATGCCGATGTCGATAAAAACCGGGCACGCTACGAGCTTTTTCTACCCGATGGCATATCTGAATATAAAAAAATAGTGCTGGAATACTATAAATCCACCCACTTGCTGAGCGGAATCTTCCTGTTCTACGCAAAGCCCCAGAAAATCACGGAAGACCAAGCCCTGGAGCAACAGCCACGCCTGGAGATTGCCTACTCAAACATTAATACCTACCCGGTTTTCGAACCCACAGACTTTACATACCAGCCTTATCTGAAAAAATCGGGCAATACATTCGTGTGCGCCGCCAAGTATTGGGCTTATGAACTCATCGACAATTACAGCAAATTCTGAACCTGCAAACCAAATAAATCACCGCCTAAAACCCAAGGCTATGTCAACGATCTATCATAATTGCCGTCAGTTGTTTTTTTTATGCCTGCTCAGCACAGCATTCAATGCTGCCGGGGCTAACGAAAAATTCAACAGCAGGGTCAATTCACCTTTGCTGACCAACGGAACTTCGCTCTCCGTTTTTGACGACAAATACAGCTATATGCTGGCAAACCCGTCCGCCTGGCCCAATGAATTTGCCAACAAAACGGTTACAAACCGGGTGATTTTGAGCATAAACCAGGAAGCTACAGCTTTTCAGGCCGAGGATTACACCGTTGACCTGAACGTGATGATCACTTACTATGTCTGGACGGGCAGCACATTTGTACCCCAGCTACCAGTATTCAGACAATTGAGCCTTGAATACCATTTGGCTACCAGCTATGCCGATAAAGCTGTTTTTGAATTCCCCGGTGGCAATGCCATGACCGTTCAGGTGCTTTCCATGAACGTGGTGGCAGCATCGGCAAACCCCACCGTAAACCTCTCTTTGGAAGCTGAAATTGACGTAGAGCGCTACTATGCCTTTAGCCCCGCCTTCAGCCTTACTGGCCCTCAGTTGGGCCACGATGCGCAATACGTGCCCTCGCGTGGGGAACTTGAAATTTATTGGGATTTTATCCCTGGCGCCGAAGAATACGATCTGGAATGGCTGCACGTCAACAACTATGATGCCGCCGGGAACCACTTGCTTGCCAGTCAGATTAAACTAGACGACCGCGAATTCCAGTTCAACAGCACCCGAATTTCCACCACCAATACGGCCTACCGCATCCCGCTGGTTTACAGCCACGGCTTTATCGTTTACCGGGTGCGCGGGATTGGGCGCTCAGCCGCAACCAATTTCGACCAGCGGGTAGAAGGCGCTTGGTCGTCCCCATCCAATTGCACCGGCGCCAATGCCAAAGTATCCTGCTATGCCCCGCATTTTTATGAAAACAGCGGCCATGAAGAAGGCCTGAACTGGCAATACAGCGCCACTTTCGCAGAAGAGGGGAAACTGAAAATTGTGGCCACCTACTACGATGGATCGCTCCGCAACCGCCAGGTTGTGAGCCAGTTGAACAGCGAAGACAAAACCATTGTCGGGGAAACATTCTTCGACCACCAGGGCCGGGGAGCGATTCAAGCCCTCCCGGTGCCCTCCTTGAACCCGAAACTGGGCTTCCAGCCGGAATTCAACCTGAACACAGCGCTCCTGCCTTACAACCGCAACAATTTTGACCTCGACCAAAACCCGGGTGATTGCAACGCCGTCACCGACCCCATGGATCCTACCCTGCGGGGCGCATCCTATTATTATTCTGGTTTCAATACCGACAACAAAGCCCAGCAGGCTTACCTGCCCGATGCCAGGAAATACCCCTTTACCCAGGTAGAATTCACCCCGGACAACACCGGAAGAATCAGAAGGCAAGGCGGCGTAGGCGCCGACCACCAACTCAACAGCAACCGGGAGACCAAATATTTCTATGGCGTACCATTCCAAGAAGAACTAGACCGGCTTTTCGGGAGCGAGGTCGGCGATGGCAAACACTACAAAAAAAACATGGTCATTGACCCCAACGAGCAGATCAGCGTGTCGTACCTCGACATGTCGGGGCGGGTAATCGCCACAGGCCTGACGGGCGTGGCGCCCCAGAACCTGTTACCCCTGGGCAATACCACCACGCCCATGACCATCGACCTGCTGAACAAAGCCTTTCCGACGGACAAGGGGTCAAAAAACATGCTGGACCCCGTTGCCGGGACATTGAGCATGGACTACGAAATTCTGGTGGACTCCAAGGCCGAGCGCGGATTTTTTTATGAGATGCGCGGCGCTTCATTTCTGGAAAATTGCCAGGTGCAGCTCACACTCCCCAATGGCAGCACCACTACCGTATCTGACCAGATTTGCTACCATTGCATTTTTGACCTTGAATACAGCCTGACCGACGAGTGCGGGCAAGAGTACATTTCCGGCGTTGGCGGCAGCGGAAATACCAGTACCGTCGTGGGTGGCGCACTGCTCAACACGCTGAAAAACACCAGTTTTTTGCCCAACACTTTTTGCGGCCAGTTGGCCCCTGCTTTCAATTCCAGCCAACCCAGCGATATCACGCTCCAGCCCTGGAAAACCAACAACGGCGCCGCGCCCGTGCAACTGCCTGTCGGCAACTACAGCTTGCACAAAAAGCTGAAAGTCAACCGCGAAGCGCTTGATCTCTATGCCGACAACTACATTAAAAACAACAAATGCCTGTTAGACCTCGATTATTTTGAAAAATGGTCGATTGCCAACATAGATTTTTCCGGTTGCGGCATCAGTTGTGCTGAATGTGCCCAAAAACTGGGCGAATTCGACCTGTACGACGTGGACGTGAACCCAAACTGTGATCCTTGCCTGACCAAACCCGAATACGACGACCTCTTGGCACGATGCTTTGAAAACTGCAAAGATTCCAGCATTGCCTGCGCTTCGGCATTGGTGGCGTTGAAAGCCGACATGAGTCCCAACGGCCAGTATGGAGAAATTAGGCCAGGGAATACCGTTGTGAACGGCGTCATTATTTCTCCTTCTGGAAACATCAATCCGGCAGCTTTCCCTTTGTCTGTTTTCAACGAAGCGAATGTACTGCCGCGTAAAACAAACTTCCCCAACAGCACTTCTTTTGGCAGTGGCCAGGTGGCGCCAAACTGGCGGCACCCCCTTGACCCGACGCGGGCAAGCGGCAGTCAGCAAGCATACCGCGAAGAAAATGGGCAACTTTCTTATGTCCAGCTCAGCTCCGATGGCAGCACGAATTATATTCCGGCAGTAGCGCCTTCCAAATTGGGAATGGTTGTCAATTCCGGGGGCGGAAATTACAAAGTTGCCCCGCAGTACCTGGCCAATGTGGAAGACTTCCTGGATGCCTGGGAGCCAAGCTGGGCAGATGCACTTGTTTACTACCATCCAGAATACTGTTACTACACGTTTTGCCTCGGTATAGAGCCCAGCCACCAGTTCGACGACGAATGGATGGCCGTAACGAAAGTGGCTGATTTTGCGCAGCTCCCCACCAGTACCCCCACCAACCCCATGGCCAGCGACCCCTATTTCTCTATCATTGCCCCAAGCGGTGATTTGCAGGCGCCTGGGCTTTCCGCTGCCATGTCCTATTACATGGCCCATTATATTTCAGACGGAAGTACCACCTACTCCATGTTGGAGATGGCTTATAAAACGGCGCTTTGCCCCAGTTTCGGCACACCAGGCTGCAATGCTGCCTGCAATATGCCTACTGGATACAATTTCACCGAATTAGGTGTAGACAACGATGCGGTTTGGAACACCTTTAAAAGCATGTACATCAGCCTGAAGCAAAAATACCAGGAGCAGCACCGCACCAAATACGCCATAAAGCAAACCTGCTACAACGGCTGTATCGGGGAGGAGCAGTTCAACCCTTTCCTGAACCATTTTTATGCTACCCAGTATTCCAGCTCTTCCGGTAGTTTCTGGACAAGCTTTCCCTGGTTTTTCTCTCATTGGAACTCCCAGTATTTCAATTTTGCGCAGCCTTGCAACTGGGCGCGCTGGTACTATTACCACGACAAGGCCCCGCGCTTCCCCACCAACAGCCAAATGCTGGGCACTACCTCCATGCAAACCGACCTTTGCTACGACCAGCAGAGCAACGGCGAATATGCCGCAGTAGATTGCCCCGCACAAGCCCAGGCCATCCTGGACGAAGCGCAGAACCTGGCAAACCTGGCCAATTACGGCAAATGCCGCCAATGCCCCCTGGCCAGAGATTTTGAAGCCCTGCTGAACGCATTAGCCCAGCACCAGGAGCTGCAACAAAGCGCCGTTGGCCTAAGCTGTTACCCAGCGGGTTATGGGGCGTTTTCCAGCACCATGGCCGATGCACTGACCAACAACGCGCCGCCCATGACAGGCCCTTTTACCTGGAATTACCTGCCAGGTTCATCTGTGCCGCACAACCTTTTCAGCGCCTCCATCAACGGCGCCACGGGCAGCTGCAGCGTTGCCCTGAAATTCCCGAGCGGAAATACTTTGTACGATTTTTCCGACATCACCCGGATATGCAGGTTGGAGCCACTGGCTACTCCGGTATTGTTCCCACCTGATCCCGGAAAAAATTTCACGGTGATTGTAACGGTGAAAATTTTGCCCGGCGACCCGGACTATGATCCGGATTTCCCCGACCATACCAAAGAGATTCAGTTGGAAGGCCTTACCAGCTGCCTGAACGTCGCCGACTGTGCTTTTGACCCGATATGCGCCCCCAGTGCGGATGCCATTGCGCTGCAAAACCTGTTCAATGCCCTGCTATACGGCGACGGTTCTCTTTCTTTGTTCAACGGCTCTAATATTGGCCTTACAACATTCCCCTACAATGTTCTGACTGATCCATTGGTCGATGTATTTGATGCGGCGATAGACCCGGGCAACGCCAACCCAAACGCCAACTGGATGTGGTCGGCGACCGGAGGCGGTAATATCCTGACCGCAAGCATCAGCGCGCCAGGGCAGTCGGGAAATTGCAGCATTACATTTACCCTGCCTACTGGGAGCGGGTACAATATAGTTGATATCCAATCCTTTAGCGGTATCAAGCCAAAGGCTTCAGGTGGCGGGTTCACGGCGACTGCCCTCGTTACCAATGGCGGCGGTTCGGCTTATGTGCAGGTGGACGGCAGTTCCCCTTGTTTTGATTTCGGGAAATGCAGCACCGAATTGCCCTCCAATATGGTGATGGGCCAAGGCACAAGCGAGTTGATGAACTCAGGGTTGGAGAACTGTCCGCCTACCCGGGAAGCGCTGGCTTTTGTGGGCCATTTGAACGGTATCCCGGCTTCGGTGCTTTTTGCAGGAGGCAATACCATCCTGTATGATGGTTGCCCCATCACCCTGAACCTGCCAGTTAGCGTTGGTTTTCCCCTCACTGATCTTAGTAATTTTTATGGCATTGCCCCCGATGTGGATCATTTGAATGCCGCAGATGAGGCATACCAGTTTGTGCTGTACGCCACAACTTCAACCGGCGTTGTGGTGCAACTAAGCGGTATCTCAACCTGTTTGCTGATCGGAAAATGTGCCTGCGAAAACATTGTCCACGCAGATGAGGACGTTATTTTCCCATTACACCGTGGCGTGGCGGCTGCTACCAACTGGACGGGCACGACAGCCGGCTTTGTCTTTGGCATCGTCGACATACGCGACCCGCAGGGCAACGGCGCCCCCCATGCCCAAAACTGGGCTGCCCCAATGTACCACCATCCCGATTGGACAAGGGCTAAAATGGGCGATGTGTTCGGCATCGCGTTCGACCGGGATTACCACCCGAATGTTTACCTCAGTTCTGCTGCGGTGTATTCAAGCCTGTCTATGGGAACCGGCGGTGCAGGCGCAGTGTATAAAATTGACGGGAATACGGGCGCTGTTTCCACCTTTGCGCAATTGCCCAACAGCGGCAGCTCACAGTTGGGCAACCTCTGTTACGACCACAAGCACCAGCAGTTCTTTGTCACCAATTTTGAAGACGGCCGCATATACAGGCTCGATCCCCAGGGAAATATCCTGAATTATTTCGACCCGTTTAACCCCGACAACGGCACTGCCGGGTTCGCGCCCCTGGGCGAGCGCCTGTGGGGAGTGGCATATTACAACGGCAGGGTCTATTTCAGCGTTTGGAATACCGACTGTGGCCGGCAAACCAATCAACCCTACCTTCATCAGGAAATCCACTCCGTTAAGCTCGACGCTTCGGGGAATTTTACTGGCACAAGTGCCCTGGAAATAAGCGTCCCTTTTCTGAGCGATGCAAAATATTCCAACCCTGTTTCCGACATCAGTTTTTCCAGTACCGGCAACATGTTGCTCGGCGAGCGCACCATGATGGGCGACGCCCAGCCCAACGCCCACCGTTCCAGGATTTTGGAATATGCCTTCAACGGTACAGCCTGGATACCCACTGCGGCAAACTATTCATTGAACCAACTTAGCCTTAGTTCCGGCTGTGGCGCGTCAGTCAAAGGGAGCAATTGTGCCGGAGGGGTCTCGTATGCGCCAACAGGCGTGGTCGGCACAGGCGACGGATTGTTGTTCAGCCCCGATGTTGTATATGGATTAAGCCTTATTCCACAGGGCGGAAACACCTTTATCACTGCCAATGCCAGCAATTATTACGTGGATTTGGATGGATTTGTCAACAACAGCAACAAGACTCAGATAGGCGACGTGGAAGTTTATTTCGGCGCCCCTTGCTCCGATACTTGCATTGCACCGGAATTGGTACTGAACGGGAATTTCAGCAGCGGCAATACGGGCTTTACCAGTGGTTTTTCCTTCGTGAACGGCTGCGTTGATGAAGTTTGGCCCTTGAATTACGAATACACCCTGGCTACCGATTACAACAGCATCTGCCCCGATCCGGTGCTGAACCCATCGGTAAAAGACCATACGAGCGGCACAGGGCCTTATATGCTGTTTTGTGACGGGTACAATACCTCCAACACCCCGCTTTTGGTTTGGAAACAACAAAACATCGCTGTGCTGCCCGGAAAAACCTACAAATTCAGCGCTTGGGTCAATTACATCCAGGTACAAAGCGATATCAACCAATTGACTTTTACGGTGAACGGCGCTCCCGTTGCCACCAAAGCTGAACCTTACTTTTCAACCAACCACAACTGGCAGTACGTTCAAGGAACCTGGAACGCCGGAGGCGCGACGGTGGCCAACCTGGAAATCAGTTCTATCGCCAACTTAAGGCCCACCATCATCGGCCTCGACGACATTTCCTTCAAAACGGAATGTATCCCGGTGCCGGAGGAATCCGCCGTGATGTGCTGCCTGCCGCATATGGGCACCATTGTCCTGCCCGATTCTTGCATAACCGATCTGCTGAATATTGCCAAGCACAATGCGGAGGAAATGTACGCGGCCTATATCAAGGAAGTGCGGGAAAAATTCGAAGAAGCCTACATCGCCCAGTGCCTGCAGGTTTATGAAGCAAGCACCATGGAATACGTGGATGCGGAGCACCATTTCACCCTGTACTACTACGACGAGGCGGGCAACCTCGTCCGCACCATCCCGCCCGCGGGCGTGCGCAAGGTGACCGACAACCCCAACCCCGTTCAGGTAGCTGCTGATATGGCCCAGATCAAGCAGGACCGCGCCAACAAGACGTATACTTTTTTTACCAAACACACTTACGCAACCACCTACAAATACAACTCCCTGAACCAGTTGGTGGCCCAAACCGTGCCAGACCACGAGGATCTGGAAATCTGGCGCGATGCAGCCGCCAACAACGGCATCCCGGCCAACCATACGGTACACGGCTCCCGTTTTTCTGATTTATACAAAGGCATTGCCTATTCCGAGGACAATACCGGAAATGGGCATCTCTACAACACAGCCAACGGCGGCGCCCTCTGGACGGAAGTGAGCGCCATCGGCATCGAAAACCTCCGCGCGGTGCAACTTGTCACAGGTACGGCGTTTGCCTATGCCGTCGGCGCAAATGGCACCCTGGTACAATCAACTGACCAGGGCAGCAGCTGGGTTGTACAACCCGTGCCCACTACCGGCAACCTTGTCGGGCTGTTTTTCAACACCTTTTCCAATGGCATCATGGTAGAAGAAAACGGGAGCATCTGGCAAACCGCTACCGGTGGCAACACCTGGGTAAGCGCGCCCATCCTCAGCTTATACAACCTTGTCCAACCCGCCCGTATCAGCGCCGTAGAGGCCAGTCCCGACAACCCCAACATCGTCACAGCGGTGTCTGACAACGGCAGGATATTCCGCTCCAACAACAACGGCATCACCTGGACCGCCCAAACAGCCATCCGGACGGTGGGCCTGACAGCGGTGCAACAGGCGCCGAGCGGCAGCTGGTGGGCCATCGGGGCAGACGGCACGCTGTTGAAAAGCAGCAACGGCGACAATTGGGCAGAAATTCCCAACAACCTGCATATCCCGCTGCTGGACTTTCATTTTAGAACCGATGAAAAGGGCTGCGCCATTGATTTCAACGGGAATTTGTACAAAACCCTTGATTTCGGGAAAACATGGACAGCTGTTGTGCAAACCTCCCTCAGCAGCCTTCCCATACAACCCATCAAAGCTTTGTCTTTCCTGGATGCAATCAATGGCTATGCCGTAAGCAGTTCCGGCCTGGTATATGTTTCGGCCAACGGCGGCGCCAGTTGGAACGTGTTGTCCAACGGCCCCGGCGCTTCCGGCATACAAACCCTTGATTTTTCCGACGCCAACACGGGTGTTGTCGCCGGCGCTGCCGGTCAGGTGTACCAAACCACCAACGCGGGCACAAGCTGGGCGCCCTTGCCCGGGCTTCCGCTGACCATGATGGTGCTTGACATTCATTTGCAGAGCGCCGGAAAAGCAGTGGCCATTTTGACGGACGGAACCAACAATTTCCTTTACCGGCTGAATGCCGGCGTATGGACGCTCATCACGCCTCCGGTGGCGGATACCTACCGGAAACTGCATTTCATATCTCCAACCAGCGGCAGCGTGATCGGTAAAAATGGCAACGTGCTGTCCACTTCCAATGGCGGTGGCGCCTGGACGGCCATCAGCGCCGGCGCGGCGCCCGTGGGCGGCTACAGGGCAGTATCGTACAGCGCCGGCACCCTTGTCGCCGTGGGCGACAACGGACAGATCAGCCGCTCCGTCGGCGGCGGCGCCTGGCAAGACAAAACCCTTAAAATCCAGACTCCAGCGCTGTCGGGCATCGGCTATGCGCCCGGAAACCATATCTGGCTCAGCGGCCAGGACGGCACCGTTTTGCGCAGCGACAACAATGGCAACGACTGGTATGCCCAGGAAACCCATACCTCGACGGAGGTGCGGGACATCGCATTTCAGGATGCCTCCCGGGGCATTGCCGTGATGGCCGGAGGCCTGGCGCTCGAAACCCTCAACGGCGGCATTACCTGGACGGCCAGCACGGCGACCGGGATTGCCGACAACCTGAACGCCGTGGTATATTCAGCTCCCGCTGGCGCTTATTTTGCGGCAGGCGACAATTGCAGCATGTTGCGGATAAATGCGCCCGGAGGGGCATGGAGCCCGCAAAATGCCTGTAGCGGTGCTACAAACCTGCTGGGGCTGGCAGCCAATCCTGCCACAGCCGAGGCTTTGAGCGTAGGAACAAGTGGCCAGATACGGCGCAGAAATACGGGCGGGGCATGGTCGGAGCGCAAGGTAAAACCGCCAGTCTTGAACGACCTGTATATGCTGGATCCCCTGACAGGCATCGGCGTGGGAAAGAAAGGAATCATCCTGAACACTGCCGACGGCGGGGCTTCCTGGCAATACCGCAGGGCCTCTACCGTGAGCGAAGACCTCAACAGCATCGTTTTCAACAACCCCGCGCAAGGGCTTGTGGCAGGCAACAAGGGAACCGTATTGCACAGCCTGAACGGCGGTGCAAGCTGGACAGTACAAACCATTTCACCGGAAGACTTGAACGATGTTGCCATCATCAAACAAACCGGAAAATGCGTCATCGTGGGCAATAATGGAAAAGTATTTGCCGCACCGAGCGTCGGGAGCGCCTGGGTACCAATCCCGGTTCCAACGACGAACAATCTCGAAGCTGTTTATTTTACGGACAATACCTGGGGATATGCCGTAGGCGACAATGGGACGATGCTGCAGATCAGCAACAACGCCAGTACCTGGACTAAGGTGGACGATGCCGGCACGGATTGGGTAAGCTCGGCTTATACTACTGCTGGTCAACCGGTACCGGGCAACAAGACATTAAACGATGTCTATTTCCTCGACTACACCACAGGATACGCCGTTGGCGCGGCAGGCACCATGTTGAAGACCATCAATGGCGGCGCGACCTGGAAACTGAAGGACATTTCGGTACAAAATACCAACGACCTGCTGGACATGGCCTTCGCCGACCCTAACCACATTTACGTTTCAGGGGCATCGACAGGCGGCGCCAACCTTGCCTTGATCTATGATTTTACCGACCAGTTTTCTACCCTGTTCTATTACGACGTGCTGGGGCGCCTGGTCGTGTCGCAGAATTCCTGGCATTTTGCCAAGTCAAAATATACCTACAGCTACACCTTGTACGACGAGCTGGGGCGCATAACAGAAGTCGGGGAACTAACGGCGACCCACGCCATGGAAGACAATTACGTGGGCAGGAAATTAGACAATACCCTGTTCCAGAATTGGGTGCGTTCCGGCGCCAACAGCAACCTGGCGCTTCTGCCGGGCATCCGCAAAGAGGTTACCCATACCTATTACGATGCGCCCTTGGTCAATACCCTGCCCATTGCCCAGGAAAACCTGCGCAACCGCGTCGCCAGCATTACCTACGAAGCCGCAGACGACAACAATATCCTCAGCTACGACAATGCCCTGCATTACAGCTACGACATTCACGGCAATGTCAATACCCTGCTGCAGGACGTGCCGGAACTGCTTTTTTTCAACCAGCAGTACAAACAGGTGAATTATGTATATGACCTGATCAGCGGCAACGTGCTGGAAGTGCGCTACCAGCCGGGAGAACCGGATCAATACACCCACTACTACGAATACGATGCCGACAACCGGATCATCAACGTGCACACCGCCGGTAACGCCGGTATCCGGGATCAGGATGCCAAATACTTTTATTACCAGCACGGGCCGCTCGCGCGCGTGGAACTCGGCGAGCTCAAAGTGCAGGCCGTTGACTACGCCTACACCATCCAGGGCTGGATCAAGGGCGTGAATTCCGACCGCTTAGACAAATCCCGCGATATGGGCAAAGACGGCGTGGACGACGGCGTGCATTACCTGCACAAAAACATCGCCAAAGACGAGTACGGCTTTACACTGGGGTATTATTCCGGCGATTATTCGGCCATCAATTCGCCAGCCTCCGATGTATTTGCGCTCAACACCACGGGCAGCACTCTGGAAGCCAACAGCCCCAACCTGTACAACGGCAACATCGGCCACATGGTGACCGCCATCCGCAGCTTTATGAAAGGTGGCGCGGCGCCAAATGGTATGAGTTATAAATACGACCAGCTGAACCGCCTTGCTTCGGTGCGGAAATACGACCAGTTGGCTCCCAACCCCGCCAATCCCACCGACCCCACCCAAAACATCTGGAGCGCTACCGCCCCTGCCTCCGCCGACCACGCCGAGGATTTTACCTACGATGCCAACGGCAATATCGACACACTCAAGCGCACGGCCATCGACCCAGGCAGCGGCAGTAACTCCATGGACACCCTGGCATACCAATATGAGAACATCCTAAGCGGGTATGTCAAAAACACCAACAAGCTCAAAGCCGTGCTCGACAACGGCGATAACCCCGACAACACCGCTTTCGACGACATCAAGGGCGGGCAGCAGCACAACCCGGCACAGCCCGCATACGACAACTACCAATACGATGAAATTGGAAACCTCATCCGGGACACATCGGAATACATCGAAAGCATCAAATGGACGGTCTACGGCAAGGTGAGCGAAGTGATCAAATACAAAATGCAGAAAACCTCCCTTTACGACCTGGACCACAACGGCCAATTAGACGACGAGATCGTGCTGGAAGACCTGGAATTCCGCTACGATGCCATGGGCAACCGTATCCTTAAAATCGTGAAGCCCCACCGCTCCAATGCCGACGGGCTGGGCCTGAGCGACCAGAGCCATTGGAAATACACCTATTATGCCCGCGATGCCCAGGGCAATACCCTCGGCGTGTACGACCTTACTTACGCCCCGGGCAATGCCCCGCAAGAATACTTAGGCTCTTTCAACTGGACCGAAGCGCACCTGTATGGCAGCAGCCGCATTGGCATCAAAAACGAGGATCGGCCCATTGCACAGGTGCGTTTCACGGCCAATATCGGCAGCGACGGGAAGTTTACGCAGTTCAGCAACCAGACAGCTATTGTCGTTGGCGGCATTGTCCCGCCCCTTAAAATGGATGTGCAATATCATAATATCGGGGAAAAACAGTTTGAGTTGAGCAACCACTTAGGCAATGTGCTGACCACGGTCTCCGACCGGCGGAATGCGGTGGATGCGGAATATACCTGGAAAGGTCCCGGCCAGGGCGATCATAACCTGGAAAATGGCGGGTACGTGCCGGTAGGCGCCGGGCTGGGGGATTATTCCCTGCTGGCAGCGGCAGATGGGCAGGTTTCGGAGTATTTGGGGGATGTAGTGAGTGCGGGGGATTATTATGCGTTTGGGATGGGGATGGTGGGGAGGATGGTTAGTGGGGTGGGGTATAGGTATGGGTTTAATGGGATGGAGGGGGATGATGAGGTGAAAGGGGGGGGGAATAGTTTGGATTTTGGGGCGAGGTCGTATGATTCAAGAATAGGGAGATGGTTAAGTTTAGATCCGATTCAAAAGTCCTATCCACAATTGACTCCATATCAATATGCCGGATGTTCACCAATAATGATGAAAGATATTGGTGGGAAAAAAATATTAATAAATTATATGGAGGAAGTTCAATTGCCTGATGGAAAATTATCTTTGGTGCCTAAATCTTATGAATATCAATCGGGTTTACCTCTGCCAAATAATAAATTTGTTCAAAATACAGTAAAAACTTTAGATTTTATCGCGTCGCATAAAGACCCTGGTTTAGCAGTCAAAGGACAAGTGGATGGAGCAACAGTAGTAGGAGACTTAGCAACTGCAGCAAATTACAATTTGAATATTATTCAAAATACAAGTTGCGTTGATAATACGGCTACAAAAACTCTTGATATCGATCCACAAAATCCTCCTAAAAATATTGTGGAAGCTGTTCAGGCTATAAGTGATTCTGATAACAATGTTGATGTTATTTGGTCTGATGTGTTAGCACCTGAAATTTTAAATGATAACGGGACTTCAACTGGAACTTTTGCTCCTCCGGCGTTAACGTTACTTCATGAGCTCGGACATGCATGGAATGATTTTAAAGGACGGTATAGTTCCGCATTAAGGTCAATTGGTACCCCGGTAAAACCAGAAATGCATACATTAGAAGAGGAACATACAATTTTGTTTATAGAAACACCATTTGCCGCAGCAATGGGGTTTCCAATAAGAGTTAATCATTTGGCAGGAGAGAATTTTTCTCAAACGGAAGATCCTACTAAGATTCAACCCACAACCTCCGAAATCCCTAGTTCCGGCAATGAACTTAAGCTTGACCTCAAATAACCTGTATTAACCACGACTTGGCCTGACATTTGGTCAAGTCGTGGTTACCACACATTACTCTATGTCAACTGTTTCTGGGTCATACGGCACAAAGGAGTAAAAGCTGAAATCAATCTGATCATCATTGTATCTAATCATACGAGCATCAAACTCTTTCTCCATTTGCTCTAACTTTTTTACTACATCCGCTTGTGACAGCCTAATATCTTCGTCAACGCTTCGAAAATTCGTAACACCTGTTTCGAGATGCACTAACCAATACTGTAATGCAAGACCATAGTGCGTATCAACATGACTATTATCCTTAGATGCTGACTCCCCGACATAGTCGTTTTCTGCCGCAAATGTTTCAAACCTGACAATCACGGAGGGGTCATCAATATCAAATGAGTATCCATCTCGCAGTTCAAAGAAACCAAACACATTTAACAGTAAGGAATTGGCCCCCCTGTCATCACCCTGCTTGAGAACCGATACTAGTTGTTCTCGTGACGGTATTTTTGGAAATACACTTCTTTTCACCATTGCACGAAAGTAAAGTTTGGTATCGTTCGGGTGTGGTGCCTCGTGCTTAGTGCCAAATGTTTCAAGATGGTTTTTAATCTTAACCTCTTGATGTTGAAAAGCAATCACTTTTGATGGTTTCAAAGTCACAAAATCATCGTCATACAAGGGTTCTCCATCATGTGATTCTCTCCATGACAAATCACGCCTAAGGCGAAAGATACGGGTGTCATATAAATTATGAGTTTCAAGGAAGTAGACCATATTACAAAGTTTGGGTGTAAAGGTAGTATATCATGTTGGATAGGTAATGTTGGCAACTTGTGAAACCTGCAAATTCCACCCCCGCTCGCGCGAGGCTACCTGCTCTCGCGAGGCTATCCACCCCGCTCGCGCGAGGCTATCCACCCCGCTCGCGCGAGGCTATCCACCCCGCTCGCGCGAGGCTATCTACCTCCCTGCTCGCGGAGGCTGTCCCCGCTCGCGCAAGGCTATCCACCACTCACCAAGCGCGCACGAGCTGGCGCAAGGCTTCTGCCTTGTGACATACTATTCGCGCCGGCTGTGCCGGCAAACGGCAAGCCTCCCAACCCACTTGCAACTTTTAAAAAAAACGGTTATATTTGTAGGAAACCCCTCAAGTAACCATGAGTGTCAAATACAAAATACGGGATCAACACGGTCTGAATTTCATGACTTGCACCATCTGTGGCTGGGTTGACCTTTTCAGCCGAGCAGAATTCAGGGATATCGTTTTAGATAGTTGGCGGTACTGTAGTCAGCACAAAGGCCTTCAAATCTGGGGATTTGTTTTCGCCCTGCCACGTCTTCTGACCACTCGCCAAGCTTCCACTGGTCCGCCCAAGCGCCCTGCGCCGGTGTTTTCACCGCGCAGGAAAAGTACAGCACGATGCCTTCGCCAATTATCCTAATCTTTAAAAACTTGCCCAACAACCGTTAATAATTGCTGCGCCAAAGTTCCAGGCGTTTTAGGCATTCTGCCTGAGGTAACCTGTCATTTATTTCCATCAGCTGCTCTAATCCACTACAGGCCGCAGCGTGCGACACCAGCCGCTTTTCGATAAATTCCTCAAGCAGCCACAAGATGCCATGTGTTTCGATATTCAGCCGTAAAGAAGTTGAACGTATGAGCTTGTCGCCTGTCAACACCATCGCCTCTAAGCGAACAGCAAGCCATAGAACGGTGAGGTCGGGGTATGATAAGCCCCGCGCTGTCGCCACGGTTTCTTTCCAACTGCTCAATTCGTTATCAGGAACAGGATGAATTGCCAAACCGCGCGATTGTACAACCTCTTCGAGCAAGTCCTGCTGCCAGTCATGCAATTCCGCAACCACCTCATAGGTCGTGACCACTTCACAGCCAAGCCCCGCCAAGTGCCCTACCCAGTTTACATGTATCAAGTCGATAAAGATACTCGCGTCCGTAACTACAATTTTCACTTTGGTATTTTGATTTTGTCCCTGAATTCCGCCAGGCGCATTCCCGCAAGGGCAGCGGCTTTTGATTCTGAAATAATCTCTTCTGCCAAAGCTCGGTAAAGCAGGTGCCAAAAGCGGTTGGCCTGTTCTGCACCTTTATATTCGGCTTCCAGCGGCTCTTCTTTTCTGCCATAGCGTTTAGAAAGGGCGATCAAATGCCCCTTGAATTCGTTTTCTGATATAATCCCCGCCTGTTTTGCCCGAAACAGCACCGCACGCACCGAAATGCCAAATTCTTGTCTGAGCAGTATTAATTCGCGGTCAAGCAGATAGCGGCGGCTTGCTCCTATTTTTTCTTTTAGAGAATCGCCTGGCAGAAGCAATGCCCCTGCAAAAGCATCACAGTAGCGTTCCTGGTCTTTTTCGGGCAACTCCCGAATATCAAGAAGCAGGTGCCCCAGCTCATGTAATACCGTAAACCGTTTGCGGTAGAGTTTTTTATCCAGCACTTTATTGACTACAATGACGGGGATTTTACCGTCCACCCAAGTGGACATCCCACTAAAGTCTTCGTGCAGCTCGATCTCCAGTACCCGAATGCCTAGCCCTTCCAGCAATTCAATCACATTGCTAAATGCATCAAGGCCCAACTTAAAATTCTCTCTCAAGGCAAGGGCTAAGCCCTCCACATCATCAAGGCTTTTCGGCGCCATGCCCCGGATAGGATTGTGTAAATCAGCCTTCACCCCCAGCAAACTTTCAAGTTCGATATAGCGTTCCAGAAAATCCCGGGTCTTTTCAATAGCGATCTTTTGTTCTGTTGCGGAAAGTTTTACCAGTTTTCGGAACGATATATCGCTCAAATCAATCTGAAGCTCTCTGTAAAAATAGTCTGGGGGAACTTTCAGCGTACGACATAGGTGGGGCAATAAGGAAGCATCCGGAGACATATTCCCTTGTTCATATTTATATAATGC
Source organism: uncultured Saprospiraceae bacterium (assembly GCA_964621185.1). GTDB lineage: Bacteria > Bacteroidota > Bacteroidia > Chitinophagales > Saprospiraceae > M3007. The sequence continues at coordinate 42,267 of CAZULM010000026.1, read as the reverse complement.
CTGGCGGCTTACCCGGTATTCCAGCTTTTCAGCAAGGTTCTCCAAAGATAAGCCGTTCATCAACCGGGCAGATTTGAGACGAGCAGCAAGGTGGGACATGAGTGTGTGTGAGGAGGATATGGTTGTCTTTCAACACAAAGATACATAAAGGTAGAAGAATTTTGAAATTAATTCTGTTTTGTAAACCTATTTTTGGGAACCTACCACCCCAACAACGCCCCCATCGCCGCCCCTACCTTCTTAATAGAGGGTTAGTGTTTAAATAAACGCATCGGATAATCCATGCGCTCGGCAATGTTTTAGCCCTGCGAAGTCTTCCATCCACTTGCCAAGCTTCTACTGGTCGGCGCAATAGGGTATCCCAATTCCGCCCTGCCAGGTCTTCTGACCACTTGCCACGCTTCCACTATTCGGCTCAAGGCGCACAGTCAAGATTTAATCTATTGGATTCATCAAACTAAGCCCAGAAACACCATGAAAATCTTGATAATTTCTTGTTATCAACGTTGCTTCCCGGACAATTGCAGAAGCTGCTATCAAAGCATCCCCAAGTGATATTTTCTTGCCTTGACGAAGCTCGATGGCCTTTTGAATTATACGATCGTCAACTGGCACCAGTTCCAAAATGAGGAACAAGCTTTCAAAATATACAACTTGCTGTTGGGTGATCCTGGAAAATCCAAGCGTTTCAACTTGGCTGATTACAGAAACCAAATTGCTCGGATCCGTAACGAATGGATGCAATATGCCAGCGAACTCCCGCTCACCGGAATAGATCAAAATATTGGGATCTATGAGATTCATGGGTAATTAGTCTCGAAATGGCAAAGCCCTGTCTTTCCTGACTTCTTTCTGCCAATCTAAGGCATCTCCGAAATTTTTCATATCACATCCAGCACGTACGATTTCCAAAGCAGCTTCAACATCCAGCTTGCTTTTATCGCCTACTTGGATTTTTGAAACGGTTATGTGCAATCGCTTTAACAATGGCAGTAATGCTTCCAAATCAGACTCATTGGGAATATCTAAGACAATTTGCATGGGCGCATATTTTTTTACAAAAATACAGGAATATTCCCAAATTCAAGTTTTCCTACTACATGGTTAACCCAAATGGCTGTGAAGGGGTTTCCTGCCTACCACCCCAACAACGCCCCCATCGCCGCCCCCACCTTCTCAATAGACGGTATCATCGCCATCTCTAAGGTCGAATTGAGCGGCACTGCGGGCATGTTTTCCGCGCCGATCGTGCGCACGGGCGCGTCGAGGCTGTTGAAACATTGCTCCTGAATCCGTGCTGTCAGGCTGAGGGCAATATGCCGCTGGAGCGCGTCGCCAAATTTGGCAAAAGGCTTGCATATTTTGCCAAATTTGCACACCTTTGTAGAAAATATTCTATCATGAAAATCACGCTCAGTGTTCAGGAAAGCAAGCTTGCATTTTTTCTGGAACTTCTTCAAAATTTCGATTTCGTTCAGGTGAACCCCTTAGAGAACCCCGATATTTCAGAAGAGCATTTGGCTATTTTAGAAGAACGCCTAGTAGCTTATAAGGCAGCACCAGACCACTTGTTGGCTTGGGAAACGGTGAAGGCTTCTATTGAAAAAGAGAGATGAGATACCCTGTTTTCTTCACTCCTCCGGCCAATAGGTTCGCCGCTTAATAGTTTCCATGTCATAACCTATCCTTTACCTAAACCCAGCAATTTTATGGAACAACCAACTGAACAACCAACTGAAAGCCGATTCAATTTAAAATTTGGCTTCGTCACCCTGAATATCCTCGCCACGGCGCTGGTAGCTGCCTTGATGATGGTTCAACTATTTATGATCAAAGACGATTATCTGGGTGAAAATAAACATCGGAAACGTCCTGAAACCACTCAAAGGAAAAAAGAGCTGCGGCCAACGCAAGGTAAAATCGTCGACACACCTGCGGCAACGGTAGCGCTCCAAGACACCAACCAATCAATTGCAGGCTCCCCCAATACAAAACCAGGAACTGTAGAAAAACCGGCAAGCCAGTCGAGCCCGGCGGCAAACCAAAAAACCGACACAGTGCTCACGGCAAAAGAGCCTGAAAAGCCTGAAACAACCATCTCCTTTTTTGCCGTCATTGGCCTGATGCTTACTGCTGGTGGTTTGGGTGGCCTCATGTGCAACCTTCGGGGTATTTTTTCTCGATACCGGGACGATATTAACGAAACTTTCCCGGAAAGGCTGATGGTTCCATACGCTGTCCGCCCGTTTTCTTCTGCAATTTGCGGGGTTTTCATTTATTTTTTGGCGCACTTGCTCGTGGTTTCGGTTACTGTCGACCCTTCCATCAATGTTCCGTTCAAGGGCATGGTCTCCTTGGTTGGACTTGCCATTTTGGCGGGTTTTGGCGGACAGGAACTTATGGAACGCATGAAGGAAACTGCACGATCGCTTTTTGGCCAGAAAGTAGAAATCGCCAAAGAAGCCCAATTGGAACAATATGGCAAACTCTTGAAAGATGGGCTTATTACCCAAAAGGAATTTGAAAATTTCAAAGCGAAGCTGTTCGAATACAGCGCTGCGGAAAAAAAAGCATTGTTTGGGGAAACTACCACCCCAACAACGCCCCCATCGCCGCCCCCACCTTCTCAATAGACGGTATCATCGCCATCTCTAAGGTCGAGTTCAGCGGCACGGCGGGCATGTTCTCGGCGCCGATCGTGCGCACAGGCGCGTCGAGGCTGTTGAAACACTGCTCCTGGATTCGCGCTGCCAGGCTTTGGGCAAACGAGCCGTTCACCTGCATCTCGGTTAGGGCCAGCACTTTGCTGGGCTCAATGCACATCCACACCATACGAGAGGTCGTGGCTTACAAAGCATGTGCGTCCACAACAGCCAAGCTGGCAATTGCTTTGAAATCGCTCAAATTTCGGGAAATCAAAGTCATGCCTTCTACAATTGCGGTAGCTGCAAGGATAGCATCTGGCAACTTGATTTTATGTAGCTTTCTGATCTCAATGGTTTGATTAACCACTAATTCAGAAAGCCCGAGTACTTGAGCATCGTGCATAAAGTTGCTAAGTAGTTGGAAGGACTCCTCTGGTGCATTATACCCAAGTACTTCCATTTTTGTGATAACAGAGACTTTTGGGATTGCATTTACTACCTTATTCATAAAGTCCATGCCATTTGCCGGAAGTCTACCCGATAAATAATCAATCACGGCATTGCTGTCAATCAAATATTGCGTTCCCATTCATCACGGCTTTGGGCAATGTGCTGCTGGAGGGCTTCGCCAACCTTGGCGGAGAGTTTGCCCGCATATTTGTCAGACAAATCGGAGCCTGCAGGAGCGCTATTGCCGGCGCCATCATTTTTCTGGGCAGGAATTTGCTTGTATGCAATCTTTAACCGCTCCAAAAGTGGCAACAGTATTTTGAGATCCTGTTCGTGATTGATATCTAAGACAATTTGCATGGGCGCATATTTTTTACAAAAATACAGGATTATTCTCAAATTCAAGTTTTCCTGCAAAATGGCTTATCCAAGCGTTGTTCAGGGGCCTCCTGCCTACCACCCCAACAACGCCCCCATCGCCGCCCCCACCTTCTCAATAGACGGAATCATCGCCATCTCTAAGGTTGAGTTCAGCGGCACTGCGGGCATGTTCTCCGCGCCGATCGTGCGCACGGGCGCGTCGAGGCTTTCAAAACACTGCTCCTGGATACGCGCTGCTAAGCTTTGGGCAAACGAACCGTTCACCTGCTCCTCGGTCACCACCAGCACCCTGCCGTGCTGCCGCGCCACACGGTACATCGCCTCCGTATCCACCGGGTTCAGGGTGCGCATGTCGAGTATCTCTACCCGGCCCGGGAAATCCGCCGCGGCGTTCAAGGCCCAATGCACGCCCATGCCATACGTGACGACGGCCATGGTGGTGCCGGCTTCAAGTTCCTTTTTGTCGGCCTCCAGTACGGTTCTGGCCACCCCGAACGGGATCACATAATCCGCGTCGGGCTCCACACTGCGCGCAGCATCTGTACCGCGCACCTTGCTCCAGTACAAGCCCTTGTGCTCGAAAATCACCACCGGGTTCGGGTCGTGCCAGGCCGATTTTAACAGCCCCTTCAAGTCGGCGCCATTGCTCGGATAGGCGATTTTCACGCCGCGTACCTGGGTCAACACGGTTTCTACGCTGCTGCTGTGGTACGGCCCCCCGCTGCCATAAGCGCCGATGGGCACCCGAATAACGCAGCCGACCGGCCATTTGCCGTTGCTGAGGTAGCAGGAGCGCGCTACTTCGGTGAACAACTGGTTCAATCCCGGCCAGATATAATCGGCAAACTGCACTTCCACGATGGGTTTCAGGCCAACGGCGCTCATGCCGGCCGTGCTGCCCACGATAAACGCCTCCTGGATGGGCGTGTTGAACACCCGGTGGTCGCCAAATTTCTGGGCCAGGGTAGCGGCCTCGCGGAACACCCCGCCAAGCCGCGCCCCCACGTCCTGCCCGTACAACAAGCAATTGGGGTTTTCCCGCATCAATTCTTCAATGGCAAACAAGGCGCAATCGACCATCACTTTCTGCTCCCCGCCTTTTGGGCTGCGCGTGCCGCGCTCCGCCGTGATGGGGCTGGGCGCATAATCGTGGGTGAACAAATCCTCCGGGCGCGGGTCTTCGGCATTCCGGGCGGCCTCAAAGTCTTTTGCGACGGTGTCAATAGCTGTTTTTTCAATGTCCAACAGTGCTTTTTCCGTGAATCCGGCCGCCAGCAACTGTTTTTTCAAAATTGGGTAGGGGTCGCGTTTGCCGTGTTCGTCCAGGTCGTCGCGGTACCATTCCTTGCGCACGCCCGACGTGTGGTGGTTGAGCAGCGGCACGCGGGCGTGCAGCAAAAAAGGCCGCCGCTCCCGCCGGATTTTATCCATGATGTCAGCCACCGTCTGCCAACATTCCGCAAAGTCGTTGCCTTCAATGCTGACGGCTTCCAGGCCGGGGAAACCTTTGGCGTATTCCGCCGCATTGGCCACGCGGGTCTCCTCGGCATTGGCCGAAATGTCCCAACCATTGTCTTGCACCAGGTACAGGATGGGGAGGCGTTTCAACACGGCCATCTGAAACGCCTCGGCGATTTCTCCCTCGGTGACGGAAGCATCGCCCAGGGAACATACCACCAGGGGCGGGCTGGCGGGATCGGCAGGTGCGGAATAGTGATAAGGGTATGGGTTTTCCAGGTCGATTATTTTTTGGCCCGATTGCTTTTTGGCGGGTGTGCCATAAGCCGCAGTGCCCATTTGTTCGTGGTACCAAAGCCCCATCGCCGCCCCCGTTGCGGGTATGGCCTGCATGCCCGTGGCGCTGCTCTGGTGGGGTATTTTGGGGAAATTTTCGTCGCGCAAACTGGGGTGGCAATAATAAGAGCGGCCGCCCGAAAAAGGGTCGTCGCGCTTGGCCATCAGTTGCAGCATCAGCGAATAGGGCCGCAAGCCCATTCCCAGCAGCATGGAATCGTCGCGGTAATAGGGATAGGCAAAATCCTGGGGCAGCAATTGCATGCCCACAGCTAATTGAATGGCCTCATGCCCCCGCGAGGTGGCGTGCACGTATTTGCTCACGAACTTGAAATTGTCCTCGTAAATCTCCGTCATGGCTTTGGCCGTAGCCATCAGCAGAAAGGCGCGTTCCAGCACTTCGTTCGATGTATCATGTTGATTGTCAGTTTCCCGGGTTCTTTTCTTGGCAGACGCGACAGTTGGCACAGTTGTATATTTTTGGAAATAAATGGATGGTAGGGTGCGCAAAACTACGGAAAAGTTGACCTTTACGGGTGGAAATTGGTTTCTGGGCTTTGGTTGTCAACTATTTTAGTGATTAGTGATTGGTTGATCGGTGAATGGTGCACAGCATTCTTTTCCAAAATTGGAAATTGTTTTTCAGCAATTTGGGCATTAAAAATGCAACCTGTTTTTATTGACCAAGGCGCTGAAACACCATGCTATGCTGTTGCACCCTTGATGTGCACCAATCACTAATCATCCAATCACCGATCATCCAATCACCAATCACAGCCCCCAGAATGAAAAGGGAATCCGGTGCAATCCCGGAGCAGTCCCCGCTGCTGTAAGTTTCACAAAATGTGTTATGCTATTTGCCACTGGGCAACCGGGAAGGCGCACAACACAGAAACGAGTCAGAAGACCTGCCAATTTCTTACAGTTCACCTGGGCTTCGGGTAGAAGGCTCTCGAACGGTTTGCCGGGCATTGCTGCCTGGCCCGACTTTTCGTTCTTTCCCCGTTTGCCTTTCATTTTCAACGTTTTAACTCAATAAAATGAAGGTCAAACATCTTTTTTCAATGCTTATTCTAGCCGCTTGGTTGTTTTCGTCCTGCCACAAGAATTGTGAGGAACCAAAAACTGACGGCGATTATTCCAAAGGCGTGTTTGTGGTCAATGAAGGGCCATGGGGCGGCAGCGGCACCATCAGTTGGTACAATCCTGCCACGGGCGAAGTGCAAGATTCCATTTACGAAAAAGCGAACAACGGCGCCCGTTTGGGCCAGTTCGTGCAGTCGCTCACGTTTCACAACGGAAAGGGCTATATCGTGGTGAATGGCGCCAACCGCGTGGTGGTGGTCGATCCTGCGACGTTCAAGTTCCTCGACACCATCGGAGGGCTGGCCTTGCCGCGCTATTTCCTGCCGATCAGCAACGATATTGCCTATGTGAGCCAGTGGGGCGCCGACGGGGTTACGGGCAGCGTGGCGCGGATTGACTTGAATACGAACCAAGTTGTAAACACAACATTGGTTGGAAGCGGCCCGGAAAAGATGATCTTCAGTGAGGTCAGCAACTTGCTTCATGTTGCCAATTCTGGTGGTTATGGCGTTGACAGCACTGTTGCAAGCATTGGGGTTGACGGCAGCAATCAAGTGCCATCAAAGAAAGTCATTCCAGGACAGCGAAACCCCTGTTGCCTTACCAAAGACGGTATCGGCTACTTGCCTGCATTGGTGCTCTGCAAGGGCGATTGGGCCGACCCAAATTCATTGGGCTGGATTGGGCACCCTTACAATGTTCCTGTTACGGGCTCCAGTGTGCCAAAAGGTTGCGACGACCTTGTTTACAGCCCCTTCGACGGCATGCGCTATTTCTCCTCCGGGTCGGCTGTTTACAGTTTAGGAGGGCTTGCGGGTACAACCAAGATTTTTGACCAGGCAGCTTATGGACTTGGCGTGGAACCTTCCTCCGGCAATCTTTACTGCGCCGATGCCAAGGATTTCAGCTCGGCTGGGGAGATTGTTGTCCGAAAGCCGGATGGGACAGTGGTAACTACTTTCCGGGCCGGGGTGGCGCCTGGGGAGATTGTTTTTGTAGAGTAAGCTGAGGCTGAAAAATAAGACCTGATGTGCTGCGTTTGTGGACAAAACGACTTTTGAACGGGTGTAAAGTGGGGCTTTTAAGCTTATTTTCACAGCCCCACCCTACCTTCGCCCTTGCCCGCCATTAAAAATTGCCTTTATGCGAATCAATATATTTGCCCAAATCAACGCCGGGATAACGCGCTGGCCGAAATGCGCCTGGTTGCTCTTGCTTTTTTTTACCGGGCTGGCTGCCTGCGAAGACTACACCCCCGTGCCAAAGCCCCGCGCCTACCCGCGTGTGGAGTACCCCCAAAAAGCATACAAGCCTTTCGACGAAACGTATTGCGCCTTCACGTTTGATCAGCCTGTGTATGCCACCATTGAGCACGACACCACCTATTTCGATGAAAAAGCGAAGCACGACTGTTGGTTCAACATCACGGTCAAACAACTCAACGCCAAGATTTTTTGCAGCTACAACCCCATCAAAACCCGCGCAGATTTTGACGAGCTGGTGAAAGACGCCTACGAAATGACCAACAAGCACAACGTCAATGCGAGTTACATCGAGGAAATGCAGGTCGTTCGGCCAGAAGACCATGTGTATGGCGTGGTGTTCAATGTGGAGGGCCCAGCCGCTTCATCCTACCAGTTTTTCCTCACCGATTCCACCAAAAACTTCCTGCGCGGCGCCCTGTATTTCAATACCGAAGCCAGGCCGGACTCATTGGCTCCAGTGGTGCAGTTCATGCGGGAAGATTTGGACCGGATGATGGGGACGCTGAAGTGGAATAATTGACGGTAAGCCTATCCTTTGCTTTTTTCGCACAGATTTCAGGCAGATTTCGCACAGATTTCAGGCAGATTTCAGGCAGATTTCGCGCAGGTTTCACGCAGATTTCACGCAGATTTCATTTCACAGATTTTACACAGATTTTTTCCGCGTAAAATCTGCGCATTTTTTCTGTGTTAAATCTGCGCGAAATTCTGTGTTAAATCTGCGCGAAATTCTGTGTTAAATCTGCGCGAAATTATGTCCCGCAGTGTGCCTGCCTCACAGCATCTGCGCCACATAATAGCCCAATGCCTGGATGCTCAACATGGGGTTCACCCCGCTGGCACTCGGGAACAAGCTGCCATCGGCCACAAAAAGGTTTCTGATCTCCCGCGTCTCGCCGTTCGGCTGCACGGGGGCATCGGGGTTGCCGCCCATACGGCAGGTGCCCATCTGGTGCGCGGAGAACAACCCAAAATCGTTGGGCCGCCACTTCCGGCGATGAATGGCCGCTAAGCAATCCTCCAGTTTGTCGGTTTTCGGGCTGTAGTGGACAGGCTGGTTGTGCATCACCATCACCTGCTCCGCCCCGGCAACCCTGTGGAGGCGGACCGTTTCTTCCAGACCGCGCAGCAGGTGTTTTTTGTCGTAATCGCTCAGCTTGTAGTGGATGACAGGCTGCCCGGAGCGCTTGCCGACCGTGACACGGCCCCCAAACTTGTCGCGGGCCAGCACGATGTTCACCGACAGGCGGCGTATCTGCGCCATCTGTGTTTTGAAAGATTCTCCGTTCTCCCAGCTCAAGGCGAAGGCAGCCAAGCCAGGGTGCAAGGGCGGGCATTCTAACCGCACCCCGTAATTCCCGTCGAGCCGTTCGAATTCGGTGACGATGGCCGACATCATGGGGCCGTACCAGGGCAGGGTGTCGCCGTTGTTGAAGGCGCCCGTGGCGGCCACCGGGTGCAGGAACAGGTTGCGGCCGATTTGAGGGTGCCGCAGGCCGCTTTTCAGCAGCAGCACGGGCGTATGCAGCGCCCCGGCGGCAAGCACCACTTTTTCCGCCTTGATGTTTACGGTAAAATATTCGCCGCTGCCGGGCTTTCTCATCCGACCTACTGCGCCCAAAACAGCGCCTTTTTCGATAACAAGCCGCTGAATTTCAACATGTTGGAACAGGCGAGCGCCAGCCTGGGCAGCATCATGCAGGAAGGTTTGTGCTGCCCCTTGTTTGATGCCGAACCGGTCGCCATAGCAGGAAAAGCCCAGGGCTTTCCAGGCGGTTTGTGCCGGCACGTCGTTGGGGAAACGGACGTTCAAAGGGATGTTCTTTGCCTGGTAGCCCAATGCTTGCGCGGCCTCCATCAAGCTCAAATTCTGTTGGTTGTGCTGCGAAAGCGTGTTGACGCCGTTGCGTTTTTCAACAAAATCGAACCCTTCCTGGTACGCCTTGTCTAAGAAATGCGGGTTGCCCTGCGTCGCCCATTCTTCCAGCACATAGTCGGGTGTGCGCAGGGTGGCCGCCCAGTTGATGGTGGTGCCGCCGCCAAGGGTGCTGCCCGCCAGCACGGTCATGCCCCCATCTGTGGAAGTGAGCAGGCCGCCCGCCTCAAAATGGCGCTGCAAGCTGGGGAATTCCCGCTGATCCATCGCATGGGTGGGCGCGTACCCGCCTTTGTCCACCACGATCACATCTTTTCCCGCTGCGGCCTGCTGCGCCGCGACAATGCTGCCGCTGGCGCCGCTGCCGATCACCAGCACCTGGCAATGGAGGGTCGTGTCGGCGCTTATCTTCTCAACCTTGAGGGGCGCCGGGTCCTGGCGCTCGGAGGATTCAAGGGGTTCGTAGCCAATGGTTTTCCAGTTCGGGTTTGGCTGGCCCGGCCCCGGCACATCGCCAAAATATACCAGCCCGACTAACTTCCGCAGGGAGTTGTAGCCGTTCCGCAAATCGGACAGCGGGCTGGCGGCCCAGCGCCGCAGCAACAACGCGCGTTGGGCAGGGCTGAGCTTGTCGGCAGGCTTCAAGGGGCCGAACCAGCTGAGGCCCAGCAAGGGGCTGGCCAGCAGGTCGAGCAGTTGCCTGAACTGGATTTGGTCTTCTTCCTTGATCTTTTTAATGGCTTCCAGGATGCGCTCGGCAACATTCGCGTCGCTGGCGGAACGCGCCCAATAGCCGTGCGGGTCATCGGAGTTTTGGATATATGGAATGAAAGTATCGCATATAGCGCGGAGGGCGGAGAGGTGGCGCGGTGGATTCATGGGGCTAAGGTACTAATCCAGGAACTGCTGGGGCATGCTAGTGCTTCGTCCAGTCCGGCAAACTGGACCGGACGCGGCACTAGCGGCAAAACCGCCGAAGTTCATACACATATAACAAAAAAAGGTGAAAAAAGCAAAAGTCCGATAGATGATTTGGGCATCTGAAGAACCTCAAGGAAAATTTTGGGTAAATGGAAAATCAGCCTACTTTTGCTTGCTTGTAACAACATCCCTCACTTGATAATAATAGAGTTCTAACCACTCAATAAGTAAAAATGGAATTTGAATGGGACGAAAATAAAAACAAGTCTAATCAACTCAAACATGGCATCAGTTTTGAAGAAGCGACAAAAATATTTGAGGACGAAAAACGAGTTGAGCATCAGGACTTTCGACAGGACTACGGCGAAGACCGCTGGAAGACAATCGGTTAGATATTGGGGATCATTTTTTCAGTCACTTACACGCTTCGGGCAACGGCAATAAGGCTTGTTTCTGCAAGGCGAGCCAGTCAAAAGGAGCGCGATTTGTACGAAAACCAATAAAAACACTTATTTTTGCAATTAAATATAGAAAATTATGGCGACGCAGACGATCAATCAGAAAAAAGCAGTAGAACTGCTTAGGGGCGGTCAGACCGTAAGCGACTACGATATTCACTTCAACGATGACAAAGTTGAGGCACTGGATGCTTTTTTGCTTAGGAAAAATGGGGTTCCACTCCCCGATCATCTCGTATTTTACGATGATGACAGTATTGATTTTGAAGATGATGCGGACATCACGACCGAAGATTTTGAAAATGAAAAATTAGTTCGGGTGCTACGCGCTGAAGTTGCCATAGACAAAGAGATTGCCGATTGGGTATCTCAGGGCAACATCAATGTGAACCAACTGCTAACCAATTTGATGAAGGACTTTTATAAAAATGCAAAAGCCACTTCTATGCTTAGCCCAGATAATAAAATGCCTCGAACTATACCATGGGATATATAAAAGAACCAGATGGCATTGACTTGAATATAGGTCCTATGCCACTCACAACTGAAGACCGTCAAAAAATCAGCGCTATCATTTCCCAATTTAAGGATTCGGGAAAGGTCGTTAAGGTCGTGCAAAGTATAATAGCACCTAAAAAAAGAAAACCGGTCCAAGTCAAAAGCAAAGAGGGCAAAAGCAAAAACAGGGCTAAGGAGAAGGCTCTAACTGCTTCAAATTCAGATAAATAGCAATGCGCTGAACTACGGCTTCCCTGCCAATCGCTTGCTAATCGCAGCATTATGGCAGGGAAGCAGCCGTTAGCGCCAACTAAACCAACCCAATTTTTAGCCCACACCCACCAACCAGACCCAAACATTCACACAATCTCCCCATTCACCATAATCTCCAAAAACCGCGTTTTGGAACTTGTCGGGTCAAACAACAAATCCCCGTCGTCCGATACCCCCTCTGCGATGGAAATCTCCCATTCTTCGTTGATGGAAGCCACAGCGCGATAAACCTTGCCGTCTTTAGCGCTGGTGCCGGCGATCACCTTATGGCTGATGGGCTCGCCTTTCAAGGTAAATGTGGCCAGCACGTACTCATAGTTCAGCAATTCAGCTTTCCACCAAACCAGGGCGATGAACTGTTCGGTGTCGGCGATGCCGAAACAAGGCACGTACTCGGTAAACTCGTCGTCGGGCGTAACCGCTTCGAGCGGGTGGATAAACTGGGAAATCAAGGCATCGGAAAGCGGATCATTCTCGGTGCCAAAGACATGGTGCGTGTCTTCGCCCAAGGTAACGGGCATGTTTATCGGCGGGAATTTGGCAATAAAATCGGGGAAGGCAAATTTGTTCGCCATGTGCTATTTTGCAATAAAAGATTCAAAATCGGCTAATTGCGCGCCTTTCAACACCCGTGGTATCTTGGCCTGGCCGTTCATTTTCCCGCGCTGCACGAGCCAGGAAAGGAAAACATCGTTGGGCAGGATTTTCGCCCGCACCGAGCGCAGGGCGTAGCGGCGCTCCACCACGTAGTCGTCGTTCAGGCGGCCCAGTTCGGCATCTACCACCCTGACGAATTCCTCCGCCGTGACCGATGGGTTTTCCATCGACACATACCATTGGTGCGCCCAGAAGGTGCCTTCCCGGACGGCGGCCACGGTAAACTCGCGCACGCCCGCCCGCAACTGCTCGTCCACCGCCCGCACGGCAGCGGTGAGGTTGTCGATGGAAATATGTTCGCCACAGGCCGAGAGGAACTGCTTGGTGCGGCCGGTGATCTTGAATTCGGCCTGTTCCGGGTTGCTGAACTGGATGGTATCGCCCAACAGGTAGCGCCAGGCGCCGGCTGTGGTGCTGAGCAGGATGGCATAGTGAACGCCTGCTTCCACTTCTTCCACCCGCAGGCTCTCGGGCTGGTCGCTCCTGAGGTCGCCGTTGTCGTCAAAATTGGCCGGCGTGAAGGGCACAAATTCAATGAAGATACCACAGTCTGAAAGGAGCTTCATGGCTTTGTTGTCGGGGTGCTGCTGGTATCCTAAGAAGCCTTCGGAGGTGGCATAGCTGTCCATATAGTGCATGTCCTTGCCAAACAACTGGTTGAGCGAGGGCTTGTACGGTTCCACCATGACGCCGCCGTGCACGAACAGGCTGAAATTGGGCCATATCTCGTGTATGTTTTTGAGCTTGTGCTTTTCGATGATGCGCTCCAGCACCAATTGCAGCCACATGGGGTTGCTCACCGAGAAGCCGATGTCCCAACTGGGCGCCTCGTCGGCGATCATTTCGATGCGGTCGCCCCATTCGGGCATGTCGGTGATGTGTCGGCCCGGGCGGTAGGAGCGCTCCATCACGAAGGGGCGGTTGAGGCCCATGATGCCCGAAAGGTCGCCCCACCAGTGGTTGCCCTGGCGCTGCAACTGGGTGCAGGAGCCGATCATGAGCATGTGTTTGGTATAGTTGCTGGCGGGGATGCCGTAGTTGTTCAGGTCGAAGAACAGCCGCCGGGAGCCGCGCTTCATGCCCCTCAGCAGGTCTTCCGTCACCGGGATGTACTTGGAGGCTGTTTGGCTGGTGCCGCTCGACAAGGCGTAGTAGGGTATCACGCCGGGCCAGCAGACGTCGGGCGCGTCTTCCAGGTGCGCTTTCGACCACCATTTGTTGTAAATGCCGTCGTAATCGGTGGCAGGCACGGCTTTTTTGAACGCCGCGATCGGGTCGGGCGCCATCATGATCTCATGGAAGCCATGCTCCAGGCCAAAGGCGGTGAACCTTGCCTCGCGCAGCAGTTCGAGCAATTGTTGCTGCTGCAATTCACAAGCTGGCTGGCGCGGGGTGTTGACGAGGGCGCCAAGCCTGGCGCTCTTTTGGATGATGGTGCCTATTATGGACATAAACAGTGGCCACAGCAAATTTAAATGTTGTGGGCCGCGAAGGTAAGGAATAGCGGGTGAAGGCTCACATCAACGAGGCTATTTTTCGGCATTTCGAGGCTATAAGGCTTTCATTGCTGTCTGCCGCATATTTATTGCCACCAGTGCTGTTAGTACAAAGCAAATTCAACAAGTAGTTGTTTAGGCTGTATATTTGCAGGAAAAAATCAACAAATCGCCCAGCCATGGTCCGCAAACTGCTCAAACTTGCTGCCGTCCTCATCGTTGCAATCCTGGTGTACAACTATTTTTTCGGCACCAGCGCCGAAAAAGAGAACTCCCGCAAGGTATTCGGCCAAATGCGCGCGCTGGTAGTGTCGGTAGCCGACCTTGTGAAATCGGAGCGGGCAAAATTCGATGCCGGTAAATACGACGCTGCCCTGGAGAAGCTGGGAGGCGCCTACCGGGCCATCCGCGATCAGGCGCAGCATGTTGACGCCAAGGTGCTCAAACGCCTCGACGAGCTTGAAAACCGCAAGGCCAGCCTCCAGAAAGAGCTTGACGATATCAGCCAAGAAGACCGGCAACAGGACACCGCTCCCCCCAAGCCAGGAAAAAAAACCTTGCGGCCCGACCCCAAGGCCGAGCAGGAAAAAGCCGCCAAGGCCGCCGAGCAGCAACGACGGAAAGAGGCCCTGCAAAGAGAGCTCGAAGCCCTGCTCCGCGATTCAGATGCGCTGCTCCAGGACGCGCAGCAGTAAATTTGGCCAAGTTTTTGACATCTAAGGATTTAATCGCACCTTTGCGCCCCTTTTAAGCCAGCACTGTGTTTGTCGTTAAAATCCAGCCTTTCGTAATGCCCCCCACATCCTTCATCCTTTCAATCAAATATCCCGCAACCATCAGGCCCGTATCCTGTTCTCATTGCCTATTATACTCTGATTAAGGTGATTTGTATGATTTGAGTGATTAAAAACCTTTGATTTTCAAATGATTATGCGATCACGATCTTCACGACCACTTAGCGTTGACTATAGCATGAATCATTAATCCGTTATGACAGAATTTTTGCAGCAGTTATTTGGCAGCGATTGGGAGAACTCGCTCATTATCATTCTGAATCTCATCCTTATCGAGAGCTTGCTTTCGGTGGACAACGCTGCCGTGCTGGCGACGATGGTGCTCGACCTGCCGCCGGAAAAGCGCAGCAAGGCCCTGCGATACGGCATACTGGGCGCCTATATTTTCAGGGGGCTTTGCCTTATTTTCGCCGCTTGGTTGATAAAGATTTGGTGGCTAAAACCCCTGGGCGGCGCTTACCTGCTCTACCTAACTTGGGGATATTTCAGAAGCAAATCGACCCCGACACTGGAAGATGACACCCTCACCAAAGAAGAAAAATGGTATTATAAGTTGACAAATGGCCTGGTAGGCACGTTTTGGGCCACTGTGATTGCCATTGAAATCATGGACCTGGCTTTTTCGCTCGACAACGTGTTTGCGGCAGTTGCCTTTACCGACAATATTTACCTCATCTGCACGGGCGTGTTCATCGGGATATTGGCCATGCGCTTTGTGGCGCAATGGTTCGTAAAGCTTTTGGAAAAATACCCGTTTTTGGAAAGAAGCGCCTTCCTTGTCATTGGGTTGTTGGGCATCAAGCTGTTCATCTCATTGCCCTGCCATTTTATGAAAGACCATCATATCGCGGCATGGATAGAGGGCGAAACGGCAGATTTGATCGTCAGCATCATCACGGCTTCTTTCTTTTTTATCCCGATACTGACCTCGCGTTTCTTCGGATGGCCCAAAAGGGGCATTGTTGAGGCTCCTCACAAAGAGGAGGCCGCCTTGAAGAATGGCGCCATCATCGACGAGCACTTGCTCAAAGGGAAAAAAGACAATTCGTTCAGCAGCGCTGACTGAGCTCAAGCTACTCGGTCTTGTTGTTCGGGAAGAGGGCCTGGTGAATGGATGATTTTTCCCCTTTGCTGCTCAAGCCATACCCTTTCCCGTTTTCGACCCAGAGCGCTTTTACAAAGCCTTGCCGCAAGGTTTCTTCATGGTACAGGTCGATACAGATCACGCGGCCATCGTAATACGCCACAATATCCTGCTGCAAGGTGTGCCCCAGTACGATCTTTTGAGCGCCCAGGTACTGCATGATGGTATCCACCTCTGCCGCGCTCATCATTGATTTTGCCAGCCCGCGATACCAAAACACCCCGACTTTTGTGTCAAAGATCAGCTTGGCTTCCGGGTTGCTTATCTCTGGCTCGCTCAGCCCGATATTTTCCCGCACATGCCGGTTGATCTCTTCAAAGCTCAAGCCCATTCTTGCCATGTCGAGGCTGATGCCTCCGTGACAAAACACATAGTCGCCGATGCGCTCGATAGCGTTTTTGCTGCGCAGCCAGCGCCCCAGTTCGGAATTGTGGTCGTACCAGTATTTGTAGTCCATCTGCATGAGCTTGGCATTTTCGGCGTATTTGTTGCGCATGTACTTGGTGTTGCCCTGCAAGTTCATGATCTCATGGTTGCCCAATATAAAGTGCAGCTTTCCGCCGGCCCGTTCAGCTTCTCCGTCCAATTTGTACAAAAGCCACAGGCACTCCGTCACGTTGAGCCCGCGGTCGAAAAAATCGCCCACCAGCACCAGGTCGCCATCGCCGAACGACCAGTTGAATTCCGTGTCCATCACCCCGGCGCTTTGCAACATCAACTTCATGGCTTCGAAGTTGCCCTCGATGTCGGAAAGCGCCAGCAAACGTTTGGAAGCGGGGTAAACAGCAGGGGAGGTCGGGAGGCTGTCGCGGATGGAAAAGGAGAACTTGTCTTTCGTTTCCGGCACCATACAGGTGAGGCCAACCGTTTCTTTTTTGGGAAATATCTGGGTAATGGCCTTTGCGCCCGTGTCGCGCATCACCACGTATTTCACCACCACCTTGTCGCCCCGGTAAAATACATGGGGGCCATCGGTTCCTGCCCTGGAGGTGTCCAAAAGGTCAACCGTTTCAGCAACTGCGCCCAAAGCAAAAGGCAGCGCCAAAAGCTGCACGAGCAGGCAAGGAAGGTATGTTCGAAAAAGTATCGCCATAATAAGGTTGGCCCGCAGGCGCGGGCTGTTTTTATTTTCAAAGCTTATAGCGCAAATCCAACAGGGGACCCACTTATTACACAACCCCGGGAAGGGGATTTTATGACAGTCGTTTGAACAAACTACTTGCTACGATCCAGTAGCCGGACCCAGCTTCCGCACCCGCACCTCCAGTCGGTTGTTCTGCTGATGCTCCTCATCAGAACATTCTGCCCCTTCCTTGCAATGGTTGCGCGGTTCGGTCTCTCCCTTGCCTATGGCTATGATCCGGCTTTCCTCTATGCCTTTGGCCACAAGATACGTTTTGGCATTTTTCGAGCGGGCTACGGTAAGCTCCATGTTCAGCCTTGCATCGCCCCGTGTATCGGTATGCGAGATGAGGTCGATCTCCATCTCGGGATAGCGCTTCATAAAGTCGAGGATGGCATCGAGGTGGCGGATGGCGCCCTGGTTGAGGGTGGCTTTGTTGTACTCGTAGAAAATCTTGTCGAGCACCAGCACGGAACCTTCCACCAGGCCATTGGCGAGCGGCATCACATCGGCCACGGTAGTCACGTCCACGATTGGCCGCAGGCGCACCTCCTGGAAGGCCACACCTTCGCTGCTTACCGTCACGCGATAGTTCTCTGGCTTGAAACCGGCCCGTTCCACGTAGGCGATGTACTCACCTTCCTGCGCCAAACAGGCATCAAATTCGCCGCTCCAGGTGGTGCGCACCACCTCAGTAGCCCCCGTCACTCGGTGCACAAACCTGATAGTAACATTCGCGATGCGCTTGCTGAACTCTGTGGTCAGCACGATGCCGCCCGCGCGCAGACAAGGGGGCGCCGGGGCCATTTTGAACCTCAGGTTCAGGTCGTCTTCGGAATCCACGAACAAAAACTGCTCCCTCGGCGCATAGCCCTTGGCCGATACCAGCACCAGGTATTGCTTGAAACGGGTAAAATCGGTGATGGCGCCGCCTTCGGCGTTGGAATACAGGGACGGGGCGCCCAGTTCGGAAGCGCCTTTCCGCACCAGCGAAAGGGTAAACGCCTTCGGGTCGTCTTGCCGAGGCACCAGGTCGAGGGAATAAAAACTGCTGTCGCCGGTAGCGCTGCTGCTGATAAAGCCATCGTCGGTAGGCTGCAGGATGCGGATTTCGGCGCCCTGCAGCGGTTCGCCGGTTTTTTGGTCGATGATGGAGATACGGGCGGCGTTGGTTTCAGGCTTTCCGGTGCCTTCTATGCCCTTGGGGGCACCAAACTGGAAAATATCGTCCTTGCCGTTGTCTTTGCCGTAGTTGTCGTCGGGCCGGTTGCTGGCAAAATAGCCGTTATGCCCATCTTCATCTATGATAAAGCTGTGGTCGTTGGCCGCAGAATTGAACGGGGGGCCCATGTTCACGATCTCTTCCGGGTTGTTCAAGGGGTTGTTGACATAGTAGATGTCCATGCCGCCCAGGCTGTTGGGGCGGCCATTGGAGGAGAAAAAGAGGGTGCCGGAGAAGCTGATAAAAGGGAACAGCTCGTGCTTGTCGGTATTGATGTTAGGGCCGAGGTTGACAGGGTCGCTCCAGCCTTCCGCCGTTTTTTGTACCACGTACAGGTCGAAGCCGCCATACCCGCCCGGCATGTCGGAGGCAAAGAAGATGCGCTTGTTGTCGGTACTGATGCTCGGGTGCATGCAAGAATAGTCGTCGCTGTTGAAAGGCATCTCCACCGGTTTTGTCCAGTCGGGGAACCCGAAATAGGTCTTGTATATTTTTTGGGTAGCCTTGCCGCTTTTTCCGACCTTCATGATGCCGTCTTCGTTGCTGACGCGGGTGATGAGGGCCAGTTTATGGTCGCGGGTAAAAGTGACCGCCCCTTCGTTGAAGTCAGTGCGCTTCAATTGGTTGAAATGGAATTTTTCCGGGGGCATCAATTTCCCCAGAGCGTCGAACGCGGAGAAATAATGCTCGGTGAAGGGCTCTTTGGAAGCCTCGTCGCGCGGCCCTTTTTTGGCGCGGGCGCTGACGAACACGATGCCGTTGTCGTAATAGGCGGGCAGGTAGTCGGTGCCTGGAAGGTTCAGGGCGGTCGCGTTGTCGAGGCGTATCGGGTAGCGGCGGTCGTCCTTTTCGCGAAAGCGGTCTTTGGATTTGCTTTTAGACGATGTTTGTGCCACTACGCCAAAGGCCAGGGATAGCAAGAGGAATGGGAGCAGCAAGCGGATTAGATGTTGCTTCATGTATTGTAAAATTTATTTTTTTAAGATGTTATGCCCAAGGAAAAGCAATTTGCAAAAACATCAGGATGTCAATACTTAATAATCAACATGCCCCATCCAAAAAATCTTGCAAATCATAAGAACCTGGTCTAGAAAGGCCTGTCGGGAGCTACTTCGCCCGTTTGTGGCGGGTTGAACCACCAACGGGCGGTCGCTTCCACCGAGCCGGCGTTGAACTTGCGCAGGCGTGTCATGCCGATGTCGTACGACAAACTGAAAAACAGGTTCTCGGTCATCTGCATGCCCAGCATGATATCAACGCTTTCACCCAGTGCCTTGGTGTCTCCACCCACGCGATATGTGAGCCCGCCGTAGAATTTTTTCTTTAGCAACACACTTACGTTCAATTCAGCGTCGAATGGCGCGCCGATGGCATAGCGGAACAAGGCTTGCGGGGTTATGCTCACTTCATCGTTGGGCTTGAAGGTCATTCCGCCCATGGCATTGACATGCTGCACTTCTTTGGAAAACACAGAGCCATATTCCGCAAAGTCGATGCTGTTGCTCACGAGCCGCGGCAGTGCAATGCCGGCATACCAACTGTCATTATACGGCAAATAATACACACCGACGCCGAAATTGGGCAAAAACTTGCTTTTGGGGTCGGTGGGGATGCCCTGGTCGTTTTGGTCAATGGCCTTGATCCGGTCGTCGCCCCAGTTCTGCCGGATGTTGCGCATACTGGCTTGCAAGCCAAAGGCAAAGGTGCCGCGCTGCATTTTCACGCGGTAAGCATAGGCCACGTCGAACGTCAGGTTCGTGCTGATGCCGATTTGCTGGCGCATGATGGTGCCGCCCACCCCTACCCTGCCGTTTACTGCAGCCTGGTTGTAGGAAACCACCTGTGCACTTGGAGCGCCGTCCAGCCCGACCCATTGTTGGCGGTAAACTGCGGTGAGCGTCGGGGACACGAAACTGCCCGCATAGCCAGGGTTGAACGCCAGTTTGTTGAACATAAACTGGGTAAACATCTGCTCCTGTTGCGCCGCGGCGAGCATGGGCATGGAGGCCAAAAAAATGAAGAGGTAGCCTTTTTTCATAGATCGGTCTTTAGTGCTGAATCAATAAGAACCCGGAGCGCGGCTTTTCTTCCGCCTCAAATTTCACCACCCAATAATAGGTGCCTGCCGGCAATTTTTCCCCGGAATAGCGACCATCCCAGGAACTGGAGGGCGTAAACGCCTTGTCGTTGAAAACATGGTCGCCCCATTGGTTGAAAATGGTCACTTCCGCGATGTCGCTCTGCCCCTCTCCGAACACATAGCAATCGCCCGGTATCTTGAACACATCGTTGAACCCGTCATCATTGGGCGTGATAATGGTCGGTATCTCACATTCGCCGGCTGCGCCCACAGTGAAGTAAACAGTAGCGCTGCTGCAGGCTGTTGGGCCACATTTCGAGTTGCATATCCTGTACACCAGGGCATCCTGGCCGGAGAACCCGGAGAACGGGCGGTAAGTAAAGGAGCCATTGGTATTGTTGGCCGTCACCGTCCCGTTCATCGGTTGTATGATGATGGCTACTGTGGGCGGGTCGGTTGGTAAAATGTCATTGGTCAGCACCTGAAAAGCTGTCGCTGTGCCAAATGGTACCGTAACGGCATCGTTGTTGGCGGTAGGGAAAATTTCATAGTTGATATCAAAGGTATCCCTGGAGTTGTTGCCGCAGATGGCGTTGTTGGTGGTCCAAAATACCCGGTTCAAACCTGGCACAAGGCCGCAGACTTTGGTGATCGGGTGGTTTGGGGGCGTAAATACCAGGGAGCTTGGCTGGCCCGTCCATTGGCCTGTTTCCCAGCTTTGCAGGCCTTGCGCTTGCAATTGCGCACAATTTTCTTCTGAACAGATGAATGAGTTGCCTGAGATATCGGGTTTCATGTAATAGGTAATGACCACAACATCCGATGCTGCGCCGCAGCCGATGTCTTCCAGTGTCCAGGTAAAGAAGTACCGGTTGCCGGGGTTCAGCCCGGTAACGGGCGTCATCGGCTCCAGGGTGTCGGCAATGGTCACGCCTATTTGCCCCAGTTGGCTCCAGGAGCCGTTGGAATGCTGGCCTTGCTGGGCGTTTAGCGTGACGCTGGTGGTGCCGGGGCATATATCCTGGTCGGGGCCGGCGTAGGCCGCTTCGGGGGGCACGGCGGTGATGGTGAGGGTAGTACAGCTGAAATTGGCGCAGCCGCCGCTGGTGAGGCACCAGGAAAAGGTATAGGTATTGCCGGAAACGCCTGCGAACTGGGTGCTCGGGGCGTTTTTGTCGCTGATGCCGTACACTGGCCCTCCGGTTTGTTTCCACTCCCCTGTGATGCCATTGGTCGGTGGCACTGCGTTCAGTATGATGGGGGTAGTTGGTGTCACACAAGCCGGGTGGTTGGGGTCGGTGGTAGCTATTACATTTGGAATGGTATCGAATTGTACTGAAACGATATTCGACAATACCGTGCTGCAGCCCTGTCCGTTGGGGTTGTCCTGCTTCCAGCCCGACACCTGGAACCGGTGCAAGCCCGGTGTGCGCAGCGAGTCCGGGAGGTTTGAAAAATTCAGAAAATGGTTTATCGAATTTTGCAAGGTATCGCCTGTGTCGGGGTCGATCCAGGAATAAATTGTGCCAAAAACCGGGTTGTTTATCCGGATAAACTCGGAGATGGCCTGGTCGAGACATATACGTGTCGGGTTTGGCGGCGCTATGATCGGCGTGCTTGGGGGGATCATCACATCGACATAAACGGTACTTGTTCCGGAGGCGCAGCCATTCACCACTACATGAACGGTATAAGTCCCCTCATAACTTGCTACCACGTTTGTACGCACCGGGTCTTTGTCCGGAGAGGCGAAGTTGGTGCCTATCCAGGAGTATGTAGCGCCGGGGATGGCGCTGGCGGTCAAAAACAAGGTGCTCCCGATGCAAACAGGCTGGTTGCTCGAAGCAGTGGGCGTTGGCGGGATAGGATTTACCACCAGCATTTTAACGTCGGAAAGCACCGATTGGCAAGCGCCTTTTTTCACATAAACCTGGTAGTTGCCCGATTGCGACACCATGACATTTGTCAAGACCAAAATTGGCCCGCTGGTAACCGTGTCGGGCATCATTGGCCTTTTCCAATGGTATTCCGCTGGTGTGCCGCCGTTGTAATCACTGCTGTTTGTTACGGTAATGGTGACTGTGCCGCCCGCACAAACAGGTGTTGGGGAGAGCGTTATCCTGGGCACTTTGACATAGGGCAATACTGTAATGCTGTCGAAAGCCGGGGCTGATGCACAGCCAAAGCTGTCTTTTACGACAAGGGTGTAGATACCGTTGTCGTTGAACACCACCGGGTTGAAACAAAGGTCTTTGGTAACAGCCATAAAAGCGGGGAAGCCGCTTTTTGTCCAGGTATAGGTAAATGGCCCATTCGGGCTGGAAACCTGGGGCATCAGGCAGGCGTTCGAGAGGCTGTCCACACAAGTAGGGCCCGACTTTATTATGCCCGTGACGACGGGGAGCGGGACAACCTGTACCGTGACGGTAGCCGTATCGGCGCACATATAGGAGGTTTTGGCGATCACCCGGTATGTGCCGTTCTGTGCCGGTATAATGGTGGGGTTTTGCCCTAAAATCTGGTTGTTGTTCGGCAAGGTCCAGGTATAGGTAAGCGACAAACCGGGTGTTAGGTTCGTGGCCGACAAGCTCACCGGGGCGCCCGCGCAAACCGGACTAGTGGAACTGGCCACAAGGTTTGGGTATTCTTGCGGGCAGAAATCGACCTCGTCCGACCAGGGCGAAAAGCATCCTTCCGGGCTCATGGTGCGCACCTTCCATTTCCCGCAATGCGTAAGGTTGACATTCGGGATGGGGAATTGGGCATTGCTGGTGGTAAAATTGCCCAATACCGGGTGCTGCCAATGATACGAAACCACATTGCCGCCGCCATTGGAAGCCCAAAAAGTGAAAGTTGTGCCAACACAAGCCTGCAACGCATTGATGATGGTCGGTTTGGGTGGAGTGTACCTTACCGTGACATAGGTGGTATCCGAAGGAATGGATTCGCAGCCGTTCTGAAAGGTTTTTAAGGTGTACACACCGGCATATATAGCCGTGACGGGATTGATGACCGTTGGGTTTTGCGCATCACTTGTAAAGCCGCTGCTGCCGGGGCCTGTCCACAAATACGTCAGGTTTGGGGCCGATATTGGGGTGCTCAATGCCAGCAATTCACCCGCACATACGCTGATGGAATCATTGCCGACCAGGGCAATAGGGCGGGCATATACATTCACCGTCACATAGATGGAGTTGGGCGTCAGACATTCCCCGATTTTCACTTTTACGAAAAAGCGGTATTGGCCAGGAGAGGGCTGGAATATGGTATAGGTATTGGTGGTGGTGGTCGCCAACAAAATGGGATTGGGCGAAGCATCGGCATACCAGAGGTAGCTAACGTTGTTGTTTGGGTTGGTGGCCGTGTTCAGGATGATGTTCTGGCCCTGGCAAAAATTATTCATGTTGCCGCCAGAAACGGAAATATCCGGCACGGCAAGGTTGGCAAAGTTAACAGTGACAGAGCCGCTGGCCGTGCAGCCGGTACTGCCGGAAATGGTCACGGTGTACAAGCCCTGGAATGAAAGGGGTGAATTGTAGCGTGTTGGGTTTTGCTGGCCCATAACACTAAAGAAAGGGCCAGTCCAATTGTACGAAAATGCAGAAGCCGGCGTGGGCGGGTTTGCATACAACTGGAGGGTATCACCTTCACAAACTGGGTCGAAACTTGGCATCGGCAGCATGCTTTCCACCTTGACAATGGTGGAGCAAGAGGACATATTGCCGGAAGCGTCGGTAACACTGAGGTTGACGATGTAACTGTTGCCGACTTGATGGCAGGTGAACGTTGTTGCAGGGATGCTAAAAGTAAGCCCACCCGGGCAATTATCGGTGCTGCCATTGTTGATCTCAGCAGGCTGTAGCACATAGTTGCTCAATCCGGAGGGATTGACCTTCACGGTCAGGTTCTGCAGGCATTTGGCCATTGGCTTTATGGTGTCCAACACATTGAGAGCGAAGGTGGTCATCCCCATCAAACCAGCATTGTCGGTAGTGGTGTATTTCACGGTGTAGGCCCCCGGCGCTAAGTTCACCATCGTCTGGTTCCCGACCACCGCGCCCGTGGCTACGATGGTGTTGCCTTTCTTTATTTCAAAATTCACCACGGCGTAATTGTACTGGAGCATCGCCTGGATGAAGCTGATGCCGTCCGTCCCGTTGGGCAATTGTGGGGCACAGGGGTTGATAAAGTCAAAGGAAGGCCCTGGATTGGGGTTGGTATTGGTTTCTGCCCGGAACACTGCCATGCCTGTTGCCGCCCAAGTGTTGATGGATGCGGCGGATACAGATAGGCTGGTGTCGATGATATCGGTGCATTTGCCGGCAGGCGTGCTGAAATTTGTAGCTGTGATTTGGGTAGTGCCCTGAAAAATATTGAAAAACTCCCTAGGGCCGTCGTTGTCGCCTTTGAACTTGATGCTCAGAATGCCATTGCCAACAGCGTTGGGGATCAAGGCGGGGATGTTCATCAGCACATTGTCGGCCACCGGTTCGTTCGCATCCGGGTGAGGGCTGAAACTGAGGAAGTTTACAGAAGAGGATTTCATTATCTGGCCTGACATCTTGCAGTTCTCGGAGATGCTTGGGAAAGGCAACTTTACCATCGTGCTGCAAACGCCAGGGCCTATGTAAGCTGTTAATGTGGCTGGTGCCACGATGGCGGGAGGCTCCACGTCGTTTACCTGGATTTGAACAGAAGCCGTGCTGCTGTTGCCCACGCAATCGGTGGCGGTGTAAACGACTGTATGCGCCCCTACGGGCAAAAAAGCAGCTCCCGGTGGCGGGAAACTTGCGGGCGCGCTGCCGTCCAGCGAATAGGTCAAAGTCAAGGGAACATGCTGGGAACGGTAGCTGTAATCGAGGTTGGCCCTGACCACGCCGGGGCAGGCCAGGTTGATGGCATTGCCCCCAAAACCATTGGGCGCAAGGGTG
Source organism: uncultured Saprospiraceae bacterium (assembly GCA_964621185.1). GTDB lineage: Bacteria > Bacteroidota > Bacteroidia > Chitinophagales > Saprospiraceae > M3007. The sequence goes on along the minus strand of CAZULM010000026.1, from coordinate 17,173 downwards.
ATGGCCAGGTCACCGTCGCTGGCCCAGTCATTGAATTGGGCTGCGGAAATAGTGATTGCCTTGTAGCTTGGCGTTGCGACACAAGGCCCGGCAGTCCGGGCGGTCGTGTCCAAGAAAACCCCGTTTTCGCCGTAAACATTGAAGTATTCCTGCACCCCATCGGCATCGGCCATTTCGATAAAAATCCCCAACACCACATTGCCTACGGCAGGTTGGAGGGGCATCGAATTCGGCAGGGAGAAATGGAACACCATAGTATCCACTGGGATGTTTGGGTTCATTACCCCTGTGATCGGCAAGGTATCTTTCAAAGAAACCATGACAGTGCCGGACGTGCAAAGGTCGAAAACCGATTGCGGTGCCGGTATGGGGATCGTGGCGCCGCAGTCGCCCATATCATTGGGCAGGGTAATGGCCGGCGGCGCTACCAACACGGGGGGCGTTGTGTCCACCACCTGGATGTTTTGAGTGTAAGTGCGGGCATTCCCGCAGTCGTCGGTGGCCGTCCATTGCCGGCGTATGGTATAGTTGGTCCAGTGGTCGCAGTTGTTGAGGTTCGGGTTCCTGATTTCTGTTTCTGCCAAGGTCACGGCAACACTGGGGGCGCAATTGTCGGCCCCGTTAAAGCTGGCATTGTTTGGCGGGGCGGGTATCGCGTTGCACTCTACTGTGATGTTTGGCGGGATATTGCTCAGGGTTGGGGCCACTGTATCTACCACATGTACTGTCTGCTGGAAAGGAGTCTGGTTGCCGCACACATCTGTGGCGACCCAGTTGAGTTTCAAAGTATATTGCCCGGCACAAGCGCCGGGAATGGTTTGGGTACTCATATATACCGGCGGTGCGGTAAGCCCGGCACAGGAATCCACGGCAATGGGCGCGGGCGCGGGGAAAGGCGACAAGGCGCTGCAAAGCGCTGTGGTATCCAACACACCTCCCGGCACCGGCGGCTGGTTGTCGATCACCGAGATCAGTTGTGTCGCCGTTCGGGTGTTCCCGCACTCGTCGGTAGCCGTAAACGTGCGCACGATATTGTAGGAATAATGCCCGCAGAGGCTGGGATTGGGGTTCTGGTTGGAAACTGTGGCCGTCGTGATGCTCACAACCGGACTGCAAATATCCGTGGCATTGATGTTTTGACCCTGCACGGGCACTGGCGGCAAGGCGAAGGTATCGCAGCGCATGAGCAAGCCAGGTGGCACTAAGGTAAAAACCGGACGGGTCGTGTCTTGCACGAAAATATTCTGGGTAATGGTGGCCGTGTTGCCGCAATCGTCGGTGGCTTGCCAGGTGGTGAGCACGGTGTAAGATCCGGCGCAGATGTTGTCCTTGTACACCCGGGTAAAGGAAATGGCCATGCTCAAATCACAGTTGTCGGTGATCGTCGCTGCGGGGGTCGTGGGCAAGGGTTGTGGGCAATACACCGTGATATTGGGGGCCAAACCCGTAAAAACCGGTGGGGTGTTATCGACGATCTGGAAGCGCAGGGTTTTGGAACTCGCGTTGCCACATTCATCGCTGGCGTGGAAAGTGACATCGGTGAACCAGCTGCAATTGTTGGCCGCGATGCTTGGGTATGGGCCGCTGTTGAAAGCGCCGGTGCCCGATTGGCCGTTGGATGTTGTAAAAGAGAAGCCCGTCCAAAAGGCCGTGGAGCAATCATCCGAAAACGTCGCGTTTCCCTTGGCGTTTATCCAGGCCTGGAGCTTGGCCTGGTCGTCGCCGCCGCCACATTCTTCCGTGGTATTCACGCCTGTAATGACGGGCGGCAAGGTATCCACAGCGGCGAAGGTGCGTTTGCCTACAAATGTTTCGTTGTTGCAGGCATCTTTGGCATAAAAATCGACGGTTACAAATGCCGACACTTTATCAACCATTTTGTTGCCGATCATCACCGTGCCGCAAGCGTTGTCGAAAGAAGCCCAAAAGGCGGCCACTACACCCGCAGAATCCACCAAAACAGTATTCCGTCTCATGGAATAGGTCAGGGGTGTGGAGCAGGAGTCGAACACCTGGGAATAGGCCCGCTTGTTGATCCATTCGTTCAGTTTCGTCATATGATTGCCCCCTGGCGAGCAATAGGCAACGGTGTCTTTGGGCGCCACCACGATCACCGGCCCCTTGGTATCGGAAGTGGTGAATACTGCCGTGGTCGTGATCATCAGGTTGCAATTGTCGGTGGCCTTGAACACAACCGTGAGCGGGACGGTACAACCCGGCGGAAAGCTGGCAGGGCCGTTGTTGGTCAATGACTTGATGCCCGAGGGGTCTTGTGCCGTGAATGCTGCCATTTGCGCCGCCCGCCAGGCCGGGTAGCTTGTGCTGAGCACATTACAGGGGGAGGAGCCGTTTTGGGGCGGAAAGGTGATGGTCGGCGGGGCGTTGTCGGCTGCTATGATGATGGTCTGGGTAAAGGTTGATTTGTTGCCCGCCAGATCAGTAGCCTTCCAGGTACGGGTAAAACTGCCCGCAAGGCAAGTATCCGGGCGGGTGGTCTCCACAAAAGTGGTGGTAAACGCCGTGCAGTTGTCGGTAATGGGGATGTTGGGTGGCGGCTGCACCTGCACCACGGAAGCCAAGTAAATCGTATCGGCGATGCCGGTCAGGTTGAAAACAGGGGCTGTGCGGTCAACAAAGCGTATAAAAAACTCAAAGGAGTGGGAATGCCCCATGTTGTCCTTTACGAACCAATACACATGGGCAATTTCACCTGCGGTAAAAAGCTGGTTGAAGGGATAGCCCGAGTTCACGTCGTCGAACATCGACATGGTGATGGTAGCGCCGATGGTGGAGCTCACGATAGGGTTGGGGATATTGCCCTGCAGGGGGTTGTTGCAGTTCGTGCCGACGATCACTGAATCGGGGCCGTTGTAGTTGAAGTTGAAAAAGCCTGGCTGGGCGGCCAGACGCGTAGCGTTTGTGAGGGCCAACAGTAGCCCAACACAGTAAAATAATGTCCGCAAAGTGCTGCGTAACCGGTTTGTCATATTTGGACGGATGGCATTTCCGGCGATTGGGATTCGACCGGATTGTTCAAGGATTGGGCACTACCCAGGGATTAAAAGGATTAGCCTCGACAATGTTAGATAGCGCCAGTTTCTGGTATTGTTTTACGTTCAACGCAACCTAAGCTGCGCCAGGGCTGTTGTCTGCTCCTTCTTCTAATTTCTTATCCGGTACATTTTCGTCCAGGAAGGCATTGATGTCTTCCAGTTTTACATCGCGTACAATTTGGCCAAACTCGTTGATGTGCATCTCCACATCTTTTAATGGCTTGTCCTTCGAAGGCGTTCGGGGCGGTTTTTGCTGTTCCATTTGATTGTTTTTTACTTGGATTTTTACCTGGATTGTTAGGATTTGAAGGATTTAAAGGATGGATTAAATGGATTTAATGGGATTTGCCTCGCGTGGTTTTCGCAATCACTCTCCGTTGGGCATGTATCTCAATTTGCCTGAACGTAGTTCAAAAATGCGTTCAGGCGCTGTATCGTCTCTTCCCGGCCAAGCACTGCTGCCGTTTCAAAAACGGCGGGGCCTTTCATCGTGCCCACCAAAGCGATGCGCAGCAAGGGCAGCACATCCCCCGGTTTCAGCCCCTGCTCCTGAATCATGCCTTTAACCGCTTCCTCCAGTTCTTGACTTGCGAAGGGGTCAAAAGTAACCAAGATTTTTGTCATTTCCACAAAAAACGAGCCGAGGTTTGCTGTCCATTTTTTCTGGACAGCCTCGTCGTCGTATTTTTTTACGGGTTCAAAGAGGTAATATCCGGCCTCCACAAAGTCCGGCAAAAACGTTGCCCGTTCTTTCATCAGGCCAACAGCCGACACTAAATAGGCGTCGCTCACCTGATATCCTTTTGCTTCCGCCAATGGCCGCACCAGCTTTGCCAGGGCTGCATCGTCCATGGCATGGATGTATTTTTGGTTGAACCATTTGGCTTTTTCATAATCGAATCGGGCGCCGCTTTTCCCGATCTGCTCTATTGAAAACGAAGCGATCAATTCCTCCATGCTGAATATCTCCTGGTCGCTGCTGGGGTGCCAGCCCAACAAAGCCAGAAAGTTGACCATGGCCTCGGGCAAAAAACCCGCCTCCCGGAACCCTTCGAAGCTTTCTTCCGGCGTAGCGCCTTTCCAGCTCAGCGGGAACACCGGGATCCCAAATTTGGCGCCGTCGCGCTTGCTCAACTTGCCGTTGCCCACGGGCTTCAGGATCAGGGGCAAGTGGGAGAATTTCGGCATCGTATCGGTCCAGCCAAAGCCCTCGTACAACAACACGTGGTGCGCCGTGCTCGGCAGCCACTCCTCCCCGCGTATCACGTGCGTGATGCGCATGAGGTGGTCGTCCACGATGTTCGCCAGGTGGTAGGTCGGCATCCCATCTGCCTTTAGGAGTACTTTATCGTCGAGTTCGCTGCTTTGGAACAGCACTTCGCCGCGGATGAGGTCCTGCACCCGGATTTCGCGCCCGGGCTCAATTTTCAGGCGCACCACAAAGGCTTCCCCGGCATCGATGCGGCGTTTGGCTTCTGTTTCGCCAAGGGTAAGGCTGTTTTTCAGGCTCCCCCGCGTGGCGTGGTTGTAGGTGTAGTTCTCTTCTTCCTTGCGGTGGGCCTCCAGCTCTTCCGGGGTGTCGAAAGCGTAGTAGGCGTGGCCGCGCTGTACCAGTTCATGCGCGTATTTTGCGTAAATATGCTTGCGGTCGCTTTGTCGGTAGGGCCCGTCGTCGCCGCCAAAGCCAACGCCCTCATCCGGCGCCAGTCCGGCCCAGGTCAGCGATTCGATGATGTATTCCTCCGCGCCCGGCACGTAGCGGCCCTGGTCGGTGTCTTCAATGCGCAGGATAAAGGCGCCGCCTTGCTGGCGGGCAAAAAGGTAGTTGTACAAGGCCGTGCGCATACCGCCGATGTGCAGCGCGCCGGTGGGTGAAGGGGCAAATCGTATGCGTGGTTTAGTCATTTTCTTGGAATGAAAAACGCGGCGGACCGATGTTTTGAAGATTCAGCCGTCGCGTTAGTTGTGGGGCAAAAATAGGGGTTTTATGTTTGCGGAGTAAACGGAATGGCCGGGAGTTTATCATACGTCGGCTTTTTACATATATTATGACATGTTTATCGCTAAAACGCCCGCTTTTCTCCAGGATTTGATGCCCGCCCTAACCTGGCGGCAGCCCACTGATGAAAAAATCCTGTACCTGACTTTCGACGACGGCCCCATCCCGGAGGTGACGCCCTGGGTGCTGGAAACTTTACGCGCTTATGCCGCCAAAGCGACATTTTTTTGTGTGGGCGACAACGTGCAAAAGCACCCCGAAGTCTTTCGAAAGGTGCTTGCGGAAGGCCACAGCGTGGGCAACCACACCTTCAACCACCTGAATGGCTGGAAAACTGACACCAAAACCTACCTCGACAATGTGGCCCAATGCAGCCGGGTGCTGGACAGCAGGCTGTTCCGCCCGCCGTATGGGCGCTTGAAGCTCCGGCAAATGCAGGCTTTGAAAAAGGATTTCCGCATTGTGATGTGGGACGTGCTGAGCGGCGATTTCTCCCAAAAACTGTCCCCGGAGGATTGCCTGCAACAGGTGCGGCGCCATGCGCGGCCAGGTTCTATCGTGGTGCTGCACGACAGCTTGAAAGCGGAGCGGAATTTGCGCTGGGTGCTGCCGAGGGTGTTGGAAGGGTTTAGGGAAAGGGGGTATCAGTTTGAGGCCATCGGGTTAATGTGATAATTTGATAATTCGATAATTTGATAATGGGCACAGCTTTTGATTTTTGGATTGGCTTTTGTGTTTCAGCACTTTGGCCAAGGAGTGCTGGAATATTCCTTGATAGCAAGGCACAGGGGTGCATGAGAATATTATCGCAGTATGCAGACCCCCAAGCATCCCGCCTCCACGCCACCCGCCCGCCATTTTTGTCATTCTCGCAAGAATCCGTCCACGTAAAAAAGGAGAAGCTGGCCGCAATGCTCCTGCTGCGGCTCCGCCGCTGTTGATGGAACGCGGATCGAACGGATTGGACGGATTATAACGGATTGCTCAATATTGTGAAAAATCCGTACAAATCAGTTCAATCCGTTCAATCCGCGTTCCATTTGAGTTTGGTTTTGCCGGGGATAGTGCGTAGGCCAGCTTTAGGCAATACGCCCGGCACCACCCTACCTTCGCCCTTGCTTGTCATTCTCGCAAGAATCCGTCCAGGTCAAAAGGGGAAAGCATACCGCAATGCTCCCACCGCGGCTCCGCCGCTCTTGATGGAACGCGGATTGAACGGATTGGACGGATTTAACGGATTGCTCAATATTGTGAAAAATCCGTACAGATCAGTCCGATCCGTTCGATCCGCGTTCTATTTGGGTATGGTTTTGCCAGGGATGGTGCTTAGGCCAGCTTTAGGGTAAAACGCCCAGCCCAACACCTCCCGCCCGCCTTTTTGTCATTCTCGAAAGAATCCGTCCGTGAAAAGTGCGCTGAACGAACGGGCGCCTGCGGCATTTCGCCCTGCCTTCCCCTTTTTACTTGGACGGATTCTTTCGAGAACGACAAGCAAGGGCGGTGACAGCGTGGGTCGGCAGTGGCTGGGTGGCTGGTTGCCCCGAAGGCTTATGGAAGGCCCTGGCTACAACCCCATTATCGAATTATCAAATTCCACTACCTCTGTTTCAGCACTTTCCCACCCTTCACCCGCGCCGCGCCCGATACCAGCTCCCAAAAATACAAACCTTCCGGCAATCCCCGCGTATCAATTTCAGTGACACCGAAAGAAAGCGGCTGTGCCCGCGCAAGGCGGCCAAGTTGGTCGTATAGGCGAAGCTCTGAGTTGCGCAGCGGAATAATTGGCAGCGCGACCGACAGATTGCCCCCAAAGGGGTTAGGGAACACCCGCACAGCCTCCCCAATCTCCAGGCTCTCCACAGCCGAGACACCCAGCTGCAGCACCCGGCACAAGGTATCAGCACTGTACTGGTTGCCGACGATCAGGCACACCGTGTAAGTGCCTGCGGTAAGGTAGGTATGCACCGGGCTGGTATCTTGGCTGGCACCGCCATCGCCAAAGTCCCAGTGCCAGTAGGAGGGCTCGTAGCTGCTCAGGTCGCTGAAAGTGACCTGCAAGGGCGCGAGCGTGTCTTCCTGCTCCCAGCGCCAGTGACACCGCGGGTGGTTATCGAAGCCTAAGGTGTCGCAGGGGGAGCCGTCGAGCGGGCCGAGGCGGTAGTTGGGGTGGTTGGGGATTGCATTACTCAAACTGATTGGTGAATTAATGACATGATTCAAAAACTCACAAGAAATGCCCTGTCGGGTTGGAAATTTGACCTGGTGAATATGGAACGCGCCTGACCATCCCATATCATAAATGCGCCCATCAGGCCCAGGCTGTGCAAACAAAAAATATGACCCGTACAATCCTGATACAAAACTGTCAAACTGGCCCACCAGGGTCTCTGACCCAAAAATATCTGTTGCACTCAAATCGTACTGCAACACTTTTTCTGTAAAAAAAGCATACAAATAACGTGAATCTTGCGATACAGCGCCGCCCATGCCGAAATCCACTTCTCCGGGAGGCACCAGGTGGCTGCGCTGGTTCGACAATTGGCCCGTGCAGCGGTCAAAATCGAAAATGCTGATGGTGCCCGGCTGGTTCAGATAGGTCTGTTCGGTCTTGATGTAGCGCGCTCCATCAGGTGTAAAAAACGCCTGCCCCAGGCCTTCGCGGATCGAATCCCCGACCATGTCCGTTCTGACGGAAATCCCCGTCGGGTCAAGCAAACCTATGATGTATTTGTTGGCGTGATACGGCGGCACCACGAACCACCAGTCCCTTCCGTTGGCGTGCTTTACCGCCGAAATTTTGCCCCAGGCCATGGTATCGGCCACTAATTGATGCCGTTTGTCAACTACCTTCCCTAAGCCGTTGTCTTGGATCAAGTCAATCTCGTGCGAAAAGAGTTTCACGCCCCAGGGTCCTGAGGGAGAGCTTTCAACCGCGAGCAGAAAATATCGCTCAGAATGGCTTGGGAAAGGTAAAATCAAAGCACCTTGTGGCACATTATAACCTTAGCCGTTGCCAACCATGACCAGGCCGTTACCGTTTGCCATCAGTTTGTGGTTTTTGTTGTAGATTTTTTCTCCATTGGTGTAAAAGAGCAGGTTGCCCAATGAGTCACAAAAGCTGGCATTGGTAATGTCCATATTCATGTCATACTCCTGCTTTTCTATTAGGGCAGCTTTGTTGGGGTCGCTGAAATCAACCAGAAGGGTTCCCCATTCGTCATTTAGGGGTGACTGGTTGCCGCCACCTCTGCCCAAAGCCCAGATATTGTCGTGCTTTTGGGCGCTGGTGCAGAGATAGAAAAAAGCACAAAAAAAATAAGTAAAAACCGAGTTCTTCATATCTGTTAAAACAAACAGGCAATCGGAATTTTAGTCCGATTGCCTGTGATTGAAAATGTTAATGAGAAATCACCAATTTGCCACTTTGTATTGTTTTTCCCTGAAAACCTATTTTGTAAAGATAGGCCCCGGCCGGAAAACTTGAAGTAGTGACCGAAACACCGCTGGTTCCTTCCGGTATATTCACAACAGCTACTTTTGTTCCCAACAAGTTGTACAGTTCAAATTGCGCTTCTGACCCCAAATTGGTACCTGGCACAATGTGCAGCACATCTGAGGCGGGATTTGGAAATACCCGCACCAACTGCACCACCTCCAGGCTTTCCACGGTCGAGACACCCAGCTGCAGCACCCGGCACAAGGTATCAGCACTGTACTGGTTGCCGACGATCAGGCACACCGTGTAAGTGCCTGCGGTAAGGTAGGTATGCACCGGGCTGGTATCTTGGCTGGCACCGCCATCGCCAAAGTCCCAGTGCCAGTAGGAGGGCTCGTAGCTGCTCAGGTCGCTGAAAGTGACCTGCAAGGGCGCGAGCGTGTCTTCCTGCTCCCAGCGCCAGTGACACCGCGGGTGGTTATCGAAGCCTAAGGTGTCGCAGGGGGAGCCGTCGAGCGGGCCGAGGCGGTAGTTGGGGTGGTTGGGGAGCCCTTTGTTTATATTCACGGGAGATTGGATTCCATGGTTCACAAATTCACAAGCGAATCCTTGTTTCTGGGGGAACTTAACGAAATGCATGTGATAACTCGAAGACCAACCTGTATCATAAATTCGCCCATCTGGCGCAGGTTGGGCAAACAAAAAATATGACCCGTACAAGCCTGAAACAAAACCGTCAAATTGACCAACTATGGTCTCTGTGGCAAATATATCAGCCGCTTTCAAGTCGTATTGCAACACCTTTTCTGTAAAAAAGGCATATAAATAGCGAGAATCTAGGGAAACGGCCCCGCCCATACCATAGTCCACTTCTGTAGGTGAAACCTGGTGACTTCGATGGTTCAACAACTGACCCGTGCAGCGGTCAAAATCGAAAATGCTGATGGTGCCCGGCTGGTTCAGATAGGTCTGTTCTGTTTTGATGTAGTGGGTTCCGTCAGGTGTAAAAAACGCTTGGCCCAGGCCTTCCCGGATAGAATCCCCGACCATATCGGTTCTAACGGAAATTCCTGTTGGGTCAAGCAAACCTATGATGTATTTATTGGCATGATATGGCGGCACTACGAACCACCAGTCCCTGCCGTTGGCGTGCTTCACCGCCGCCAGCTTGCCCCAGGCCATGGTATCGGCCACTAATAAATGCCGCTTGTCAACTACCTTCCCCAAACCGTTGTCCTGACTCAGGTCAATCTCGTGCGAAAAGAGTTTCAGACCCCAGGGTCCTGAGGGAGAGCTTTCAACGGCGAGAAGGAAATACCGCTCAGCATGGCCTGGGTACGGTAATATTATTGTCCCATGCGGCACAAAATATCCTTGCCCATTCCCAGAACCAACCAAGCCGTTGCCGTTTTCCATCAGCTTGTGGTTTTTGTTGTAGATTTTTTCGCCGTTGGTGTAAAAGAGCAAGTACCCCAATGAGTCGCAAAAGCTGGAGTTTGTATTGTCTATGTTCATGTCATACTCCTGCTTCTCAATGAGTGCAGCATTGTTAGGGTCGCTGAAATCTAACAGAAGTGTGCCCCACTGGTCATTAAATGGCGTTTGAGACCCACCGTTCCTTCCCAACACCCAAATGTTATCGTGTTTTTGGGCATAAGAAAGCATAGGCAGTACCAAAAAAAAGATGAACCAAAAAAATCTCTTATTCATAACTTTAGGATTACAGGCAGCCGAAACATAGCTCCGGCTGCCTGCGAATGAAAAAATTAGTGGGCAATCAGAATTTTGCCATCTTGTAATGTTTTGCCCTGAAAAGCAATTTTGTAAAAATAGGCCCCGGACGGAAAACTTGAAGTGGTGACCGAAACACCTCTGGCTCCTTCCGATATGTTCACCGCAGCTACTTTTTCACCCAACAAGTTAAAGAGTTCAAATTGCACTGCCAAGCCCATATTGAGCCCTGGAACAATATAGATCACGTCTGTTGAGGGGTTGGGAAAAATCGAGAACAACCCTTCTGCGGAATTTTCAGTCCCTTGATTCCGCTCTTCAGGCCTCAGTGCCGAACACCCCGAATTCTCGTCCCAATAAGCCGTTCGTACAAATCGATGGTAAAGGCTGCGTGCTTCATACACGGCAAAGCCGCCTTCTAAGGGGCATTGGTCCGCGATAGCCTTTATCTCCAACAACACGGAAGCAGAAGGCGTGTTGTCCTCCCAGAGCGCATTGTCCATGTAAATATCGTTGAGGCTGTGCTGGTTGTATGCACACAATTGTGTAACCGCGATGCCGGCATTGCTTGCTTGCAGAGCATCTGCTTCGGTCAGGCGGATATTTTTCAGCCAGTTTTCGTGCCCCTGCAATTGCTGGGCATACTGCCGTACCTTTTGTTGCAACAGCCGCACTTGCAGCCACCAGTTGTTGAAGTCCTGGCCAGGGCCAGCGGCGCGCAAGGTTTTCAGCGTCTCGCTCTGCTCAGCTATTTTGCTTTGCAGGTCGCGGACGATCCTCCAGGCATATTCTTCACGCCCTTGCATCAAGGCCATGCCTTTTCCAACTTGATACAGTTGACCCAGTTCTGCCGTGTGGCCATTGTCGAAAAACTGCTGCACCGAGGCGCTTTGCGCCGCGATCCCGGGATGTTTCTGAAGCCGCTCGTACAGGCGCTGCTGGGCCATGTAGTTGAACCCGTCGCCGCTGTGGCCTCCCTGCGCGGTGACGATGTCCCCGCCCGACAAAATCCCGTCATCCGCATAGCCGGCCCGTTCTTGGTCCTGGTGCTCGTCAGGGTCGATGTCTATGGGCAGGGGACAGGTTGCCAGACAGTTGGTTGGATTGCCACCAAAGTTTGTGAACCAATCCACTGTCTGACCAATACCCGTTGACCAAGTAGGGATTTGGTTTGCAGGCATTAAAAAACGAGAAAATTGGATAGCTCCCTGATCGATCGACGCATTGTACGCCCCAAAGTTCCCATAGCTTCCCAGCCATTTGTTCCCCACGTTTGTCTGGGTGCCGATTTGGGTGCTTTGGCTGCCGTTCGACCAGAGGTGCAGGCCGTCGATACCGGCATTGGTGATGTTGTTACAGCGGATGCCGTCGTTTTTTATACAAGCGCCGCGGAAATAAAAGCCGTAATCGCTTTGGCCGTCCGTCAGGTTAGAGCAGTAGGTGTCGTTGCTGCTGAAAACATTGAAGCCCCGTTGCCCGCCGTTTACCACATGGTTGGCGACGAAGATATTTCCGACACAGCCTGAGGCGTTGAAGCCAAGCTCCAGCCCGTACAGGTTGTTGCTCTGGCAGGTCATGGAAGCACAGCTCAGCATGTTGATCCCGATACCTGTAGCGGATGCGGCGCTTCTGGTGAGGATGTTGCTGGCCACCCAACCGCTGCGGATGTTGTGCAGGTCGATGTGGTTCCCCGGGCTGCCCGGGTACATGCTCAGGTGGTTGCGCTGCACCCGCAGGATGCTGGCGGGCTGTGCCGTGCTGACATATATCCCGGTGCCGTACATGGTGATGGTATTGTCCCTGATCCGCACCGAACGGTTGGTATTCAAGATGCACCCTATCCCGATATCTTCGGCAGGAGAGTCGAAAGTAAAGCCCGTCATGGTGTTGAACTGTGCCCGAATATTGGAGCTCAGGCTGTATATCCCGAACCCAACCTGATCAAAGCTGCAGTTTGTGATGTCTGCCAGGGAACAATAAGAAGCATATACCCCGTACTGGTCGATGTTATAAATTCCCGTGTTCAAATCAGCTTGATCGGCCACCAGGTTTTTTAGGGTGCACTGGTCTATGGTGAAACCGGCATCTTTTTCAGCAACGACCCCGTTCCGCACGCCATCGAACAGGTTGTTGGCCCCGATGTCGAACCCGGTGACGGATTTCAGGTAAATGCCGGCAAAGGTTCTTTCCCCAGGGACAGGATCCTGGGTCATGTCGGTGTTCCCTGGCACGGTGTAGGCCGGCTTCAAGGCTTGCGGGCAGCGGAACGTGTTCCCTTTCACGGCGATCTCATTCACGGTTTGGGTGTTTTCCGGCACATAAACCCCTACGTAACTGCGGTCGAAAATGTTGTCGCGCAATTCGATGGTCGCGCCGTTTTCGGCCTGAATGGCCCATTGCGCATCGTAGAAGCTGTTCAGGTCGGTCGCCTTCAACGTCGCCCCGCTTTTGACGGTGATGCTGCGCCACATGTGTTCGCAGCCTTCAAAGGTGTTGCCGGTCAGGGTGAGCGTATTGCCAGGGGCAACAACTATCTCTGCACCGCGGTTCATGATGACATGGGTGTTGTTCAGGCTGAAATCCGCGTTTATCTCAAATCTGCCATTCACCGCAAGGCAGGTGCCGTCCAATGAATTTGGGAGTCCCGAAGTAGATAGCCCTGTGACGGATCCCATATTTGCCCCGACTTCGTGCAGGTTTGGATCGCAATCACAGGCCATTTCCAAGTTACAGGCTTCCAGCATGAGCGTGACGTCACCGCCGTCTCCGGTGGCAGGGTCGATGCACAGCCCGTTGCCGACCAAATCAAGGGGAAGATTTACGGGTATGGGCGCCTGCAGCGGGTCAAAATTGGCGCTGACATTCATGGTGAGGGTGAGCGTGGTGGTGTTAGCGCCGCCGTTGCAGACAGCAGCTGGCACAAGCTGAAAACTGGCCAAGCCGTTTACGTCGAAGCCGCCACCGGGAACCACGGTTAGGCCTTGTGGTATCTGCGCTTGCAGGTTGACGGGCACAGGGCTGGCGCCAGCGCCAAACAAGCAAACCTCATATTCCACAACGGCCAGCCCGGCGATGCACTGGGAGCTTATGGTCGGGGTGACGTTTACTTGGGTATTGCAGGAGGATGTGACGATAATGTCATCCATATAGAACTCAACCCCTTCATGTTGGGGTGGCGCCGGGACGGTGGGGTTGAATGTGCCCCAAATCAGAAGGTCGGTAATGGGCGGCGCTCCTGCGGGATGAGTGTAGGTGAAGGGATGGTTTTGCAGGTCCAGGTTGGTCGTATTGTTTGGGCCTCCGTCAATGTCAAAGTCAACTGGGAAATTGAGGTGTTGATCCATGCCGTAAGAAGTAACCCCCGGACAAAGCGGGTTTGGTTGTTGGACACCGCTCCATACAGGTTGGTTGAGTATTTCTTGGCACGGCGCTGTAGTTAAACCATATATTTCTATCCGGATTCCCTGGGGCAGGGATAGGCTACCATAAGGTGCTGCAACTCCTCGATAAGCAACGGTTGCGGTGCAACCAGCGTAAATCGGCTCGGACAATGGGATGCGAAGGGATTCTTGGTCTTGTAGGATGCTTGTTGACCTTCCCCATCTTACTACTTTGTTTTCAGGTACTACGTCAGATTGCAAATACAATTCTGGTGTGTTATGCTCTTCAATACTTAAATCCTTAAAGTAAAATTCAGGTAAGTTAAGAGAGGGATAGTAAGTTGAGCCTAACGGGAAACCTTCAAAATCCCCAAAACATACGAGATTACAATCATCCGACGTGCAATCTATTGGTATTGGATGGTCAATAACGCGAACAGTAACTGTAGCTTTATCACAGATGCCTGGGCAAATATTTGAACTAATTTTATAGCAAAAAGTCCATGTGCCTGGCTGAAGACCTGTAACTTGAACATTATTACCCACAATTTCTACAGATATTCCATTGTCATGACCACAAATATCAATTTGGAAACCAGGCGGTAGAACATCGTTTCCCAACAAGCTAAAGCTCCCAAAAAAAGGCCCTAAAATCAATGTTGCAGGATTGTTTCCTCCTGAAATATAAATAATCTCTGGATAATTATCATCATTTGCAATGGTTTCGCAAGAGTGGTTACAGCCTCCAACCCCAGGATACCCGACAGAGCACAAGATTGCTAATTCCGCTGCTGTCAAAATTCTACGCGGAAAACTGTACAATTCGGGGCTGGGAGGGATTCCAGGATGCATCACATATTGAAATGCGGCATTGGTTTTATCTGGAGAGCATTCAATATCAAGATGACTAAGTCGATTGTTTGTGCTTTGGATATCAGCTGGATTCAACCCTTGGTAACTCACCTCTGCAAAGTCTGTGGAATTATCATCATCGCGAAACATGATATCCACATCACAAGTCCCGGGGAAAGCACTTGGCGCTAACGGATTTTTCTGATTTTTCCCGCAACAAACAGGATCGTTGGCGGGAATTATCAGTTTGGTGTAGTTGTTGGCGGAATTCTTTTTGTAAAGATTGTTGTCCCAATCGGTATATGCCTCTGTTACCCCGCCACTAACCAACTCCACCCCGCCAAACGTAGAAGCTACCCCCAAAAGGTGCATCCCTTCATGGAGCACGGCGGTAAACAGGTCGACTTTCCCGACATGCAGCGTTTCCCAATCGGTTTTACTGGGCACCACAGCTTCAGTAAACCAATCCGGGTCCGTGTCAATTTGGATGAGGCCGGCAAAAAAGCCGATTGGCAGTTGATTTTTTTTGGTCCTGATATTCACCAAGGAAAAGTTTTTCAAGTGCCCGCATTCTTCTTGCATAAAATGGCTTGCTGCGGCACCATCCCCATCAACATCACCGATGAATTCAATCTTCAAAGGCACGATCCCAGCAGGAGCGGTGCCGCCCACCACACCGGAAAGACTGCTCATTGCCGCACAAACCTGATCGCGTTGGGCAATGGTATAGGTTCCTGAGAACGAAAGCTTGAACACTCCGGCATCACAGGTTTCTACCACATTGGAACCAAGGCTTTCGATCTCAAATTCAGTCCAGACATTTCCAAAACGGTCGTAATAGATTGGCCCTGAACCGCCTGGCGCTAATGTCCCCAATTTTTTGAACACGCCGCAATTAGAAGCTCCTTGTCCAGGCCCAGCGCCTTGCCCAAAGGCAGCATCAGCATAGCTTATGGCGCCCAGGAGCACCATGCAGCATAGGCCGAAACCTTTAAAATAAAATCGGAATCGAGTGTTTTTCATAAGTTTGCAATAGTTTAAGTTAGCCCTACTCTGTTCTTCATCCGGCTCGTAATGCAACACTATGACGGATGAACTGGCCATTTCGGTGCTGCCAGGGTATCAGGGTTGGTCGGGGACAGCGGCTGCCACCGCTGTCTTTTTCTTTAGACGCAAGGAAAATGAACGCACAGTAAATGGAAGGAATGAGCTATATCACATGCTGCGAATCCAATATTTGGCAGTAGGGCAAAATGCCTTAAGTTTATCGGGAAGCAAACCGAAAGCTCCAACAATGGGCAACAACATCAAACAGCAAAGGGAATGGCTCTAGCAACAAGGCGCCTGGGGCAGGCAAGGTCAAGTTTTCATGGGTGTCAGCAGTTTTCAGGTAAATTGAACGGGTGTGTTTTGTCCTTTCAAAAGTATTTTAATTGTAAAAAACAAAAAAATTTTATTCTAATATTTTTTAGTTAAATTTGTAATTCAGAATTAAATTTTGCCCCCCCTCTTGGCCAGGCAAATCAAAACAAAATTCCGGACAATCCAATGGGGGCAGTGGTTTCGCAAGACACGAAAATTTGCTTGGAAAGCTGGCCGCAATGCTCCCACCGCGGCTCCGCCGCTCTTGATGGAACGCGGATCGAACGGATTTGACGGATTTTAACGGATTGCTCAATATTGTGAAAAATCCGTACAAATCCGTTCGATCCGTTCGATCCGCGTTCCATTTGGGTATGGTTTTGCCGGGGATGGTGCTTAGGCCAGCTTTAGGTAAAACGCCTGGCAAAACTCTTAACCCCCACAACTGTTTTATCCCCATGCTGACATTTTTCAAACCCACCGACAGCCAAGCCCTGGCCTTCATAGACCAGCAGCGCCTCCTTCCTTTCTCCTACCCCGCCGTAGAACATACCCGCAGCGATGCGCCCTTGCCCGGTTTCGACAACGATTTCAACACCCAGGTAATGGGGCAGGGGGACGCTGCGTGGGAAGCCGCCAAAGAAGCCATACGCCGGTGGAAAATGTTCCCCGGCGGCTGGGCTTATGTGACCCCGCAGCCGCTGCCCATCCGCAAGGGTGAAGTAGTGGCCATGGCAGCCAGGGTGCTCGGGATTTGGTGGCTCAACAGCTGCCGCATCGTGTATGTGATCGACAACGAACATCAATTCGGCTTCGCCTACGGCACCCTGCCCGGACACGTCGAGTGTGGGGAGGAATTGTTTATGGTGGAAAAATTGGCCGATGGCAGCGTGCGTTATGTGCTGAAAGCGTTTTCAAAGCCGAGGCACTGGATGGCGCGATTGGGGTATCCGCTGGCGCGGGTGTATCAGAAGCGGTTTGTAAGGGAGTCAAAGGCAGCGATGGTTTTAGCGATGAGAGATGAGCGATGAGAGATGAGTTTGCACATCTTGTGCGGTTGGGGTGGCGTGGGTTTTTCAGCCTCTTGGCGCTATTGTTTGCTGGTATTGCCAACGCAAAGTGGTTGTGAAAATCGTGATCGCATAATCATTTGAAAATCAGATGTTTTTAATCATACAAATCACTTTGATCAGAGTATAACACTACTGCATACGATACCGTTAAGTTGTTTTCGCGCAGATTTTACGCAGAAAAAAAACCACAGATTTTACACAGAAGTTTCTGCGTGAAATCTGCGCAATAAAATCTGCGTAAAATCGTACGTTTGACTTGCCTTGATTTTTTTAGTTTTGATGGTTAA
>CAZULM010000025.1:0-81039 GCA_964621185.1 uncultured Saprospiraceae bacterium | reverse complement strand
TATTCTTTCAGTTCACCAGACTTTTCTTCGCCGCCAAAGGCGGCTGGATAGTTACTTAAAAAAACTATGTGTTAAATACCCCCCAAACAAATATACTTAACTTCCAAAAAGTCGTCGATCCCGTACTTGGAGCCTTCCCGCCCGATACCGCTTTCTTTCATGCCGCCAAATGGGGCCACTGTGGTAGCTACCAAACCGGTATTCACCCCCACCATGCCATATTCCAGGGCCTCTGCTACGCGGAACACCCGGCCAATATCGCGGCCATAGAAATAGGCAGCCAGCCCATAAGGCGTGTCGTTGGCCATGCTGATCACTTCATCGTCGTCAGAGAAGCGTGTGACGGGCGCTACAGGCCCAAAAATTTCTTCATTCATTATGTCCATGTCCGATACGACATCGGCCAAGACAGTGGGCTGAAAAAAGGTGCCTTCCATCGCCTGGCCGCCGGTGAGCACGCGCGCGCCTTTCTCGGTAGCGTTCCCGACGAGCCGTTTTACCTTATCGAGCGCTTTGGCGTTGATGAGCGGGCCGATGTTGACGCCCTGCTCGGTGCCGGCCCCCACTTTCTGTTTCTGCACGGCGGCGGTGAATTTTTCCAGGAACAGGTCATACACCCCCGCTTGCACGAACAGGCGGTTAGCGCACACGCAAGTTTGGCCGGCGTTGCGGTACTTGGACACGATCGCGCCCTCTACGGCTGCGTCGAGGTCGGCATCGTCGAACACGATAAACGGTGCGTTGCCACCCAGTTCCAGCGATATTTTTTTGACCGTGTCGGCGCTTTGGCGCATGAGCAATTTGCCCACGGCAGTACTGCCCGTAAAGGAAAGCTTGCGCACGGCGGTGCTGTCGGTCATGGCCTTGCCGATGGTTGCCGCATCGGTACCAGTCACGATGTTGATGACACCAGGCGGAAACCCGGCACGGGTGGCCAGTTCGGCTAAGGCCAGTGCCGATAATGGCGTTTCTTCCGAGGGCTTGATGACGACGGTGCAGCCTGCTGCGAGTGCAGGGGCTACCTTTCGGGTTATCATGGCATTGGGGAAGTTCCAGGGTGTGATGGCGGCGATTACGCCCACGGCCTGTTTGGTGACGAGGAGCCGGACACCGGGCATGTGCGGGGGTATGATGTCGCCATAAGCGCGTTTCCCTTCTTCGGCAAACCACTCGATGAACGATGCCCCGTAGCGCACTTCGCCTTTGGCTTCTGCCAGGGGCTTTCCCTGTTCGAGGGTCATCATCATGCCGAGGTCGTCGGCGTTTTCGAGGATGAGGTCGTGCCAGCGGCGGAGGATGGCGGCGCGGGCGGTAGCGGTTTTGGCGCGCCATGCGGGCAGGGCGGCCTCGGCGGCGGCGATGGCCTGTTCTGTTTCGGCGGCGCCACAATCGGCCACACGGGCGAGCTCCTCGCCGTTGGCGGGGTTGGTGACGGGGAATGTATTGCCAGAAGCGGCGCTTGTCCAGGTTCCGTTGATGAAGGCCTGGCGTTGGAGTAGGGTGGAATCTTTCAGAAAGGACATGTTGTGTTGGATGTTGAACAGAGAGGTTGATGGTTTTGTGGCAAAAACCTATATTGTAAACCCCGCAAGGCCGAAAGTGTTCTCAATTCTCCCCAAACAGCAGCCGTTGCTGCTTCTCGGTATCAAAGCCTGGGCGCACAAACTTTCGCCAGTCGGGGAAGATTTGTTCCATCCGGTGCCGGAAACCATTGAGCTGGCGCATGAATCCCAGGATTTCTGCCTGCTTTTCGGGCCAATGCCGGCGCACCATTTCCCAGGCGCCTAAGCTGCGTTCAGCGCCGATCAAGGCTACTTTAGCGCTGCCGTTGGCATCGCTCTGGTATTCTTCCCAGATGTCGTCGTACATGTCGTCGATGCCGCCAACGGCGCGGTTGGCCTTGACGAAAATAAAATGCTGGTACCAGAGCAGCACCTCGATGGCCTCGGCCAGGGCGCTGCGCTCCTGGGTGTCGGGGCCTTCCTGGCGGCCCCGCTCGCTGTGCAGGTCGATGCCGCGGGCTTTTAAGGCATCGTCGTTGGTATCGAGAAATGTTTTGAAGGCCATGAAGTAGTCGGCGCCGCGCTGGCGCATTTCAGTTTCCAGTGCTTTCGTTTTTTTGCTGGGCTTGGGCAGGTCGTCGGGCTCGATGTCGCTGAAGTCGATGTCGTTCTCTTCAAGCCATTGTTGCATGTTTTCGTCGGAGTCGGGGTAGATTTTTTCGAGCTCTTCGAAGAAATCTTCTGGGTTCCAGTCGCTGCCTTTGGCCCAGCGCTTGATTTCCATGTGCCCGACGCTGCAGCGGTCGATGAATACGCAGCGCTCGCACCAGCGGTCGCAGTAGTTGTGTACGCCTGAAATGAAGTGGTTCGTGTTCATGATTGTATTAATTTGATAATTTGGAAATTTGATAATGTGATAATGGATGGGATTTGGTGGGGGGTCAGGGTTCGTTTCCGGGGTTTTGGGCAGGTGATGGCGCCAATGCGGCATCTTCCAGTGCTTGCAGGTGCGCTTCCAGGTCGGCAAGCCATTTGTCGAGCTGGTCGGTGGCGGTGTTTTTCAGCCTTTCGAGCCATTGCCGGCCTGCATCTGTGTAGAAGAGGAAGTAGGCGGCGCCGGCGAGGACGGAGACGGCGAGCAGTATTTCGGCGGCAGATCTATTTTTCATGGCATATTAGTTTTCGATAGGCCCTTGTGTTTCAGGCGAAGGCTCCTCATTTCGATTCAATAGGCTGCGCAAGGAAGCAACGGCGTGTCGGATTTGGCCGTACACCGCTGCTTTGGCGGCACCCGCTTCGCTGGGTTCCCCGGTATCCGTTTCTGTTCGGTCTTTGAAAAACAGGGGAATGATTTTCAGCGCTGCGGGTGCGAACAATTTCAAGAGCGTGGCAACGGCCTTGTTTTTGACAAACAGATCGACCAGGAAGGAAACAGGCAGCGGGAAACGCTCGAAAAAACCGGCAGCACTTCCTGGCCCATTTTCAGCTGGGTGGTTGAACAGCCCTTGAAGCGCCTTTTTCAACAAGAAAGAGGGCTCTATTTCTTTGCGCACTTCGCTATAGGTGTTTTTGAGCTCGATGCGTTGCTGCTCGATCTGGGCCTTCAGCGCGGCCTTCCGTTGTTGAAGCTGGGCAAGGCTATTCATCTTTGGGTTGTTTTTCGCTTAGTTCTTCTTCCAAAATGGCATCAATGATCCTTATCCGGACGATCGGGCGCACCCAACGGGAAAGCCCGTAGCCGATCGGGATGAAAATCAGCCCGGTAAGCGCAAAGCCGCCGGCCCGGCTGTTGATCAGATCACCCATCCACCAGGCCAGGCCGAAGGTGAGAAAGAAAAGCACCAGCAGGGCAAATACAAATATGGTAGCGGCGCCTGCGAGGTCTGCGGCGATCCCCGAAGCTTTTTCCGTAGCCGTCAGGGTAAAATAAGCCCATCGCGTTTCTATGTGCCGGGCTATCTGCTCCAGGAAACGCTGGAGCAGTTGTTCGTCTTTGGTCTCTTCGTCCATTGCTGCTTGAGATTGGTGCGCCATGCTGCTGTTTTTTTAAATGCTAACGAATATACGAACTATTTGCCATCGCGCAAAAAAAATCTTGCAATTTCAGGGGCGCGACAAAACATGAGTCATCCTGAAATTTTCTAAAGGATAAAAAGTTATGGAAAAGTGCGGCTTTTGTTATTCTTATTGGCCAGACCACGAAAAGTGGTCGGATCGAGCAAGTGCCATCGTCTGACAGCTTTTCGCGGCCTGACGAATAGGTTTTTACAATTTTGCCCTACAAATAATGCCAGGTTAGTCGATATTTGAAATGCCTGTCAAAATTCGGGATGGCCCTCATGTATATACTTCACGCCGCTTGGTTTTGTGCATGCCGATCTTTGTAATCAATTGAACATCAGTTGAATCAATCATACTCAATCAAAAAAACCAGGCGAATCATAGTATAAATGGTGGTTTCACCAGAAATTGGTATTCGATCTGCCCTGTTAGGTGCGCCTATGCCTCCTTTCCCCAGTTGTCCAGTTCCTCCTGGCTCCAAAGTTCCGGGAAAAAAATCCGCCGCTGGTACTGCGGCAGCATGTACTTTTTCCAGTCGCTGCCGCCGGTTGCCTCGGCAGGTTTTCCCTTGCTTTCCAGGTATTTGCCCGCTGCGTGGTAGTGTGCCATCACCCATTTGATGTTCACGGTGTGGTCGTAATGGCGCATGGCGTTCACCAGGGCGGGGTCTTTTCGGTCGGCCTCGGGCAGGAGTCGGAACCGCGCCCAGAGGTTTTTCTGG
Source organism: uncultured Saprospiraceae bacterium (assembly GCA_964621185.1). Taxonomy (GTDB): domain Bacteria; phylum Bacteroidota; class Bacteroidia; order Chitinophagales; family Saprospiraceae; genus M3007. The sequence goes on along the minus strand of CAZULM010000025.1, from coordinate 76,755 downwards.
TTGTATTCCTCCATGGTGCGCAAAAACGCTGCTTTGTAGCGCTCCTCGAACAGCTTGATGAGGGTAGTTTTTTCCCCTGTTTCGTGGTTTTTCCCGGCGGCCTGCCAGTAGAGATGGTCGTAGGCGTGCTCGTAGGGGGTATTGCGGTCGATGGTAGCGCGGAACCGGTAGTCGATGAGGTTGATAAGGTCGGTGGAGCAGAACTCGATTTGCCGGTACTGTGCGCTCTGGAAGCCGCTGGCGGGGGTGAGCGTGTTGCGGAATTTCATGTACTGCTCCACTTCCATGCCTTCGCCCATGATGGTGAAAGAACTGGCCAGCATGTCGAAATATCGGCTGATGCGGGCCAGCTTTTCGGCGAAATAAGGCGTAGTCAGTTCCGTGCAGTTCGACACCTGATCGATTTCCCACAAAATCATCTTGAAAAGCAGCTCGTTGATCTGGTGGTACATGATGAACACCATCTCGTCGGGCAGCGTCGTGCGCTGTACTTGCAAGCTCAACAGCGCATCGGTTTGGATGTAGTCCCAATAGGTGATGGGCTTTGCCCAAACCAGCCCTTCCAGGTGCGTATCCGTGTTTTGGCCGATAGCCCGAAACTTTTCTTCTAATCGTTGCAGGAGTTCAGGTGCAGGTGAATGCTTCATGTGGATGTTTAAGTGCTCAATAAATCAGCTTCCCAGGCAGCTTAACGGCCAACGGTGCCGAAAAAGTAGGAAATACAAAGGCTGGCGACCCGGTGGTTGACGGGCGCGATGAATTTGGTGCCGCGTATCGACTGGGACCGGAAATCGCCCAGGCCCCAGCTGTACTCGCCAGAGATGCGGAACCCGCCCATGGTCTCGTAGCCGAATTCCAGGGTGGCGCCGAAATCAAAGGGCCGGAAATGGTCTTGGTCGGTATTGCCAAACTGGACGTTTTCAGTAGTGTTGCTGTCGTTGCCCGGGGCTGCATACCGGATGCTTTCCTTTACTTTCCCAGCCATGCCAAAGGCGAAATAGGTGCCGATGCCGCCAAACACGCCGCCATCTTCCCCCTTGAAAACAATGCTGACTGGCACCTGAATGTACAGCGGGTTCACTGAGGCATTGGTTTTGTAGGCCATGGAATCCAGCACATACTTGTAGCCCTTCCCTTGCAGTTGCAGCCCGAAGTTGAGGTAGGTAAGGTCGGTCAGCGCCACCGGCAGCTCGGCCAACGCGCCTATTTGATAGGAAGAGTTCATTTCTGGCTGGATGCCCGGAAAAACACGGTAGTTCACTTTGGCGAAGTTCGCGCCGGCCTTGGCGCCGATGCGCAGCTGTGCCGAGGCACTGAAAGCCGCAAAACACACAAACAATAAACAGAAAAGGAATTTTAGATGATTTCTCATGAAATTCAATTTTAATGATGAGGACAATAACAGCAGCAAAATAAATACGATTTTTTAACCCCAGCAATAAAATTGATCGGAATGGAAGTTGACAAGCAATTGGTGCAAGCAGGCAGCGTTTTTGAAAGTTAAATTGTCTTACGTGCAGAAACCTTAACCAAAAGGACAAAATAGGTTTGAAATGTGGCGCGTTTTTGTCACACTTTAATTTTGTCGCGTTAAAATTTCGGGTGAAAGGTAGCAGGGAATTTGGAAAAACTTACCTTCGCCACCCAAGCCATATATTGACCGGGCATTTTGCCTAATTTTCTGTGCAGTTTTTCAACCAAACCACAACGGTTCGTCTGTCTTATGAAAAAAACAATTCTACACATTTTTACGCTGTGCGTTGTGATGCTGGCGGCGCTTTCTGCAAATGCCCAAGACATCCACTTTTCCCAGTTCTATCAAAGCCCCCTCAACCTTAACCCCGCCATGACGGGCGTTATGAATTGCAACCACCGCATGGTGGTGAACTACCGGAACCAATGGGCTTCCATCCTCAAGAACAACGCCTATAACACCTATTCTGCCAGCTACGACCAGAAGGTGGCTGTTGGCCGCTACGACTATTTCGGCGTGGGTGGCACCCTTTGGGGCGACAAAGCCGGCGCTTCCGAATTCGCGACCATCCAGGCGCGGCTTTCCGGTTCCTATGCCAAGAAAATGGGCGGCTACCGCAAAAAAGCGCACTACCTCGTGCTGGGCGCCGACGTGGGCGTGAGCAACCGCAGCATCAAGAGCTACAACCTCCAGTGGCCAAGCCAGAACAACGGCAACGGCCAGTTCGACGGCAGCATACCCGGCGAAGTGATCCTCGACCCGAGCTTCCTGTTCATGGACATCTCTGCCGGCGCGCTGTGGTTCAGCGTGTTGAACGAAGATGCCAACTTCTATTTTGGCGGCGCCTTCAGCCACTTGAACCGCGCCAACCAGTCGTTCGAGAACGCCAATATCCCGCTGTACAGCAAATTTACTTTCCACGCAGGTGGCGAGTTTATGACCGCGCAGAAATTTGGACTTTCCCCAGGCGTTGTAACCTTCTTCCAAGGGCCATCCTGGCAGGTGAATTTGGGCAACTCCTTCAAATTCCTGCTGGGCAACAGCCGCCGCTACAACCAATCGTTCCAGTTTGGCCTGTGGGCACGCTTAGCCAACCGCCTGGCCGACAAGAAACTGATGGATGCCGTTATCGTCAGCACCCGCTTCGATTACGAGCAGTTCAACATCGGATTCAGCTACGATATCAACACTTCGAGCCTGTTCCCGGCTACGAACGGCAATGGCTCGTTCGAGTTTTCGCTGGTGTACAAAATCTGCGGCCCAGAGCGCCGCGGCGTTTACTGCCCGAATTTCTAATCGCCGAAGCTATACCAGGATTATAGGGATTTGCAAGATTTTGAGGATGGATCACATTGATTTTAAATGATTTAATTCCTGATATTTTCGCAAACCACTCATTTCCTTTAGGAATAATAAAAACCCTCTCTGGCTCAAATAACCAGGGAGGGTTTAATGTTAGGGGAAATCTTAGGCTTGATAGCTCCGGGGTATTGCCAGCATTGGTATTTGAGAAAGAGCAACCCGCCTTCGCTGGAGCTATCGGGCAAAAAAAAAGCTGGAATGTTTGGATGCACCAGGAATCTTTTTCATTTTTGTCTCCCTCTATAAGGCGTTTTCCCTGCCTTTTTTCATCAAACACCTTGATGTTTAATCCCTTATCCCAATATCCTGATCTGCGTTATTCGTTTTCAAAACCGAAAAAGTTATGTTTGGAAGTTCAAAAGAGTCCGAAGACTCCAAAAAAAGCAGCGGCATCGCTGCCCCGGGCGCACTCAATGCGCTCGTAAAAGGAACCGTTGTTGAAGGTACGCTGCGCTGTGAAAACGACCTCCGCGTGGATGGCACCATAAAAGGCAAGCTCAGTTGCGATTCAAAAGTAATTATCGGCCCAACAGGCGTTGTGGACGGCGAGATCCGCTGCCAGAACGCCGTGATCGAAGGCCGCTTCAAAGGCAAGTTGAGCGTGTCGGAGCTGCTGAATATCCGGGAAACGGCAGAAGTAGAGGGCGAGATCAGCACGAACAAACTGTTGGTGCAGAGCGGCGCCCGCTTCAATGTATCCTGCAAAATGGATTTGGGCAATTCCAATGGCGCCGTAAAGCATTTTGACGGAAAATCCACGAACGATGCAGCAGCAGCAGCCGAAAAAGTCGCCGGAGGAAAACAGGAAGTCAGCAATTAAAGCCACTGCCAAATACAGCGGCATGGCGTTAGAATTGTTGGGCGCTTGTTTGGCGGGTGCGTTTATCGGTAGGTGGCTCGACGCAAAAATGGGCTTGGAACGGCCTTTGTTCGCGGTGTTCCTGACCATCTTTTTCCTGTTTGCGGCCTTCTACTTGATTTACAAGCAATTAATGAAAGACTGAGGCGGCCTTTTGTTTTTATATGCAAACAAAATCGTTTTTCTTCTACTTATCCATCGTCACGGTTGGCACGGCGGCACTGTTGGCCGGGCTGCACTATTACGCCCCGCAAGCCCAGCCGCACGGGCAATTTGCGATGGCGACCATCGGTTTGTTCATCGTGGTTTGTATTGGCCTGTACTTTGCCGGGGCCAGTGCCGCTGGGGCCAAGAACAAACATGCCTTCACCAATTTGGTATCGGTATCCGTATTTGGCAAAATGGTGCTGGCGGTGGGCTGGCTGTTCTTGTATCAAAAGGTGTCTAACCCTGTTAATGAGTGGTTTGTGGCGATTTTTTTGCTTTGCTATGTGATTTACACAGGGTTTGAAGTGTGGTTCATGACGAAGCTGGCAAGGCGATAGTCGATTATAGTCAACGCAAAGTGGTTGTGAAAATCTCGATCGCATAATCATTTGAAAATCAGATGTTTTTAATCACTCAAATCATACAAATCACTTTAATCACAGTATAATTGGTTCTTTTTCGGTATCTTTGAAAGAAAATCTAGTGTCTGTCATTAAAAAAAAACCAAAGATCCGGCCCCACCTGCTCTGGGAGTATGAAAGGGCGCATTTTGACTATAACAGTATGGCAACTGTTGTCATTGAACGGGTGATTGAGCGAGGCAACGCTACTGAATGGCAGGAAATAGTTGATTTTTATGGTGTTGAAAAAATATTAGATACTGCTCAAAAAAGTACCCGTCTCGATAAAAAACACAAGAATTTTACGCCTATTTTCCTCCAATCCGGTTTTATACATGATCCACAAAGATCCAGACATCATTCTTCCGGAAACGTTTAACTTGTTGCATCAAATACAGCAAGATGCCTTTTTTGAGGATTTTTTTCTCGTAGGAGGAACCGCTTTGGCTTTACAAATTAACCATCGGCTTTCCATTGACCTTGATTTTTTTTCAATGCGGCCTTTTGAAAACCAACGAATTGAGTCCCATCTCTCGGAAAAATATGGCTTTTTTACTGATTATGTCGAAACGAACACCCTTAAAGGCTTTGTCAAAAACGTCAAAATTGATTTTTTGACCCATGCTTACCCGTTGGTTAAACCACTGGTTCAAGAAGCGGGGTTATCGCTTGCTTCTTTACATGATATTGGTGCCATGAAACTCAATGCCATAGCTCGTAGCGGTAACCGACAGAAAGATTTTTATGATTTGTACTTCTTACTTGAATTTCATTCTTTACAAGAGTTACTTATAGCCTACGAAACCAAATATAGTAATTCCAATACTATCATTCCAATAAAGGGTGTTACTTGGTTTGAAGATATAGATTTTGGGATTGAAAAGCCTATGCTTAAAAAACAGGTGCCTTTTTCGGCTGTTAAAAAAAGACTGCTAGAGGCGACTGCTTATCCTGAGAAGATTTTTTAAGCCATCCAAATCAACAACCCATTTACCAACACATACGCCGAAACAATCCACCGATATGCCCTTCTGTCAAAACGCGCCGACTGCTTTTCCCGATCCGTTTTCCAAAGACGCAGCGAGATTACCGAAAGCACGATACAAAGCAGCAGGAAAACATAGGTGACGATGTGCAGTTTGTCCACCAGCGTGAAGGTTGTAGATTGCGGCAGTATGGAATCCACGATGTACTTATTGCCCACAGCCGCGAACAAACCGCCGACCGACAGGCCGAACCTGGGATCAACATCAATCGGGTCGATCAGGAACACCAGCGATGAGATGAAGAACGCGACGTACATGCCCGTGAACAGGGAAAAAAACAAACCCCAGCTATGGCGCTTCACCTGAAGCACGATCTCAGCATGCGGGTATTCGCTGCTGCCGCCGGAAAGCGCGGGGTCTCCATACGAGGTGGCGTATTTTTTTGTCCCGGCGACAAGTGCGAAGTGCTCAATAGTCCAGTTCGGGAGTACGAACTCCGGGTCTAATTTGGTGTTCTCCGTATCTGCCACATACACCAAAGACTCGATGTCGCTGTTGCTGTCTTCCAGTTCGATGCGCATGGTTTGGGAGTCGAAGGGGAATTTCCGGATATCCCAGTCTTTTTTGACCACGGCCTTCACTTTTTTCCCGGCCCAAAAGATGCCGTTTTTGGGCTCCACAAAATCCAGGCTGGACTCTACTTCCTTGGCATTGGTGACTTCCAGGGTTTCAAGTGGTTTCAGTTCCTCGTTCTTGTAGTTGAACCATACCCAAAATTGGGCACTGAAGCTTTTGTCGCTGAGGTTGATGTCGAAAATGTCGCTGATGAAGGCGCCGATTTTGACGGTGTCGGCTTGTGCGTGCAGGGACGTTGGAAAGGCACTTAGCAGCGCAATGGCTACCGGGAGTAAGTTGGCAAATCGCATGTACAGGGTTTTTGCTGATAGAATTTGCGGCCAATGTAGGAATTTTAATTAAAGCTCAGGTTGCTGGCACATCCTTTCTTCATACTGCTCGATTCGATTGTTGACGAGTTTTTTGGAACACCAGCCAAGCTCCCGCCAGCGCAGCGATGCCGATGGCCAGCCACCACCACCCCAGGGTTTTGCGCTGAATGTCCAGCGTGCACATATCGCCGCTCGCCAGTACGCCCCCCCAATAAAACGGGTGAGACATCTCAAAGTTCTGGTCGTTTTTCAGGAAATCCAGTTTGGCGAGGCGCAGCGCTTCGTCTTTGGTTTTGCCTGCCTGAAGGTATTGCAGGAATGCCTGCACTAACGGGCCAGCGGTGTTTTCATGGAGCAGCCACATGCTCATGATGGTGGCCGGTACGCCTGCGCGCGCGAATGCCCGCGCGAGGCTAAACACCCCCTCCCCTTTTTGCAGCTTTCCAAAACCCGAGTGGCAGGCGCTGAGGACGGCCAGATCGGCTTGAAGCTGCATGATTTGCAGTTCGCTGGCATACAGCACGTTGTCGTTTTCTAAGGAATCGGGCAGGGGGTCGCCGAACAGCAGGCGCGACAGCTCGGGGTTTTCGGCATCTGCAAGCCCGTGCATGGCCAGCAAGAGCAGGCGGCATTGCGGGGCGATGTCCTTAAACCTAGCCTCATTGGCCTGGGCGCCGCACCAGGTTTTCCCGCCCAGCAGCTTTTGGGCGCTGTTCACCATAGATTCGGTGCTGGTAAGCTTGTAAAGCCCTGTGGCGGAATAACTTGGCGCAAACCCGCCAAAAACATAGCGTGTGGCTTCCTTGCGCTCCCGGTGTTTGTCGCTGATGACCTGCTGCATTTTCAGCAAGGTGGCAGAGTAGGCATAGCCGGTGTTGTAATCGGCTAAGAGCCAGGGCAGGTCGCGCCAGTTGCCCGTGGGCGCAGGCTGGCGCAGCAGCACTTCGAATGGCACGAATACCAGCGCATCGTCGGGGATGATGACCAAGCTGCCCGATTGCGGCATCATGCGCTTCAGCTCGGGCGCCAGCAGCAGCTCGTACCAAATGCTGGCGTGCTTGCGGAAATTAGAAGCGCCATCTTTGTCCTCTTCATTGCCTTTTGCCAGGTAATCGGCGAATTGGGCTACGGCTTCCCGGAAACCGGAAGGCAGCGCCGCCTTGCGCCAGGAGAAATTGCCTTTCTTATCGAAGGCAAAAACATAGGCTTCGTCGGCGGTGAGGTAATAATCTATCAGGGCTTGGCCTTCGCGCAAGAGGGAAGGTACGCCACCCGATTCCAGGAACTGTATTTCGTCGGAAAGCGCCGCGTAGTCGGGGAAGTTTTGCCGGAGCTCTGCCTTGAATTTTTCGTCTTCCTGTTTGAGGTCGAAAAGCTCCTTTTTTAGCTGGGCGAGGCGTTGAGCATTGCCTTCTGTGCCATTTTCTTCTTCGGTCGCGATTTCGTGTTCGTACCAAGCTAATTTCACCTTCAGGCCCGATTCACGCCGGCGGACAGGTTCCGGAAGTTGGTAATTTGCTTGCGCTTGCGCAAGGCTTTGCAGCAGCAACATGCCCCTTGCCTGTTCTGTGAGGCGAAATGCGCGATCTGCAAAGCTGCGGTTGCCATTACTGCGTTCGTACAAAAGCCAGGCGATAGAAATGGATTGGTCGAAGCGTATCCTGCTTTCGCTCAGTGCCAACAGGGAGGAGGATTCATAGGCATGTGTGGCGCGGAGCTTGGCTTCTACTACGGGGATAAGCTCATAGCAGGCGAGGGCATTTTCGAGCCGTCCAAGGGCGAAAAAAGCTTTGGCTTTACCCAACAAGGCTTCAATTATCGCGTTTTCTGTAATAAATATGGCCGCTTCTGGGTTTTGGTCGTCTTTTGTTGGGTTAAATGTTTTCAAGACGCATTGTAATGCCAATTGGTATTCATGCAAGGCGGCTGCGACTTTTTTCTGCCGCAAGAAAAAATCGCCCAAAGCGGAATGGGCTTTGGCAACTTCTCGACAGAATGTGGTTCTTTGCGCAATTGCTTCGTTTTTGATTACATCTTGAAAATGCCGCAATGCTGCGGCATTATTGCCTAAAGCATCCTGGACAGTTGCAGCCACGGCGTGATATCCTGCCAAATAATACGCTTGTTCTTCCTCAGACGGCAATTGTGCGACCAAAGTGCTGACCGCGTTTAACGATTTTAAAGCAGCAAATAAATTGCCCAGATTGAGCCATGCCCTTGCCTCGCTCAACCGCGCGGTTATCCTGGTGCCAAGGGTAGCATTAGGCACCTTCAATCCTTGACTGATTACATCCAGCGCTTCCTTGTTCTTCCCCAAATCAATCAATGCGATGGCCAAATCGCCGTAACGGCCAATTTCGGGCTTATTATGTTGCTGACCGTATGTAATGCCTCGTTGGAGTAAGGCTTCGGCGCGTGAATAATCGCCCAAGCGGGTGTACAGGTTGCCCAACTGATGGTAAATATAGTTGGCAATCTTGTCATTTTCTTCGCCCAGTTGCCTGACGAATAGTTGGAAACTCTCCTCGTAATATTTTATAGCGTTGGGATAGTCAAAAATGTAGTACTGGTAGAAATGCCCCTTGTACATCTGAACGCGAATAACTTGCTCCCATTCCTTCAAATTTTCGGGCTTTCTCCAGGCTTGGCTATGCGTTTGTTCCAAAATGTCGAGCGCTTCTATAGGGCGCTGCATGATGTCTGCCCATCCAAATGAAACCGTGATATAGCTATCTATCCACAAGTCGAGCCGGTTGTTCTTCTTGAATATGCCGAGGGCGGCTTGATGGAACATGCGGGCGCTGTCTGCCTGGTTGCGCTCGATGCAATTGTTTGCCTGTGCCATATATTGGGCAGCCACAATAGAATCTGGTTGCGCCTTGGCAATGAGAGAGAAAAATGGAAGAGTTATTAAGACAAAGGCTTTTTTCAACATCAGGTCGAATTTGGCGGTGAGGTACTCAAATTACCCAACACATTTTGGTGGAACAAAATCATCAATCGTTATTTTGTTTGTAAGCCCACCAAATAGCAGCTATAACAACTAATATCAACAATAGCCACAGAGGCCAACAGGTGTCTGCGGTGCCGCCGCCACGGTTCCCGGTTCCATCTATACAGCACAGGCAACCGTATCGGGTGGAGTCGATAGCAGTAGCGGTATGGCACTCTGGGTGGGCGGGAATGGCGCCGTCAAATACGACACAGGATTGCACCGGGGTCGCTTGCTCCGATTTCCACAGCGACCGAACACCTGCACAATTGGTTCTCGCCGTGAACATGATGCTTTCACAGACACTTTCTTCGTGGGAGCCATCTTCTTTCAGCTCGACACCGAGAATGGTTTTTGCAACCCGAAAATTCCACTCAGTTGTGGTTTGGCTGCTGCTTACAGGGCTGAAACCAAGCGGCGTGAAGCTGTGGAAATTGTCTGGGAAAGTGAGGCTTACATCTTCATTTTCAACTATGCCTCTCCCTTTGTTGCACATCTCTAGCCGAAAAGTCACTTCGTATTCGTCGCTGCCCAAAGAGCTGATGTTTTCAACTGTCAATTGATTGGGGTCAAAGGTGGTAAGATAATGGAGTTGCAGTTCCGCAACTGCCTGAACGTAAACAGCTTGTTGTTGGGTCGAAAAACCGATGGGGGCGCTGGGCACCATATCCGGGTTGAGCTGAGCCAAAACGGTCTGCAACTGGTCGTCATCAGGGTTAGGCTTGCTTCCTGTGAGCATCACCATGAAATTCATAAAGGTGTCTTGTGGCACAAATGTGGAGTCGGCCCTGAGTACCACAAACAAACGGTTTTCTGTAAAATTAGGTGGCATATCAGCCTGAGTAGCTGTTTCAGCGGGAAAATAAACGAACTGCCCAAATTTCCCGGGCATAGTGCCAGAGAAAACAGGTTGAAAGTTGAGGTTGTCAACTGGGGTCGCTTCTGCCAGCACACTTGTATTGAAGACCCCAATTTTGTTGCTGTCAAAAAACAGTGGCCGCCCGTCAGCATCAACAGTTTTGAAATAGGTCGGCACATCAGTCAACTCATACTTTAGTGGTTGAATAGGCCCGGCAAAGGCTATGTATTCACCACTAATGGAATGTTTGTACCCATTGAAAAAAAAATATAGGCCGGTGGCATTTACATCGCCTGGCCAGGAAATAACAAAGGTGGTCAGGTTCTTCTTTTTGATGTCATGGTTACTGAACAGGTCGATTTTAGGGGCGCTGCCACTACCAGCTTTCCCAAGCCGGCCTTTGAATGCTGTCGTGGTAGAAGTAGGGCTTAAGGGCGCAATTGTAATTGGCTGGGCAGCTCGGGCAGGAGGAATCCTATTGGTGTATTTTCCAGTAAGGTACACACTGGCTTCATGGTTGCCAGCACTGGAATAAAAATATCTTGGGTTCAGTGACAGTGCATCTTGAGCAGGATCGAACTGAATATAGTTTCCGTCGCCTGTAACCCAAAAGGCTTCAAAACGTCGACGGGCGTCCCCATCGGCTGGGTCAAACACAAGGTTCTCCAAACCAAACGAAACCTGGTTGGAACTTAGGCAGACGCTGGGCCTGGCACAAGTTGAATTGGCAACTACTATAGTTTGAGCGTTTGATGGATTGGAAATTGAGAGCAGCGCGCTGATGATTAGGTAGGCTTTTGATACTTTCATTGGAAATGAATTTGGGTGAAAAAGGTGAGAAAGAACTAATCAGGTGCGAAACAAACCCATTTTTTCCACAAATATGGCCTTTCCTGTTAACATTTTTCTTCCCATCTGCATTAAGCCCCAAATACCGCTCTACTTTTGCGCGCCGGTCTTTATTATCCCAGCCTTCGGCAATAAAAAATATGAGCGACAAACAAGACGAACTTAAGGAATTCAGGCAAAACCCAAACCGCACTTCGGCGAGGCTGTACAGCGATTGTAGGCCAAAGTTTGTGGGCTGGGGACGGGAAAATGCCAGATTAGGCGGCCACGATTTGGCAGATATCTTCCAGAACGCTGTGCTCATCGCTGTGCTCAACATCGAATCCGGGCGTTTGTCGGAGCTCGCAGGCACGCTGTGCACTTACGTGTTCGGCATCTGCAAAAACCTGATTCAAGCCTTTAACCGAAAACGCGGCCGCATCACCTTGCCAGGGGAAGAATTTATGCCCCATACAAAAGAGGTGGACAGTGGCATTGAAACAAACATGATCGCCGCGCAGGAAAAGGAACAATTGTGGTCAAAAGTGGACGCGCTGGGGGAACCCGCCCGCAGCCTGCTCATCCTGACCTACCAAGAAGGCCTTACCAGCCAGGAAATTGCCGACGTGATGGGCTACGCCAGCCCCGATGTCGTCCGACAGCTCCGCAAGCGCGCCCTCGACAAATTGAGATGACCCAAGAATCGTTCAACCAATCGCCAATCAACCGATCACCAATCACGAATCCAACTGAAACACATTTCAAAACTGCCTAATGGTTATGCAACATGGATCACCGAACAGAACAACTCATCGAATCATATTTCGCCAACACGCTCACCGATGTTGAGCAACAGGAGCTGAAGGCAATTTTGGCCAATGACTCCAAGGTGGCTGCCGAATTTGCCTGGCAACAAAACCTGGCCCAACAGGTTTCAAAGCGCTCCCTTGCCAAAGGCATCAAGAACGAGCAATGGCGCGAAGCGGCGAAGCCGCCCTTTCGAAACATAAGCATGTATAAGAAATTTTTGGCCGTTGCTGCGGCCGTTGCGCTGCTCGTTGTAGCCTACATCTTTATCCCCGACCCCAATGCGAGCTCCCCGCAAGAGTTGCTGGCGCAATCCATCGAGCATTTTCCCAATAAAATGAAATTCAAAAATCTCGGTGAAAGCGCCGAAACCGTGTCGCCGGATGTATTGGAAGCTTTTGCCGCTTACGACCAGAAGAACTATTTGAAGGCTTCTCAAAAACTGACCGAGGTGGTCAATGCCAACACTACGCGTATGGACTACCGTTTTTACCTTGGCATGTCGTTTTTGGGGCAAAAAAAATACGCGGAGACCATCAATGCGCTTAGCGCGGTGGCGCAAGACCAAACCAGTGCCTACCGCACACCCGCGCTTTATTTCCTGGGACTGGCCTACATGGGCATCAACGATGTCAAGCAGGCGCAACAAAACTTGCAGTCATACATCGATGCCCCTGATGGCGTAACGTATAAAAAACAAGCCATCCGCCTGCTGAAACGCTTGAAATAATATTTGGTTGGAGTTTTTTCCCTCCAGCTTGCGCCCTGAAAGGCTTAGATGGCCTTTCAGGGCGCAAGCTGTATCCCACTGAAATTATTGGCCGTTGGGCTGGGCGAAAACATGAGTCGTCCCAAATTTTTGGGAAATGAATAAATATGCCCTTTTTTGACCTCTCTCCGCCGATACAGCCCTGAAAGGGCGAAATCACTAACATTTTGACCGCGTCCCCTGCCGATACAGCCCTGAAAGGGCGAAATCACTAACATTGGGCAACGCCCAATGCAAAAAAGCCGGAAACATCCGCGCCCTGAAGGGGGCATCCTGATCTGGCAGAAAAACCAAGAAAGCCATTACAGGGCGCGAATACCTGAGCCTTCTCCACACCAGGCGATGCCCGGTGTTCATCCTGCGGCCTTATCAGCCAATCGGCCACACCTCAACTCGATTTTCCTACCCTTCGAACTATAAAAGTTGCACATCGCTTGCTGCTGGGCAAACCTTTGCCCATCAAAGTTCAATTTGATACCCCCATTATCACATTTTCAAATTATCACCTTATCAAATTAAAAACGATGAAACTTATTTCAATCAAAAGCGCAGTTAGCTGCATCATGTTGCTCTTTTCCTTTACCCAAATAAACGCCCAGATGTATGTCAAAGGGCAGCAAGACCTGCATCTTGGTGTAGGGCTCGGCGCCACGCTGTATGGCAGCGGCTACCACAGTGTGTTGCCACCGATTAATGTCTCCTACGAAAAAGGGGTGACAGATGAAATTGGCGTTGGCGCTTATCTGGGCTATGCCACTTCCCGGTACGACTACAACGGCAGCGGCTCCCTGGATTATGGCTGGCGTTATACTTACGTCATTGTAGGAGCTCGTGGGGCCTATCACTATGATCTGTTCAAAAACCCAAAACTCGACACGTATGGCGGCGCAATGGTCGGTTTTACATTTTCCAGGGCGCGGTTCTTCTCCAATGATCCACTGATCGACGAGTCAAACTACAATTCCCCGGCATCTGGGGGGCTTACCTGGTCGGGTTTCATTGGCGCCAGGTACCAGTTCAAGCCGAAGTTGGGCGCTTATGCCGAACTGGGATACGGTGTGGCCTGGCTGAACATTGGCCTGCGTTTCAAGATATGACGCAGCCAATAACCCCAATTATACTATGATTCGCCTGATTTTTGTGATTGAGTATGATTGATTCAACTGATGTTCAATTGATTACAAAGACCGGCATGCACAAAACCAAGCGGCGTGAGGTATAGCCGCGTTTTTTGGGACGCACCTTATTGAGCACTGCATCCAAATGACATTGGAAGAAAACGTCGCTTCATTTGCATTTTGCCACGCTTCATTTGTATTTTGCTACCTTTCATTTTGAAAAAAGCAGTGCGGTGTTGCCCGATTTCTATTTTTGCCGTATGGGTCAAAATGTCTTTCATATCCTCCTGGGGCTTATCTGGTTGCTTCCCGGTTTCATATCGGGTCAAAACCTGGAAGTAACCGTCAAATATTATGATGAAAGCGACCGTCTTTATTGTTCTGGCGTCAATGATATCCATCAGGACAAACTAGGCTATATCTGGCTCGGCACGCGGGAAGGGCTGTTTCGATTTGATGGCAATTCGTTCAGGGCTTTTCAAAATATTCCCGGCGACTCAACATCCATCTACAGCAACCATGTGATGAAGGTAATAGAAGATGCCAAGGGTAATATTTGGGTGGGCTTGCTAAGAGGCGGGGTGAGCTGTTACGACCGGAAATCCGGAAAATTCAAAAACTACCCCTTTACTTTAAAGTTGAAGAACAAAACGGCGCCCATACTTGGGATGTTTTTTGACAGAGACGGCGAGTTATGGATGGGAGTAGGTTTGAATGGTTTGGTACACCTGGATAAAAAGTCGGGTGCTATTCAACAGTATGATGTGGTAACAAAAGAAAGTGCACCGCATTTTGCGCCCGAGGTGCTTCCAACCCAAAATAATCCGTACCAGTTTTGGCAGGATGAGCAAGGAAAAATATATTGTACCACGAATGATGGGCTGTATTGTTTCGATCCCCGAACCGGGAAAGCGGAGCCAGTCAGGAGCCAGAATCCCGTTGATAATGAGAAGGCCAAACAAGCCGCCTATAAATTGCTTGCAGAAGGCGATGTGCTGTGGATTGGCGGTTGGGGCACTGGTTTGAGACGCTTTAACCGAAAAACCGGAGCATGGAAACAGTACTTTTTTGACAAAACTGATGCAGTCGACATCAATATTGTCAACGATATTGTCCGGAAAGGAGCCGATGAGCTCTGGATTACCACGCAAGAAAAGGGCTTGGGCATATTCAACGAAAAGACAGAGCAGTTTTACTTTTTCAGCGATCACCCGTCGGAATTCTCTGAAATGCCCAAAATTGCACTAGGAAGGTTTTTGGAAGACTATCAAGGCAATTTTTGGGTAATTGCTAATGCCAGGTTCACGCGCCTCCAGATAAAAAACAAGGTTTTTCAGTTTCATCCGGTTAATGTGGGGAATGCAAAAGGTCTGTCACCATTCGCTGTTTCTACCCTAAACGAAGATCCTTCCGGGCGTTATCTGGTAATTGGCTTGAATTGGGGCCATGGGCTGGTGCTGCGGGACAAACTGACCGGCAAAAGTACTGTTGTTGAGTTTAGTCGCCGCCCGGAAGAGCAGGTTCAATCCATAGCAAGTGTAATTCCCGCAGGGAATGGTTCTTATTGGGTGCTTTCGCGCAGCACTGTTTTCAGGTTATATCCCGACCAGTTGCGCATAGAAAAGACGAAGCAACCACCTTTATACGACAAAGACAAGCAGGCTAACTGGTACAATGAATTTGGCCAGGACTTTGAAGGCAAACTCTGGATGAGTACCTCCTATTTAGGGGTTATCCGCCTGGATCCCATTACGGGTGAATCGGTACATTTTATGCCCGATGAAACCAAACCTGGCTCCATCGCCTCCAATGTAGTAGGCATCATTGCCATTGATCGGCGGGGAAGAATATGGTATGGAAGCCGCGACAAAACGGCTTACGGATATTACGACCCGGGCAAAAAAACATTTGTGTACCTGGACAATCAGGGGAAAATAACCAAAGACCTGGCCTCCATGCGGGTCAACAATTGTATTGCCGACACGCAGGGGAACATGATGGTGTGTACCGAAGAGGGCTTTTTGTATTTTGACTGTTCGGGCGAAGTGCCACTGATGTTGAAAAAATACCGGATTGGTGATGGGTTGCGGTCCGAGTATGTAGTGTCAAGCACATTCGACCAACAAGGCAATATTTGGTGTATTACTTCTGCTGGGCTTAGCAAAATTGACATGCGATCGGACAAAATAAGCTCTTACGGGAAAGAAGAAGGCGTAAATTTTACCATGCATGGGATAGTGGCTGGCAGTGAGGGGCTTATGTACCTGCGTTCAAATATGGGTTACTATACGTTCGACCCAAATAGGTTACAAAATATTGGCCGGAATGCGCCGCTTACCATCTGCTCCTTCAAAATCGATGACCAGGAAATGTACACTGGCAGCGAAGGCGTACCGTCCCGGAAGCTGGTTGTGCCTGCAGAAAGCCGGTTTTTCTCTTTTGAATTCGCCGCAATTGATTTCAGCCACCCCGAACTCCTTCAGTACGCATACAAACTGGAAAACTTTGACGACCAATGGGTGCAAGCCGGAACGCGCCGCTTTGTAACCTATACCAATATTCCCGCAGGCACGTATTATTTCAAGGTGAAACTTGCCGATTCCAGCGATGAAGCAGCCATCTCCGTTCCACTTACGGTACATGTGCCCTTTTATGAAACAAAATGGTTCTGGGCATTTGTCGCTGCATCCTTAGCCGCATTTACGGTTTGGTTTTACCGCAACCGGCGCAGACATGAGCGGCAATTGCAGGAGCTGAAAGGCAAAACACAGTTGCTGGAAAAGGAAAAAGCCGTGGTGATGTACGAAAGCCTCAAGCAGCAGTTGAACCCCCATTTCCTGTTCAATTCGCTCACTTCGCTCAACAGTCTCATCCAAATTGATCAAAAAGCAGCGGTGGGCTTTCTGGAGAATTTGAGCAAAAGCTACCGCTATATCCTGAAAAGCAGCGAACAGGAATTGGTGCCTATCGCAGAAGAATTGAAGTTTACCAGAGCATTTATTGAGCTTCAAAAAACGCGGTTCAGGGAAGGGCTTTTCGTCAATTTTCAAGTGCCTGAGGAGCTTCTGCACCGCAAAATCGTCCCGGTAACCTTGCAGAACATGATCGAAAATGCCATCAAGCACAACATCGTCGACGAGGAAAGCCCCCTCATCATTGATGTTTATGTGGAAGATGATTTCCTCACCGTGCGCAACAACCTCCAAAAAAAGAAATTCGTGGAAACCAGCAACCGCAAAGGGCTACACAACCTGCAATCATTTTATCGCTACCTCACCGACCGCAAAATTGAAATTGTAGAAGATGGAACGTTTTTCACCATAAAAATCCCGCTCTTATGATACGCGCCGTAATCATCGAAGATGAAATGCTGATCGCACAGGAACTGGAAAGCAAAATTGCCGCCGTTGCCGACGACATAAAAATCGTGCAAATCTTGCCGAGCTTAAAAACCGCAAAAAAATGGTTCATGCAAAATGCAGAACCAGATTTACTGTTTATGGACATCCAGCTTGGCGACGGGGTCAGCTTCGAAATATTCGAGCATTTCGACCTTTCCTGTCCCGCCATTTTTACCACAGCCTACGATGAATACGCCATCCGCGCCTTCAAAGTCAACGGCATCGATTATTTGCTCAAACCTATTGACAAGGATGAATTGAGTAATGCCATTGAAAAATACCGGCGTAAAAAGCAGGAAACCGTGCAGGCGCCTTCCAACATCCAGGATTTGCTCAAGGTATTTCAACAACCCTTCAGCCCAGGCCCGGTGTACAAGGAAAAGTTTATTGTGAGCATGCGCAACAACTGGATACCCGTGAACACCAAAGACATCGCCTGCTTCATGCGCGATAACCTCAATTACTTATTTACTTTTGATGGCGAGCGCTACATGCTCGATTTTAACACCCTCGATGAAGTGGAAGAATTGCTCGACCCCAAGGTGTTCTATCGCGCCAACCGGCAGTTTATCGTTAATATTGACGCCATTCAGCAAGTAAAACCCCATGAAAACCAAAAGCTGACCCTCACGCTGAAATCCCCTGCCAAAACAGCGGTGGACGTAAGCCGGGAAAAAGCGCCCGCTTTCAAAAAATGGTTTGACCGATGACACCCGCACAGATCAAAACGGTGAAAAAAAGCTGGAGCATTCTGCGCCAGATCACCCCTTCTGTCGTGGCAGGCGCTTTTTACAGCAAGCTATTCCTCGATCACCCCGAACTGCGGCGCATGTTCCCCAAGGACATGGACGAACAGTATAAAAAATTGATCGATATGTTGTCTGTGATGGTTGCCCGTGTGGATGATATGGAGGCATTTGCACAGGAATTGACTGCCCTTGCCAAACGCCATGAGGGATATGGCGTACAGGAAAAACACTATGCCATGGTTGGGAGCGCATTGCTTTGGACCCTGGAGCAGGGCTTGGGGGAAGATTGGACCGAGGAGGCGAAGGAGGCTTGGTCGGCCTGTTATGAGGCGATCGTGGGAGGTATGCTGGGAGGGTGAATTTAGGGTGTGTCCGATTCAACCTTTAAGAAGATTGTTTTTCAGCAACTTAGGCTTGACTAAAAACCGGCAATCTCTTCCTGCAGCATCAATATCCGCTTCTGCCCCTCAAAAACTGCCCGCTCGAAAAAATTCCCGATCTCAATCGTCACCGATTGCAGCTTTTCCAGGTTGTGCCGGTGCGGCAAAAGGTCGTGCTTGTACTTCAACCCGCTGCCGCTAAAAACATCCTTGACATTCTCCTGCATCGCCGCCGGCAGCAGCGCGCGAACGGTTTCTTTTTGAAGCAGTTCCCGGAGATGAGGCTCGTGGTATTGCATCAATTCTTTGAAAGGTTGTTCCAGCGCAGTCGGCAGAAAAAAGTCGTTCAAGGCGAGGTGGTGAACGGTGGGCACGATTTGCAGTGCATGCTCCATTATCTTGTTCCGCAGGGTTACGGTTTCTTGCAATGCCTGATAGGCCGTTTTCAGGGTATCTGCCTTGGCTTGGCTTATGGAAAGCGCATGGGCGTAAAAAGTGCTGGCAATTTTGATATCCTGTTGTTGGCGCTTTTCCTGCAGTTCTTCAAGCTCTCGAACGAGGAGTCCCTGTACCTCGGATGCTTGGAACCGCTGGTATTTTTGGCCGTCAAAATCGAAGGATTTGGTGTCGATCCGCTCATCGCCGATGGCTTTCAGCGTTTCTATGTCTTGTTGCAGTGCCGCTATTTTATTGTCGATGTTTTCGCTGAAAAGGGATTCTATTTCCTGCTTGCTGTTTTTTTTTGCCGGGGTGTCGGCGCCCAACTCCGACCACTTTTCACAGTACAGGATATGGCCGTTGTAATACCCTTGGTACATTTTCGGGAATGCTTGTTCGGCCTTTTCTGTTTCCAGAATGCTTGCAAATGCTTCGTCTGCCACGTCGCTGACTTCCAATTCGATATTGCGGTACAGAAAATCGGTGAGCTCCCGCTGCCATTTGTCGGGGTTTTGAAAAACCACCCATGCCGATTCGTCTAACACCGGCGCTTCCACCCCGATGGCTTTCAAGTTGGCTTCGCGTTCTGCAAGGGTAGGGTGTGAGGCCCACTGATCTTTGAAATGAACCCTGTTCTGGGGTCGTTGTGCCATAAAGTCACTGGTCACTACAGGCACTCCGTGTCGCGAGGGCAGGTCGTTTACAGTGGCGGTATGGGCTGCTATGACCCGTTGCCCAATGTACGCGTTGAGGGGGGCTTCTTTAGTTTTGAGCAGCTCGTCGCATTTTTCCAGGGTTTGGTGATAGGTTTGAGCGCCGAGCTCCACCTGCCGGAGCGCCTGCGCCATGTTGTTGCTGCCCGATACGCTGGCAGCGATGGTATCGGCATGGAACTCCATCTCCCGCGACAAGCTCAAGTATTGGCGGTTGATGATGCCGTACATGCCCCGCAACACCCATTGCACGCCTTGTACGATATAAGCGGCCAATCGCACGAAAAAATACATCACCTGGTGGATACCGGCGATGCTGTTGGCTGCGCTCGCCCACCCGTCGTTCCGGTACAGCATGTTGAAAATCACCTGATTGACGTAGTAAACATAAGTTCCCAGGCTCATGCTGCTCTGGGAAAAATGCCCAAATTCATGCGCCAAAACGGCTTTAAATTCGCTGATGTTCAGGGAGTTGACCAGCCCCAGACCGATATTGAGGTTTTTTTTCGTCGGGAAAAACATGCTCCAGAAGCTGGAATTGTAAAAAACCGAGGCATTCGCGTCGGGGATCAGGAATATCTTTCTGGGGAAATGGGTGCCAACCTCATCGGCTACCCTGCGGATAAATTCAAACAGCGCTGGCTCGTCGCTTTCCTGGATTTGGATGCCCGGGCTTTCTGTGCCGCCCGTGGAGGCAAACAGGAACTTGACCATAAAAAACACCACCAGGCCGCCCATGAGCATGATGCCGGCGCCCAGCAACAGCAAGTACACGTTGAAGTGCAGCACCATGATCATCAGGCCCAACTTCAAGCAAGCCCAGGCCAGCAACACGGCAAGCGCCACCATGACCAAATAGGTGAGCACAAAAGCGAGGATGGCCAACACCACGTTTCTGACTTGTGCCTTGAAGGAAGCGGAGGGTTGGGTTAGGGTCGCGGGTACGTTTGCAGGGGCTGCGGGGTAGTGGTTTTCAAGTGTGCTTTTGGCGTTCATGGTATTTACTGAGCTGAAAAAAGAATATTTGTACAATAGTAGGGGATTCCCACCAATAAACCAAACAGGCCTGCCCTGGAAACCAGAGCAGGCCCGTTTTTTCTATGCCTGAATGGCATGTTTTTGCTCAGTTCACATTCAAATGCTTGATGGAATAGTAGCATATCGTGCCGAAACCAAATGCGAGCATGGAGTGGAAAAGCACGAACGCCGTGTTGCCCGTGAACAAGCCGACCACTACGGAGCCGGCGAACACAAGCGCCAACACACCTTCTGCGATCGTCACCCAGGATATTTTCTTGGCTAAGTAGGTAGCTTTAGCGAAGGTTTTCTTCTGCCCGTCGATGCCGTACTTTGGCGTGCGCACAAAAGCGGATGCCTTGCCGCGGTAGCCCTCGATGACGGCGATCGCGTTGTACAGCGACAAGCCCAACGAAATGGGCAAGAAAGACAGGAAGAGCCCGAAAAAGCGCACTTTCTCCCAGGTAGAGGGCGGCACCGTTCGGTTGAGCGCTGCGGTGATGTTCGCGGTGTAGGAGATGCCCGCAACGGAGAACAAGCCCAGGATGGAGAACGACAGGAAGTGTGTGGATATGCCCAGCTCGCTGAAGGCAAACGCGAGCGGGATGCTGCTCATGGCGGCGATAAATACCCACAGGAACACCCCATAGGCCAATAGTTGGCTCGTCGCGTGGAGCTTTTGCACCATGTTCAATTTGTTGCCGCTTTCTTTCCAGATCAGGTGCAGCAGCTTGCGGGCGTTTTGTGCGCCGCCCTTGTTCCAGCGGAACTGCTGGCCTTTGAGGCCGTTCATTTCCACCGGGAGCTCGGCTGGGCTTTCCAGTTTCTCTAAGTACTGGATCTTGTAGCCGAGTATCTGGGCGCGGAAGCTCAGGTCGAGGTCTTCGGTCAGGGTGTCGCTTTGCCAGCCTCCCGCTTCGTTGATCACCTTTTTGCGCCATACGCCGGCCGTGCCGTTGAACTGGAGCAACAAGTTGCCATAAGAGCGGCCGGCTTGCTCCACGGTGAAGTGCACGTTTAGCTGGAGGGCCTGCAATTTGGTCAGCAGGCTGTAGTCGGCGTTGATATGCTCCCAACGGGTCTGCACGATGCCCACTTTTTCGTCTTCAAAGTAAGGGATGGTCGTTTTGAGGAAATCGGGCCTCGGGGTAAAATCGGCGTCAAAGATGGCGATGAACTCGCCTTTGACCAAGGGCATGGCCTCTTGCAGCGCTCCCGCCTTGTACCCTTGGCGGTTCACGCGGTGAATGTGGGTGATGTCGAAACCCTGGGCGCGCAGCGCGGCAACTTTCGCCGCCACGATAGACACCGTTTCGTCCGTGGAATCATCGAGCACCTGAATCTCGAACTTGTCTTTTGGGTATTCCTGTGCTGCCACGTAATCGATGATGCGCTCTGCCACGTACATTTCGTTGTACATGGGCAGCTGTACCGTCACGAAAGGCACCTCTTCCTGGTTGATGTTGTACTGGCGGTACTTGATCTCAGGGTTGGCCTTGTGGTATTTTTTGTACAAATACAACAAGTGGAACTGCAGTATGCAATAGATGGTAACTGCACTCATGGCGATAAAGTAGATCAGCAGCATGAGGTAGCCGAAATCTACAAACGCCTGATACTCAAATGCTTCAAAAAGTGAACGTAATCCGAACATAGAAAATTGGTGTGAAAATGGTTTGTTTTAATGGTACTGGGTTGATTGTTCGCTACCCAAAAGGGCGTTTTTTATAGTCAATGCAAAGTGGTCGTGAAAATCGTGATCGCATCATCATTTGAAAATCAGATGTATTTAATCACTCAAACCATACAAATCACTTTAATCAGCGTATACAATTGGCTTAAATTTATCGACGAAAAAGTTCTTTGAAAATGGTCGCAAGGATTATTGTCCCTGCGTTGAAGGCTCCTTTTATCGTGCCCGACACCTTGCTCTTACCAAGTTCCCGCTTCCTGTACCGCACCGGCACTTCCGTGCAGTTCAGCTTCTGTTTTGCCGCCTTTACCTGCATTTCGACGGTCCAGCCAAAGTTCCGGTCTTTCATCCCGAGTGCCTGCAGCTTATCCCAGCGTACCGCCCGAAATGGCCCTAAATCACTGAATTTATAACCGAAAAAAAGGCGGATTAACAACGGCGCCAACCAGTTTCCAAACCGCTGCGGAATGGTCATAGCCCCGGGTTCCATCTTGCCCAAGCGCCTCGACCCTATGACCATATCCATACCGTTGTGCACAATCGGCGCTATTATTTGGGGCAGTTCTTCAGGGAAATCGGAGTAGTCAGCGTCTAAGAAAACCACTATGTCTGCTTGCTCAGACGCTGGAAAGCTTTTGAGGTAACTTATTCCTGCCAAACAGGCGCTTCCATACCCTCTTTCAGGTTGCGCAACCACAATCGCGCCATGCTCCCGCGCTATCTCCGCTGTCCTGTCTGTCGATCCGTTATCGCATACCACGATGTTGCGCACCAATGGCCTCGGGATGTCCCGTAAGACATAGGGCAGCGCAGCTTCTTCGTTCCAAGCCGGAATCAACACGTCAATTGCCCAGGGCTTAGAAGTTGTTTTTTTCAAGCAACAAATTGAATTTCAATAAGGTGATCCTTGTAAAGGTCGCAGGTTGCCAAAGGTTGCGGATGTAGTGGCGTTCCGGATCCAATGGCTTCCTTAGGCGTTGCAAAAGTAAAGAAATGCGTTAAGAAAAAGTTAAAAAGATTTTAAAATTGCAAGTTAAAGTTTTGTAAAAGGCCGTTTTAGAGCTAAAAAAGCCATTTTTAGAATATTGAAAGCGCGTTTAATTTTGCGCCAATGCGGCAAACAGCGCGCTTGCCTTCACCATACACTCGTCATATTCTGCCGCTGCCACCGAATCGAACACAATGGCGCCGCCAACATGGAAGGAAATGTAGCGCTTGGTTTCATTGTAAAAGATGCTTCGGATAAGCACGTTGAAATCGAAATTCCCGGATGGCTCGAAATAGCCCAAAGCGCCGGCGTATAGGCCGCGACGGCTTTTTTCATATTTTTCTATCAATTCCATGGCCATAACCTTTGGCGCGCCCGTCATGCTGCCGGGCGGGAAGGCGTGGCGGAAGGCCTCGATGGCATTCACGTCGGGCCGAAGCGTTCCGGAAACCGTGGAGATCATTTGGTGCACCGTTTCAAAGGTGTAAATTCCGAACAATTCCGCTACTTTGACCGAGCCGGGCAGGCAACTTCGGGCCAGGTCGTTGCGCGCCAGGTCAACGATCATCACGTTTTCGGCGCGGTCTTTTTCACTGGCGGCCAATTCCTGGCGCATGGCCTCATCGTTGCCGGGCGAACGCCTTCGGGTGCCCTTGATAGGCTGGGAAATCAGCTCGTTGCCCTGTTTTTTCAAAAAACGCTCGGGGCTTGCAGACAGCAGGTAGCGGTCGCCCCAGCGGAAAAAGGCTGCCAGCGGCGCTCGGGACAGGTCGTTCAGCTTCGACCACACTGCCAGGGGGTCGATGCTTGCATTCTCGGCAAAAAACTCCTGGCAAAAATTCATTTCATACAGGTCGCCCTCCATGATGTGCTGCCGGATCGCTTCAACTGTGGCCAGGTATTTCGCTTTTGGAATGCGCGGCTGTAAGTCTGGCATGACAGTATTCGCCTTTAGCCCAGGTGTCGGGGCTGCCCGTATGTCATCGAACACTGCTTCTGCCGATGAGTGCAGGGTTTGGATTTCCAGGGCGTTTTCCCGTAGAATGGCCACGTTCTCCGGTTGAAAAAACACCAAGTCTGGGAACTGTACGCCATCCGGGTGCTGAGAGCGCAATGCTTCCACCTCATTTTTAAGGTCGTACCCAAATCCGCCAAAAAGCCAGTCTGTCGTGTTTTTCTGGAATGTTTTCAAGGATTCGAAGGCCGTGCCAGCGGGCAAAGCCAGCATTTTTGCGGCGCCTGCCCCTACCAATAAACGCCAGGCGCTTTCATTCTTCCGGTGCGCGTCAGTATTATTGTCGAGGCACATAGCAATGGAATGCCCTGCTGCCCAGTGGAGCAGTTTGGTTTTCCAATAGGAGGGGTTGTCGATAGGAAAGGTGGCGGTTTGTCGCATGGCATGTAAACCTCAGCCCTGCCCTTCCCCCTTCGGGGAAGGGGCCAGGGCTGGGGTAAAAAAAATCCCGGATGCTTCACAATCAAAGCACCCGGGACACAAAGTTATCGTTAAAAGGCGGATTACTGCAACACTACCTCTCGCTCCGACATCATTTTGCGGATGTTGATCAGCGCATAACGCATGCGGCCGAGGGCGGTGTTGATGCTCACGCGGGTGAGCGAAGCAATTTCTTTGAAGCTCATGTCGGCATAGTGCCGCAAGATGACGACCTCGCGCTGTTCTGGCGGCAGGGAATCGACGAGCCGGCGGATATGGTTATGGGTTTCGGAGCGCATCATCATCGTGTCCGTGCCGTCGTTGCCGACCCGGAGGATGTCGAAAATGTCGAAATCTTCGGAGGGGTTGATGTGGGCGCGGCGCTTGTTGCGGCGGTG
The DNA here is from genome assembly GCA_964621185.1 of uncultured Saprospiraceae bacterium. Lineage (GTDB taxonomy): Bacteria > Bacteroidota > Bacteroidia > Chitinophagales > Saprospiraceae > M3007. The sequence goes on along the minus strand of CAZULM010000025.1, from coordinate 51,934 downwards.
ATAGTCAACGCACATATTGTACGAAATGCGCATGGCCCATTGCACGAATTTTCCTTCGTGGTTGTACTTGCCTTTGCGAAGCGTGTCAATAATTTTGATGAAAACCTCTTGAAAGATGTCTTCCGCTAAGGCGCGGTCTTTGACAAAGAGATAGATGGAGGTGTAGATTTTAGCCTTGTAGCGTGAGAGGAGTGTCTCGAAGGCTTGTTCGTCACCATCAACGTAGCGGTTGATCAGTTCCTGATCATGGATCATCGGCATAACTTGCATGAGCAATAGTGGTTTTGCTGTTAACCAGTTAAATTAAAGCAGAATTTAATTGGTGTACAAGTTACAATCGATAAGCTTTACGTTATTTTTAGTGAGAAAAGAAGGTGATAGGTCGTTTGACTTGGCCAAAAGTATGGCGATATTGTGTTGGAGCCAAAATTTTTTTCAGTTTTTAACATTTTTTTTATCCCAAGCCAGGCAACCGCATAAAATTTAATCCATAATTGTGCCAATAAAGGTACTTTTGCGTCTAAAATCAACATTTGCGCACAACACTTCATTCACTTTCCCGTCAAACACAATTGCCAAAATCGCTCAGCCCAACAAAAAAACGGGCATTGTGCCGCAAAAACGACAAACCTGAAGCAATGGCGACGCTGGCATTCTACACATGGAAATAATTATAGTAGTCCTCCTCATTTTTCTGCACGGCTTGCTCGTGTTGGGTGAAATAGCGCTGCTCACCGCCAAACGCTCGCGCCTGGAAGGCGAAAAGCTGAAAGGCAACCGCAATGCCGTCATTGCCTTAAACCTGCTCGACAACATCGACCAGTACCTTTCGGCCATGCAAATCGGCATCACCCTGATCAGTATTGTGGAAGGGGCGTATGCCGGGGTAGCAATCGGGCACCAATTGGAGCCATTGATTGCCATGGTGCCTGCTTTCCAGCCATATGCAGAGCAAATATCGCTGACCGTCGTAGTTTCGATCATCACCTATCTGTCCCTTATCATTGGTGAGTTGGCGCCTAAGTACATCGCCATCCAATACGCAGAAGCGCTTGCGCTCACCTGCGCGCCGGCGATGAACTTTATCACCAAAATCACCGGTCCCATCTCCACTTTCCTGAGCTGGAGCACCAAACTGTTCATGCGCCTGTTGTTCATCAAGCCCAACGACCAACAGAGTATTTCGGAAGACGAGATCAAGCTGATGGTCAAAATGGCCAACCAGCAAGGCGTGATCGAACAAAAAGAGAGCGAGTTCATCCAGAACATCTTGCGCTTTGCCGACCGCGACGCCTACACCATCATGACGCACCGCAATTCGGTGGAATGGCTCAACATCAATGCCCCTGAAGCTGAGATCGAACACAAGATTTACGAAAGCGGGTTCACCAAATTCCTGGTCTGCGACGATTCCATCGAAAACATCCTGGGCGTGCTGAAATTGCGCGACTACGTGGACAAAAAATCGAACCAGGGCTTCAAACTCCAGGACATACTGACACAGCCGCTGTACATCCCCGAAACCATGAACGCCTTGAAAATACTGGAGCGCTTCCGAAAAGAGCGCAACTACTTCGCCGTGGTGGTGGACGAGTACGGCTCCACCGAAGGCATCATCACCCTGCACGACCTCACAGAGAATATTTTTGGCACCCTGCCCGACCTCGACGACCTCGAAGACCCGGATATCGTGACCCGTGAAGATGGCAGCCTGCTGGTGGACGGCATGATACCCATCGACGAGCTGCGCGAAACCGTCAGCTTGAAAGAATTCGATTTCGAAGATACCGACTACTCCACGCTCGCAGGTTTTATTTTGTACAAACTGAGCGAAATACCCACCGTTGGAGACTACCTGGATGCGGAGGGCTACCGCTTCGAGATCATCGACATGGACAAGAGCAAGATCGACAAAGTACTGATCACCAAACAGCCTGAGCCCGAAAACGGCGCTGGCGAATAAAACCAGTTATCCCATGTGGCTACCCATACCCGATCATTCCGATTTTTCCATACGCAACCTGCCGTTTGGCGTGTTCAAGCCGGCGGGCAGCGATGCCCCCCGTGCGGGAATCGCCATCGGCGACCACGTGGTCGATCTGGCGGCAGCGGCAGAAGCCGGCCTGTTCGGCAAGCGCCGGTTCTTCAAAAAAATATTCGAGCAAAGCACCCTCAACGACTTTATCGCGCTGGGCAAGCCCGTCAGCAACCGGGTGCGCCGGAAAGTGCGGGAATGGCTGGAGCTGGAAAAAAGGCCCGAAAGTGCCGCCCAGTTGCTCCACGAGCGCCTCAGCGCCACGATGTTGATGCCCATCCGCGTGCCCAATTACACCGATTTTTACAGCAGCATCGAGCACGCCACCAACGTAGGCAAGATGTTCCGCCCCGACAACCCGCTGCTGCCCAACTGGCGCTGGCTGCCCGTGGGCTACCACGGCCGCGCCTCCTCCATCGTGGTAAGCGGAACCCCCATCAAACGGCCCAGCGGGCAAATACTTCCCCCGGGCGTGACGGACACACCCGTTTTTGCCGCCTCGCGCCAATTGGACTTCGAGTTAGAAATGGCTTTTGTGATTGGCAAGGAAAGCCCCTTGGGCACGCCCATCCCCGTTGACAAGGCAGAGGAACATATCTTCGGCCTGGTTCTGTTCAACGACTGGAGCGCCCGCGACATCCAGCGCTGGGAATACGTGCCGCTCGGGCCCTTCCTGGGCAAAAACTTCGGCTCCAGCATTTCCCCCTGGATCGTGCCGCTGGAAGCCCTGAAGCCTTTCCGGGTAAAAGGCCCAAAGCAAAACCCCGCCCCGCTGGAATACCTCAAGGGCCGCGGCGCGCAGAACTGCGACATCGAGCTGGAAGTCGCCATTGCTACACAAAAAAACAACACCGAAACCATTGTCGCGCGCTCCAACAGCAAGTATCTTTACTGGTCGATGGCCCAGCAGCTCGCCCACCATACCGTGAACGGCTGCAACGTGCAAGTGGGCGACCTGATGGCCTCCGGCACCATCAGCGGCCCTAATCCCGGTTCCTACGGTTCACTGCTCGAAATATCCTGGGGCGGCAAAAACCCCATCACGCTGAAAGACGGCAGTACCCGTACTTTCTTGGAAGACGGGGATACGCTGACCATACGCGGCTGGGCAGGGAACGGCGAAGCGCGGGTTGGTTTTGGGGAGGTGAGCGGGAAAGTGGTGTAACTGGGGCAACAAAAACAGATTTTATTGTCCAAAAAATAAAGTGGAACACTATGGCACATTATTTTTCTCCGAATTCATTCGAGCCCAAAAAGACAATCAATAAGCTTATTTTGGGTGTCCTTGCATTTTTGGCGCCCAGTTCCCTGGTTTTTGGACAAATAACCGTTGTCACGGTATCTGGAATGGGAAGCATCACTTGTCCCGCAGCGCCAACATCAACCTGGACTGGTGTGCCACCCCTTCCTGCTACTGTTACATTTTCACAGCTTTCAAGGGGTAGCGGTGTCACCTGTGTTTCTGCCAGCGATGGAATTAGCGGCTCAGGGTTCAATACAGCTTCTGCCGATGCAAGTTTTTCGGCAAACAAATATTACCAGTTTACTATTACCAACGCTGCCGGTGGCACCGCGTTCAGGTTTGAACAGCTCGTTTGGCTGACAGCTGTAAGCGGTACAGGGTCTTCATGCAAGTTCACTGTCAGGATTGACAACAATGGAGGGGGTGCTACGGATTTTGGCACTCCGGCTCAAACCAACCTTACCACCAATACATTTACTGGCTCTGTCACCATAGCGCCTGGCACTTCGGCCACTGTTTACGCCATTCCACATGAGGCCGATCAAGTAGGAAGAACTGTCCGGTTTAAAAACAACTCGAATACCAACCTTCCTGTCGAGCTTTACGATTTCAGGGCTATTCTGAACCAGGTGGGCATAAAAATCACCTTTACCACCGCCTCCGAGCGCTCCAATGCCTACTTCTCCATCGAGCGCGCTGCCGATGGCATACAGTTCAGGGAAATCGGGCAGGTGGCAGGCGCCGGCGACTCCGACACGCCGCAGGACTATAGTTTTACCGACCCGCTGCCACTCCCCGGCAAAAACTACTACCGCCTCAGACAGGTCGATTTTGACGGCAAATACACCTACAGTAAAGTAGTATCGGTCAATTTTGGCAAAACAGTCGGCCTCACCCTGTCGCCCATGCCCGCCAGCAGCGAGCTACGGGTATCGCTCGAAAAACAACATTCCGAAGACGGGCGCTGGCAGGTGCTTGATATGCGTGGGTGCGTGCTGCGCAGCGGTATTTTCCCTGCCGAAATGACCGAATACCCTTTGAGTTCGTCCGATTGGCCTGTTGGAGCGCTTGTATTCCGGCTGGTGCTGGGGCAGGAAGTGCTGACACAGCAGTTTTTTAAGAACAACTGATACAGGGCAACTTTCGGATTGGTTTTTGTGTTGGGAATATAGTGCCGATTGGTTCCACCTAAACCTGCCTGTTATGAAACACCTTTTCAATTCCTTGATGTTGCTTGCTTTGGCACACCCTCCAAGCGATTGCCAAACCACCATTTTTTTGTTTGAATTTGAAAATGGCTCCCTGCTGCCCTCCTCCGGCGTGGCCACCTTTGCCACCACAGGCATCACGGAAGTCGGGAACACACAAGGGGCCACAGCCGATTGCGTCGCCATCCCCTTCAACTCTACCGGCGCCAAGGACTACGACGACTGGACCACCGGCGACAACTACTTGTTCCAGACATCGACCATTGGGTACACCGGAACCTTGCAATTCACCTACTGCCACCGGGTAAGCAGCGCCCAAATCGGCACCTTTGACGTGCGGGTGAGCCCCACCGGCCTCGACCCCTGGACGACCGTGGTGCCCAGCTACACCCCTTCTACCACCTATGAATCCAAATCGGGCACCATTCCGGCCTCATTTGCGGGCTTGCCCAACCTGTTTATCCTGATCCATAAACTGAACAATTCAAGTGGCACCAACCGTACCTCCCGCATCGACAATGCCCTGCTTACCGGCACCCTTATTTTGCCGGTAGAATTGGTCGATTTTCGGGCAAAAATTTTCCCGAACCGAATCAACTTGTCCTGGCAGACGGCTTCGGAGCAAGAGAACGACCATTTTGAATTGCAACGCAGTGCCGACGGCCTCGCTTTTGAAGAAATTGCCATTGTACCTGGCGCTGGCACCAGTAATGAACCCCATTTTTATGCTTTCGCCGATGACAAGCCATTCCCCGGCAAAAACTACTACCGCCTCAAACAGGTAGATTTTGATGGGAAGTACACGCACAGCAAGGTGGTATCGGTCAATTTTGGCAGCCCCGGTGGCATCACCCTTTCCCCAACAGTAGCTAATGCCGCCCTAATGGTATCGCTCGACAAAGCCCTGGCAGCGGACGGGGTTTGGCAAATACTCGACATGGGCGGGCGAGTGCTGCGCTCGGGCGTTTTTCCGGCGGAAACGCTTGAGTATCTATTGGAACTTGCCGAGCTTCCGGAAGGGGCGCTGCTGTTCCGTCTGGTGGAGGGGCAGGAGATGTCGGTGGGGCGGTTTTGGAAAAGGTAGGCGCCGCGTTACCTACACCCTTGCTTGCCCTCCTCGTAAGAATCCTTCCACGTAAAGTGCGCGGGTAGATAGACAGTTGCGCTTATTGGGGATACCGAAAACATCCCACATCCAAATATGGGTTCCATCTATTACACAACATCCCCGCGTACGGAGGTACCCGTTAATAACGGAAGAAAAAGAAATTTTGCAGTCGCAGGGAGACCCTGTTTAAGCACCACGAGCCGCCCCGGTGCATCACCAGAGCGGCTCGTGCCACCAATAAAACTACAAGGGGAGCCTCAATTCCCCCCTTCATTCTCTACATTCTGCAGTCGCTTTTTCACTTCTTCCACAGCACGGCGCTGCGCCTCCTGGTCCACTAAGTTCGATTCCTGTTGCTGCACGTTGTTCACCAGGTCTTGTTCGGCTTTCTGGATTTTTGCCTTCCAGGATTCGATGTCTTTGCGGAGGGATTCGTTTTCGCGCACCAGTTTCTTCTGGGTATTTTCGAGCTCTTTGAGCTTGTTCTCCTCGTCTTTCAGGTCGCTGCCAACGGCTTCGCGGCGGATATCGAAATAGCACTGTTGCAAGGTGCGCATCATCTCATCGGTGCGGTTGCGGTTGTCGCGGCTGTTGAGGAAATAGGGGCCGGCGTCGATCCATACGTTGAGGGAGGAGCGGTTGCCTTCTTGCTCGATGGTGGAGTATATGGCAAAGGGCTGGTCGCCCATGAAAGGAGCGCGGAGCTTGGTGGCCGTCCATTCGCCCCGGTTTTTTTTGAGCTTGGCGTTGAAATTTTTCTTGGCGAAGTCGCGCCATATCTTTTCAATGGACCTGGTATCGGTGTCGGCAAACTCCATGCGGAAGCAGGGGCGGCTGCCGAAGGACATGACGCGGGTGGTTTCGCGAACCACGTTCCATTGGGCATGGGCGGCGACGGAAAAAAGGAAAGAGAACAGGAGGAAGAGGAGGGATTTGTTTTTCATATAGATAGATTTTAAAATTTTCAACGGAATCAATTTGCCTTTTAGACGCTGAAATAGAGTTTTCGTAACAAATGATAGCCTGCATAAGTAATGCGCACTCTGCCCGTTTTGTTTATCAAATGGCTGAAATAATGGGGCAGGAGCGAAGGAAAAAGTCTTCCCGTGCCGTCATTTCCAGCTTTTTTTCGGGCGTCTTGTCGTCGTAACCGGCCAGGTGTAGCACCCCGTGTGCCATCACCCGGCACAGCTCGGCCTCAAAGGTCACGCCAAGGGTGGCAGCGTTGTCGCGCACCCGCTCGGCGCTGATGAACACATCGCCGTGCACAGCGTCGTCGGCATAAGGGAAGGTGATCACATCGGTGTAATAATCGTGGGCCAGGTATTCTACGTTGATGCTTCGCAGGTGCTCGTCGGAGCAGAAGATAAAATTGACCTCGGTCAGTGCTTTTTGCTCCACGGTGGCGATCGATGCCAGCCATTCTGCCAGCGACGTTTCTTTTGGCAGGTCAAAAGTCAGGTCCTCGAAGTAGAAAGAAACGGGCGATTCCGGCAGCTCGTCCGGCAAATTTGGAAAGTCCATGTGATGGTATCGGCTATAAACGCCGAACCTCTGAAGGCATGTCCCTTCAGAGGTTCGGTGTTTGCATTGGCAGTGAAATCAGGAAATTTTGAAACGCATTTCTACGGTGCTGCCACCACGGTAGAAACAACATTCGTCGCTCAGGTTGCGCATCAGCAACAAGCCGCGGCCGCCACAACATTCGATGCGGTCGGGGCAGGTTGGGTCTGGCACCTGGCCTGGGTCGAAACCGGGGCCTTCATCGCTCACGAGCACGGACAGGGAATCCTGTTGGCGCTGGAAAGAAATGGATACGTGTTTGCGCTGGTCGCCTTGGTTGCCGTGCAAGATGGCGTTGTTGACGGCTTCGGTGAGGCTTACAAGGATATCGCCTTGCTTGCCTGGGGAAAGGTTGTAGCGGGTAGCTACGTCATGGACAAATGGTTCGACTTTAGAAACTTGTTGTGGGTCTGAGGGGAGGGTAAGGTTCGTGTGCAAGTCGCTCATTCGCATAAGTTTCGTTAAAAATAGGCTCATGGAGCCGGTGGAACACAGTATGATGACACTTGTACTAAACAGCGATGCAACCGGATTAAGAATATCGCTGCCAACATGTTCTTAGGACGGAATATACTTGAATACAGCTACAAAATTAAGGGAATCTTAACATACAATGCAAGTTTTTCGGCAAAAATCTTTCAACAAATCCCGAAAAACCTTAACAAGCCCCGTTAAACGCCCCAATCCTGCCGTATTCTCTAAAACTCGGCGCTGCCCGGGAACCTGGGAAACGCAATTACGTCGCGGATATTGGTCATGCCCGTGACAAATAACACCAAGCGCTCGAAACCCAGGCCAAAGCCGGCGTGCGGGCAGGTGCCGAAGCGGCGGGTGTCGAGGTACCAGTACAGTTCCTCCTCCGGGATGTGCATTTCCTGCATCCGGGTTTTGAGCTTGTCGAGCCGCTCTTCGCGCTGCGAGCCGCCGACGATTTCCCCGATGCCGGGGAAAAGGATGTCCATGGCTGATACGGTCGGGCCGGGCACCCCTTCTTTCGGGTCGTCTTGCCGCATGTAGAACGCCTTGATGGCCGCCGGGTAGTTGGTCAGGATAACTGGTTTCTTGAAATGTTTTTCTACTAAGTAACGCTCGTGCTCGCTTTGCAGGTCGGTGCCCCAGCCCTCCACCGGGAACTGGAACTTGCCCTTTTTGTTTGGGTTGGAGTTTTTTAGGATGTCGATTGCCTCGGTATAGGTAAGGCGCTCGAAACGGTTGTCCATCACGAAGCGCAATTTCTCGGTGAGCGACATCTCGCTGCGCTGATCTTGCGGCTTGCTTTTTTCTTCTTCCAACAGCCTGTCTTCCAATATCTGAAGGTCGTCGGCACAATGTTCCAAAGCATAGCCGATGACAAAGCGGAGCATGTCCTCTGCCAGATCCATGTTGTCGTTGAGGTCGTTGAACGCCACTTCCGGCTCGATCATCCAGAACTCGGCCAAGTGCCGGGTGGTGTTGGAGTTTTCCGCCCGGAACGTGGGGCCAAAGGTATATACGTCGCCGAGTGCCAGGGCGCCGAGCTCGGCTTCCAACTGGCCGGAAACGGTCAGGTTCGTGGGTCGCCCGAAAAAGTCTTTTGAAAAATCGACCGAGCCTCTGTCGGTTCGCGGCATGTTGTCCAAAGGCAAAGTTGTCACCTGGAACATCTCCCCGGCCCCTTCGGCATCGCTGGCCGTGATGATGGGGGTGTGCAGGTAGTAGAAGCCGCGGTCGTTGAAAAACTTGTGCACCGCAAACGCCAGGGCATGGCGGATGCGGAACACCGCGCCGAAAGTGTTGGTGCGGAAGCGCAGGTGGGCGTTTTCCCGCAAGAACTCCAAAGACTGGCGCTTTGGCTGCAAGGGGAACTCATCGAGGTTGCAATCGCCGTAAATGGTGATCTCACTGGCCTTGAGCTCTACCTTTTGGCCCTTGCCCTGACTTTCTACCAGCAGGCCGCGGGCGGCGATGGCCGCGCCAAACTTGATGCGCTCGATAATCGCAGGGGCTGTGTTCTCAAAATCGACCACGACTTGCAGGTTGCTGGCAGTGGAACCGTCGTTGAGGGCTATAAACTGGTTGTTGCGGAAGGCTTTTACCCAGCCTTTTACCAATATTTCGGAGCTGAGGGGCTCGCTGCGGAGGATTTCAGCTATTTTGATACGCTGCATTGCTTGTATTGCTGATGGAGGATTCGTTGTATGGCTCGAAAAAAGAGCCGCAAAGGTAATGGAATTGCGGGCGATTTCAATGCTGGGGTTAGTATTGACGATTTTTCATCCTCCGACCAATATGTACACACTTGCCAGCTCTTCGCTACAATCAATCCTTGAGCTACCTTCGCCCTTGGTTGTCCTTCTCGTAAGAATCCGTCCAGGCAAAGTGCGCTGAACGTGCAAATGCCGAAAGCATTGTGGTGTTCGTTCCCCTTTTTACGTGGACGGATTCTTACGAGAAGGACAACCAAGAGAAGGGGTAGCGTGCGGCCAAGCAAGCAGAAGGGTCTTCAGAGGGTTTCAGCACCAATTTGAGCCGAAACAATACCGACGCCCGGATTGTTTTCTTCTCCGCTATGGCAACACGGAACAGACCCCAGGACTATACACAACAAATCCATCCATGTTCATAGAAGTTTTTAAAAGCAAAATTCACCGGGTAAAGGTGACTGAGGCCAACCTGAACTATGTCGGCAGTATCACGATCGACGAGGACTTGCTCGACGCGGCCAATATTTTGGTGGGGGAAAAGGTGCAGGTAGTGAACAACAACAACGGGGAGCGATTTGAGACCTATACCATCCGCGGGAAGCGGGGAAGCGGCATCGTATGCCTGAACGGGGCTGCCGCGCGCCGGGTGCAGTTAGACGATATACTGATCATCGTCGCGTATGCGTATATGACCCCGGAAGAAGCCAGAAATTTCGAGCCGACCATTGTTTTTCCGGATGCGAATAACCGTCTAGTTAGGTAAACCTACACCGCAAAGCTCTCCCCGCACCCGCAGGTGCGCGTAGCGTTGGGGTTGTTGAAGGTGAAGCCTTTGCCGTTCAGTCCCCCGGAAAACTCCAGGGTGGTGTTGAAAAGGTACAAAAAGCTTTTAAGGTCGGTCACCACTTTCTCGCCGTTGTCTTCAAACACCTGGTCGGTAGGCTTCGATTCGTTGTCGAAATCCATTTTGTACGACAAGCCGGAGCAGCCTCCTGAGGTAACACTAACCCGGATGAAATAGTCGTCTGGGATGTTGCCGGATTTCCTGACTTCCTGAATTTTTTGCTTGGCGCTGTCTGAAACGTAGATCATCTTGTTGGCTATTGGCTATTAGCTGTTGGCTTTTGGCGGTTGGCTTATTGGCCGCCAAAGTCTAGGGCAAAGCTGCGCGATTGCTGACTTGTATGGGCACCTGAACCTGGGCGAATGACCACTAAGCATTATTGCCCCACTGAGTTATTGGAGTCAAATATGGCTGGCAAGTGCGTGACAAGGCAATTTTTATGCAGTTGCAGCCGCAGTTTCAGCCGCGATGCCGTTTTTGGCGCGGTAATCGTTGATGGCTGCCTTGATCGCATCTTCTGCCAGTACGGAGCAGTGGATTTTCACTGGCGGGAGGGCCAGTTCTTCCACGATGTCCATGTTGTCGATGCCGGCGGCTTCGTCGAGGCTTTTGCCTTTGAGCCACTCGGTCGCCAGGGAAGAGGATGCGATGGCGGAGCCGCAGCCAAAGGTTTTGAACTTGGCGTCGCGGATGATGCCGCTCTCTTCGTCAACTTCGATCTGCAGGCGCATCACGTCGCCACATTCGGGTGCACCGACGAGGCCGGTGCCGACGTTTTTCGCCTCCTTGTTCAGCACCCCGACGTTGCGCGGGTTCTTGAAATGGTCGAGCACTTTTTCTGAATATGCCATATCTGTACAGAGGTTGAATTGTTAAGGTCCTTATTTCTTTTTGAACATGCCGTAATACCAGCCCTTTACCGTGTAATAAATGCGGTAAAGCAATTTTGTGAACGGATCGGGTGGGCGCATCTTATTTTAATTTGATAATTTGATAATTAGACAATTTGATAATGGCACACATCACCTCAATGTTGAATAATTATCACATTATCGAATTATCAAATTATCACATTAAATTTAGTGGGCAGCCCACTCAATCTTGCTCAAGTCCACCCCGTCTTTGTACATTTCCCAAATCGGCGACAGCTCGCGCATGTGGTTCACGCCGTTGGTGACCAATTGAATGGCTTCGTTCACCTCTTCTTCTGTCGTGAACCGCCCCAAAGAGAAGCGGATGCTGGAGTGCGCCAGGTCGTCGCCCAGGCCCATGCCAACCAGCACATACGATGGTTCCAGCGAGGCCGAGGTACAGGCAGAGCCTGACGACACGGCGATATTTTGGTTAAAAGTCATCATAAGCCCTTCTCCTTCAACGTGTTTGAAGGAGATATTGGTCACGTGCGGCATACGGCTGTTTTGGTTGCCGTTTACTTTTGTCTCTTCGAGCTTGGTCAGTTCGGCTTCGAGGTGGTCGCGCAGCTTGCGCAGCCGGGCCGCATCCTGGTCCATTTCCAGTCGGGCTATTTCAGCTGCTTTTCCAAACCCGACGATGCCCGGCACGTTCAGGGTTCCGGAGCGCATGCCGCGCTCGTGGCCGCCGCCGTCCATTTGGGCAGTCACCTTTACCCTGGGGTTCTTACGGCTCACGTACAGCGCGCCGACGCCTTTGGGGCCGTACATCTTGTGCCCGGTGAAGGACATCAGGTGAATACCGACTTCGCGCGGGTACGTGGGGATTTTCCCAACGGCCTGTGTGGCATCAGAGTGGAACAAAACGCCGTGCTTTTCACAAATCAGGGCGATTTCGCGCATGGGCTGAATCACGCCGGTTTCGTTGTTCGCCCACATGATAGACACCAGGATCGTGTTCGGCCTGATGGCGGCCTCCAGGTCGGCAAGGCTGATGAGCCCGTCTTCCTGCACTTTGAGGTAGGTGATTTCAGCGCCCGCTTTTTCCAGGTGCTTGCAGGTGTCGAGGATGGCCTTGTGCTCCGTTTCTGCGGTGATGATGTGGTTGCCTTTCTTGGCGTACATCTCAAACACGCCTTTGAGGGCCAGGTTATTGCTTTCTGTGGCGCCAGAGGTAAAAATGATCTCCTTATCTTCTACCTGCAGCAGGGCCGCGATTTGCTCGCGGGAATAATCCACGGCATCTTCGGCTTCCCAGCCAAATTGGTGGCTGCGGCTGGCCGCGTTTCCGTGTTTTTCGTAAAAATATGGGATCATGGCATCCACTACCCTTGGGTCGCAAGGCGTGGTGGCATTATTGTCCAAGTATATCAGTCGTCGCTGGCTCATTGCTTATTTAGATTTAATCAACTGCAAAGGTAAACAGGTTGGGCGTAAAAATGTTCGCCAATTTCGCCATGAATTATCCGCCAACAATATTGAAACCGTGGCATTTAGATGTTTTACTTTTGCGGCATCATGCCAAACAAGGATTTATTTTCAGAATTCCCCCCCGTTTCCAAAGCCGATTGGCTTAAAAAAATAGCTAAAGACTTGAAAGACAAACCTTTAGCTGAGCTGGACTGGGTTGTTGGCGAGGGCCTTCGCGTTTCGCCGCTGGTACGTGCAGAGGATTTCCCGAAATCGCCGCTGCCCTTTGAAAAACCTGGGAAGGGTTGGGAAATTTGCGAGACAATACTGGTTTCCGACCCGGTTGCCGCGAATGCCCAGGCATTGGAAGCGCTGAACGGCGGCGCCGAAGGCTTGACATTCGTGTTCGATGGGGCGCCCGATTGGGCCGTTTTTGAGCAGGCTTTGGCGGGCCTCCACCTCGATTTTATCGGGCTGCATTTTTCCGGCCAAGGGGTTTGGGGCAACCCTGCCGGGATATTTGGCCACTTGCTGCGCCTGGCAAAATCGGGCAACATTGACACCCGAGCCCTGCGCGGTTCCGTGGAATACGACCCGGTGCAAGCGGGCGGCATCATCGATTGGCGCTACTTGGTTGACTTGCTGGAATTTGCGGGCGAGTCATTTCCCCGGTTCAAGGTTATTTCGCTCGGTTTTTCTGCCCAACAGGATCCCGTTGCAGCCTTGGCCGAGACCATAAACCAGGCCAACGAATACTTTTCCAAGCTGTCGGAACGCGGTGTCACTGTAGAAAAAACAGCTTCGTTTTTGCAGTTTTCCATGCCTGTCGGCAAAAGCTATTTTTTGGAAATTGGGAAAATAAGAGCATTCAAGTTGTTGTGGGCCAACGTTTTGAAGGCTTGGGAAGCGCCCTTATCCCATCCGGTCATTGCCGCAAAATGCAACCATGAAGCCTATACTGACGACCTGTACACCAACATGATCCGCGCTACCACCATCGCCATGTCGGCGGTATTGGGCGGCGCCGATAGGCTCACCGTGCTGCCCTACGATGCCGACAGGGAACATTGCGCCGACTACCCTCCTGCCTTTGGCCGCAGGATTGCCCGCAACGTGCAGCATCTGATGAAAATGGAGAGCGGGCTGGATTTGGTGAACGACCCTGCAGCGGGGAGCTATTACATCGAAAACCTGACGATATTGTTGGCAGAAAAGGCTTGGGAGGCCCTGGGCAGGGCCTAACTTGTCATGATCTCCATCAATGGTGGTGCCCGCCAGGCCCGTGTACATGCCCATGTGCCAGCTCAGAAGGGTCTGCGTCGCGCAAAGCCGCCACGTGCCCGGTGAAGTAAAGGTCAACACCGGCCATCGGGTGGTTGAAGTCCAGCTTTACCTTTTCCTCGCCCACGGCTGCCACCATGCCGGTCAGTTGGTTGCCATCCTGGTCTTGGAGGGGCAACATGTTGCCGATTTCGAGCAGGCCGTCTGGGACTTTGCCATCCTCCTCAAAAATTGCCCTGGGCACCTCGATAAGGGCAGCTTGGTCGTAGGGGCCATAAGCTTTGTCGGCAGCAATGCCGAAAGAGAACTTGTCGCCCACTTTTTTGCCAGCGAGGTTATGTTCAAAATCCGGGATCATCATGCCCGTGCCAAAGATGAAGAGCAGCGGCTCTTTGCCCTCGGTTGTTTCTACGAGCTGGCCTTCGGCAGTGCCTTCGGTGAGGGTGTAGTGTACAGAAACTACTTTATTTGCTTCAATGACCATTGTTTGCAACATTTGTAAAACGGCATAAATGGCCGTTTTGGATGAAAAATGGCCGCAAAGGTAAGGCTTTTTTGGCGGTCTTCAAGAAATGCCTTGAATCTCTTTTTCAAGTTCCTGTATCACCCGTTCCGCCGTATGCCAGTCGGATTCCATTTTGGAGGCATCGGTATGGCCGGAGAAAACGGCTGCCTCGCAGGTCTGCAGAATGGACAAGAAAGCCTGTATGCGGATAGGGGTAACGCGGCGTTCTGCCAGTTTGGAACGGAGCTGGGCCTGGTTCAGTTGGGCTGGCGCAAGGTCGAGCCTGGCAGAGATGTACTGTTGCAGCGATTTGAGCAGCTCGTTGTAAAAAGTCTCTGGCGCTTCTTTATGCAACATGGCGCCAAGGTTGGCAAAGCGCCGTTGTGCCTCGCTGGCTTTATCCGACCTGGGTAGTTTTGGTTGCTGTGGCGCCTCTTGTTTCTTTTTTTTGAAAAACGACACCAGGCCGAATGTCAAAAGCGACAACAACAATACCCACAAAAAAGCCGGCGCGGTGATAACGCCGACAGCCTTTTCCCATATCCCCACTTGGACAGCCGTTGGCGCAGGCATGGGCAATGTGTCCACTGCAGTCTGGGGCTTGTAATTCGCCCCGGCGAGCACTTCAAGGCGTATAGGCGTTGCAGTAATGGTGCGGTAGTTGTTGCTGTCGATGTCGAAATAGGTGAGGGTTGGCACGATTTCATGCAGACCGGGCTCTTTGGCAAGGATGACGTATTCCAGCTTCTTTTTGTGCACGATTTCCGTTTCGCTTTCTATTTCGGTTTCTTCTACAATCCGTGGCTCAAAAATCTCGCAGGTGGGCGGCACCGCAATTTTGGGGGCTGCAAATCGGCGGGAATCCCCGTTTCCCCGCAGCAGCACGGTCAGGGTGAGCGCGTCATCGGTGCTCATTTGGCTGGTATCGGCCTGAACCTCCCAGGAATAGCGCCCCACGCCGCCGCTGAACCCATCTGGATGAGGTTCGGGCAACGGGATTACTGTAAGCTTTACGGGCTGAGAGGTGAGGGTGACGGGCTTGGGGCCGAACAGGAAGCCTTGCCCGCCGGGCTGTTCGATGCCTACCCTGATTTGGGCGCTGCCAATGGTCAGTTCGCCGGAGGTTTGGGGGAATACTGCTTCTTCGTGGAGTGTCTTTACGGCGTATTTTTTGCCTTTGATGGTTTGATATTGGACCTGAGCGTTGAAATGTCGCTTTTCCTTAGAATAAAAGCCCTCAAAATCCGGCATTGAAATCAGGTCGGCCCCTTCGATGGCCACCTTGGTATAGAGCTTGAGGTTCCACACGAGCTGTTCGCCGGGAAAGGCTTTCTGTTTGTTCAAACTGCTGGCAATGAACACCTGATCATCGCCTGGGGGTATGGCTACGCCGCTTTTTGAAGCAGGTGCCGACAGCACTTTTATGCTGAAAGGCGGGGTGTTCAGTGCCCTCCCCCCAACGTAAACCGTGGCTGGCCCAAAGGTGAACACACCGGGCTTGGTCGGCTCCAGGGTATAGGACCAGGTTTGGCTGCTGCGGGATTTGCCCTTTTCAAAGGCAAAGCCCCTCAATTCGGAAACGCTGCCAGTTGACCGGAAGCCTTGAAAGGAAGGTGGGCTGAAACGCTGGCCTTCTGCGTCGGTGAGGGTGAAGCTGAGGGTAAAGGGGATACCCACAACGGCTTCGGTAACGTCGGCGCTTGTGACAAAAACAGGAGACTGGCCAATCAGCACTGGCGGCTGCCAAAACAACAACACAGCCGTACCCAAGGCCCGGAACGCCGAGGAAACTGTATCATAGCGCGGAAGCGTGATGTCAAACATGGCTGTAATGAAACCTGGGAACCGGTCTGTTAAACTTGACGATTCTTGGGTCAAAATTAAGCGGGAAAAGTTGAAATCAGCGCAATTGCCCACAAAAAACAATTGCCGACCGGGGATTATAGCCAACCCGGTCGGCAATAAAAGGCAAGTGCCGAAGCAATCAGCCTACGGTGATGTCCACCACTTCGAATTCCATTTGGCCGGCAGGTGTGGTCACGTGCGCTATCTGGCCTTTTTCCTTGCCCAGCAATCCCTGGCCAATGGGCGAGTTGACGGATATTTTTGCTTGCCTGGCGTCGGCTTCCGTTTCGGAAACCAGCTTGTAGGTCATTTGTTTGCCTGTTTTCAGGTTCTTTATGGTCACATTGGAGAGTATCGCCACCTTGGAATCGTCCAATTGGCTTTCGTCGATGATCCGGGCATTGGCGACGATCATCTCCAGTTCGTTGATTTTCAGTTCCAAAAGGCCTTGTGCGTTTTTTGCCGCGTCGTATTCGGCATTTTCTGAAAGGTCGCCTTGCGCGCGCGCCTCTGCGATGGCATGGGCTGCTTCGAGCCTGCCGGTTGTTTTCAGTTCTTCCAGTTCAGCAATGATCTTGTCGAACCCGCTTTGAGTCAAATATATGTAGTTTGCCATAATGCTTCTTTTCTATGTGATAAAAATGCGATCCTGCCGCTATAGCAGAAAAATGCAGGAACGTTCCTGACCGGGGTCAAAAACGTTCCTGCATTTATTTATTGTTACAAAGGTATTGACTTCTGACAAAACCCAAAGGGTTTATCGGCACAAATCTTTACAAATCGAGTCTGAGCCCCAAATTGTGTATCCCGTTGAAGATAGAAGTCTGGCGATAGGCATAGTCAAAAGAAAGGCGGGTATCCGAACCCTTGCGCACGGGCACCGTGAAGGAGAGGCCCGCGCTGAGGCCGTTGTCGATGGTAGCTTGGTCGCTACCGACAGGGGCGTCGAGCTCATATTTGTAGCCCACCCGGAATCCAAAGGTTTTGCGCACGTTCAGCTCCAAGCCTGCGCCCAATTGGTCGCGGGAAAAGGCGTTGGAAGTGAAATTGCCCAGCAAGCTCAAGCGGTTGGTTTTGCCCAGTAGCCAGTCGTAAGAGGCGCCGATGTTCAGCTGGGAGGGCAATTCATAAGCTGCAGAGCGCTCGTAGTAGGTGTTGTTGTACACGAAGGTTGGGCCTGGGTTGGGTCGGCCTTTTGAGAGGCCCTCGCCGCCGTAGCGCATTTTGCTGCCTACATTGCGCAGCGAAATGCCGAACTTGAAGTTGTCGTCTTCCCCAGTAACGTATTGAACGCCCGCATCGAGTGCAAAAGCCCTTGCGGCAACGTTGGAAATCGACTCGTTCACGATTTTGGCGGTTATGCCAACAGACACTTTGTTGCTGAACAAATGGGAGTAAGACAAGCCCATGTTGAAATACGAAGGGCTGTACACTGCGCCGGAGCCTTCTGGCACGTCTTCGGTGGTGTAATCAAAGTCGCCCAGATCAAGGGCTACCAGGCTAATGCCAAACACGCCCCCCCCCTTGCCGATTTTTTGAGCAAACCCCAGGGCATTGAGGTTGATGTCGGCAATGTAACGGGTATGTCCGAGTTGAATCTGGGTTTTGTTGATGCGGGAAAGCCCAGCCACATTGAGGTACATGGCCTCCGCCCCATCGGTGCTGGCAGTGTTCATCGCATGAAGTCCGGCACAACGCGCCCAGGGGTTGATGAGCAATTGGTTGGCGCCAGCTTCACCCTGACGGTCGGGGTTGCCGGCGAAGGCCAACCCCGAAACCATCGTGAAGCAAAGGAAATTGTATAATTTCTTCATTGTCGATAGAAGTTGAATTTTTGATTGATAAGGAGGTTGCCGCAAATTGCCCGAAGCAATTGCGGCAACCTCGCTATTGAAGTCCGTTAAAGCCCCGACGGGTCAAATTGTCGGGCGATGCCAAACCATTTGACGGTTCGTTCGCCCATGCCCGGCGCGTTTATATGGATCAGGTAAACACCGCTGGCAACCGGGATGCCTTTGCTGTTTTTCAGGTCCCATTCCACATCGGGCGCAATTTGGTTGTAAGCCTCGTACTGTTCGTTCCGGTTGTACTGCCGGATGAATTTTCCATCTAAGGAGTAGATCGTGACTTTGCACCTGCCCGGCAAGTTGCTGATCTTCACGTTCTGGCTGAACTGAGAGGTTTCGTACTGGGAGAAGCCATAATAAGGGTTGGGGACAACCTTCACGGAATCCAGTGCGTTTTCCACCTGTACGGAATTCAAGTCCTGGCGGCCACGGCCTTCGATTTTGAAGCGGTAGCGCGGGTGCCCGATTTTACGCTTCTGCGGGTCGCTGTCGCTGAACCAAGTCTGGTATGAGTTGTCAACACGAAGCTTTATAATGGCATCGTTGTTCCGCGGAATCAAGCCGTCGGCATAAGAGCGGAGCGGGGCGACATCCGAACCGAACAACATCCCCGCCCATGCGATTTGCTTGATGCGTGCGATTTTGGCTGTCGGGCTGGAGCTCAGCTCTGGCGAGAAGCCCCAACGCAGGTAGGCGCACTCGTCGTAGGTCGTGTTGGTCACATACACCCAGTGTTGGCCACCAAGCTGCCAGTCGTAATAATTGATTGGCGTGGTGGGCCCCGGGTCGAAGCCTGCCCTGAAGGTAGCGCTCGTCGGGTTCCACATCATGTCGCGGCCGGTGTAGCTTGGGTCGTTGGCTTTTGAATAGCAGGAGTTTTCACCAAAGAACACATTGAGCCTGCGGCCTGTTTCCACATCCACAGCGTAACCTGGGAACCAGCCCATGCCGCGCAGCGGCTGCCCTTTCTTGGAGTTGTTCACTGTAGTGCCGTTTGGATTGACCAAAACATCTGGCTCTACGGCGCCATCCGGGTCGGGCAGTCCGTCGCCGTTGGCGTCTTCTTTCCCAACGGACAGTGCATAGCGGACATCAAACATTCCCCTTATTTTGGTCGGGGTGGCGGGGTCGCCCTCCGTCGCAAATCCCGGGAACTTCGGATACTCGGTCGGTGCGACGCTGGTGTACGGATAGCTGGCGCTTTCGATGATGACGCAGCGGCTCCACTTGCTCTTGTCGCTGGTGAATACGATATCGACGTTTGGCAGTGCGGCCAACAGGTTGGCGCGGGCACCGTCATTGCCCAAGGCGCTCCCGTTGAACGAGTTCTTGTCAGACCAAGCCGGCGATATGATGTAGTTTGGCGTGTTGCTGAACTGGTTGCGCCAATCGCACAATGGGTATGGCACGAAGAAGCCATCGCCCAATGTGCTCAAACCTTGTTTGGGATCAATGTTGGCGTCAGGCTCCAGCGGGCTGGTTTTCACAAAGTTGAAGATATTGTCGCCATCCCGGTCTGGAATACCTACAAGCCAGGGTTGGTCGGGGTTCTGGTATTCAATTTCAGCGCCGATCCCGCCATTTCTGTCATCGCGCTTTTGGCCAGGCTCCCCGGTTTGGGCGATGGTGACAGAGAAGCCATATTCGAGCACCACCTGTTCGTTGATCTTGTCGATGGACTTTTCAGAGGCGATGATCTGCCCGTCGGGCAATTTTCGCAGGTTCCAGCGCGCATCGGCGGCGAGCATATTGTCCGACATGTTGCCGTCAACGAGCTCCAGTTCATACTCGCCGTCCTTTACTTCAAATGGGTTGAAGATGGTAACGTTGAGCGGGCCACGGCCATTTTTGTAGGTCAGGGTGCTGTCGAAATTGGGCTGGAACAAGCGCGCGCGGGTATCGTCGTCTATGTCCACAAAATTGCCCCCGACACCGGCGCCTTCAAGGCGGGTTATTTGAACGCCATCGCCGTAGGCTGAGTTGAGCGCCACGTCCACAATCGGGCGTGGGATAACGGTTTTCACTTCAACATTCAAGCGGCCTGGCAGGTAAGGGCGTTGCTGGCCCGACACTGGCTGGGAGAATGGATCGAATGTTCCGTAGTTGTTATAGCCGTAGGCAATAACAACATAGTAATATTTTTTGTGGTTGATCAGCCGCTTGTCGTTGCCTGTGGCGAACCTGTCTTCCTTCATGCTGAAGGTATGGCGAATGCCCAGGTCCTGACCTTCTGCCACCAGTTGCGGGGTGAACAGTTTTCTCGTAGGGTCGCTGGGATTGGGCATTTCCGTCCAGTTGTAGATTTTACCGATATTGTTTTTTACGTCAACCTGGTAAATCAGCCTGGAGCGATCAGGGTTTTCATAGTCAGCTGCGGAGACGTTGGGGTCTTTCAACTGATAAATCTTGTATCCCTCGAATTTGTAGTTGATGGATTCGCGCACTGCTGGGTCCGGGTGGTTTTTCAAGGAGTCTGGCGCCAAGAAATCCGGCTCGGAATAGTTCTCGCCTGCATTGTTGTTCACTGCCGGGTCGGAGTTGTTGGTCAGAACGACGATAATCTCGCGGTTAAGCTCTACCCAATCAGCGTCAGGCGCATCAGGGCCGTTCAGCACCTCGAAGCAGTTGTCGAAAAGGCCTTGCGCCAGCTTGTCGGCGCGGAAAAGGCCTTCCATGTCTGCCGAGCATTGACCAGGGATGTCTGGCACCCAAGGCACACCAATAATCAGCTCGTTTACGGCACCTGGGAGCAGGGTAAATGGCCCTGATGCCTGGAGGGTACGGCGGTCGCCATAAGTCACGTTAGCTTTGCACATGCTCCAGCCGTTAGGATCGTTTGGTGGCTCGGTGAAGGCAAATTTTATGGGTTGGGTACCACCATAACCGTTTCCGCCATAAGTAAATGGCGTGCGGTCTTTCCAGTAGCCGGTGAGGTATTGGTAGAACTCCAGCGGAGCATTCGGGTCGGTCGTAGCCGGGTTTTGCGGGCCAATTGAATTGTTGTAATAGACAAAAGAAGACATCGGCAGCTCCGCTCCGGTAGAATCAAGCGGCCCACGGAAATAGTCAACGCCCAGGATTGGAACCTTGTCGCCATAGGTGGGTACTCCGCCGCAAGTTGCGCCGGGATCGCCGTCGACCCCATCTTGGTTGTACACGTACATCAAGTCTTTAGTGGTATCGCAACCAATATAGTCGTCGAGGTGGCAACCCAGGTCAGGGTCGGTCCACATGGCAAAGAAAGTGGAGTCGATGCGTTCGGTCGCGCGGTTGATCAGTTTGTAGCGCTGGAAGGTCATGTCGTTCAGCTCGTCGGTGGTTTGATATCCGAACGCTTGCACCTGCACCTCCATTTGGATGGCTTTACCGTTGGTATTGCCGTGCGGCTGGCCACCGCCATGGTCGTTGTATATCCAAAATATCATTTCATCCGGATACTTGTCCAGCGCACAGCCACGGATTTCAATAGAAGGGTAGTCGCCTTTCAGCGGATCGTACAGTCCGTCGTCATCCTTGTCGAAAAAGCCTGCAAGGGCTTGTTGGGTGAAAGGAAGGTCGAAGCCCCAGACATCCACGAAATAGGGGTTGCCTTTGGCCGGCCAGCCCCTCAGCCCGCGCGGGATATTCGAAGGGTTGAGGTCGCCTTTAGAAAGGTTAGACAGGTGCTTGCGGATTTCCTCGCCTGTCACTTTGAAGTGGCGGTCCCAGTTGTCGCAGGTAAACTGCTCTGTGATACCCAGTTCCGTCAGGGGGCCAGGCCAAAACTCGTTGTTCGAGCCGCTGCGGTAGTCCTGGCATGCAAGTTTCAAATTTTTTGCCGGGTCAACGCCCCCGAGCCAAACAGAGCCTGCAAAAAGGGAAGAAACTTCTTGTTGGCCTGTAGAAACGTCCACTTTTGGCACGATGTAACGGCCATCAGTGAAGTCCCACCAGCAGTCGCCACCACCCAGCAAGCGCGCGCGGACGTTGTTGATGTCCTGGTCGATTTGCGATTGAGAGTTGGCGCATACATCGCGGTATTGAGCCTTTGCCGACTTGGAGGCTTTTCGGTCATTTGGGTTGTTCCTTGCCGAAACGCCCAAAGCGACGAAGGCCAGCAAGAACGCTATCCAAAGTCTGTATGTACGCATGATTTTATTTTTTTATGGTGAAAAATTTATTTGTAGTTTGTGTAAAAGGCATTAGAATTGTAAAGCCGCGCCAACATAAATACGGCGTGGGAGCGTGAAGTTCCCCGGATTGCGCACCCTCCAGGAGTATGCGTCAAGGAAAGCTTGTTGGTTGGAGCCTTGTGTTATCAGGTTATTCAGCACCGTTTGGCCTTCTGCTGTTGCCAAATAGCCATCGTCTGTAGGGGAGCCAGTAGCTGTATAGACGTTCAAAATATTTTTGCGGTTCAACACATTGGAAACACGCAGGTAAACATTAAGGCCTATAGGCTTTTTCCCTTCTTTCGACAGGGTGAATGTTTTGTCAACGCGCACATCGGCATTGAAACGCCATGGCAGGCGGTTCGCGTTGATGGCGCCAAGGGTGCCGCTGCCGCCAAACTGTTGGGGGCGCAGGGTTGCCGTATAAGGGCGGCCAGAAGCGGCTGCCACCTGTACGTTTACGCCAAAGTTGGCGAGGATGTCCTTGTTGCCGATACGCGGGCCGTTGTAACGCTTGCCCTCGTCGTAGCGGTAGTCGATGATGGCGCTCAGGTTGTGGCGCTCGTCAAAATCGAGCGGGAACAGGTTGCGGAGGTTGCCAAGGCGGGTGAGGCCGCGCTGCGAATCGGCGCCAGAACCGGTTGCATCGGCGAACTGCAGGGTATAAGCCAGGCGGAGTTCTGTGTTCAGGGTGCGGCGCAGGTCGTATTGCCAGGTAAAGCCTTTCACCGTACCAAAGTCGATGTTGCCATAAGTTTCATAGCGACCAATCACCGGCACGTACTGTATCAAGCGGCTCTGGATCATATCCCTTTGCTCGCGGTAATACGCGGAAAATTTGATGGCAGAATTTTGGTTCAGCTTCTGCTGGAAGCCAACTTCATAGTCCACCACGCGTTCCGGCAGCAAGTTCGCGTTGTTGCCAGGAGTGCGGCCTGGTGTATAGAAATACACGTAATTCAGGGGCGTCATCTGCCAGTTGCTGGGCGGGCGCTGCACCAGAATGTCGTAGTGGGCAAAAAAGTTCGCGTCTTCGTTGATCGGGAAGGAGAATGCCAAGCGCGGCAGCCAGTTCACTTGAGGCGTGTAGTCCTCGAAGGAATTGTCTGGGTCGAAACGCGGGTCGATGATGTTGTCGCCTTTTACGGTGTCGAGCAACAGTGGGGTCACGACGCCGCCGCCAAAGATCACGTTGCCGTCGTTGGCCTGGGTACCGTCTGCAAAATACCAGGTGTTGCCGTTGCGGAATGCCTTTACCTCTGTGGAGTTGGGGCCGGTAACATACACTTTGAAATCATCGCCGACGTTGGCAGGGCGGGTGCCCAGCGGCACGGTGGCATAAGCCGTTTTGGCGTCCATGATCTGATAAAGGGAGTAGATATCCTTCATGACTTTTGTGTTCAGGTCGAAGCGCTCCACGCGCATGCCCAAGCTGAAAATCATTTTGTTGAAGGTAAACTTATCCTTGATAAAGGCTGCCTGGTACAGGGGCTGAAGCGGGGCCACAGGGAAATCGCGCACCCCATCTTTATCCGTACTGGTAAAGAAATCTTTGAACGTGATGCCGTTTTCCAGCTTGTTGCCCAGGTAATCGTAGCCGTAGTAGCCGATCAGGCCCTGGTCGTTGAGCTCGCGCGCGCCGAACATGTCGAGGCTGAGCTGGCTCGGGTCCAAACCATTGACATTCACCCAGTCGTCGATGTTGAGGCCGAGGCCTTCGCGCAGTTTCCTGTAAAACTTCTTGTCGGGGATATCCACCACCGCATTGGCGAACTGGTCGATGGAATCGCCAATGATCGGGCTCCAGCGATCGTCCCAGAATCGACCGATGATACGTGTGGTATCGAGGCCGTTGAAATGGATGTTGGCGGTTTGGGCGGCGAGGTTCCACAAGCCGCGCGGCGCTACCGTCCAGTTGCGCTCGGTGCGCTGCTCGTTCAGCAGGCCAAACTGGATGTTGTGCACCCCGCTTTTGCCCAATTTCAGGTCGAAAGCTGCAGACGCATTGATGGTCAAGATGTCTGCCTCGTTTTTGTTGTAGGAGTTGTAAAGGAGGTTGACATTGGGGTACATCCCCGACCAGATGTCGTCATAGGTATCGGAAAAGATTCCATTCTGTGCCAGGTAAGAGCTATAAAACTCCTTGTTGGCGAATTCATTGTAGGCAGCGTAACCAGGGTTTTGAGTGCCCGCAGTATAGCCCGTGAACCGCTCGAAATTGTCGAGGTGCCGGATGATACCGTCGTCGCCAGGCCCTGCGATCGGTTCATATTCAAAGTCAAATCGGCCGATGTAGCCGTAGTCCATGATGTTGGTGCCGTGGCGCTTGTCGGCGGTGTTGCCCATGCCGCGCTCAAAGCCGAACTGGATCTGGTAGCTGGCATTGGAAATGGCTATTTTACGGGAACCGTCCGCTTCGTCGGGGTTGTTGCTGCCGAGGCGGTGACGCAAGCGTGCCAGGCCGCGGTAGCGCTGGCTGAAGGTGGTCGGGTTGTTCTGGGCATTGAGCAAGCGCCAGCCTCCCGGGTCGAATTTGTTCTGCACGTCTTTGTACGTGCCGGTAATGCTAAAGTCGATGTTTTCGGTGATCCGAAAATCAAGCTTGGTCGTTACGTCGATGTCGGTGCGGTCTTCGAACGGGTTGTATTTGTAAGTATCGACGCTATCCTGGGTGAACGATTCGGCAGTGGACACGATCCTGCCGTTACGGATACGCAAGGGATGCTCTATCGCATTTTGAAGCGGGCCGTCTTTTGCCCTGAATACCGGGAGTGCCGGCGGGCGGTCATCTTTTTGGTAGTTGTATTGCCCGGAAAGGCGGAAGCCCACGATGGAGCGGGTGGAACCATCGGCCAGTTTTTTGCGCAGCAGCGGGCCGCTCACGTTGGCGGTCAGCAATCGCCACCCAAAGGGGTCGAGCCCTTCGGAGGTTTCTGCTTCTACTGTGCCGTGGTACTCGCTGGCGGCGCCTTTGGTAATGATGGAGATCACACCACCGGTCACGTCGCCATACTCGGCGCCAAGGCCGCCGGTAATGACAGAAATCTGCTCGATGTCCTGCACAGGCGGCGCAGAACCAGATACCCGGATGCCGTCGATGTAATAGTTCGTGGCATTGGAGCGGGAACCTTTGATGTTGATGGCGCCGCCATCGATGGAAGTGGTGCCGGCAGTAGTGGCCACAATGGCGTTGACGCTACGCGTGGGCAGGTTTTTGATCTGGTCAGAGGTCAATGTCTGCCCGCCGGAAGTGTTGTCCTGCTCGATGAGCGGCACCTTGAACGCGGTGATGACCACCTCGGTCAAGACGCTGTTCGACATGGTGACATCCGGAAGGACGTTGAGTTTTCCAGACAACACCTGGACCCTGGTGACACGCTGTGTTTGAAAACCGGTGTAGGTAATCTCTATGTCGTAAGCGCCAGGATCCAGCGCCAGACGAAAGTTACCGTCAAGGTCTGTTATTGCACCACGCACGAAGTCTTCGCCTTTGAGCGCTTTGATGCTGGCTCCGATCAGGGCGTCTTTGTTGTCGTCCACGACTTTGCCCGTCAAATAGGTTGTTGACTGGGAAAGCGCGACCCCAAAGGCACAGAGGAGCACTGCAAATGTTAAGAGTAAAGAACGTACCATAGAACTGTGGTTGAGTAAATAGTTGCGAATGATAAGGTTTCAGGTTTCAGGTTAGGGCGTTGGTTATTTTTTGTAGTAAGATTGAGGCCAATAATTTTTTTGATTCTCGGGTCCATCCGGCGACGTGGGGGCTTAGTACCACGTTTTCGAATTGATGGAGTTGGGCGTACATTTGGTGTTCTTGCGTAGAGAAGGTATTTGGCTTTTCGTTTTCAAACACATCTAAGCAAGCGCCGCCGACCTTTCCCGATGCAAGCCCCGCAATCAAATCGCTCGTTTTCACACATTTCCCCCGCGCGGTGTTGATCAGGATGAAACCCGGTTTGCAATTGCCGATAAAAAGATCGTCCACAATGTATTGCGTTTCCCTGGAAAGTGGCAAATGCAGGCTTATAATATCTGATTCTGCCTGTATTTTTTCCAAATTTACCGCTTCAACCCAGGGCATTTCCTGCTCATATCCCGCTGGTTTGTACTTGTCGTAAGCCAGCACACGCATCTCCATCCCTTGCAATTTTCGGGCGAACTGGCTGCCCGTATGGCCAAAACCGATGAGCCCGATCGTCCGGTCTTTCAACTCAAATCCCCGGTTCGCTTCTCGCCGCCAGATATTTTGCCGCACTTCGCTGTCGGCGCGGTGGAGGTTGTTGGCCAGCGCAAGCAACATGCCGAGCGCTTGTTCTGCCACGGCGTTGCGGTTGCCCTCCGGGCTGCTGAGCACCGCCACCCCTTTTTCAGCCGCACACACCTGGTCCACGATTTCCATCCCCGAACCAAGCCTCCCAACAAACCTGAGCTTTTTTGCCGTGTCCAGAAATTGCCGGTCAACAATGATCTTGCTGTTGATGATCAAGCCCTCGTACCCAGCAATCAGGCCCAGCGTTTCCTCTGGGGAAATTTCTGGCCGGTAATCACACTCGAACCCCAAATCAGTCAACCCTTCTGTCAATATTGGATGGCAATCATCCGTGATGAGCACTTTTTTCATGCCGTTGATGGGTCGAAAATAGGCTTGTTAATCGATGTGAAAGTGGTCAATTGTGTGAATTGAGGTTGTCAAAGTATGAGCGCTCCAGTTGGGTTCGTGAAAGAAAGGCCGATTATTTGGCATAACGTGCCGCTTGACAGACCTTTGCTCAGCGGTATCGCGCTGTTTTCCACCAACCTACACTTCTTTCCCGACAAGCGGCAAAGATATTCAGACAAGTATATGAAGCACATCTTTTTTTTGATTCTGACAACATTGGCATTATTATGCTGCGAATCGCAGCAAAAGGCTGACAAACACACGCTTTTTTGTTATGCCCGCTATGACGAGGCCTTAAAGCTTGCCAAAGCAGAGGCCAACCTTCAGGACTCGGGCAGCAAAACTTCGCTTGAAATACCTGGTGGGATCCGCTACCAGGGCATGGAAATGAAGTTGACCCCGATCTATGGCATGTCATACAGGTACGAATATCCGGCCGAATTTTTGGCAGAGCAGGTATTCGACTGGCGCGATGCCGGCAACAGAAAACAGGTATTTCGGATGAACACCAGCGCCGTGACAAAATTTTCATTGAAAGACTCTGCCATTTCGCAAACCCAAGCTACGGCGCTCCAATGGGAGGGCAGCCCTCTTGGCAAAGGCGAAACCATGGTGCTCATGTGGGAAAACGCCCAAGAAGGGCGCACCCTGCCGCTGGAAGTGGCGTCCACGCTCGGCACCCCCCAAATCGACATCCCCGCAGCCAAGTTGAAAGACCTTAGCCCCGGCGACTGGACCTTGTACCTGGTGCGCAAGAAACTGGTCAAGGACACCATTGCGGGGATGCCCGTGCACGGGATCACGGAGTTTTACTCAAAACCCATTGACGTGAAGGTCACGAAATAAGCACTTGCTCATTTCAGCACGGCATTACCGATGGCACACTCCAGACAGCGCTTGGGGTCGCACCACTGTGTCTTCAAATGAATAATCGCCTGCGACTCGTAGGCGTTCTTTGCGGTCAGCCCCAGTGCTTCCCATTCCTGGACGATGGCATTGGCTTCTGCCGGCAACTCCTCCAACAGCAACAGTGCCCGCTTTTCCAGCTCCGGCAACTTTTTGCAGCGGCCCCAATAGAACAGGAAAGGCACGATGGTGTTGATGACGATCAGGTGTACGAAATCGCGCCCCAGGTTTTTAGGCCGCCGGGCCGAAGGCTTGTCGAATTGAAAGTGGTCGAGCCAATAGCCGTCGAGCTGCAGCGCGAAAAGGTGTTCCAGTTCGCGGAGGTTCCTCGCTTCCAATATTTGCGACAACAGGTTGGCCGATTGGTGGAGCAGGGTTGCAAACTGTGCCAGACGGATGCTGGGGAAATTGGCCGGCCGCAGCCGCAGGAATTTCCACTGCCCGGCATCCATCGGGGTGAGCCCGTATTTCTGCCGCAGGAACCCGTACTCCCTGGCCAGGGCCCGCGGGTGCTTGTCCTGGAAATCTTTGGCGAGCATGCCCGCTTGCCCAAAGACGAGGGCCTCCACTTGCTTCAAGTCGTTTTTATGCCGGGCTACTGTGTGGAGCGGCAGGGAGCGGGCAAGTGTTTCGAAGGGTTCGGAATTGACTTTAAGGCCGAAGCTGCGGGCAAGTAGTCGGTAAAACGCCTCCTCCCAATGGCTACCGGTGCTGTCCAGGACTTGTGCAATGGCTGTTGTTTTCTGCTCCAGCCGCTCCACCAGCATTCGGTCGAGCCAGTTGAGCCGCAGGATGCCGGGCGTGCCCTGGAAAAAATTTTGGCAAGGGATCCAGGCCCGCTCGTTTTCCAGGCGGCGGTAGTTGTCTAAGATTTTGGGGGGGATGCGCCCTTTCAGCTCCAGGCAGGGAATGCGCTCGCCGTTGGCACGGAAGATGGCCTGGTCTTCTTCCAGCACTACGTGGAGCACCACGTTGTCGTAAGCCGGGTCGCTGGAATGGCCGTGCGCCAGCCATTCGGAAGCTTTAAGGTGCAGTTCCACGTTGCCGGCCCAAGTGGTGGCGCCGATGCGGAGCCTGGCGTTGAAGAAATCGGGGCCGGCGTGGTGGTTCCATTCGCCGGGATGCAAGATTTCGATGGGGTTGCCTTCGGTTGTTTGTAGGCTGAGTGCGTTGAAGCGGCGCCAGCGCCACAGGAAATGGAGAAAGTTTTCGTTCATGGGTTGAAGCGGGTTTAAAGACTACTTAAAGTTAAGCAGTTTTTCCCGAATGTCAACGCACCATGTTCAAAAAAATTCCGGTGATCCAGCTCGGCTCCGCTTTCACCAGGTTTTCGAGGGTCTGGTTGGCTTTGTGCGAAATCTTGCGGATGTCGCGCACCACAGCGCAAAAGTGCTCGGAATTGGGGCAACTTTCCTGTACGCCGGCCAGTTCGTCCAATATTTGCAACATAGGTTCCAACTCGCGCTTCTTGCGGTTGATGATGATTTGGCGAACCACCGTCCACATGTCTTTTTCGGCGTAAAAATGGTCTTTGCGCCCATTTTCGGGCGATTCCCGGTAAACCAGGCCCCATTCGACGAGCGCGCGAAGGTTCATGCTGGCATTGCCCGCAGAGATGCCGAGGTGCTCCCGCACTTGGTCGGCCGTGAGCGGTTCCGGTGCGATGAGCAACAGGGCATGTACCTGCGCCATCGCGGGCGGGATGCTCCAACTGCCTGCCAAACGGCCCCAAGCCTCTATGAATTTTTCTTTGCCTTCCTGGATGTCCATGTACAGGTTTATTTCAATTTGCCTTTATTTTGGAAAAAACGGTTAGGTTGAAACGGCAATCGAGGTCAAATGTTCAAGCGATGCTTGGCGGAAATAGCTGAAAACTCTTCGTGATCCGCTACTTTTGCCCACGCAACTGAAAGCCTAAAAAAATATCATGCAGCATTACACGGATATCCAAGCCCTCAACCAGCAGATTTTGCTCGAAAGCGCCTTTGTCGATCAAATAAAAGCCGAAACAAAGAAAGTGATCATCGGGCAAGAGCTGATGATCGAGCGCTTGTTGATCGGCCTGCTCACCAAAGGCCATATCTTGCTGGAGGGCATGCCCGGACTGGCCAAAACGCTGGCCATCAAAACGCTGGCCCAGACCGTGGACGCCAAGTTCAGCAGGATCCAGTTCACCCCCGACCTTCTGCCGGCCGACGTGATCGGCACCATGATCTACAACCCCGTAAAATCGGAATTTACGGTGCGCAAAGGGCCCATTTTCGCCAATTTTGTGCTGGCCGACGAAATAAACCGCGCGCCGGCAAAGGTGCAGAGCGCCCTGCTGGAGGCCATGCAGGAACGGCAAGTCACCATCGGCACCGAAACCTTCCAACTGGAGGAGCCTTTCTTAGTGCTGGCCACCCAAAACCCCATCGAACAGGAAGGCACCTATACCCTGCCCGAAGCCCAGGCCGACCGCTTTCTACTGAAGGTCCAAATTGGCTACCCCAACAAAAGCGAGGAGCGCGAAATCGTGCGGCACAACATGAGCGGCGAACAGCCCAACATTCACAAAGTGGTAGGCACCAAAGCCTTGATCCGCGCCAGGGAGGTGATGCACGGGATTTACATGGACGAAAAAATAGAGCAATATATCCTCGATATCGTGTTCGCCACCCGAACGCCTGCGGAATATGGCCTGCGCGAACTGGCCCCGCTGCTGCATTACGGCGCTTCGCCCCGTGCCAGCATCGCCCTCGCCCAGGCATCACGGGCGCTGGCTTTCCTGCGCCACCGCGGCTACGTGATCCCCGAAGATGTGCGCGCCATCTGCCCCGATGTGCTGCGCCACCGTATCGGCCTCACCTACGAAGCAGAGGCAGAGAGCGTCACTGCTGAAGACATCATCACCAAAATCCTGAACACGGTAGAGGTGCCTTGAACCACATTATCACCTTATCAAATTTCAAATTATGATCTTGGTCACCGGTGCTTACGGGCAGCTTGGGCAGTGCTTCCAGCGCTTGGCTGCTGAATTTCCGGGCTGGGATTTTCATTTTGCAGGGTCGAATGTGTTAGACATCGGGAACAAGCGGGCTGTGACGCGCTTTGTCCAAAAAAACAAGAACATCCGCTGGGTGATAAATTGCGCGGCCTACACGGCGGTTGACAAGGCGGAGTCCGAACCTGGAAAGGCAACGCGCATCAATGTTGCAGGGACAAAAAACCTCGCCGAAGCCTGTGCGGCGCTGGGCGCCACCCTGATCCATTTTTCGACGGACTATGTGTACCACAATCGGCAGAACACCCCGTTCCAGGAAAGCGACCCGGTAAAACCCAAAAGTGTCTATGCCCGCACCAAACTGGCGGGCGAGCGTGCAGCCATGCGGGCGCATCCCGGTGGGGTGATGGTGCTGCGCACTTCATGGGTATATGCCCCGGTCGGGCACAATTTCGCCAACACCATGCTCCGGCTCGGGGGCGAGCGGGGTGTTGTGCGCGTGGTGGCCGACCAGATCGGCACCCCGACTTTTGCCCCCGACCTGGCTTTGGCTGTGCTGCAGATTGTGCAGCAGGTGGAGGCAGGAGCCGTGGCCCAAACAGCGCTTGCCGGTATATGGCATTACTCCAATGAAGGCGTAGCGAGCTGGTACGATTTTGCGCAGGCAATTTTTGAGCTGAAACACCTGGACTGCAAGGCGCTGCCCATCGAAACCAAGGACTACCCCACCCCGGCGCTGCGGCCACCATTCAGCGTATTGAACAAGGCAAAGATCAAGGCGGCTTTTGGGTTGGAGATACCGCATTGGCGGGAAAGCTTGAAGCGCTGCCTGGAACAAATACCATGATTCGCCTGATTGAGTATGATTGATTCAACTGATGTTCAATTGATTACAAAAATCGGCATGCACAAAACCAAGCGGCGTGAGGTATATTACCTGAAACGCCTCATTTTTTTGCATTTTTGCATTCCGGGATTGATATCGAATCTAAGTTTTGACACCGGGCATTGCCTTCCATATTGACTCAATCCAAACCTAACCAAACGCACATCGGCCCATGACAGTCTTCGAAACCGTCCGACATTTGCTCAGCGAGGGCGATACCGCACAAGCCCTTCGGCTATTGATTGCCCATTTGGAAAAAGAAAAGAGCAGCCCCGAGGCCCTCCGCATCCTGCGCGTGGTGGAAGCCAACTATAACAGCGCCAGGAAAAAAGAGCTCAAAGGCATTCTGGATTTTTCAGAGGCTCAGCAAGCTTACAGCAAAACCAACGATGCCATCGTCAGCGTCAGCGACGACCTGATGGCAGGGCGCAAGCCGGTGCTGGAATTAGAGCGCGACGAGAAGCAGTCGAATCGGGTATTCTGGCTGATCGGCATCGGGATAATGCTGCTGCTGGGGCTGATCGCCGGGATACTGCTCACCGGCCAGGGAGGCCGCAAGGAGAAAGCAGCCAAAGAATGCCCCAATTTTGACCATAAGGCATTCCCGATTTTGCTGATCCCGTTCCAAAATTTAGGCGCCGCCTCGTCGAACCCCGCCCTGGCGCTTCAGGCACGCATCCGCGACCTGACCGCCCGCAACAACATGCCCAGCGATGTTCAGATACTTTTTGGAAACCGTTTTGAGAACAGCACTCCGGGTATGAACGAGGCAATCATGGCTGGCCAAAAATGCGGCGCCAAAATGGTGGTGTGGGGGCAGTACGAAAAAGTGGACGCGGGCATCGTCTTAGACGTGCGCTACTTGTTCACCGAAAAGCCCAATATCCCGGCCGGCGCCATTTCTGAGACATTGCGCAACCTGTCGGAGCTCAAGACCGACCACATGAAGTTCAGCTCCCTCGAAGAGGCCATTTTCTCCCTGTGCGCCAGGCTCGCGCTGCATGAGGGGAGGATGGAGTTGGCCGAAAAATGGCTGAACAAGCTGCAGTCGCCCAATTCAGGCGACACGAAGCTGAAGGATGCGCTCCATAAAAGATAAGCTTATTTCTGCTTGAGGTGCAGGGTGTCGAGGAATTGCAGGGTTTCTTTCAGCCCATTGAGCACCTTGGTATTGGCGGGCAATTTCACCGGGCTGACGAACAACTGTGCCCCCGTCAGCAGCAGCTGACCGTTGCCAATACAGGCTGCAGCTTGGTCAATGTACGCTTGAATGGGTTGGCGGGGGATTGGGTCTTGAATGATGGTGAGCACGTAGTTTGGGTTCAGCAATTTGCAGGTGTCGCCAAGGTCGCTCAGGTTCACCCCAGAGCCTAAATAAATAGCTTGGATCTCGCGCCGGCGTATTAGGTACTGCATGAAAAGCAGCGCCAGTTCCTGCGATTCGCCCTCTGGCGAATACAGCAGGATTTTCTCCGCCCCGTTTTTAGGAGAAACCGGTGGCAAGCGGTCGATGATGCCCATGAGCTTGCGGCGGATCAAATGGCCGATAAATTTTTCCTGCGCCGGGTTGATGCTCCCCGTAAGCCAAAGCACGCGCAGCTTGTCGAGAAAGGGGTAAATGAGGTCCACCATGGTCGCCTCGAAGCCGTGGCTTTTCAAGTATCCGCTGAACAAATGTTCGAAGGCAGCTTCGTCCATGTCGATCATAGACAGGGTGAGCGCTTCTATTTGGCTGTTGTTGTTGACGGCACTTTGGGTGAGCGCGGCGCCCTTGGCGGCTATCTCCGAGGGCTTCATTTTCGCGACCTTGCTGATTTTCAGGCCATTGCGATTTAGCAGGGCGATATTGAAAAGCAAGCGCAGGTTCTCATCGGTGTAATAACGGATGTTCGTCTCCGTCCTGGCGGGCGTGATCAGGTTATAGCGTTGCTCCCAAATACGGATAGTGTGCGCCTTTATGCCCGTCAGTTTTTCCAGATCGCGAATTGAATAAATGGCCATTACTACGCTTAACAGCTATACTTGTTAAATTGTTGGCATTTAATTGGGCTTAGCGGGCTTTTCGGGGCCCTCCACTTCCAAGGTGACGCGGCGGTTCCACTTCCTGTTCTGGGGCAGGTCGCGTCCTTTGCCCGAGTTTGAGCCGTCGTCTTCGGCGTTTGGTGCGGCGGGTGCCGCCTCGCCGAACACTTCCATGAACATGCGGTCGGCCCTGATGCCCTTGTAAATGAGGTAATCCCTGGCAGCGCGGCTTCTCGTGGCGGCCAATTGCAAATTAGCCACGCCATCTCCCACACCATCGGTATATCCGCGAATCTTGAGGGTAGAGCCGGGCTTCTGGCTCAGTTCCTGATATACTTCGTTCAGAATATCTTTTGACTCGGCGTCAAGGTTCGATTTGCCGAAATCAAAATAGATGGTCCGTTCGGCAGGGTTGTAGTTGGGGTCGTGCAGATAAACCACCCCATCACGGATATAGGGGCAATCGAGGTCGGACAGCAGGCGCTGCTCTGCTTGATCGATGATGAGGGCGTTGGCAAAACCTTTGGATACCATATCTTGTTGAACGGTTTCGGCTTCCTCTCGGGTAGCATACCTGCCTGCCGAATACCAGTAGATTCCCGACTTGTCGGCGCTTTCCGTGTAATGCTCCACCCCTCTGTCCTTGAAGTAAGACGCAGGTTGCCGAACATTGTATGCCGCCAATTGAACGCAAAAGTCTTGGCACAATGCCCAGCTTGGCGCAAGGAAGGCGCTCGAAAAAGCAATTTTAAGAACGATGGTTTTCATGTCTTTAACCAATAAGTAATATTCTCTGCTCATCAGGACTGATGTCTGTAACAGAAAAATTCATGCCCAAATTCTTCGTCGCCCTTTTGTTCCCGATTGCCGCTGTTGCCCAAGGGCCGCTCGACGGCTTTTTGAAAGGGAAGGGCAAGCTCGACCTTGCCCCTTCGTTCTCTTTCAACAACGCCAAAAAGTTCGAAGGCGCGGGCGGGCAATTGTTCGACGAAACTTACAACGGCCAAGCGCTCAGTTTGTTTGCCGAATATGGCTTGTCAAGGTCGCTTGACCTGGTCGGCACCGCTACTGCCGTGTTCACCCCTACCCAGAGCGGCCTGCAAGATGGGGGGCTGTTTCTGAAATACCGTCCATTTTACAAAGAAATAAACAAATTAGGGAAAATCGGCGTGCTGTTTGGCAGCGGGGCCACTTTCCCTATGAGCGATTATGAGCCCACCGCTACCGGCGCCCTTGGGCAGAAGGCGATTACAGTACCCCTCAAAATGATCGCCCAATGGGAAACCCCAACGGGCTTTTTCCTGAACATCACGGGCGGCTACCACATCAGGCTCGACCGGCTCGCAGAAAGCGACATCGCAAAAATACGCTTGGAACGACCCGACTATGCGCCCATCCAACCACAAAACTTCAGCACTTTTCTGCTAAAAATCGGTTTTCCCGCCGAACACTATTACCTCGATGCCTGGACGGAATGGCAATACACAGCGGCTGGAAACGACTACACCCCGGAGGTGCCAGACCTCGCCCAAGCCTTCGCCGTTTCCTACACCCAAGTCGGCGGCACTGCCTACTATTCCGACAACGGGAAAACAGGTTTCTATATCAGCACAGGCTTCATCATCAAGGGGCGGAACACCAGCAGGATCGGGCGGGTTACGCTGGGGATGGTCTTTAAAGTTTAGGAAGCCGTATCTCGTACGTTTTCCCCTCTTTGTTCGTCAACTTGCTGTCGATGAGCCAGGGGTTGTAGAGCTTTAGCATCCGGTAGTTGGTGCCGTGCTCAACGGCAAAATCGCCCCAGTTGGCGACGGCGCTGCTTACCTTGACCGTTTTGTAATCCGTGATGGGCGGGTAAAGGTGTTCTTTTTCGATGATGTAATCGAATTCTTCCGGGTGTTCCATCACCTCTTTGATGGCGACGATGCGGAAGGGGTAGCGCATGGTTTCATCGGCGGCGAGGTTGAGCTCGAAGAATGATTTGGCGCGCTGCTTGGCCATTTCTTCCGCAATACGGCCAGGGCCTCCGTTATAGGCAGCTGCGGCCAGTACCCAGGAGCCGAGGCGCTCTTTTTCTTTTTTCATGTATTTGCAGGCTGCTTTGGTCGCTTTTTCCAAATGGTAGCGTTCATCCACCTCGCCGTTCACTTCAAGCCCGTAGCCATTGGCGGCATCTTTCATGAACTGCCACAGGCCGCGGGCGCCGGCGGGCGAAACGGCATTTGAGAGCGCGCTTTCGGCCACGGCTAAGTATTTCAGGTCGTTGGGCACCCCTTCCGCTTTCAGTATGGGCTCGATCAGCGGGAAAATGGCGTTTGCACGTTTTACGGCCAGGATGGTTTGGGAGTGGAAATACACGTTGCGCAAGAGCTCGGCATCCAGCCGCTGCCGCACGTCCCAGTTGTCCATCGGAAATTTCTCCCCACAAAAATTGAAATCCTTGTCGAGGTTGATCGACCGCACGCGCTGATCGGGGCTGTTGTTGCCCCCACCCTCGCCCTTGAAGGAGGAGACAAAAAAGGCGATAAGGCTAACGGCCAATAAGATATTGACAATCAATAGCGTACGGGTGTGGGTTGTCCATTGCATGGTGCTCGTATTTTTGTTTGAACAAAAAAAGATTAAAGCAATAACGCAATACCGGCCCGCAAATTGACTGCCGGCGAGTTTTTCACAGAAAATGCGTACAGCAGGTTGTCAGAGGCGAAGTACAGTTGAACAGGGCCGGGCTTGAGTACAAGACTAAGCCCCAGATTGGCCGCGCTGCGGAGGTTGACGCCGTACATGGCGCCCAGCGAGAGCCATTTCCTGGGTGCCCAACGCGCCGATCCTGCCATTGCGAAGCTGCGTTCGGCCTCCTCGCGACGGGTCAGGTAGGCACTCAGGCCAAAAGTCCATTTTTTGTTTAACTTATAGGAAACGCCAACATAGCCGCGAAGTGGCAGCTTGGAGCTAAACGCACTGGGGCTTTTTTCAAACTTGAAAATATCGTTAAGCGTGTCCACCGCCAGGTCGAAACCCAGGCTGTCGATGCCGTTGATGATGTCGGCGCCAGGGAAGGTCTGGCCATCGTAGGTATAATCGCCCTGGCTTAAAAAGTAGTTGGCCTTGGTATCCCAGCGGATGCTGCCGCCCAGGTCCAAAATGCTCGCGTCG
This sequence comes from uncultured Saprospiraceae bacterium, assembly GCA_964621185.1. Classification (GTDB taxonomy): domain Bacteria; phylum Bacteroidota; class Bacteroidia; order Chitinophagales; family Saprospiraceae; genus M3007. Next base: position 15,187 of record CAZULM010000025.1, on the reverse strand, counting down.
AGGGTTATTTGCTCGTCAACCTGGTATTTCAGGCCAATATCGAACGCTGTACCGGTGTTTTTAGTCAGCGCTTTTCGTTTCAAATCGGCGAACTTCAGGTCGAAACCCAGCTTGGAGGTGTCGATGGCTTCGATGATTGAAGCCGAATGAAAGCCAAAATCGGTGTGCAGCGAGAGCTGGTAAATATCGGGCGAGGTGTACACGGAGGCTGAAGTATGATCCGGGTCGGTGAGCAGGGAGCTCACCCCGGCCAGCAGTTTGCCCCGCACGCCAATCGAGAAAGGGCCGAACTGTTTTGCCAGGCCTAAGCTCCATTCGTTCCAATCGGCGATATCCGCCTGAAAGCCAATGTTCAGGGTTTCGCCGATGTAGGGGCCATTGCCGTTCCACAACAGCTCCGGCAATGTCTTCGGGTACACCAGGATACCGCTGAGCCGTTTGGCATAGCCTGCTTGCAACATGATCTTCCCCGGCAAGCGGATGCCCAGGCTGACAACTTCTGTGCGCTGGTCGAAGCGGGCCTCATTGGTAGGCCCCAGTTTGTCGATGACCTTGCTAAAATCCAAAACGGTGCGGTCACCGTTTTTCACAAAGACATCGCGGTAGGAAACATCGCCGGAGTGCTGCCCATCCAAACCGATTCCTGGCAGCCCCAGGGCGATTTTTTTACCCTCGGGGAAAAATGCCGGATTGGTAGCGGTACTGTGCCATACATCGGGCAAAGCGTGCAGCATCAACTCTTGCTGTGCCGCGAGGCTAAAGCTGCAAACAAAGGCCAGAAAAGCGATGCCGAACTTTTCCAAAGAATTGATTTTCAAATAAATATGATGATTTAGCATATTGTTCAAGAGAAAACGGTAAACGGTTTGGCTTGGAAAGAATAATATCGAGATGCAGGCGGCCTCAACCTCCCGTAATTCGTTTTCGCACCTTGATGCCCATTTTTACCACCGCAGTATTGTCGGCAAGAAGCTTTACAGGGACAGTGCCCCCTTGCGCCGTGGTGAAGTAGGCCTTCAAAAAAGCCGTTTTGGTGGCCCTGATTTTGTCGAACCTGGTAGCGGTCATGGTGATGAAGGTTTCCGTGCGGGTACTGCCTTCTGCGGTGCCGAGCGCATTGATCGGCGCTGCGTTCATGATTTTTTGTCCTCCTTGGTCGAACAGGGAGTCCACCGTGTTGCCGGCTGCATCCTTGAAATATATCTGGGCGTCGATGTCTATCGGCGTGCCGTTTTCCGTCACCAGCTTGAACTCTACGGATTCTATGTTTGCGGAGTCGAGGCTGCCAAACTCTCCAAAGTCGAGGTTGAGGGTCTGCTCTGCCCCGAAGTTTCTGGCCGAGCCTTCGAGGAGCAGCTGGACCCGCATCTGCAAGCCCAATACGCTTTCATCGGTCATAAACCCGATCAGGTTCGGGTCGAGCTGGGCGTTGCTCACCCCGTCGACCTCATAGATAAGGCGCACGGGTTGCAGGTTGAAGATGTCGGCTATGTTTGAGTTGTTTTCGTCCAGCACAAAGTCTGTGATTTTTTCCTGGCCCACCTCTCCAGCCGCGTAAGAGGGGTAGTCGAAATCTGCGTAGGTATTGGTGCCGTCGTTTTGGAACACCGTGCCGGTTAGTTGAAGTTCTTCGCCATTTTGGCCGATGAAGCTCAGGTATTTGATGATGCCTCGCGTCGGGAAGCCCCAGGAATTGCGCACGCGCATGGTCACCTTGGGGCTTTTTATCTTGATATCGCCGCGGAGGTCGGTCTGGTTGATGTCTATTTCGATGGTGTCGCGGGTAAGCTCGTACAACTGGTAGCCCCAGTAGCCCTGCACGTATTTGAATTTCAGGTCCAGGAACACCACAAAGGCATTTGGGAAACCGGAAGGCTGGTTCGGTATCTTGATCTTTGTGCCATCCGGCAGGTAGGCTGCGTAGGCGAAGGTGAGGGTGTTGCTGTTCGAGTTCAGCTCGTAACCATCCATTTCATATGGGCCGAATATTTTGTTCTGCTCCCCAGGCTGCAAAGAGAAGGGTTTGAAAAATGCAGCGCCGTTCAGGCTCATCTCCGGTATGCCAAAGTTGCCAGAAATGGCCTGCATGGTTGGGTTGCTGAAAATGAACGAGATTTGGCCACCCTTCAATTTGGCTTGCGTAATGCTCACGCCGTTGGGCGCCTGGATGGGGTTCACCACCGTGTCGCTGCCGAGTGGCACAAAGCCCGATTCCAGGAACTTGAATATATCTGTGGCCGGTTTTTCGGCTACATCTCCCGAATAAAACAGGGTCATGGTGTTGTCGGGGTTGATGAAAATGGTGTCGCCAGAAAGGGTGTCGTTCAGGACATTGATCAGCAAGTCCTTGAGTTTCACATCGGTAGTGAACAATGGGAAAGCAAACTCGGCGGTATGGTCGCCGAGCTCGGCATTTTCGATGTCAGATTTATTGCAGCCCTGCCAAGCGGCAAAAACGAACAGCAGCAACAGCGGGGTACGAAATTTTGGTTTTGAAAACATCAGCAAGTTTTGGTTAGGTTGTGAAAATAGAAGCGCTCAAAAACTGAATCCGACCGAGGTTTGGATGACAAAGTTCCTGTCTTTGTCGCTGCGGTAGATCAAAGACCTGTCGGGCGCGGTGGTGGATTTTTGGATGTCAGCACTGTTGTTCGTAATGTCGGCCAAGCCATACTGGAGCCTGGCACTCAGGTACAGGGAGTTGCTCAAATAATAAGACAGCCCGCCGACCAAGCCGTAATCGAGGGCATTGAAAAAACGGCCAGTCCCCGCCGGGGCATCATAGTAGGCGCCAAGCGACTTGGGCAGCTCCAGGTTTTGGTTGTCAACTTTCACTATTTGCAGCTCATCGCCCGATGCGCCGCCCGGGTCGTCCTTGCGGTAGTTGTAGTTCAGGAAAAATTCCGTGTCGGGTATCGTGGTGGGAGTATTTTGGGTTTTTCCGCCGGTGTAAAGCAAGGAGCCTTCCCCGGTAGATTGCACCATTAGCCCAACGTAGCCCCCGGCAGAAAGCTCAAAATCGCCGGCCCGGTAATAGGCGATCACAGGGAGGTCGAGGTATGCATTGCTGATGTTGATCAGGTACTTCGAATTGCCCGTGGAGTAAATGGCGCCGCCGGAAGGGGTGAAAAAACGGTAGGACTCGCCGTCGAACTTGTATTCTGTACCTTTTTTGGAGTACAACAGCTCGCCGCGAACGCCAAAATTGTCGGTGAATTTGTTCGAAAAGCTAATGCCGATATGGAAGCCGATCACGTTTTTCCAGCTTTCGAGCGACGTGCCAGCAGCGTCCGTTTCGGAAGGGCCGCTCATTTTGGCAAAATTCAGCCCCGTTTTAAACCCGTATTTCACTTGTGCCTGCAAGGTGGCAAAAAGCAACAGGAAACAGATGGTGGCAATATTTCTGAGTTTATTCATGCTGTGATTTGATATTGGTTGAGCAATTATACCTGGATTTGGGTGGATTTGAAGGATTGATGGATGCTGGATTTTCAATAGATTACAAGCATTCCATTTTCACAACCACTTTGCGTTGGCTATAGTTGTGGCAAATTTACGGCTTTCTGGCAGCAATGGCACTCAAACGCAGGACAGGATACACATGATGCCAGTTTTAGCGCACTGCGGCCTCCAAAATCGTCAGGGTTTGCGCTGTGGCGTCCAGCTCGGCCCGGATGCCATAAGGCAAGGTGGCCTGATGGCTGACGTGCCCAAACGGGATGCCATAAACGACCGGGATGCCAAGGCCCGCCAGCCGGTCGCGCAGGGTATCGGGCAATGACAGGGATTGGTTGTCGGGTTTGGCCTGGCATTCGTTGAAGACCCCCAGGGCTATCCCCGCCGCCTTCGGCAAATCCGTGGCTTGGAGCAGTTGGGTCAACATCCTGTCGATGCGGTAGGGCTGTTCTCCCACATCCTCGATAAATGCAATTTTCCCATCAAAAACGGGGGCGAACGCGGTACCGGCCAGCGCGGATAGCAAGGCAAGGTTGCCGCCCGTGAGCGTGCCCCGCGCTTTTCCTGGCGTAATGGTGAACGGACGGTACTCTTCTCCAGGGAAATCAGCGCTCGGCGCGGCAATCAGGTAGTTTTCAAGGCCATCCATCAGCACAGCCTTGAGGTGCGCCACCGTATTTTCAGGGAAATCGCCGCCTGCGACCGGCCCGTGGAAAGTGACCAGCCCGGTGCGGGCATGTATGGCTAAGTGCAGGGCCGTCACATCGCTGTAGCCGACAAACGGCTTTGGGTGCCTTCCGATCAGGGCATAATCCAAGTCGGGCAATAGGCGGGTGGCGCCGTACCCGCCCCGCACGCACCAAACGGTGTCTATGGCGGGGTCTTGGAAGGCCCAGTGCAAGTCGGCAATCCGCTCAGCATCGGTGCCGGCGAGGTGGCCATACCGGGCACGGAGGCTCTTCCCCTCTGCTACCTTGAGCCCTAAAGCGTCGAGGTTGGCAAGCGCTTTAGCGATTTTTTCTTCTGCGGGGGGGCTACAGGGGGCAATGAGGGCGACGGTAGAACCTGCCTTTAGCCGTGGGGGCTTGTGCAAGCCGGGGCTGTTGCCCAACAATGTTTGATAGGCCATTTTTGGAAATGAGAAGCCAGAGGCCATCAGAGCAAGGCCTGTATTTTTGAAAAAATCTCTTCTGCGGATGCGCGGCATCTGTCCGGTAGATGCCGTCCTATCGGACGAACGCCAAGTACATGACGATCATCAGGACGACGGTAGCGATGATGACGACGGTCAAAAACTTGCGGTTTTCTTCCCGGTCTTTTGCACTCAGGTTCTTGCTTGATCTTTTATATTTTGACATAATCTAAGGATTTTTCGTGCATTTGCCTAGGCTATTCGAAGGCAATGAGGCTGCACCCAGTAAACAAAGCCGACCCTTTGGCATCGAAACCAGAGGGTCGGCAAATGTAGTTTGGAAATCAATTTTTTCTGCCATGGCTTTCCAAAAAAGAAGGCAATTGTTTGCCTGTACCGGCATATTGGGGCAGAAGCCTTGTTTGCATTCTTTATTGTTCCTTCAACTTGGGTTTGAGACCTTCAAATAATTTTCCAGTGCCACAGCGATGGATGGCGCTTCCGGGGTGCCCGCCTGAATATCGACCTTCATCCCCTGGTCTGTCACGGCTTTCAGGGCGCTGGTGCCGAAAACGCAGATTCGACGGTCTTCCTGTTTGAAATCGGGGAACTGGTCGAACAGGGAATTGATCTCCAAGGCGGAAAAGAAGGCGATGATATCGTATTTGATGTCTTTCAGCCCTGTGATATCGTTGTTCACGGTGCGGTACATCACGGCATCCTGGATGGGCACCTTGAGGTCGCGGAAGAACTTGATGATTTCCGGGCTGCCCGATTCGTTGCAGGGCAGGTAGAACTTTTCGTCTTTGTTGCGCTGGATGTACGACTTGAGCTCCAATATCGATTTGGTGCCGTTGAACACCTTGCGCTTGCGGAACACGATAAATTTCTGGAGATAGTTGGCGATGGCCTCTGTTGCGCAGAAGTACTTTGTTTCTTCCGACATTTTTATGCGCATCTCGCCACAGAGCCTAAAAAAGTGGTCAACGGCATGTTTGCTTGTAAAAACGATCGCGGTATAGTCATTTGGATAGACACGGTTCTTGCGGTACTCCTTCTCTGTGAGCCCTTCCAGCGTGACGAAAGGCACGAAGTCGATATGTACGCCAAAACGGTTTTCAAGATCTTCATACGCCGTCAGCACAGCGGGAGCTGCTTGCGAGATGAGGATGTTGTGAACTCTTTGGATGGAAATTTCCTGAAGGGGTGCAGCAGTTGCAGACATTCGGGACTTGTTTTTGTGATTTTAGTTCTGTGAAACGCAGCTTAGGCTTACGTTCTTTGCATTATCCCCAGTTTTACCAAAAATAAAACCGGCGCAATTTCTACGGTGCAAAGGTACAACAAAAAGTGGAATGGACTGCCAATCAAAAATTTGATTCCGATGCTTGCCGAGCGCAGGGCGCGATAGATGTAAAATATCAGCACTAGGCCCAACATCCAGAACGCGAGCAGCGAACGGTAGTCGCTGTACTTTGCGAAAGCGATCAAAAAGTTGAAAGGGACGAGAAAAAGGCCCAATACGCAGTTGAAAATGATGATCAGGAAGTTGTATCGCCGGGCTTCCTGTTCCTTGGAAAAAATATAGCTCACGGCGTTTACCATGACATGCTTGAACAAAAAGGCGAAAAATGCCCCGACTATGCAGATCAACAAAAAACCAAGGTTGTAGAAATTATCCCCTTGAAATATGCGTGTCACTAAAAATATGAACACCCCGGCATTGAGCAAAAAATTCAGGTACAACATATAATAAGGTGTGCTGCCCACCAAGCCGGAGGCTTCCCGCTGTGCCAGGTTCAGCGCGTTGTCGTTCAGGAAGCCGCCCCAGGCCCTTCCAACCGAGGTTCGGTTAGAGGCTACTGAAAATGTAAGGAGGCAAAAAATGACCAGCAGTACCGAAAAAAGCACCGAATTGGGCAGTCCCCCGCCCCTGGGCAGCACCGCGAAGGGATTGAAAGCTTCCGTGGCGTTTTTGGCCATGCTTTCTGTAGCGCCGGGCGCCCGGTGCGGCACCACGTTGAATGGATTGACAAAGATATCTGCCCCGGTGGCGGTCGCGGCAGTCCTGGGCAAGCGGTGTACCAGTTCAAAAGGGTTGCCCTTACTTTGGCCGCTGCCAATAACAGGCAACATCATGAACAATAAAACGGATAATGTTGGCCGAATCATAAGGCAAAGGTAGGAATTCCTTTGGACGCCTTTTTCTTTTCCTACTTTTGTGCCCAGTGCCGCCAACCTTCGGTTGGCCTGCGTATCGCTAACCTTTGGTTAGTGTTTCGTAGTACACGCCAACCGAAGGTTGGCGGCACGTGAAACAACCAAAACGTATGCAAAAAATAGACGTAATACTCGGCCTGCAATGGGGCGACGAAGGCAAGGGCAAAATTGTGGACTACCTGGCGCAGGGCTACGACATCGTGGCGCGTTTCCAGGGCGGGCCCAATGCAGGCCACACCTTGAAATTTGGCGGCAACAAATACGTGCTGCACACCGTGCCCTCCGGTATTTTCAGGGAGAACCTTATCAACCTCATCGGCAACGGGGTCGTGCTGGACCCCGTGGTGTTCCAGCGCGAGCTGCGCTCGCTGGAACAGAGCAATGTCCAATTCCACAGCCGCCTGTTGGTGTCGCGCAAGGCACACCTCATACTGCCCACGCACCGCTGGCTCGATGCGGCCAGTGAGGCCCACAAAGGCAAGGCAAAGATCGGCTCCACCCTGAAAGGCATCGGGCCGACCTACATGGACAAAACTGGGCGCAATGGCCTACGCGTTGGAGACATAGCGGCACCAAGTTTCCTGGAACAATACAATTCCCTGAAAAACAAACACTTAGAGCTTCTACAGATTTACCCGGCGGTAGATTTTGACCTGGAAGCCGAAGAAAAAGCCTGGTTTGAAAGCCTCGACACCCTGCGCCAGCTACAGTTTGTCGATGGAGAGTACTACATCAACGATGCGCTTGCGAGCGGGAAAAAAATATTGGCGGAAGGTGCCCAGGGCAGCATGCTCGACATCGACTTTGGCACCTATCCCTTCGTTACCTCCAGCAACACCATCACCGCTGGGGTCTGCATCGGGCTTGGCGTGGCTCCCCAAACCATCGGCAGGGTGATCGGCATTTCCAAAGCCTACTGCACCCGCGTGGGCAGCGGCCCCTTCCCCACCGAACTGGAAGACGAGACGGGCGAGCAGATGCGCCAACAGGGCATGGAATTCGGCTCCACCACCGGCAGGGCAAGGCGCTGCGGATGGATCGACCTGCCACAGCTGCGCTACACGATCATGCTGAACGGAGTAACGGAGATTTGCCTCACCAAAATCGACGTGCTCAACAACTTTAAAGAAGTGTGCGCCGCCACCAAATACCGGTACGACGGCCAAGAAAGCCTCAACCTGCCGTTCGACCTCTGCCATACCCCCGTAGAACCCGTGTACAAATCCTATCTCGGCTGGCAGACGACATTGGAAGGCGCCCGCACTTTTGATGCGTTGCCCGCTGCCGCCCAGGCATTTATCGCCGACCTTGAAAAACAGCTCGGCGTGCCCGTGAGCATGGTTTCGACCGGGCCGGAGCGGGAAAAACTCTTAATGGGATAATGGGATAATGGGACAATGTGATAATGGCTCAACCCCGTAGCTTCGATTTGGATTGCGTTCATAGCATATTTGGCCAAAACCATTGAAAAACAAGCACATTTCACCCAATTATCACATTATCTCATTATCAAATTATCAAATTATCAAATTATGAATTCCATCCTCTTTTCCGTCGAAAACGGCGTAGGCCGCATCACCTTCAACCGGCCGCAGGTGTTCAATTCCATGCACCACGCGATGCGCATGGAAATTTTGGAAGCCCTGGACACCTGTGCAAACGACCCTGCCATCCGGGCGGTGTACCTAACCGGAACGGGAAAAGCATTTTGTGCCGGAGAGGATTTGCAGGAGGTGACCGACCCGAACGGGCCTTCGCTGGCCGAGATCATCGCCACGGGCTACAACCCGATGGTGTTGAAAATCAGGAACATGGATAAGCCGGTCGTGGCCGCAGTGAACGGCGTGGCTGCGGGGGCAGGGGCGAACATCGCCCTGGCCTGCGACATTGCGGTAGCCGCTGCCTCGGCCTCCTTCACGCAGGCATTCTCCAAGATCGGCCTCATCCCCGATTCTGGCGGCACCTGGACCCTGCCCCGGCTCGTAGGCTTCCAGCGCGCCACTGCCCTGATGATGCTTTCTGACAAAATCAGTGCCGCCGATGCCGCTGCCATGGGCATGATCTGGAAAGTTTTCCCCGACGAATCCTTTGAGGCCGACAGCCTGAAAATCGCCGAAACCCTCGCGCAAATGCCCACGCGCGGCCTCGCACTCACCAAGCACGCCCTCAACCATTCCTTTTCCAACGACTTTGAAGCCCAATCCATCCTGGAAGACAAACTACAGACCATGGCAGGAGGCACCCGCGACTACAAGGAAGGCGTTGCTGCTTTCCTGGAAAAACGCAAACCTGTATTCAAGGGAAATTAGGTTTCAAGGTTTCAGGTTTCAGGTTTACCCGATTTGTTTGGCTGCTTGGGTATTGTTTTTCAATTTTGGCATTTATATACTATGATTCGCCTGATTTTTGTGATTGAGTATGATTGATTCAACTGATGTTCAATTGATTACAAAGATCGGCATGCGCAAAACCAAGCGGCGTGAGGTATGAAATTTGCTTGTTTTCTCAAAAATCCGAAGTCTGTTCCAACCAGAAACCAGAAACCAGAAACCACTTTTCTTATGTTCAGAATCTTCCCCCGCAACTATGCCCGACGAAAAGGCGACCAGCGCAAAGCGGGGGCGCTGTTGCTCGTGCTGTTTTTGCTGGGCGTGATTTTCAGTTCGGAATTTCGCTGGTGGCTGCGCTCGCTGGTGGAATACCCATTGCATTACAAGGAGTACAAGCATTTTGGCATCCGCATCCCCAGTGGCTATAAGGTGCATGGCATCGACGTGAGCCGCTGGCAGAGCAAAGTGGATTGGGCCAGGGTGAGCAAGATGAAGGTGGGCAATATCAAGGTCACCTTTGCCTTTATCAAAGCCACAGAGGGTTCCTGGATGGAAGACCCCCAGTTTGACGCCAACTGGGAAGGTGCGCGCAAGAACGGCATTATCCGTGGCGCCTATCATTTTTTCCTGCCCAATGTGAGCGCCAAAGACCAGGCATTGAAATTCAGCAAGGTGGTGAAGCTGCGCTCCGGCGATCTGCCTCCCGTGGTGGATGTGGAAGAAGCCAACGGCATGACGAAAGCCCAGGTCAGGCTGTACACCAAAGAGTTCCTGGACTTGCTGGAAAAGCGCTACAACGTGCGGCCGATTTTATACACCAACAAAGACTTCTACAAGCAATATTTTGCTGATTATGAAGCATTTAAAGGATACAAGTTTTGGATCGCGCACTACCATGTGGCCGATTTTGACATGCCCGGCGACGAAGACTGGCATTTCTGGCAGCACAGCGACCGCGGCAACGTGACGGGCATCAACGAACCCGTCGATTTTAATGTGTTCAATGGCGACAGCCTGGCGCTGCGGAAGCTTTGCCTGCCCTGATACCGTATCGTTAATGTCCGTTAAAGGCTGGTTAAGCTGGCATTCCCTTCAAAATTTTGGGTAATTTTGTGGCCCTATTTATTTTTCACTTTTCAAACAACTACGTTTTCAAGCATGAAAGGAACCCTCTCCCTCCTCGTCGCATTGCTGCTGGCTACAGCCGGTTTTGCCCAATCCAAAACCCTGCCTTCCGTGAACGTAAAAACGCTCCAAGGCGAGTCCATCAATGTACAAACGATCGGCCAAACCGGCAAAATCACCGTCATCAGCTTTTGGGCTACCTGGTGTTCCCCTTGCAAAAAAGAACTGGATGCCATCAGCGAGATTTACGAGGATTGGCAGAAGAAATACGATGCCGTGCTGGTAGCCATCAGCACCGACGACGCGCGCTCAGCCGCCAAAGTACCCGGTGTAGTGAACGCCAAAGGCTGGAAATACCAAATCCTGCTGGATTCCAATAAAGAGCTCTCCATTGCCGCCAATATCCAATCGGTGCCTTACACCTTACTGCTCGACCAAAGCGGCAATATTGTTTATGAACATATTGGCTATACGCCGGGCGATGAAGATGAGCTGGAGGAGCGGATCGCAGCGCTGGCGAAGAAGAAGTAGTTGAGTTTCGGGGTTCAATCCAAGCCTAATGGCGCCAGCGATGCCACAACCAGTTTATTGGCCAATACCAAATTCCCAGCCTCCAATACCACAAAATACAGCCCCGATGGCAGTGCGCTGATATTAGCTTGCAGGTATGTCTGACCAGTTGCTACAGGTAATTCGAGTCGGAGCAAACCTGTTATGTCAAATATCCGAACACGACCATCTGCGGGGGCCGGGGTTTTCCATTCAAAGTTTGTGAATAAACTTGCTGGGTTTGGCCGTATGCGCAGTGCATCCCGCACCAGCAGCCATTCGCCAGGTATGGCGCGCACCACCTCCGTCCCCACGGTATTTGTTCGTATTGGGTCGTTAAAATCAAAATAGATGTCACAGAAGTTTCGAACAACCGTCCCGATCGGCAAGTTCTTTTTGGGGTTCAAGGTAAATTTCACAAAACCGTGGCTGTTGGCCTCATCGCTTGTCGAATCCGGCAAATTGATGTTTTCAAAAATGAATTCCACGATACGGTTGCCCCGGATTTTCCAGGTGCAGGGGTGACTCGCCGCTACAAAACGGAAAGTGGATGGATCGACCATGCTTTCCAGGGTGTCAATGATGCGCACCATATCCGCCGGGAAATTACCCGTATTTTGAAACCGGATGCTGTATTCGAACGGCAATCCGTCCGCTATCATGGCTGGGGTGATAAACGCTGGCGTTACCTGTTTGTCGTTTGGGTCGTAGGCGCCTACCACGCCGGTATTGAGTTTGTAAAAATTGTTGCCAGGAAACAAATCGAGGGTAAGGGGCAAAATAGACGCCTCCAATGTAAGCGGTGTGCCCAGCATGGCGCTGACGGGTGTTTTTATTTCAACCTGGATATTGCGCGATTGCCCGGCTTGTAGTTCGCCGATATCCCAGGTGATGTTGTTCCCGTTAATATTGGAAGGGTTGGGCGTCGCCACCACATATTGAAGCAGCGAAGGGAGCGCCAGGTTGACCTGCACACCCGACGCGGTTTGCAGCCCGATATTCCGGCAAACAACCGTCATCCAGGTGCTGAAGCCTGGTCGAAAAACCGTCGCATTGAGGTTGACAGTCAAATCATAACCGTCGGGCAAGGGGAACAGGCCAAAATCATAGCCGGCAGACACCCCTTGTTGTACCTTCCGAAAACCAGGGTTCACCGTGATGCCGGGCAGCGGCGCCACAACCCGAACGGTGTCGCCAGCCATCAGGTTTTGAAGGGAATATTGCCCGTTGATGTTGGAACTGGTCAGTTGCCCGGTAGAGCTCTTCACCACTGCCCCCGACGCAAAGGGCTGTTCGCCGGGGTCTTTCAATCCGTTATCGTTGGCATCCCAGTATATGGTACCCATAATTGTTCCGGAATTGGGCGGCAAAACCGTAACAATTTGTTGCACAACACTGTCGCAGCCAAAAAAGCTGGTCAATGTCGTAATGAGGTTGAATGTACCACTGGTTGTAATGTCGACACTTCCGTCTTGCAGCCAATCGTATGGAAGCTGGTCAAAAGGCACCGTTATGGGCGCCAAAAACGTTGGTGGTATTGGGTGCACTATAACATTCCGGCAAGAAGCAGCCGTTTCCGGGCTACATGCATTGCCCACAGATACACAAACCGGCCCGCTGTTATTGCCAAAAGTAATGCTAACGGTATTGCCCCCAATACCAGGCAGCACTTCATCATCCGACATGCCATTGATACTCGCACCTGCCGGGGCGGTCCAGTGATAGTATGAAGCGCCCGAAACCGGGCTTACAGTATATGTTTGGGAAGCGGCATTGCAGGTGTAGGCCCCAGATCCTTGCGGAACACCCGGGGGAGCTGTAATCACGGTGCCAACAGCGCCATCCATGACGTTGATTTGGTAGTCGCAAACATCCGACAGCCAACCATCAACCAACAGGTAATAAACACGTCCCGGGACAAACCCACTGGAGGAAATGACCATCGTTTGGTTCCCGGTTCCAGCCGCCCCCGGATTGCAGGCTAGAACGCTGGCATCGTTACACTCAACTGTAATGGCCAATTGCAAGCCTTCTCCCAACATGCAATTACTGGAGATAACCTCAAATGCTATACTCGTACTTCCAGCGACAAATGCATGCCAAACACCGGTTTGAACGGTGATCTGGTTGCAATACAGCAAATTGTCAGGGCCACCTTCCAGGTTGGAGCCGGTGTAGCCATTTAGTTCGCAATAGATACAGGTCTGGTCGCAAGTGCTGGCGCCAAGGGGCGGAGGCGCGCTGCAAGGTGGCGGGAAATTCTGCGCGGAGGAAAAGGTTGCAGCCCCCAAGGCTGCAAATAGCAGGGCAATTTGGCAGATTTTCATGTAATTTTTGTGTGATTTTGTGGTGGTAAAAAATACAATTGTTAGTGATTTCGCATGTGGGCGACAGGTTTTACGCCCACAAAAAAAACGAAATTTGTTGATTTAAGCTCATTTTTTAAAATTATTCCCCACATACCCACATTATTCCCCTACCTTTGCCCCAGTATTTTTCACAAATCCGGTTTGTGTCCGCCCTGGACAACAGTTTTTTCCAAAAAACTCCACCCCTTGCAGGGCCGTTCAAACGACCCAACGCGTACGACTCCGGTAACTTCTAACTTAATGCTATTCAAAGATTTATCGCTCATCGAGCCGCTTTTGCGCGCGCTTGAGACAGAGGGCTACGAAAGCCCCACCCCCATTCAGGAACAAGCCATACCACCTGTTTTGCAAGGCCGCGACCTGCTCGGCTGCGCCCAAACCGGCACCGGGAAAACCGCCGCTTTTGCACTGCCCATCCTCCAAAGATTAGCCAGCGAGCGCCATAATTTCAAAGATGGCCGCAAGATCCGCACCCTCATCCTCACCCCTACCCGCGAGCTGGCCATCCAGATCGGCGACAGCTTCACCGCCTATGGCCGCCATGTGGACGTGCGCAACCTCGTCATCTTCGGCGGCGTGTCGCAACACGCCCAAACCAAAGGCCTGCAACGCGGCATTGAAGTGCTGATCGCTACGCCAGGCCGCCTGCTCGACCTGATGAACCAGGGATTCGTTGACTTGCGCAGCCTCTCCATTTTTGTACTCGACGAGGCCGACCGCATGCTCGATATGGGCTTTATCCACGACGTAAAAAAGGTGATCGCCAAACTTCCGGCAAAGCGCCAAACCCTGTTCTTCTCGGCTACCATGCCCGATGAAATTTCCGGACTGGCCAATTCTATCCTGACCAACCCCGTTGAAGTGGCCGTTACCCCCGTTTCTTCCACAGCAGAAAAAATTGAGCAGGCGGTTTATTTTGTCGAAAAACAAGACAAACGGCACTTGTTGAACCACCTGCTGCAAGACAATTCTATCAAGACCGCCCTCGTATTTACCCGCACCAAACACGGCGCGAACAAGGTAGCAGCCGATCTGGTCAAAAACCGCATCGGCGCCGAAGCCATTCACGGCAACAAATCACAAAACGCCCGCCAGGCAGCCCTCAGCGGCTTCAAAAATGGCCGCATCCGGGTGCTGGTCGCCACCGACATCGCCGCCCGCGGCATCGACATCGACGACCTCACCCACGTGATCAATTTCGACCTGCCGAACATCCCAGAGACCTATGTGCACCGCATCGGGCGTACAGGACGCGCAGGCGCGAGCGGCATCGCACTGTCGTTCTGTGACGGCGAAGAAGTAGCCTACCTCAAGGATATTCAAAAACTTACGGGCCAATTGGTGCCGGTGGTGGAAGACCATCCCTACCCGGCCGATCTGAGCCGGCCAGCACTGCCACAACCCAAAGAGCAGCGCAACGGGCGCTCAGGACAAGGCCAGCGCAACGACCGGAACCGGGCCCCACAAGGAGGGGGACGCCCCAACGGCGAAGCTGGGAAACGAAACGAACCGCGCGCGCCAAAGCCTGAGCGGCAACGCATAGACACCAGCGGCGAGCGCTTTGCTCAACGTGGAGAAAACCGCCAGCCGCGCCGCGACGAACGCCCAAAACAAGAGGAACAACGACCCCAGCGCAACGAACAGCGCCCGCAGCGCGAACAGCGCCCACAACGGCATGAGCAGCGCAGCGAGCGCCGCGAAAACAACAATTACGGAGAACGCCGGGAGGAATCAACTGGCTTTTTGTCGCGCAAAAACCGTTTTGCCTCCATTCTGGAAGTCGCCAAACTGGAAAAACAACCCTCTTTCAACAAACCCAAGCCTTCGTACCGCGACAGGGACAAAGATGCCCCACGCACGGAAAACAGCCCCAAAAAAGGGAATGGACGCTCAAGCTGGCGCGGCAATGACCGGGCGAAGAAATCGAGCAAAGGGTGATTTGAATGCGGAATGCGGAGTGCGGAATGCGGAATGCGGAATGCGGAATGCGGAATGCGGAATGCGGA
>CAZULM010000024.1:0-83700 GCA_964621185.1 uncultured Saprospiraceae bacterium | reverse complement strand
GCCCCGACCATCGCTGCCAAAAACAGTATCCCGGCTATTTCAAAGGGAACGACAAAATCGGTGAACAGGACTTTGCCCAGGTTTTCTACTAAGCCGACATTGGCGGTGGCTACTTCCGGAGCGCTTACCTGAACGCTGCCTTTCAGTGCGCCCACCATGGTGACAAGCAGGAGGCCGGAAGCGATGCCTGCGCTGATTTTCCAGATGGTGGATTTCTGCGGCTCGGTGTCCTCATTCAAATTGAGCAACATCAACACGAACAGGAAAAGCACCATGATGGCGCCCGCATACACGATGATGTGCACCACGGCGAGAAACTGCGCATTGAGCAGCACGTACTGCCCGGCAATGGCAAAAAAAGTGAGGATGAGGTACAACACGCTGTGCACAGGGCTTTTGGCAAAGACCATCAGCAAAGCCGTGATGACGGTAATTATGGCAAGGGTCAGGAAAATATACTGGTCCATAAAAGTTGGTATATGTCTTGTTTCGGAACGTATTCCGCTTACTTGGCTTCGGTATGGTGCTTTTGGCGAACGGTCACGTCTATCCGCTTTTCTGGTTCAACGCCTTCCACCAGCATGTCTTTGCCAAAAATGAAATTCTGCCGCACGTAGTCGCTTGGCACAATACGGTCGGTCAGGAAAATGGCTTCTTTCGGGCAGGCTTCTTCACAAAGCCCGCAGAAAATGCAGCGCAGCATGTTGATCTCATATTCTGCAGCGTATTTTTCTTCGCGGTACAGGTGCTCTTCCCCTTTTTCGCGTTCGGCCGCTACCATGGTGATGGCTTCGGCCGGACAAGCCACGGCGCACAGCCCGCAAGCAGTGCAGTTCTCGCGGCCTTGTTCGTCGCGCTTCAACACGTGCCAGCCCCGGTACACGGGGGCAAAGTCGCGCTTTACTTCCGGGTAGCGCAAGCTGGCTGATTTGCCAAAAAGCGTTTTGAAGAAGTGCTTGAGCGTGATCCACATGCCACCAGCGATGGCAGGCAGGTATATGCGTTCCATGAAGGTCATTTCCTTCTTGACAACGAGTTTTGAGCGATTTGTGAGTGATTGCATAAGTTTTATTCTTAACTATTGAATAGGAGCAAGCTTAGACTCTACCCATTTTGCGAAAGGTTCTTTTTCTAAGTTGCCACTTGCCAATTTCAAAATTATCTGTTCTTGTTCATCATCTTCTGCATCTAAAATGTAGCCATTTATGTACAGAAAATGAACCATTGCGCCATGTCCAACGCGCTTGTTGCCGTCAATAAACGGATGTTGCGTCACCAGCTCAAAACAAACAATGGCTGCTTTTGCAGCGATGCCTGGATATTGTTCTTGTCCAAAATAACTGGCTTGCGGCGCCGCAACGGCAGATTCAATGCCTGCCTTATCCCTCAAACCGGTTCCGCCTCCCGAATCCAATATCGCATCTTCATGGATTTGAATAATATCGCTGAAAGTGAGAAAGAATATCCTCATGCCAGCTTTTTATAAAGTTCCTTGTAACGGGTTCTCACATACTCTCGTGCAGCCTGAAAACGCTTGTCCTTTTCCGTCAAATAATTCTCAATCGCCTCATTTACAAGGTCATCCATTGAAATATTCATGCTTTTTGCCGTTTCTTCCAGCAAAGCTTTTTTCTCTTCATTGATATTAATCGTTATCGAACTCATTGTTTTTCAATTTAAAAGTGAAACAATGCTTACAAAACGGAAATTACGGCTTTCTCAGTTCCCAAACAACAAGGAACCGCCCCCTGTCAGCACCATGTTCAGGATCGCCAGCGGAATTAGCACCTTCCAACCCAAGTGCATCAGCTGATCGTACCTGAATCGGGGCAATGTCCAGCGGATCCACATATAGACGAAGATGAAAAAGAAGGTCTTGGCAAAAATAACCACCGGCCCCATCAAGCCCCACAACCAGCCCGGATCAACGCCCGGGAAATGATAGCCGCCAAAATACACGGTGGCAATCACCGCCGAGGAGATGAAAAGGTTGATGTACTCTGCAAACAGGAAAAAGCCCAGCTTCATGGCGCTGTACTCGGTGTGATAGCCGCCCACCAGTTCCGTCTCACATTCCGGCAAATCAAAGGGCGCGCGGTTGGTTTCTGCCAGAGCGCAAATAAAGAAAATCAAAAAGCCCAGCGGCTGCGCAAATACGTTCCATTGCGGTATGAAGCCAAACCAGGTGCCTGCCTGCCCTTCCGCGATGCCGCGCAGGCTCAGCGTGCCCGTGAGCATGATGATGGCAATAACGCTCAACCCCATCGCCAATTCGTAGGAAATCATCTGCGAACTGGCCCGGATGGCGCCGTACAAAGAGTATTTGTTGTTCGATGCCCAACCGCCGATCATGATGCCGTACACGCCAAGCGACACAAAACCCAGCACATAGAGGATACCAATGTTCACGTCCGTCACCTGTAAATCGACGTTCAGGCCAAACCCGGTGAACGCCGTGCCCCAGGGGATGACCGCCGAAGTCATCAAGGCCACAAAAATGAACACCCCAGGCCCCAGGATGAACAATATCCGGTTTGAGTCCCTGGGGATAAAATCCTCTTTGGTGAACATTTTCACCCCGTCGGCTAATGGCTGCAGTATGCCAAACGGTCCGGCGCGGTCAGGCCCCAAACGATCCTGAATGAATGCGGCTACCTTGCGCTCGCCATACGTGGAATACGCCGCGATGCCCAGGGTGATGGCAAACAAGATGAGGATCAACACCATCTTGTGGATGACAACAGCCGTTATGAAAAGTAGTAGAGCAGTCATTTATTTTAATGTGATAATGAGGGCAAATTGATAATTTGATAATGAGGGGCAATTTGATAATGTGCTTACGCGACGGTGATGGTTTCGCCTTTGTGGTGGTTTTGGGAAATCACAGAATGGCGGTCGATCGCGCGCGGGCCTTCTATTGTCCAATCGCCTTTGGCTTTTTTATCGAAACGACAAGTGTTGCAGATAAAATCGTGCACTTCGCCGTATTTGTCTTTGCGGGCCGTGACGCGGAATATCTCGCCGCCGTACATCCACACCACGGCTTTGCCGGAGCAGGTTGGGCAGTCGCGGTGCGCGTCCATGGGGTTGAGGAACCACACCCGGCTTTTGAAACGGAAAGTGCGGTCGGTCAGGGCGCCCACCGGGCACACGTCGATGACGTTGCCGCTGAACTCGCTGTCGATCGATTTTTCGATGTAGGTGCTGATCTCAGCGTGGTCGCCGCGCCCGATGATGCCGTGCACGCGCTCGGGCGAGAGTTGCTTGGCGGTATAGACACAGCGCCAGCACATGATGCAGCGGGTCATGTGCAGTTTGATGTAAGGGCCGATGTCGATTTTTTCGAAAGTGCGGCGCTCGAATTCGTAGCGGGTGTTGGATTTCCCGTGCTCGAAGGAAAGGTCTTGCAGGTGGCATTCACCTGCCTGGTCGCAAATCGGGCAATCAAGCGGGTGGTTGATGAGCAGGAACTCCGTGACCGCCGCGCGGGCTTCCGTTACGGCAGGGTCTGTTTTGCTGGCCACCTCCATGCCGTCCATCACCATTGTCTGGCAGGAAGCCATGAGTTTGGGCATGGGGCGTGGGTCTTTTTCCGAGCCTTTGGTAACTTTCACTAAGCAGGTGCGGCATTTACCCCCTGAGCCTTGCAGGGAGGAATAATAGCACATGGCTGGCGGTACCAGGTCGCCGCCGATCTGCCGCGCTGCGTTGAGGATGGTGGTGCCTTCGGCAACTTCGATTTCAACTCCGTCTATTTTTACTTTTGGCATTATCTAGATTTAATTTGATAATGTTTTAATTTGATAATGGGGCGATGGGCTTAGGGTTATCTTTTACTTTTTAGGTTATAAACCCAAGTGTTTTTTGAAAAATTGGTGCAGCGGTTTTAAGGGCTCTTTTGTGTAATCAAGTTGCCAATGTTCAGCATTGACATATTCTCGTTCACGTTCTTTAATCTTGTCTTTCTCGCTTTTCGTCTCACCTAAGAGGGCTTCGAGGTACGCGTAAATTTTTGTTTTTCGGGCTGGAGTGGTGTAGGATTTCCGTGGAGCCATTTTCAAGCATTCCTCGTAAGATTTCCAGCATTCGAAAATGGTGTTATTGTCTGGATGAATAATTTGTTCCAAAAGCCTTTCTAAATCTCCTTTTTCTTGGTGGGGCTGGTGGTTTGGCCACAAAAACAGGTCAGATTCTACGTTGAAGGTAACGCCTGTTACTGTGCCCATAATTTCGTTCTTCCGTAGTTCAAAATCTTCATCTGCATCTAAGACAATTACGTTTTTAATCCCAAGAGCATTGTTTTCTTCAAAAGAAGGCTTGATTTTTTCCCAGCCCTCTTTTGAATTGAATGTACTGACCCCATCCCCAAGTCGAATTTGCACTGATATTTTGCGATCCTCGTCGCGGCACTCAAATTTTTTATTCAAAGGCAAAGCAAACCATGTTTTCAAAACATCAGCCAGAAATTTCTGGTCTGCCACTCCTTCCACCCAAATATGAACTGCTACCATGTTTGATTGCCTCCCCGCGTTTCATTGTCAGTTTGAAGGGCAAATTCCAACTGCTCCCAATTACGTTTTATGGCAGTTATCTGGCCATCGGGTCTTTCGATGAGCGTATATTGCCTTGCTTTTGATTGAAATTGAGCCATATCAGACTCTTCAAACACTTCCGCGAATGCTTGTTGGCATTCGAGGCTATGGGTAGTTATGAAAAGCTGAACTTCATTTTTTTCGGCTACTTGAAAAATGGTTTTTAGGAATTTTTTCATCCGGGAATAGTGGATGCCTGTATCAATTTCATCAATCATCAGGCGGTTGCCTTTGTATTTGGAAATTTCCAGAAGGATTTGGGTTGCACGTGTGACACTTTCGCCGAAAATGGAGATGGGCATTAGCTCATCTTTACCCTTTAGCCCTAGAAGTAGCTGGTCTTCCCCCCCGATTTTACGAACCTCGAAATCCTCAATTTCCGGAAGTAAAAACTTCATGTCTTCAATCAGTCGTTTTTCTTTTTGCCGACTGAGGTTTACTTGCTCAAAGTAGGCATTGGGCAATGAACTAGTTAAAGGTAGAGAAGTAGAAATTAGTGGAAAATCCCCATTAATTCCTTGAAGCAGGTGTTCGTAAATGCCCGAAATCTCGCCTTTAATACCAGGATCATAGTCTACGTCAGCTTCGCCAGTTTCTTCATCATAGTACTCTGTTGGTGGGCCTGGAGGCCAGGTATAAAAAAAACTTACATAACGATTATCCGGGGAATGCCCAACGACCGATATGTCAAAGTCATCTGCATCAATGGTTTCCGGGTATCCAGAGATGGACATCGTAATTGTTTTTTTATCTTTCCCACCCTCAAAAATCATTTCAATTTTTAAGGACTTTTCTAAGTCATTAAAAATGTACTTCAAAAAATTTTCTTCTGGATACTGAACCTCCACAACTTCACCTTTCGGACCGTAAACTGTTTTTGGCTTTATATTCAATCCTTTCGACAGCAGGGTACTGTGAAAATTGGACAGACACTTTCTTCTCTCTGTATCAACCAGCAGAGCCTCCAACACACTCGTCTTCCCCACATTATTGTCCCCCACAAGGAGGTTGAACTGGCCAATATCGGTCAATTCAAGCAAATCGAATCTTTTGAAGTTTTCGACTTTGAAATAAGTGAGGTGTTCTTTGCTCATGTTTTAATAGTTTAAACAACAGATGCTATCGGCTCACCCACCAACCCATAATTCCGCTCCAAACACAACTTCGGCTCCTTTACATGCCATTCGAACTCTTCCCGGAAATGCCGGATGGCGGCATTCACCGGCCAGGCCGCAGCATCGCCGAGTGGGCAAATCGTGTTGCCCTCAATTTTTTTGGCCACATCGGCCAGCAGGTCGATGTCGCTCATTTTTCCCTGTCCGTTTTCCATGCGGTGCAGCACTTTTTCCATCCAGCTGGTGCCTTCGCGGCAGGGCGAGCACTGTCCGCAGGATTCGTGGGCATAAAACCGGCTGAAATTCCAGGTATTGCGCACGATACACTGGTCTTCGTCGTACACGATGAAGCCGCCGGAGCCAAGCATAGAACCCGTTGCGAACCCTCCGTCTGCCAGGCTTTCGTAGGTCATCAGTCGGTCTTCACCGGCTGCCGTTTTACAAACTAAGTAGTGGGGCAATATCGGCACCGAAGAGCCGCCCGGCACGCAGGCTTTGAGGCGTTTGCCGTTCTTGATGCCGCCACACCACTGGTCGGAGTAGATAAACTCCTCTACAGTGATGTTCATTTCAATTTCATATACGCCGGGCTTGTTGATGTTGCCACTGGCGGAGATCAGCTTGGTGCCCGTGCTCCTGCCAATGCCAATCTTGGCGTATTCGTCGCCGCCGTCGTTGACAATCGGCACGACAGCCGCTATTGTTTCGACATTGTTGACCACCGTCGGGCATTGCCAGAGGCCTTTTACGGCGGGGAACGGCGGCTTGATGCGCGGGTTGCCGCGCTTGCCCTCCAGGCTTTCGAGCAGGGCTGTTTCTTCACCACAGATATAGGCGCCGCCACCGATGTTGACATACATGTCGAGGTTGTAGCCGGTGCCGAGGATGTTTTTGCCCAGCCAGCCCTTGGCGTAGGCTTCTGCAATGGCTTTTTCCAGGATGAACAAAATCCAGGAGTATTCGCCGCGAATGTAGATATAGGAAGTATTGGCGCCCAGCGCGAACGAAGACGTGATCATGCCTTCGATCAGCAGGTGCGGGATTTTCTCCATCAGGTAGCGGTCTTTGAAGGTGCCTGGCTCGCTTTCGTCGGCATTGCAAACGAGGTAGCGTGGCACACCTTCCGGTTTGGCGAGGAACGACCATTTCATGCCCGTTGGGAAACCGGCGCCGCCGCGCCCGCGCAAGCCGCTCTTTTTCACTTCTTCCAGCACCGCGTCGGGCGACATGGTTTTCAGCGCTTTTTCCACGGAGCGG
The DNA here is from genome assembly GCA_964621185.1 of uncultured Saprospiraceae bacterium. Lineage (GTDB taxonomy): Bacteria > Bacteroidota > Bacteroidia > Chitinophagales > Saprospiraceae > M3007. The sequence goes on along the minus strand of CAZULM010000024.1, from coordinate 76,736 downwards.
TAGCCGCCGTGTTTGCGGTACACTTCGTAGGTGTTTATGCCCTCTACCTGGGCGTGTTCTAAGAGTAATTTGCGACTCATAAAGTTAATTTGCTTCTTCTTTGTCAAATGCCTCCTGAAAATCATCGCGCAAACGCGCAGGCGGCATCACGGCACATTGGAAATCAGGGGTTGGGAACACGCCCACTTTCATTTTTTCATTTTCAAAATCTTCCAGCCAGTCCACAAATTCGTACAGGTCGAGGGCTTCGGGCTTGAATTCAGCGTAGTCGCCGCTTTTCTTGAATACTTCGGCAAATTCCGGGTACGGGAACACGGCGATCACGTCTGTGCCGTCTTCGTCGTCTTCCAGCATCAGCCAGCCCTCCTCATCGGTCAGGCCCCATACTTCTTCTTCCGCCATCACGGTACGGATAAAGTACTTGTACCGGCTTTCCGGCCTTCTGGCCAGGGTTTCTTCTATTTGCTTGTCAGTCAGTTGCATGGCTTTGTTGCTTAGTGCATTTTCCAGGTGCCCTTGTCAATTTTCCCGGCACGGCAGTCTTCGATAAACTGGTCAATTTTAGCTTCGGTGAGGTGTTCATGGTAAAACTCCCCTACCTGCATCATGGGTGCATACCCGCAGGCGCCCAGACATTCCACCTGTTTGATGGTAAAAAGGCCGTCGGGCGTTACCTGGTTCTTGCCGATGCCCAGCTTCAATTTGGTGTATTCGATGATGCGCTCTGCCCCTTCTATGGCGCAGGGGCCGGTTTGGCAAAACTCCAGCACATATTTGCCTACAGGCGCGAGGTTGAACATCGAATAAAACGATGCGACCTCATAAACTTCAATGGGTGTGATGTTCAGGGTGACGGCCACTTCATCCATGGCCGGTACGCTGAGCCAGCCGTGATTTTCTTCCTGGGCAATGTGCAATGCCCGCAAAATGGCGCTTTTGCCGCAGCCTTCCGGGTATTTCTTCACAATTTCCAACACTTCCTTGCGTGCTGCTTCAGAATATTTGAACGGTGTGCCGTTTTGTGCAGGTGCTTGCATTTTTTATGTTGTTCGTTGATCGTTGTTCGTTGTTCGTTGTTGTTTGGCAACGTTTGAGCCTGGAAATCATGTGAACGGCAATCGAGCAAATGTGCCATTCCGCACTCCGCATTCCGCACTCCGCATTCGTCAAGCGTCTAATTCTCCGGCGATGACATTCATCGAGCTCATGGTGAGGATTGCATCTGAGAGCATGGAGCCTTTGATCATTTCGGGGTAAGCCTGGTAATAAATGAAGCAAGGGCGGCGAAAATGGAGCCGGTAAGGCTGCCGACCGCCATCGCTGATAAGGTAAAAGCCCAGCTCGCCGTTGCCGCCTTCCACGGCGTGGTACACTTCACCGACGGGGATGGGAACTTCCTGCATGACCACTTTGAAATGGTAAATCAGGGCTTCCATTTTGGTATAGACGTCCGGCTTTTCAGGCAAGTAAAACTCCGGCACGTCGGCGTGGTAGTTCCCTTCCGGCAGGTTGTTGTATGCCTGGTTGATGATGCGCAGGCTCTGGCGTATCTCTTCCTGGCGCACCACAAATCGGTCGTAAGTGTCGCCAGCGGTGCCCAGCGGTATATCGAATTCAAAATCTTCGTAACTGCTGTACGGGTTCATCACGCGCACATCGTAATCAACGCCGGCGGCGCGGAGGTTTGGTCCGGTGAAACCATAAGCCACAGCCCGTTCGGCCGAAATGGGCCCCACGCCGATACAGCGGTCCATAAATATCCGGTTGCGCTCCAGCATGCTGTTGAACTCTTCAAAACGCGCCGGAAAGCTTTTTAGGAAATCTTTCAATTTGGCGTGGAAAGCCGGGGTAAAATCGCGCTCCATGCCCCCGATACGGCCGATGTTGGTGGTCAAACGCGAGCCGCATACCTCCTCGAACATGTCGTAGATGCGCTCGCGCTCCTGGAACATGTAGGTAAAGCCCGTCAGTGCGCCCGTATCTACACCAATGACCGTATCACAAACCAGGTGGTCGGCAATGCGCGACAACTCCATGATAATCACGCGCATGTATTGCGCCCGCTTGGGCAACTCGCAGCCGATGAGCTTTTCCACTGTCATGTGCCAGCCCATGTTGTTGATGGGCGAGGAACAGTAGTTGAGCCGGTCGGTGATCGGCGTGATCTGGTTGTAGGGACGGTGCTCGGCAAGCTTCTCAAAAGCCCGGTGAATATAGCCGATGGTCGGCTCCGCGCTCACGATTTTTTCGCCGTCTATTTTCAGGACGTTTTGAAAAACCCCATGTGTGGCCGGGTGTGTCGGGCCGAGGTTGAGGGTTGCGAGCTCCCCGTCGAGGTTGTCGAGGGAGGAAAAGTATGATTGAACTTGCATGTCAAGTATTCTTCAAAATTTAGTCAAATTGCCGCCCTATATGTCCGTCTCTTCCAAAGAACCGGTCGTCCTTATCCGTCCTTGTCCCGTCTTCCAGCTTGTATTCCTTTCGCATCGGGAACACCTCCATTTCATCCACGTTCAGGATGCGGCGCAGGTCGGGGTGGCCGGTGAAGATGATACCGAAAAAGTCGTATTCCTGCCGTTCCATCCAGTTGGCTGTCGGCCATAGTCCGGTGGCGGTCGGCACATGCGGGTCATCTTTGGGGAAAAATATTTTGACGCGCAGGCGCACATTCTGGAACCAGTTGTGCAAGTGGTAAATGATGCCCAGTTCCTGGCCGGCGTTTTCGGGGTAATGGATGCCGCAGAGCGAGGTCAGGAAGTTGAAGCCCAACTGCTCGTCGTCGCGCAACAGCTGCAACAAGCCGATCACCTGCTCGCGTGTGGTATGGATGTTGAGCACCCCATCGAGGGCGGCATCGTGCGACAGTACAGCGCCAGGGGCTATTTCCGCCAACCGGGCCAGGATATTTTCGTAAGGATTTGCCATGTTTTTTCCAGGGTTTCAGGTTTCGGGTTTCGGGTTTCAGGTTTATGAAATTTGTTGTTGCTTGGAAATACAGCTTCAAATTAGACAACAAAATGCGCAAAACTGAAACCCGAACCCTGAAACCTGAAACCCGCTTTTTTAAGCGATTTGATATTTGTCCAACAGGTGCTGATACTCGGGGGAATGGCGGCGGCGCGTGGGCTCGTTGCGCACCAGTTCCTGGATTTTCAGCACCCCATCGATGATCTGCTCGGGGCGTGGCGGGCAACCTGGCACGTACACGTCCACCGGAATCACCTTGTCGATGCCCTGGAGCACCGAATAGGTGTCGAAAATGCCGCCGGAACTGGCGCAGGCGCCCACGGCGATCACCCATTTGGGCTCTGCCATCTGGGTATAAACCTGTTTGAGCACCGGCCCCATTTTTTTGGCGATGGTGCCCATCACCATGAGCAGGTCGGCCTGGCGGGGCGAGAACGACAGCCGCTCCATGCCGAACCGAGCCAGGTCGTAGTTGGAGCCCATTGTGGCCATGAACTCTATGCCGCAACAGGAGGTGGCGAATGGCAAGGGCCATATCGAGTTGGCACGGGCCATGCCCAATACCTTTTCGATGCTGGTCAATTGGTAGCCCTCACCAATATAACCTTCGAGCACTTCTTCTTTTGTAACACTCATTTTATTGTTGGCTATTGGCTGTTGGCCTTTGGCTGTTGGCGGCCAAGGGCCAACAGCTAATGGCAAAAGCCTAAGTTATTTGTCCCACTCGAACGCCCCTTTGCGGTACACGTAATAAAACCCTACCAAGAACACCGCAACAAACATCAGCACGGCCACGAAACCCTGGACGCCCATGCCAGTTTCCTTGAAATGCTGGAAATTCACCGCATATGGGTAAAAAAAGATCACCTCCACATCGAACAGCACAAAAAGGATGGCTGTCATAAAATATTTGATGGACACGGGCAGGCGTGCATTGCCCTGCACCTCGATGCCGCACTCGAAGCTCTCGTCTTTTTTCAAACCGCGGCGGCGCGGGCCCAGCATCGGCACCACGACGAGCACCAAGGCCACGAATGCCAGCGCGACGAGCGACTGCAACACGATGGGCATATATCCTGATGGTTCCATAATTTGATTGCTATGTCTGTTTTAAACGTTTTTTTGGCGCTTCGGTTCGAATTTTTCAAAAAATTTGCCCGAAACTGCCCATTGTGACATTCCGCCGCAAAGGTATCAAAAAGCCCTTCAAACTTTAACCCTGAATTACTGTCTTCCCGACACCAAGTTGCGTTATTTGGAATTTATCCATTGCGCTGTCGAGGAAAAGGACAACATTTGCAGATCAAATCTATTGGCAAATGAATATCGAAACACTCCGAAACTATTGCTTGTCGCTCCCCGGCGCCACCGAAGACGTAAAGTGGGACAGCGACCTCTGCTTTTCCGTTGGCGGGAAAATGTTCTGCGTCACCTCTGCCGATGTGGAGAGCGGCGCATCCTTCAAAGTTAAGGACGAGCTTTTCCGTGAACTGACCAAACGCGAAGGCATCATCCCCGCTCCTTACTTGGCCCGCCACAAATGGGTATATGTGCTGGATTTCAACTGGCTCAGCGACGAGGAATGGGAGCAACTCGTGGGCGATTCTTATGAATTGGTAAAGGAGAAACTGCCCAAAAGGATTCAAAATCAGATTTAACCATGCATATCGGACTAATCGGCCTCGGAAAAATGGGCTACAACCTCGCGCTTAACCTGCGCAACCACGGTCACGCCGTATTGGCATTCGACCGCGATGCGGCGCTTGTCGCCAAAATCGGTTCAGAAACCGGGATTCAGGCGGCAACCTCGCTCGAAGCGCTTTGCGGCAACCTTGCGGGAAGGCGCGTCGTTTGGCTGATGGTGCCATCAGGGCAAATCGTAGAAGATGTCATCGATGCCCTGGTACCGCTGCTCAGCCCCGGCGACATCATCATAGACGGCGGCAACTCCAAATTCCACGACTCTGTTCGCCGACATAAATCATTGAAAGCGCGGGGCATCGAGTTCCTCGACTGCGGCACTTCCGGAGGCACTTCCGGCGCACTGGAAGGCGCTTGCACCATGATCGGCGGCGAAAAAGCGGTTTATGAGCACTGCAAGCCCGTTTTCGACGACATCTCCCTGCCCGGCGGCACCTTGTACGTCGGCGGGCCAGGGGCGGGCCATTTCACTAAAATGGTGCATAACGGCATCGAATACGGCATGATGCAAGCCATCGCCGAAGGTTTCGAGGTGCTGCAAAAATCGAGCTACGATATTGATCTTAAAAAGGTTGCGGAACTCTGGAACCACGGCTCCGTGGTCCGCTCCTGGCTCATGGAGCTCACCGCCAACGCCTTCTCCAAAGACCCGCAACTCGACAGCATCCGCGGCGTGATGCACTCCTCCGGCGAAGGCAAATGGACCCTGGAAACCGCCCTCGACCTGGGTGTGCCCACGCCCGTCATCGCGCTATCCCTCATCATGCGCTACAGATCGCTGCAAGACGACAGCTTTGCGGGAAAGGTGGTGGCAGCGCAAAGGAATGAGTTTGGGGGGCACGCGGTGGAAAGGAATGATGAATGATGATTCTACTTCTCAGCATACTCCTGCTCCTGGCACTGATCATCTTTGCCAAGCTGAACGCTTTTTTGGCGCTGATCGCCACCGCGCTCTTCACGGGTCTGGCTTATGGGATGCCGCCGCTGGATTTGCTGCGGTCGATCCAAAACGGGCTGGGAGGCACTTTGGGCGGGCTGGTATTGGTATTGGCGCTCGGCATCATGCTGGGCAGCATCTTGTCGGAGACGGGTGCGGTGCAGGTCATCTCCAGGCGCTTGCTGTCGGTCATGGGCAACAAGAATGCCGGCTTAGCACTGGTCATAACCGGGTTTGTGGTGGGCATTGCCTTGTTTTACAATGCCGGGTTCGTGGTGCTTGCCCCTTTGGTTTTTGCGATGGCAGCCAACACAGGCCAATCGCTCGTGCAGCTGGCCATTGCGATGGCTGCGCCTTTGTCGGTGGCGCACGGTTTTTTGCCGCCCCACCCTGGTGCTACCGCAGTGGCCAACATATTCGGCGCCGACTTGGGAAAGACCCTGTTGTTGGGGATAGCCATTGCCTTCCCAACCATCGTTGTGGCCGGTGTGGTTTTCCCTATGTTGCTAAAAAACATCCCCGCTGACCCGCCTAAGCTGTTTTTGCAAACAACCGACCAGGCTGGGATCAAGTTGCCCGGTTTTTTGAAAAGCTTGTTGGTGGCAATACTCCCAGTGCTGCTAATGGCACTTTCTGCCATTGGCGAAATGAGCTTGCCTCCTGAAAGCCCGCTGCTCGTTTGGCTAAAGTTTTTCGGCGACCCAGGCTTTGCCATGCTGCTGACCGTCTTGATCGCCCTGTTGTTTTTTGGACAGATTTCATTTTTCAAAGGAGACGAACGCCTAAAAACCTCAGAACTCTTGGAAAAAGCCACCGCATCGCTGGGAGCAGCGGCCTCCCTGTTGCTGGTCATTGCCGCTGGCGGAGCGTTCAAACAGGTGCTGGTGGATAGCGGCATCGGACAAAATTTGGCGGCGCAATTGAAAGACTCCGCTTTGTCCCCGCTGCTATTAGGCTGGGCTGCCGCCACCCTGCTCCGCATCGCTGTCGGCTCGGCCACCGTAGCCAGCATGACCGCCGCCGGCATGATGCAACAGATAGTAGCAGCCGGTGGCGTATCGCCAGAATTGATGACCCTCGCCATCGGCGCCGGCAGCCTGATGTGCTCCCATGTCAACGATACCGGTTTTTGGATGTTCAAGGAATGGTTCGGGCTGAGCCTGCGCGACACTTTCAAAACCTGGACGGTAATGGAAACCATCGTAGGCGTGATGGGTTTGGTGGGGGTGCTTTTTTTGGACTGTATCTTATAGGTTTCAAGGTTTCAGGTTTCAGGTTCGTGGGCCTGTGTAATGTTTTGCCGCTGTGGCAATTATCAAATTATCACATTAAAAAATGATTATTGGGGTCGATATCGGCACAACGAACGTGAAAGCGGTTGCGGTGGACGCAACGGGCGCCCCTATTGCGATGGCCGAAACGCGCAATGAAACGATTGTCCCGCAGCCTGGGTGGAGCGAGCAGGAACCTGAAGCGATTTACCAAAATGTGCTGACTGTGCTGCTGGAAGTATTGCAGCATGTGTCGTCATTCAAGCAGGATATGCCCGTACAGGGAATCGCTTTTTCCTCCGCGATGCATGGTTTGATGGCCGTGGATACTGCAGGCAATCCAATGACAAATGTGTGGCTTTGGTCCGACCTCAGGGCGGATGCCCAGGCGCGCGCGCTGCGGTTTAGGGGGAAACAAGGCGCTGAGGTTTACCACCGCACCGGGGTACCGATCCACCCCATGTCGCCGCTTTGCAAGCTGTTGTGGATGCGGGAGAAAATGCCGGGAACGTTTTCCTCAGCCCATAAGTTCCTGGGAATCAAGGAGTATGTGTGGTTCCGGCTGACAGGAAAATACCAAAGCGATATCTCCTGCGCTTCGGCAACGGGGCTGATGAATGTTTGGGAGAACCAATGGGACGGGGAGGTGCTTCAATTGGCGGGCATCACCCCGGAGCAGCTGCCGGCACTGGTGCCGGTTAACTTTCTGGAAGTTGGCAACTTTCAGGAAGTTATCGGCGCCAGCGACGGGGCGCTGGCCAACCTGGGCGCTGGCGCCACCCAGCCCGGCCAAGTGGCTGTCACCATCGGCACCAGCGCAGCCATCCGCTGCGTGGCGGATGGGCCTGCCGTGGACGCTGCCATGCGCACCTTTTGCTATCGCTTGGATGAAAACCGCTGCATCATAGGCGGCGCGAGCAACAATGGCTCAAACGTGCTGGATTGGCTGCGCAACAGCGTCTTTCATTCCGACCTGTCTGCCGAACAGTTTTCAAACCAGGCGTTTGAAGTGCCGATTGGAGCAGATGGGCTCGTGTTTTTGCCCTATATCCAGGGAGAACGGGCGCCGCTATGGGACGCCCAGGCCCGTGGTTCATTTTCAGGCCTGAGAAGCCTTCACGGGCAAGCCCATTTCGTACGGGCCGCCCTCGAAGGCATCCTGTTCAACCTGAAAGTAATTGCGGAAGCCTTGCCGCAGCCCATGAATTCCCTTTACGCCAGCGGCGGTTTTTCACAAAATACCGGTTGGGTGCAAATGTTGGCAGATGTTTTCCAGCTTCCCGTTTTCCTCGATGAAAGCGGCATGGACGGCTCCCTTGCCGGCGCGGTCCGATTGGGCAGGCAGGCTATAGGATTGGAGCCTTTAAGCCAGAACTTGAGGCCCAAAATGGTTTCTCCGAACCCTTCCAATGCCAACGCCTACCATGAAGCCTTTGAACGGTTCAAAGCAACCCTTCAAAAACCTTGAGCGCCGGCCTTATACCAGGCTTTGGGTGGATTTGAAGGATTGATGGATGCTGAAAAATTGATTTTCAATAGATTACGAGCATTCAATTTTCACAACAACTTTGCGTTGGCTATACAAAAGACATCAACTCACAGCTTCACCAGCCGCTTTACCCCCCTTAGCTTGTTGGACTGCACCGTCACAATATAAACGCCCGGAGGCAAATCGGCCACATCAAGGCTAATGGCTGCGGCTGCGCCCAAGGCCCTGTTCTCCCAAGCCCACAACAGCATCCCCGATGTGTTGTACAGCTTGATGTCGGCTTGAGGCAAGGTCGCTGCGCCGGTATTCCACACCAGCCATGCCTCCTGCGTCGCCGGGTTGGGCCGCAACTCGAATGGCAGGGAGTTTCCGGCCAGGTCGCCCAGCCCGGAGGTCGTCGCTGTAACGTGCCAGACGACCGTGGAATCGCAGCCCTCGGCGCTCAACAAAGCGAAACTGAACACGGTATCCTGCAAAATAGGGACATTGAAAAGCAGCGAGCCTTTCACGAGCGCGGTATCGATATGGGTTTCATAAGTGGGCAGCACCTCCAAATTGACTACGGAAATGGTGTCGCTCCAGGCATTGCCCACGGTATCGACAATCGTTACGCTGGATTGGAAAGCTTGGCCGTTCCAGGTATCGCCGGCGCAAATAACCACGCTGCTCGCTTCCGTCACGGTCCATTTCGGGTTGTCTGTCGTGGCTTCGTTGGTGCGCACGGGGCTGTTGAAGTCGAAGAAAATATCGGCATCGTTGCGGACGGGGGCGCCGGGCAGCAAACCCGGCTCGGTCTCGATTTGGAAGCGCAGGTAGCCGTGGCTGGCCGCTTCGTTGGTGTTGCTGTCGGGCAGCAGGATGTTGCGGAAGCGCCACCGGCAGACGCGGCCCGGCAGGAAGGAGAACTGGAACGCGTGGCTGGCCTCCACCGTGCGCAGGGAAAGCAGGTTCAGGCCTGCCTGCAGGGTGTCGGTGACGACTACCGTGAAAGCCGTGTCGGTGCCGGTGTTCTGGAAACGGATGAGGTAGTCGAGCACCCTCGGCTGGCCGGGGGGCAAGGTAACGAGGGGCAGGCCGTTCTTGTCGTTGGGGTCGTAGCTGCCCTGCACGGTTTGGGTGCTGCGGGCCAGGTTGTTGCTCGGGTTGGCATCTCCGCTGAGCGGGAGCTCGGCGGTGAAGACGAGGGAGGTGCCGAGGGCTGTGCTGGGCATCAGCCTGAAGACCATGGTGACGATCAGCACTTCACCGGGGGCGAGGTCGGGCAGTGTTACTGCCGCGCCGTTGCCGGTGAATTGGCCGACAGGCGCGATGGAGACCGGTTCCAGCCATTGGCCGTCGAAAGTGAAGTTGACCATTGCCCCGGAAATGCTAACGGTGCCGACGTTGGAGATTTGCATTTTCACGGTGGTTTCGAAGCCGGGGCGGGAAGGGGTGGGGTTGGTGATGAGGATGCAGAGGTCGCGGATGTCGGGCAATGGGCTGAATGGGAGGTTTGCCGTTACTGTATTTCCAAGGCTAATGGAGGCTTGTATAGAATCAGTTGTGCAGGAAATTGCATGATAGGTGGGCGGGATAGCAGTTACAGTGTAGTTCCCTACTGGCAATGCGAAGTTGTAAAGTCCGTTGGCACCGGTATTAGCCAGGATATTTCCTGGATTAACCAGTACTGGCTTGAAACTCAACGGCTTGTCGCCGGCAGCAAGCGCGTACTGACAATCGCCATCGGAATCCTTGAACAAGCGGCCGCTCAAGAAGCCGTATTCCTTGCTCTGCACTTTGAGGTGGTCGCGGATAGGGGCGTAGGGGGTGCGCCAGATGCCTTGGGATTCTGTACCCGCGTACAAGTAGCCTTCGTCCACATGGTAAGTTATGGCACCCTCTACTTTGCTTGAAAAATTGGATGATTTAGAGGCATTAAAAAATGGCAAATCGACCAACCTGGTCCAGTTAACCCCAAGGTTTTGGCTCACAAATATCCCCGTTCCCGCATGTAACACAATCAAGTCTTCTGAAATATATGGAAAATAGGTCCTCGGTGTGGTTTGGTATAGAAGTGGTTGATAATGGAGAAAAACTTGGCTTGTGTAGAACCATGTTTCGCCATGATCGTTTGTCGTTAAAATCCCCACCGAACCACTGGCTCCAATTTCCAGGAGCTTGGTTCCAAAAATCTTTCCATCGACATTTTTATAGATATTGTCAATCTGGGGGTCAACGGGTATTTTTTGCCAAGTTTGCCCCAAGTCAAAAGAGCGATAAAGAAATTTTTCAGATGGAGTACTGGTGAAATAATAGAGAGAATCCCCAATTGCGATAAAATTGGCACAAACTACTGATTGCGTCGGCGCTTGAATTGGGAACCAATTACTCCCATTGTTGTCGCTGTACAAAATGGGGGCGGCAGCTTTATTCCAATAATAGACTCGATTGCCGCTATGTACCAGATCTTCCGGCGCGCCCTCAATGTGTATTTCAGGGTAAAGTATGGTGTCCCACTTCAACCCACAGTCGAAGGATCGAAGGACAGGAGGATAGGCATAAGCGACACCGTTTAGCTCACCCAAGATACGGGCATAGCCAAACGCGGACGATTTTTGCCAAACCCCATCTTGCTGGTTCGAGACATATTCAGACCTTTTGGAATCGGCATAGGTACTTGAGACGAGCTTGCCACAGTAACTTCCAATTTTGCCGACCCTGCCAATGATCCCTTTCGACCGCTCTTCCCAAACAAGGCCATTATCGTTGGAAAACATGGAGTTCCCAATATTGGTATTCACCCAAAGCCCTCCTGCTGTTATTGACAAAACTTTTGCCTCCAAATTGCCTCCACCTTGGCCGCTATATATTTTTGTGAACGAGAACGGTACGTCAAAAGTGCCTTTCCAAATTCCGTTTGTGCTGCGCAAATAATAAAATCCATTGTCATAAATTATCTCTCTAATGGTGCCTTCAATAGGAAGGACTGCATTTGTCCAAGTGTGCCCTTTGTCTTTTGACTGATATATGGTACGATTGCCAAAAACTAAAGAGAATGTGCCGTTTTTATAGGCACAAAAGGTGGTGTAGTAACTTAGGTTTGGCAAAGCGGCCAGACTAAAGCTAGGATACTGTTCATCGAAAACACCAGTTTTCCCCAAAAAAACCACCTGGGGGTTTGATGAACCCATATAGAAAACCCCAACGATTGTATCTTCTGAAGAAGAGGCACAAAAAGCGGATTTGCTGCTGCTCCATGATTTATCCCAGGTTTTTCCTGAATCCAAGGAATGCCAAGCACTAAAGCAATCTGAATTGGAATTGTACGGGAGAAAAGAAACGATAGAATCCTCGGTTACATAAAACTGTGGTGTGAATGAGCCCAGCGAATATCCCAATGCGTTAGAGTCGAATGTTTTAACCCAAGTCGCCCCTTTGTCGGTTGATCGATAAATGTTGAAATCATTGACCAGCGAGTCATTCACTATCAAGGCCAAGAGCGCATTTTTTACCTTCAGCAAGCGCTTGACCCCTAACTTCCCCAGCTTGTTGTCTGCCTTCCAAAGAAGCCCTCCATTGAAGGAAGAAAAAATGCCGGCAGAGGTGGCCGCAAACAATTTGCCCTCCAATTCCACATAGTCAACCACATGGCTGGTAGGGCCGTCTAATTGCTCCCATTCCACTTTCAGCGAATCGGGAACGAATGGTATTTGAGACCAAGTACTTGATGAAACTAGGCTTATAATAGCCAAAAACCAAATTGCGGAAAATTGATTAGTCTTCATATTGATACTGTTTATTTGAAAAAATACTTTATTGTTATTGCTTCGAAAACAGCCTTTGAAAAGCTTGCTTTTCTGTTTTTAATTGAACCAAATACATCCCAGCCGGCCAGCCCCCTACCGGAATCTCCACCACTCCACCCATCCCAAACACATCGACTTCCCTAACCAACCGCAATTTCCCATCAGCACTATAAATGCGCAAGTCGGCAGTTTTTAATTCACTCATGTTGCCTGGCAAGCGCAGCGTAACCACCGTTTTCGCCGGGTTAGGGAACACCTGCAACTTGCCCTCCAAGCCCGGCTCTGGCGATGCTGACATTCCCTGGAACAAGTACTCATAGATAGGCTTCAAGGCCGTGCGCCAAAGCCCATGTGCTTCCGTGGAGGCGTACACATATCCGCCGTCAAAAAAATAGCGCTCAGCCTGGCCGATAAACGTATCGCGCACATAAGCAGGGCAATTGCTCCCGAACCGGCGGTTGAAAGGCGTTTGGCTGATGCGCGTCCAATCCAGGCCCTGGTTCCCGGATACATAGAGCGCCTTGTCGTGGTGCAAAAACACGAGGCTGTCCGTAACGGCTTTGATGGCGGTCGCAAATTGCCAAAAACCCCCACAGGTATCCGGCACGAAATGGGCGGTCTGTTCCCAGTTCGCGCCGAAATCGGGGCTGCGGTAAATGTTCATCTGACCATCGAAAGCCTCATTGGTATAGGTGCCTACGAGGTTTTTGTTGTTGTGGTAGAAGCGGTTTGCATCAAAAGGTTTGTCGAATATCTCCCAGGTTTGGCCGTCATTGGCGGAGCGGTATATTTTCTGACCGATCGCCACCAGGTATTGGCCGGCGGAAAACATCTGGTAAATGCCGAAATCTGGCAGGCTCCTGGAATCCCAGGAATTGCCGGCATTGGCACTGTACCACAAAATATTGTCCAGGTCCGAATAGACGAACAGTTTTCCATTGTGCGCCAACATGCCGTTGGGCGCTGCCGTGAGCGGGATGGCATAGATATGCCATGTGCCGCCACAGTCATGGGAGCGGTACAGGTACGGCGCCCAATATTGGAAAAGGTACCCATTGAAAGTGCCCAATGTGCAACAATTTAAAGGCGGGTTCATTGGCACCCAATTTATGTCGCTGCCATTGTAAAAATACCAGCCGCCCTTGTCGGCGCCTTTGCCAAGCGACTGGCCCAACAAGCCGTCGCAATGCCGCTTCAATTCTCCGACATGCGAAGAAAGCCCGACAGACCTGGTCGCCCAGCTGAGGCCGCCGTTGTTGGAGAATTGGGTCTGGTTGGATGCGTCGTTGACAAAAAAACCGGCGGGCAGCGCTCCAAAAGTTTTTGCGCTGGAAGGGCTTGCCGGCGTAAGCGCCAAATAGTTGCTGGAACGCGCCTTATACACGCGACTGTTGGTTTTGAGGTAATAGACGCTGTCTTCCCAAACCACCTGCTCCAAATCCCCAGCAGCAACGAGCTGGTTCCATTGCCATGTCTGCCCGTCATCATGGCTGCGCCACAGCGATTTGTCGGACAAAAAGATGAAAACTGCGCCGTTCGAATATGCCACCTTTTTCAGGTTCGGCCAAGTAGCGGGAGTGCCGGACAAGGGGATCGCTTTTGAATCTGAAAAATCGGTCTTGCCCGATACCCTGACCACAAGGCCTGACCCATTGGCAGCTTGTTTAACATAAACAATGGTGTCGTTATGCGCATCGAGCACGCTGGCATTTTCGGTGAAATAGTTCCAAGTGAGGCCGAGGTCGGAAGAATAATAAAAATCGTTGCGGGAAAACAGCCCAAAAGTGTATTGCTGATAGTTAAATCCCAAAACAGTGTCGTTTTTCGCCACTATTTCATAAGGGGTGTTCCAGCCCGCCACTTCGGGGTACATCATCAGGCTCAGCACTTTTTGCCAGCTTTGCCCCCCGTCGGCACTTCGGTACACCTGGTGGAGCTCGATCACCGAGAACGGGTGGCCCGGCTCCAGGATTACGGGCTCTTCCGCAATCACCAGCACCACCTGTGCATTGGCATATAACTGTTTGATGCGCTTCCTGCCAAAAGCCGCGTTGAGCGACCAATTTTTCCCGTTGTCGAAAGAATTGAACAACACCTCTTCGCTTGCCGCGAATAAGATATTGCCCTGCTGGGCGTACTTGGCAATATAGGCCGGTGGCCCGTCCATCCGTTCCCAGCTAAGCGACAGGGAGTCGCTGGAAAACGGGCTTTGCGCCGACAAAGAAATGTACAGGAAGGAAAAAAGAAGGGAGCAAAGGCAAAAGGTGTAAGGGTTTTTGTTCATCGGTTCGGTAGTTTCGTGACAAATTCTGCGATTAAAGGTGCCGAATTTCCGCCATACTGTTTGATGCCAAATCCGTATTTGTCACCTTTGCGCCACAATCTTTTCCCGAATCAAAATTTTCACCACACAAATCATGCAACTCCTCGACGGAAAACTCCTCTCCGAAAACATCAAAGCCGAACTCGAAGCCGAAGTGGACCAAATGAAGGCCCGCGGGCAAAAAACGCCGCACTTAGCCGCCGTGCTGGTGGGCGCCGACCCCGCAAGCCAGGTCTATGTGCAGAGCAAGATCCGCTCCTGCGAGCAAGTGGGCTTCAAAAGCACCCTGATCCGCAAAGAAGCTGATATTTCAGAAGCCGAACTGCTGGAAATTGTGCGCAGCCTCAACGACGACCCCGACGTGGACGGCTTCATCGTGCAACTGCCGCTTCCCAAGCACATCGACGAGGAGCGCATCACCCTGGCCATCGACCATCGCAAGGACGTGGACGGCTTCCACCCCATCAATTTCGGGCGCATGGCACAAGGGCTGCCCGCTTTCCTGCCCGCCACGCCCTACGGCATCATGGAAATGCTGCGCCGCTACAACATCGAAACCGCTGGCAAGCACTGCGTGGTGGTGGGCCGCAGCAACATCGTCGGCACCCCGATGAGCATCCTGCTCTCCCGGAAAGGCTACCCCGGAGATTGCACGGTGACGCTCACGCACTCGCGCACCAAGAACCTGCCCGCTGAGGTGCGCCGCGCCGACATCGTGGTGGCCGCCATCGGCATCCCCAATTTTGTCAAGGGCGACTGGGTAAAACAAGGCGCTGTGGTGATCGACGTGGGCATCAACCGCATCGAAGACGCCAGCAAAAAATCGGGCACACGCTTGGTTGGCGACGTGGATTTTGAGGCCGTCGCGCCACATTGCAGCCATATCACCCCCGTGCCGGGCGGTGTCGGGCTGATGACCGTGGCGGCCCTGATGCTGAACACCTTGAAGGCTTGCAAGCGGGAGATTTACCCATAAAGAAAAGCGTTTTCAAACTGGAACAGCCCTTGCGCGCCGTCGGCGCGCAAGGGCTGTTCCAGTTTGAAAACCGAATATGACAATTCGATAATGTGATAATGGGGTGATAGCTTGGGGATGCTGCGGATTTTAGGCTTGAAAACCCTCGATGCCCAAGCTATCGCCCTTATCACATTATTTATTTAAGGTTGAAAGAGCTGGTGCCTACCAAGTAGCCTTTGTTATAGATTTCTATGGCGTATTTGCCTTTTACGAAATTCTGGCCAGGCTGCCATGCGCCGCAAACTTCGGTTTCACCGTTGGAATAGTTGCAGGTAGCGGTTGTGGTGTAGCGGTACTCCTCTTCGGCGCGCTTGTTTTGGGCAACACCCGAGCCGAGGCTTTCAATTGCCAGCGGAGCCCCTGTTGGATCCACGATGCGGATATAGAAGGTCTCTTCGCCGGCAGCTACCACTTCGTTAGCTTCCGTGGTGAAGCAGATGTTCAGCTTGTCCACTTTTTTGGCTTTCGACTTGGTGCGCTCTTTGCCGTTGCCGCGCACGTCAACACCTTTTGTGGTGATGTTTTTCACGCGGATGGCAGAGGCAATGTCCACCTTCTTGCTCAGCTTGTTGCGCTCTGCTTCAAGCGTGGTCTTTTCAGAAACGAGTGCAGCTTTTGCCGTGCTCTCTTCCTGCAGCCGGCCTTGCGTCTCGGTGAGCGAGGTAGAAAGCTGCTGGTTTTGGTCGGTCAGCTGAGTGTTCGTCTCCGTGAGGATGCCGATATCCTTTTTCAGCTGTTCGATCTGAGCGAGGTACTCCGTCTTTTGCCTTTCAAAGCTGGCCAATGCGCTGCGGTAGTCCTTTTTGTCGCGGATCAAGCCGGCGATCTGGGTTTTTTGGCTTTCCAGTTCAGACAGCTGCTGGTTGATTTTGGCATCCAGTTCAGCGTTGATGCCTTTTTGCTGCTCCAGCTGGGTCACCGCTTCGTTGTACTTCGCGTCCAGCTCTGTCATGGCTTCCTTTTGCTGGGTGAGCTCCATGGTGGTAGCTTCCAGTTTGTTGCTGGTGTTGTATTTGCTCACCAAAAGGAACACGCACAAGCCGAGCAGCGCGGCAATGGCGACGCCCATGATTGTCGTGAGGCGTTTTTGGCTGCTGCCATCAGGTGTTGGGCCGTAGTTGGGTGTTGAGGGCTGATTGAAATTGGTGGGTGTGTTCATAATTAAATTGAGTTGAAAGGTTTGTTCGATAAGAATGAGTGTGTCAAAGACTTCGATTCATAAGCGACCTCTCGGGTGAAAATTGTTGGTTTAGTGTATTGCCGATGTTGTCGACAGTTGCTTGAAAATTCGATGATAAAACCGACTTTTCGGGGAAAATATTGCCCTCAATTTTCAGAAAAAATTTTGACAAATTATTTCAAAATTTTATAACTAATTGATTTTCAATGTTAAAATTTACCACGCTACCTAAAATCGACGCTTTCCTCAAGTTGGGCAAATGCCGAATTGGCTGGAAACCCTAACTTTGCCTTACGTTGGTTCCATCCACCGCTTTTCTCCGGGAAAACCCCGAAGAGCTTTCGATCACCCTTTCAACATCCAAGCGTCCATGTCTGCATTCGACACCTTTGACCTGTACAATATACTGTTTCTCGACATAGAGACGGCGCCCGTAGTTGCCGACTTTGAAGAGTTGAACGAGGAGATGCAGGAATTGTGGGGCATGAAGTGCCGCACCATCCTCCGTCGCCCTGAGGAAGACATACAATACGACGAGATGGCGGAACTTTTCAACACCAGGGCAGGCATCTACTCCGAGTTCGGCAAAATCATCTGCATTTCCGTAGGCTTCCTCACCAAGCAGCCCGACAGCAGCGAACCCATCCTGCGCCTCAAATCGTACAGCAACCACGTGGAAGCAGCCCTGCTCGACGATTTCTCAGACCTGCTCAACCGCCATTTCAACAACCCCGACAAGTTTGCGATATGCGGCCACAATATCAAGGAGTTCGACGTACCATACATTTGCCGCCGCTCCCTTGTCAACCAGCTCCCGCTCCCCCGCATGTTGGACATCGCCGGCAAAAAACCCTGGGAAACCAAACACCTGCTCGACACCTTAGAAATGTGGAAGTTCGGCGACATCAAAAACTACACCTCCCTGCGCTTGCTGGCTGCCCTTTTCGACATCCCTTCCCCAAAGGACGACATCAGCGGCGCCGATGTGGGCCGGGTCTATTGGGAAGACCGCGACCTCGACCGCATCGCCACCTATTGCGAAAAAGACGTGCTGGCCACCGTGCAGCTTTTCCTGAAGCTGAAGCGCTTGCCCATCCTCAAAGAAGCCCAGGTGGTCTCTGTTCGGAATTGAAGGAAGTTGGCAAGGGGCAAGTTGGCAAATTATCAAATTATCGAATTATCAAATTAAAATGTCTAAACAACACCTCATCGCCCCGTCCATGCTGGCAGCCGATTTCACCCGGCTTGCGGAAGAAATTGAATTGGTGAATCGCTCGGAAGCCGACTGGTTCCACCTCGACGTGATGGACGGGCGCTTTGTGCCGAACATCAGCTTTGGCATGTTCATCATTCAGGCCATGAGCCAATTGACCAAAAAGCCGCTCGACGTGCACCTGATGATCGTGGAGCCGGAAAAATACATCGAAGCTTTTCGCAAGTCGGGCGCCGACGTGATAACCGTGCATTATGAAGCTTGCCAGCACCTGCACCGCACGGTGCACCAGATAAAAGAGACCGGCGCAAAGGCCGGCGTTGCGCTCAACCCGCACACGCCCGTTGCCGTTTTGGAAGATTTGATCGAAGAAATTGACTTGGTGTGCCTGATGTCGGTCAACCCCGGATTTGGCGGGCAAAAGTTCATTTACCATACCTTGCCCAAAGTCCGCAAGCTCCGCGAGATGATCGATTCGGCAAACGCACAAACCCTGATCGAGATAGATGGCGGGGTTGGTCTGCAAAATGCCGAGAGCCTCCTGCAGGCCGGCGCCGATGTGCTGGTAGCGGGCAGCAGCGTATTTGCCGCCACTGACCCCATGGCAACTATTGCCCGGTTGAAAGCGTTTAAGGCGGAGTTCGACTTTTAAGGGATGAAAAAAATTGACAAGTACTTGCTGACCAGCTTCATCGGGCCATTCGTGGTGTCGTTCGGCATAGCCTTGTTCGTGCTGGTGATGCAGTTTTTGTGGCTGTACATCGATGAGATCGCGGGAAAGGGCGTGAGCATCCCTATTTTGATGGAGCTGATCGGGTACATGTCCATTTCGACGTTCCCGATGGCCCTGCCAATCGCCGTGCTGATCGCATCGGTGATGGTGATGGGCAACATGGCGGAGCGCTACGAACTGCCCAGCATGAAATCGGCGGGCGTACCGCTGATCCGCATCATGGCCAGCCTGATTTTTGTAGCCGGCGCCATTTCCATCTTTTCCTACCTCTGCTCCGACTTCATCATCCCGATCGCCAATTTGAAATTCAAATCCAGGCTGTACGACATCCGGCGGCAAAAGCCCGCCCTGACGCTCGAAAAAGGCATTTTCAACGAAGATTTCCGACAGTTCGTGATCCGCATCGGCGAAAAAGCCAAGGACGGGGAGACCATCGGCAACGTGATGATCGAAGACCAGACCAACCTCGGCCAATCCAAATTCAACCAGATATTGGCCGACAGCGGGCAGATGTTCACCACCAAAGAGAAGCGCTTTTTTGTGATGAACCTGTTCAATGGCACACAATACCAGGAACCAGGCACACAGGGAAAAGGCCCCAAACAGCGCTACCCCTTTATCCGGACAAAATTCAAATCCTGGACAAAAGTGTGGGACATGAAAGAATTCGAGCTGGTCCGCACCGGGGAAGACCGGTTCTCCGGCCAGCGCTCCATGCTGAGCATGAACGAACTGCGGGCAAACATGGACTCCCTCAAGCTCAAGATTGACGAAGGCGGCAAAATGGCGGTGGACGATATAATGACTACCCTGAAACGAAAGGCCGAAGCGCCGCCCCCCCCACCCCTTCCGCCGCCGCCCGACCCAAAGATCAAGCTGGACGAAAAAGCAAGGAAAGTGCGAGAGATGTCGGAAAAGCTGAGCCAGACCCAACAAGCCAACAGCGCCCCCTACATCCCAAAACAGGAGCTTGCCAAACCGCTGAGCCAGTACAGTTCCCTGCTCGAAACTTTCCAGCCGCGCGATTCCGACAACCTGAAAAAAAGCGCCAAAACCCAGGCGGGCATCGCCAAAAGCGTGGTGGAGACTCGCATCGCCCAAACAGAAAGCCGGCAGCGCGATTGGGTAAAAACAGGCTACGAACTGTACATCAAATACAGTTTCGCCTTTATCTGCTTTGTCTTTTTGTTCATCGGCGCGCCCATGGGCGCCATCATCCGAAAAGGCGGCTTTGGATACCCTATCTTGGTGTCGATCACCTTTTTCGTCACCTTTATCTTCCTCACCATCATGTGCCGGAAATTGGCGGAATCCTTCGTGATGAGCCCTTTTTGGGCCGCCATGATGCCCTGTTTGGTGCTGCTGCCCATCGGCGGCTTCCTCACCCGAAAAGCTATGAACGACTCGCAGATGTTCAGCACCGAGCGCATAGACCGCCTGTTTTTCCTGCTCCGAAAACGATTCAACAAGAACGCAAAACCAGCACCACAAGCATGAAAGGGATTTGGGAGCAAAAGTGGTTTATGATACCGGTCGGGTTGTTTTTTGGCGCTGGCATCGCGCTTGCGCTGATGGTGCCCTATGGCGATGAGATATTGTACCTCAACGAATGGCGCCGGGAGCCATACATCACCGTTTTCAAGTTTTTTTCCTGGTGCGGCGAAACCTGGATATGGGTGTTCATCGGGCTGGCAGCCCTGTTTTGGCGCTACCGCTACACCTTGATGATCGCTTCCGCCGGCTTGATAATGCCTTTTGTATTTGTATTGAAAGACCAGGTGGGAACTGATAGGCCCATCACCTATTTCTTGAACCAGGGGAAAGAAACAGCTGTGATCACCGTCCCCGAAGTCCGGCTGAACACGGGCCAGACCAGCTTCCCATCCGGCCATACCATGTCGGGTTTCGGGCTCTTCAGCCTGCTTTGTTTGATGGCGGGCCCCAAGCGCAAAAAAACCGCGCTTTTGCTGGCTTTGGCCGCCATTTCTGTTGGCATTTCCCGCATATTCTTAGTGCAGCATTTTTTGGTGGACGTGCTGGCCGGGGCAGTCCTGGGCATGGCTGTCAGCGGCTTTGTGTGGTGGCTGAACAGAAGGCCTTATTTTCAAGGCAAAAGCTGGATGGACGGGCGGATCGATCTCAGGCGCAATACAGGAGCGTAACTTTCCCTGTTAATTTTCCAAAAGCTGGTCCAAGGACAGGGCCACGTCCACAATTTCATCGGAATATTGATTCCTTGCCAGGCTAAAATTGGTGATCATCGTCAAAAAAACCTGCTTCCTGGTGCCTGTGTAGGCCAAAAACCGCTGCTTTTTTTCGAGGAGGCGTTGGTATTCGCTTTTGTCCAAGATGTACGGCCCGCTGTGGAATTTGATTTCACACAGGTTGATACAGTCGTCTTTTCGGTCGATGAGCAAGTCAATTTGGAAGCCTTCTTGTTTGGCAGAACCAGGAATGTAAAGGCTTGATATTTCCGCATAGACCGCGGCAATGTTCAAGGCTTTTTTTATGGACTCTATATGTTTGTGACAAAGGTTTTCAAAAGCATAGCCCGCCCAGGTTTTGTACGATTGGCTTGCGGCCAACTGCTGCCAAATACCGGGTGTGTATTTTCTGTTGCCCTTGATGAAATGATGGTAAAAAACGGAATATTCGTCCACGAGGCGGTAAACGGAATCCCTTTTTTTCCGTTGAAAGGGCGTGCATTCCAGTACAAAATCAGATAAGATCAACTCCTGCAAGGCTCTTCTATAGCTGCCTGTTGGCTGGCGGCCTGTTATGGACAGGATATCCTTGTTGCTCAAGCCTTTGGGCCTTTCCGCCAAAGCTGCCACGATGGCCTGGTGCAAGCTCGAATTGTTGAACAATGCTTGATACAGGTTGTGGTACTCGTTTTTCAGGATGCCGTTTGGCGAGAAACATATTCGCTCGATGCCTACCGGAAAGCTTTCGCCCTTCCGCAAGGTTTCAAGATAAAACGGTACACCGCCCAAAGCCATGTATGTTTTTGCCAATTCCAGGTTAGACAGCGAAAGGCCGTTGTTTGCGAGAAATGACTTCGTTTCTGCAATCGTGAAAGGGCGCAGGTGGATTATTTCTGTGACCCGGTTGTGCAAGCCACCCGGGTCGTTGATGATGTTCTTGCTGATCCAAGAAGTGGCCGAACCACAGATGACCAACAGAAAGTGCGGTTCTTTTGACAAGTAATCGTTCCAGAAATGCGCCAACAACTGCACAAATCCAGAGCGCGGGGCGTTGACCCAAGGAAGCTCGTCAATAAAAACAACTTGCTTTTTTGTCGAATCAAGCGTTTTCAGGTAATTTTTCAGGTGCAAAAAAGCCTCTTGCCAGTTCCGGGGTGTTTGCACCGTAGCATCACCTTTGTACTCGGCAAGCTTAACGCTAAAATTGACCAACTGGGTGGCCGTATCGCCGTTTTGGATTCCAGTCATGCTGAAGCAATAATGTGCTCGCAATGTGCTGTCAACCAAAAAGGTTTTCCCTACTCTCCTGCGCCCTGTTACTGCTAAGAATTGCGCCTTATTGGAGGACAACAGCTGCTGTATTTTTTTGATTTCTTCTTGCCGACCGACCATATTGGATGCACGCTTTGAGTTTAACCGAAAAGATAAGTCCAAATATAGGGGCTATATTTGGACTTATCTATATTTTTTTGACAGATAAGTCCAAATATGGAAAAAAAGCGTGGGTTATCTACTCCGCAAAACCTATCTTTGAGAGCAACAAACCACACCGCGCACCCATGAAAATAACATCCGCCATCATTGCCTGGGCGCTGGCCGCCATTTCAAGCTTCGCGCAGGATGCCACCGTTGAACCGCCGCCACAGTTTGCCGCCGTACTGGCACAGGTATCAGCGCCCAACGGCCAGTTAGCGGTCAAGCTGAACAAAGCCTTCCTGAAACCAGGTGTTTACAAAAAAAGCCCTGAGCCCTACGATTTTGGGCAAGAAGGCGACTTGCACTGCCTTGTCCTGGATCGAAACCTGAAGCCACTGGATACCATCCTCCTGAAAAACCCCTTGCGTGTGCGCACGGAATTCCCGGCGGGTAGCGGCGCTATCGGCGCCACCATACTGGAATACCCAGTGCAGGAGATTTTGCTTCGGTTCAATTATGTTGCCGATATGCGGCACTTGCAGTTCTGGAAAATCGACACAGCGAGGAACTGGGAGCAAATTGTCACCCTGCCCTTGAATTTTGAATAATTATTCCCAAGACATGAAAAATACCGTTCCCCGCATTTTGCGGTCAACCGCGCTCACTTGCCTGCTGCTTCAAGCATCCCCTGCCCCGTCCAGCGCCCAAACCTTTACCGTCGATACCATACTGTACAACGGAAGCCCCTCGAAATTCATCAACCTCGTTTTCCTGGGCGATGGCTTCCTGGCTCCCGAGCTGCCCACATTCACAGCGAACGTGCAAAATTTCACCGGCTTCCTGTTTGAAATCCAGCCTTTCAAGGAGTATGCCAACTATTTCAACGTGTTCGCCATAAACGTCCCCTCCATAGAAAGCGGCGCCAGCCACCCGGGCACGGCAACGGACGTTACCGAACCGGCCTTCCCTGTGGCCAGCGTCAACAACTACTTTGGCAGCCAGTTCGACGTGTCGGCCATACACCGCCTGCTGGCGCCGAACAACTTCTGGGCGCTCAACAACGTGCTGACCACAAATTTCCCGCTTTTCGATCAAAAACTCCTGTTGGTCAACAGCCCCCACTACGGCGGCTCCGGCGGCAGCACGGCCACTGCCTCGCTCAACGGAAGCTCCTTTGAGATCATGGTGCACGAAATGGGACATTCTTTCGCCGGGCTGGCCGACGAATACTACGCCGGCGACGGCTTCGCTGGCGAGCGGATTAACATGACCAAAGAAACCAACCCCGCCTTGGTGAAATGGAAAAATTGGCTGAATTACGACGGCGTTGGCATTTACCAGCACTGCTGCGGCGGCAATTCAGACCAATGGTACCGCCCCCATCAGGGCTGTAAAATGCGCTTTCTCGGCACAGCTTACCCGTTTTGCGCGGTTTGCAAAGAAGCTATCTTCGAAAGGATACATGAGCTGTTCGGCACACCGGTCATTTCCTACCAGCCTGCCTCCAACTCCGTCATTTCCTGTTCGGCGCCCATCGTTTTCAAGCTCAACACCGTAAAGCCCGTTCCCAACACCCTGAAAATCAACTGGAAACTGAACGGCGCCACGCTCCCTGTCACTATAGACTCCATCGTTGTCGGCCCTGGTCAGGCAGCACCCGGCATCAACATCTTGAGCGCCACCATTTTGGACACAAGCGCTTTCACCAGGCGAGAAGTGCATTTTCAAAGCCATCAATACAGCCTGAACTGGACATTCCAATTCGACCCCGCCGGCACGCCAAGCATCAGCGCCGACGGGCCTTTGGTTTTTTGCGCAGGCGATTCCGTCACGCTCAGCGCCAGCCCGGCTGCAAGCTATGCCTGGAGCAATGGGGCGAACACCCAAAGCATTACCGTTCATACTTCCGGGGATTACAGCGTAACGGTGAACAATGCCAGCGGTTGTTCCGCAAGTTCCCTGCCCAGCGCTGTCATGGTGCACCCTACCCCGCCGAGCCCGCAGATCATTGCCACCGATACAAGCCTTGTTTCGAGCGCAGCGAGCGGAAACCAATGGTACTTAGACGGCAACATCATCGCAGGCGCCGATATGCAACAATTCACACCTGCTGCCACCGGGCTATACACCGTGGTCAGCACCGATGCGAACGGCTGCACGGCAAGCTCCGCGCCGTACTTTTTTATGTTGAGCGGGCTAAATGACATGGACATCGACAAAGCCATTGCCATCATCCCGAACCCGAACAATGGGCGGTTCACGGTGCGCGCCGGGGGCATGCCATGTTACGACCTGAAGATATTCAATGCGAGGGGTGTGCTGGTTTTTCAGCGAGGCACCTTGTCTGGAGCAGTGGAAGTAGGGGGCCTGGAACCTGGGACGTATTTTGTGGAATGCCGTTGTGAAGGGCGGCTGAGGCGGGGGAAGGTGGTGGTGCAGTTTTGAGCGCTCACCGCGTAGAAAAAGTTTCTCACGACTGCACAACGACGGCACTAGTGCCGCGTCCGGTAAATGACCCATGAATTGGCGGTCATATTTTCCGTTCCGCTGCGATGTTTGTCGGTTACAATGTCCCGCTTCAATTCGAGCTTGGCCTGCTTTGTCCTTATTGTCGTGGTGTCGTAACTTCGTTGTGTCGTTGTGCCGTCGTGAGAAACAAAAAAATCATAGTCGTGCCGTTGTGCGGTCGTGAGAAACAAAAAAAACATAGTCGTGCCGCCGTGCCGTCGTGAGAAACAAGAAATCTAACCATGCACCCCAGCCAAATGTTAAATCCCCTTTTTATACCTCACGCCGCTTGGTTTTGTGCATGTCGATCTTTATAATCAATTGAACATCAGTTGAATCAATCATACTCAATCACAAAAATCAGGCGAATCATAGTATAAATGCCCCCACCGCAGGAATTCCAAACATGTAGCAGCAAAATCATTGTTCAACATTAAAAAACAAATACACCATGAAAAATCTACTGCTCCTATGCTTGACTGCTTGCACATGCTTGTCTGGTTTGCCGGCCCAAAACCTCGATTTCGCACCGGTTGGCGCCAAATGGTACTATTCGGAGGGCCACGATGTTCCGCCATCCATTATCCCGCATATCATGGAATGTACGTCCAAGGAGCTGTTTCAGGGTAAATGGTGCAGCAAATTGGTGAGCTCTTCGGTTGGGCCGCTTTCCAACCCCGCGTATATTTACACTCAAAATGACACGGTGTTTTTTTACAGTGAAACAACAGCACGGTTTGAAATGCTGTATGACTTTAGCGCAACTGTGGGAGACTCATGGGTGGTTGGCGGAATAATGGCTAAAGATGGAGAAGGGAACCCTATTTTTTCCGATACCATAACCGTAGATTCTATTAGCCAGATAACCATCAGCGGAGAGTCCTTGAAAGTCTGGCACATAAGCCACAGCATCTACTATGACTGGGGTCGCCGAATCTTTGAAAAAGCAGGCAACGATATGCTTTTTGCGCCAAAATTTGGTTTAGGCGAGCTTCAAATTTACGGGCTTCGCTGTTTTGAAACCCCTGATCTGTCCCTTCATTTTGTACCCTACCCATGCGACACGAGCTATTCCACTTTTTCGAAAACTTATGATATAGCAGGCATAAACGACATAAAGGTATCCCCCAACCCCTTTACCGACAGGTTAAGCCTCACCTGGGCTTCTCCGGCTGCAGGGTTTACTTTTTCGATGTATGATCAGTTTGGCAGGCTAGTTTCTTACACAGAAAATCTTGGCAGCGAGTTAGCCATAAATACCAAAAATTTGCCTTCGGGCATTTACCATTGGAATGTACAATCGGGCAGGAGAATTTTAATCGGCGGGAGGTGTATAAAAGACTGAGAGGAATACCCACATCAACACATCAACTTCCAAAACATCTCCTTCATCATCTCCTCCTCCCCATTGGAAGTGTTGTCGTTTCCCACGCCTTTGGAGCGCAGGTCGTATTCTTTTAGCACAGAAATGGCGTTCAGCGTTTGGGCATAATTGTAGTTGGCCGCTGCCACCTTGTATTCTTTCAGGAACCAATCAGAGCGCAAATCCAGGGCTCGCAGCACCTCGGCATCAGGCTGGCCCTTGAGGCTGTGCAGCATATAGACTTTGGAAAAATAGGCGAACAGGCTGGAAATGGTCACGATAAGGGGGTTTTTGCGGAGGTTGGCGGCAAAATGCTCGCGAATGCGCGATACCTTGGCCACGTCGCGCTGGGCAATGGCTTTTTGAAGCTCGAACACGTTGTACTCCTTGCTGATGCCGATGTTTTCCTGCACAGCCGCCTGGGTCACGCCCGCGCCCGGGGGCAGGTTCAGCGCCAGTTTGTCGAGCTCGTTGGTGATGCGCGACAGGTCGGCCCCCAAGTACTCCGCCATCAGCGCCGCCGCCGCCGGCTCGATGCTGCGCTTTTGGGATTTGCAGTAGCTGCTTATCCAGTCGGCGATCTGGTTGTCGTAAAGCTTTTTGCTTTCAAATGCGACGACCTGCTTGCCGTTCAGCGCCTTTCCAAACTTGGTGCGGGCATCCACTTTTTTATGCTTGTGGCAGACCACAAAAATGGTGCTCGGCATCGGGTTTTCGAGGTAAGCTGTAAGTTCTGCCAGCGTTTTCATTTCCTGGGCTTCCCGCAAGATCACCACCTGGCGCTCGCTCATCATGGGGTAACGGCGCAGGTAATCGAGCAGGGTGATATGGTCCACGTCTTTTCCGTAAACAATGGTCTGGTTGAAGCCCCGCTCCGCCTCCGGCAGGGCGTTTTCTTCCACGGCATCCGCTATTTGGTCAATAAAAAAGGATTCTTCGCCGTGCAGGAAATAGACGGGCGAGAACTTTTTAACGCGGATGTCGCGGAGGATATCTTCGTAGGTCATGGATTGTAATTTTGACAGTCATTCCAGTTATTATGGTACTCAATGAGGACGGGCACACCTAATGTATATCGCGCCATTTTTTGAGGGTTGTGCAAGGTGATTGACTTCGAGGGTTTGCATCTATCTGTTCACCACAGAGTTTCAATGAGGTTTTTCACCACAGTGTTACACAGAGGTTTTTCACCACAGTGTTACACAGAGTTACGCAGAGGTTTCACAGAGTAATGGCGGCTCCGCCGCGTTTTTCGTGTTCAAAACAAACCTCTGCGCAACTCTGTGGTGAAAAATCCTCATGGCAAACTCTGCGCAACTCTGTGGTGAAAAACCTCTGTGACACCTCTGTGTAACTCTGTGCAACTCTGTGGTGAAAAAAAACTCTATGTAACTCCGTGGTGAAAAAACCTCCGAGCAACCTCTGCGAAACCCTTTGCCTACTATGAAGTTATCACCCACTCGATCACCTCAGGAAAATGCCGGTGTTCCAGTTCCAGCACTTTTTTGGCTATTTCCTCCGCCGAATCTTCGGGTAAGATAGGACAAGCAGCCTGAAATACAATGTCCCCTTCGTCGTACCGCTCGTTCACGTAATGGATGCTGATGCCGCTCTCCCGCTCGCCGGCGGCCTTCACCGCCCGGTGCACGTTCATGCCGTACATGCCTTTCCCGCCGTATTTCGGCAGCAAGGCCGGGTGAATGTTGACTATCTTCCGGGGAAATGCCCGCACTAAGTATTCCGGTGCCAGCCATAAAAAGCCAGCCAGCACCACAAACCCGATCTCGTGTTTTTTCAGCACCTCCAATAGCGCATCGGTTTCATAAAACGATTTCCTGTCGATGATATGGGTAGGTATCCCGTGGCTGGTAGCAATCTCCAGCACGCCCGCATCCGCCTTGTTGCTGAGCACCAGCCCTACCCTGCCCACATTTGAGCCATCAAAATGCTCGATGATCTTCCGGGCATTGGAGCCGCCGCCTGAAGCAAAGATCGCGATGTTCACGGTTGACGGTGGACGGTTGACGGTGGACGGTGGACGGTCTCCAAGGGTTTCGTTGCCGTCCACCGTCCACCGTCCACCGTCAACCGTTTTTTTCCCTTTCTTGCTCATATCACCAAATCTAAAATAGCCAGTGTCCCAAAAATGACGCTCGCGATGCCATTTGTCGTAAAGAAAGCCATGTTCACCTTGCTCAAGTCGTCGGGCTTTACCAGGCGGTGCTGGTAAACAAGCAGGCCAAGAAATATCGCTGTGCCGACCCAGAGCAGCCAGCCGGTGTGCGGCGCGGCGCTGTTGAGCATGCTGGCGCCCAGCACCATGAACGCCGCCGTGCCGAGGTGCAGCCATTCCGAAATTTTGAGCGCGCGTTTTTTCCCGAAAAAAGAAGGCATGGAGTACAGCCCTTGTTCCTTGTCGAAACTTTCATCCTGCAAGGCATAAATAACATCGAAGCCGGCGACCCAGCTCAGCACGGCTAAGCCAAAAACAATCGGGAGCCATTCAAAATGCCCCGCAACGGCCAGGTAAGCCCCCACAGGCGCAAGCGACAAGCCCAGGCCCAGTACCAGATGGCAAAGCCAGGTGAAGCGCTTGGTATAGCTGTACCCGAGCACCACCGCAAGCGCCACGGGCGACAGGAAAAAGCATATCCAATTGATGAAGAAGGTGCAAAGCACGAAGCCTATGCAATTGATGGCCACAAAAAGCAAAGCCGATTTGGGGGAAATAACCCCGGCCGGTATTTCCCGAACCTTCGTGCGTTCATTCGCCGCGTCAATGTCCCGGTCTAAGTAGCGGTTGAACGCCATGGCAGCGCTGCGGGCAAATACCATGCAGAGCAATATCAAGAGCAGTTTTTGCCATTGAAACCCATCGCTTTGGGTAGTGGTTGCCATAAAAAAGCCCAGGAGGGCAAAGGGCAGCGCAAAAACAGTGTGGCTGAATTTGATGAGGGAGAGGTAGTTTTTCATCGCTGCAAAAGTAAAGCATAAGCTGCGAAAAACGACCGTTATCTGATGAATTGCGGCGTAGATATGCTGCTTTTCAACCTGTATCTAAATTTGGCCAACTTTTGGCGGCTATTTGCGTTAGGTGAGCCAACTTTGCATCCTCATGGAAAAAGAAGAAACATCAAAGCCTAAGCTCTCCAGGAAGAGTCTGAAGGAAGCTATAAAGATATTTGAATTCGTGCGGCCTTATAAGTGGCAGTTTGTGTTTGGCCTGGTTCTCTTGTCATTGTCAAGCGCCATTTTTATGGTTATCCTCGCCAGCATGGGCCTTATGCTGGATATTGCGCAGGGCAAGCCCAATGATTTTAATCTTAGCTTGATTGAAATAGGCATGCTTTTGATCGTGCTACTGGCCATTCAAGGCGTCGTATCTTACGTTCGTGTTATGCTCTTTGCACAAATCAGCGAAAAAGGCACGGCTGACATCCGAAAAGCGCTGTACCAAAAGATCATTTCCTTACCTATTGTTTTCTTTGAAAAAACCAGGGTGGGCGAACTGCTCAGCCGACTGACCAACGACGTAGAAAAGCTGTACAACACCTTCTACTTTATCCTGGCCGAATTTTTCAGGCAAATTGTGCTGCTTATCGGCGGTGTGGTTTTTTTGGCCTGGCAGACACCCAAACTCGCGGGTGTGATGCTCCTGACCTTCCCCATCATCGTGATTGGCGCCCTGATTTTTGGGCGGCGCATCCGCAAACTATCCAGCCAGCGGCAATCCATTTTGGCCGAAAGCAATACAATCCTGGATGAAACGCTTCAATCCATCCAGGCAGTGAAAGCATTTGGGAATGAAATGTTTGAAGTGGGCCGTTACCGCAAAAAAAACGATACCGTGGTGGGCATTTCCATGAAATACGCCTCCGGTCGCGCCTTGTTCGCCGTATTCATCATCACGGTACTGTTCGGAGCGCTGTTTTTTGTAATCTGGATGGGGATGCGCATGGTAGAATCGGGTGAAGTCACTGCTGGGCAACTGGTTTCATTCGCCACCTTTACCGCTGTGATCGGGGCCGCCATTGCCGGACTGGGCAATTTTTTCCCTGAACTGGTGGGCGCTGTTGGCGCCACCGAACGTGTGCTCGAAATCCTGGGCTCCAAGACCGAGGCCGAAGAACGCCCGCAAACCAATAAAAAAGTGGGACGGCTGACCGGAGACATCGAGTTTTCAAATGTTGGGTTCGCCTACCCTACCCGCCCCGATATGCCCGTACTGAAAGGGGTTAGCCTGAGCATCCCGGCTGGCCAAAAAGTGGCGCTCGTGGGCCAAAGCGGCGCCGGGAAATCGACCATTATGCAATTGCTGTTGCAATTCCATCGGCCATTGAGTGGCAGAATCATTGCAGATGGCGTCAACATCCAGGATTACGACCTGGCAGCCTACCGCGACAACTTTGCCATTGTGCCACAGGAGGTAATCCTGTTCGGCGGCACCATCCGGGAAAATATTCTGTATGGCAAACCTTCAGCTACAGATGAAGAAATTATAGCCGCAGCCAAACAAGCCAACGCCTGGGACTTTATCGACTCTTTTCCGGAAGGGCTGGAAACCATTGTTGGAGAACGCGGCATCAAACTGTCCGGCGGCCAGCGCCAGCGCATCGCCATCGCACGCGCCATCCTGCGCAACCCCAGCATCTTGCTGCTGGATGAGGCGACCTCCTCCCTCGACGCGGAATCGGAGCGCCTGGTGCAGGAAGCGCTGGAAAACCTCATGGAAGGCCGCACCAGCATTATCATAGCCCACAGGCTTGCTACCATCCGCGAGGTTGACTGTATTTATGTGTTGGAAGGTGGGAATATCGTGGAGCAAGGAACCCATGTGGAGCTGTCGAATATCAGCAACGGCATTTATTCCAGCTTGGCGCGCTTGCAGTTTGAGAATTCAAGCGCCATGCGATATTGAAAGTTTCTCCCGACGACACGACGACACCACGAAGCCACGAACCTGGTAGGCGTCTTGTCGTTGTGTCGTCGTGCCGTCGGGAGAAACAATATTTATTGTTCGATCTTTGCTTTTACCAAGGCCGTGACGTCTAAGGATTCATGGGCATAGAGCAGTGCATTGGAGTTCGTGTCGAACACGAACATAAACCCTTGGACTTTGGCAACTTCTGCCATCGCCTTGTTGACGCGTTCGAGGATGGGCGAAAAAAGGGCGTCGCGTTTTTCAGCCAGCTTGTTGTACACTTCCTGCTCATACTCGGCAATCTTGCCCTGCTCTTCTTCCAGCTTGGCGTTTTGTGTCGCGAGGTCTTTGGGTGAGATGTCCCCCTGTTCTTCCTTGCGCTTCAATTCCGCTGCCTTGTCTTGCAATGCCTTTACCATTTCCTGTCCTTTCTTTTGCAGTTGGGTCTGGAAGCTTTTCAGCTCGCTGTCGGCCTGCTTAACCTCCGGGATACTTGCCAGCAGGGCAGAAGAATTGCAGTATCCAAATTTTTGTGAAAAACCGACCGTGGCTGCCAAAAAGGAAAAGCAAAGGGTCAGTACCGTTGATTTGTTCATTTTTCAGTCAATAATTGTTGATAATCCGCAGAATATGCTGGGATTGGGGCAAAAATACGCAGGTTTTGGCCAATCGTTCAGCCCTTTTTCAAGGCAGCGATCAAGTCCTCCGTCTTGTCGTTTTTCTTGTCGGTAAAGATCAGGCCGGAAGCGCTGCCTTTGTCGAACATAAAGTCAAGGCCCTTGTCCTCTGCAAACCTGGCGATGGCGCCGTAAACTTTGTCCTGGATGGGCTTTACAAGCTCCTCCCGCTTTTTGAACAGTGCGCCTTCCGGGCCGAATTTCATGCGCTGCATTTCGCGCACTTCTTTTTCCTTGTTCATGATCTCTTCCTCGCGGGCTTTTTTCATGTCTTCGCTGAGCAGCACTTGCTCGGCCTGGTACTTGCTGTACATGCCTTTTACCTTGTCTTGTTCCTGGGCAATTTCCTGCCGCCAGGCGGTGGCGACTTTGTCTAATTGCTCCTGGGCTTTTTGGTATTCGGGCAGGCTCTCCAGGACGGCAGTGACATCGACAACGGCGATGCGCTGCGCCATCGTCATAGCGGTGATTGCCAGGAAAAACAGGGCGGTAGATGCAATTTTTTTGATAGTCATGGTTGTGTCGTGATTTTTAATTGTTGATGTCCGATGGCCCAAAAGTAGGGCTATTTCGAACTTTAGACGGCCTTGTGACGGATGATAACAAGCACAAGTTGCTTTCCGGCTTTAAATATTTTTGGTTAACAAGAACTAATATTCTCATTTTCAAATCGTTTTAGCCGGCAGTTGGTTTTCCTTGTTTTAGGTTTTAACCCCTGTTTAACCCTCTGTTAAGCGATCTTAACGCCCCAAAAGACGTTTGGTGAATGTCATATCGCCGACATCGGATTCATTTCCGTATGTTTGCACTGCCGATTTTCTCCGATTCCGATGCGCCAACATTTTAAACCCATCCTTTTTGCCCTGCTTTTCGCCGCCGCACAAGATGCGCCCGCGCAAGAAAAGGCCGTGCAAGATACCCTGAGCAACCGCATGACGCTGTTGAACCAGCTCAGCCATGCCGGCAGCTTCGAACAAGCCCAGGTGGAGGCAGAACAGTTCCGGGAATTCTTGAAAAGGCAGAAACTCCCGCTCACGCCCAAGGCAGTCGCCCTGCTTTCCGCGATTTACAAGGCCAATTCCGACGAGCGCAGCGCTACCCGCATGTTGGCCGAAGCGGAACTGGATGCCCGCCATGACCCCAATCCCGTGACCAAAGCTGCCCTGCTCGCCACTTTGGTGCAAGAATGTCGGAAATGGGAACTGCCCGACCAGGCGCTTACCTGCCAACAAATGCTGGCCGTCGCCAAAGATTCCATCCAGGCGCGGGAGCGCAGGCAAGAGGCCATGAGCATGCAACAGCAATTCGACTCCCTCAGCGCCTTGCGTGCCCTGGAGGCATCCGAACAGGCCAAATACGTCAAACTGGAAAAAAAGCAAGCCTTTGGGATCGCCGCCCTGCTCGCCGCCATCCTGCTTATTATGTTTGTTGCCATTGTTCGGGCGAACAGAAAATGGGAGGGCTTGCTGAAGAAAAAAGAGCTGGAATGGGAAATCATGCAAGCCAATTTGCGCCAGGAGGTGGAAGAGAACGCTTCCCTGCAAGTAATAGCAGCCACCCAAGCCAAGCCCGAAGCCAGCTTGAAGGACGACCAATACACCGTGTACCATGGCCCAAAGCCCGAACAGGTAGCCCTGTTGATCGAGCCGAACCGCCAAGTTGTGCTGTACCTGAAATCCTTGCTTTCCGACCGGTTTCAGATTGAGACGGCCCGCACCGCCAACGAGGGCTTGCAGATGGCCAACGACATGCTGCCCGACCTGGTGGTGTGCGATTCCCTGCTCAACGGCCAATCGGGCATCGAAGTGGCCAGGCAGATCAAACTGTCGGAGCGCACCAACCACGTGCCGGTGGTGTTGCTGACCGACAAGTTCGGCAACGAAGGCAAATTAGACGCCTTGCGCGCGGGCGCCGACGTGTGGTTCTCCCGCCCGGTGATCGACGACGAGTTCGATGCCTCCGTGCAGCGCCTGCTCGATGCCCGGAAGGTGCAGCACGACAGCTTCAACCGGTTTATGCAGCTGTATTTTACCGACAACAAAATTCAGCTGCAAGACCCATTCTTGCAGCAGATCGTGCTCATGATCGAACAAAACTTAGCCAATCCCGATTTTATGGCCGACGAAATGGCGCGGAAAATGCAGCTCAGCAAAACACATTTCACCAAAAAGCTGAAAGTGCTCACGGGCAAGGAACCGGTGCAGCTGATCCGGGAGCTGCGGCTCGAAAAAGCCAAGACCCTGCTCGAAAAGCGCGCCGGCACCCCAAACGCCATTTCGGAACTGGTCGGCTTTTCCAACCCCGGCACCTTTGCCCTGGCGTTCAAAGAATATTTTGGGGAAAACACCTTGCTGCTGTACTCCCTGCCTTCCAACAGGCAGATTTGAAGCCATCGAGCGGACATGCGACATGGTTGACCCGCAGCTGCCGTTGGTCGAAGCTTTTTCCATGTGCAACCTTTTTAACGTACTATTGCCTTTAGTTAAAATGCAGATGCGATGCAGCATTTTTGCGTTTTGAAGCACCTTACTGTCAATTAACCAAACACCTTAGCTACTGACCTACTTATGAAAAGAGCCTTCCCTGCCCTGGCGCTGCTGTTTCTCCTGTCCCAAACACTTTTTGCCCAAAACCCCTCGCGCGTCACCATAAAAGGCAGCGCCTCGGACACCCTTGGGAATGAACTGGCCTACGCCACCGTCATGTTGCTCAACGTGAAAGACACGACCCTGGAAAATTTCACCCGCAGCGACGAAAAAGGGGCGTTCTCCTTTAGAAACGTCAAAAACCAGGAATACCTCCTCAAGATTTCCTACATCGGGTATTTGCCTTACCAGACGCACCTGGACGTTTCACCCACAGAAACCAAGGACCTGGGCGGCATCAACATCAAGCCCATTTCCAACGAACTGATGGAAGTGGTCATCAAAACCGCCAAAGCGCCCCTCCGGATTCGCGGCGATACCATCGAATACGATGCCACTACTTTCAAAGTACCTCCCGGCTCCACCGTGGAAGACCTGCTCCGGCGGCTGCCCGGCATTGAATTAGACGCCGAAGGCAATATCAAAGCCCAGGGAAAAGATGTGAAGACGGTGTATGTGGACGGGAAAACATTCTTCGGCAGCGATCCGAAGGCAGCCACTAAAAACCTGGGCGCTGAAACCATTTCCAAGGTTCAGGTGTACAACGAAAAATCAGAACAGGCAAAACTCACGGGCATAGACGACGGGGTAAAGGACAAAGCGATGAACCTGGAGCTCAAGCCTGAGTACAAAAAAGGCGCTTTCGGAAAGTTGACTGCTGCCGTCGGCACCGAAGAACGCTGGGCCGGCAGGGGCAACTACAACCGATTCAATGAAAAAGAACAACTCTCCTTCATCGGTTACGGCAACAACATCAACCAGACAGGCGTGAACTGGGAGGATTACGGCGAGTTCAAAGGACAAAACACCTTCAGAGACCAGGACAACGGCGACTTCGGCTTCGGGCAGGGCGGGCGCTATTATATGATCGGCGGCGATGGCGACGTGCCAATGTCTTGGTTCGACGGCCGGGGCTTCACCAAAAACTTCGGCGCCGGCACCAACTACAACTTTGAAAACAAAAAGACCAAGTACAACGTCAGCTATTTTTATAACCAAACCGACCTGACAGTTGACCAGTACACCAACCGGCAGACCTTCCTGACAGACACCAGCTTTTTCAACGCCGATACCACCAGCAAGACAAGTTTCAGGGGGAATCACGGGGTGTCCACAAGACTGGAATACAAGATAGACTCTACGAACCTGATCATATTGAAGGCAAATGGAAGGATCGGCAACTCGGATGGCACAAACATCCAACGGCAAATCTTCTCCGACGAAAACGGCATCCCGGTCAACAACCTGAACCTGGACAACAGCGACCAGGGCGACAACTGGCGCTTATCCGCCGCTGGGATATTCCGGCACAAATTCAAGAAAAAAGGACGGTCTTTCGCGGTCAGCGGCGGCTACAACAACAGCAGCACCGTTGGCACAGAAAGCCTGTTTTCCGCCAACAGCCTCATCGCCGGCGCCATCAAGCAATCCAATGAAAACGACAACAAGGCACAGCAACTGAAGTCCAGCATGTTGTTCACCGAGCCGATCACCAAGCGCTGGTTTTTGGAATCGTTCTACAATTTCAACAAAACCGACAACGACGTGAACCGACAAGTGGCCGACCCCGAAAACGCAGGCCAGCGCATCGACAGCCTGAGCATTTTTTACAGAAACAACACACTGTACAACCGCATCGGCTCCATGATCCGCTATGCCCACGATGGGGTTAACTTCTCGTTCGGCCTGGCTGCCCAACAAATACGCTTAGAGGGCGAATACGCGCGCGACCGGAACGAGCCGCTGCTGGGGAGCCCCATCAGCCGCTCGTTCAACAATATCGTGCCCGATGTCAACTTCAGCTACGAGTTTTCCAACCACATGGACATCAATATCGGCTACAATTATGGGGTGAGCGAGCCCCAATTGCAGCAGCTCCAGCCGGTGCCGAACGTCAACAACCCCGCCTTCCGGTACGTCGGGAACCCCAACCTGTCGCCCGAGACCAACCACAGCGTCAATGCGAACCTCGGGTACTGGAACCCCGCAAATTTTTCGAACCTGAGCATCTGGACGGAATACAATATCTACGACAGCAAGATCGTGGAAAGCCAGTCAACCGAATTCACCGGCGAGCTGGTGCGGGTCACTTCCCGACCCGAAAACATTGCGGGCGGCACCCAGTTCTCAACAGGCTTGTGGTCGAGCTACCCCATCGTCAAAACCAAACTGACCGCCAACCTGAGCGGCAACCTCAACTTCAACAACTCTCCCGTTTTTGTCAATGCCATCCAGACGGAAACGAACAGCAGGGGATACAGCATCAGGGCCGGCCTGTCAATTACCCCGAACCAGGACCTGATCATTGGCTTGAACGGCAATTTTGGCTTTAACAACACTACCTATGCCATCAACCCCGACCTCGACCAGAACATCCAGAACCACAGCGCCGATGCTTCTATCAAATGGCAATTTATCCCTAAAACATTCCTGGAAAGCAACTTCAACTATTCGCTGTACAAAAACGACCGATTCACCTTCAACCGAAATGTATCGATCCTGAACGCATCCGTGCGCCGGCTGCTTGGCAAAAGCAACCGCTTCGAGCTGCGTCTGGCCGCTTTCGACCTGTTGAACCAACGGGTCACCATTTCACAAAACGCCTCCCTCAACTTTGTCACCCGAAGCGTCGCCCCTACCCTGGCCAGGTATTACATGCTCAGCCTGAGCTACAACGTGCGGGGCTATGAAAGCAAGGTGAAGAAGAATGATTGGTGGTAGACGGTGGACGGTGGACCGTTAACGTCTACCGTCAACCGTCAAACGTCAACCGTAAAAACTACTCGATCATGCCATTTCCATCCAAATTTACGCTGTTTTCTGCTATTTTTTCATGCTTGTTGCCGGGGCTTTTTGCCCAGGAAGCACCAGCGCCCATTGAAGGGAAAATCCGCTATGTGATAAAACACGATTGGACAAAAAAACTGGAATCGCTGGATTATATCAGCAAGCAGCGCAAGGAGCGCAACGCCTACATGTGGGGCGGCAGCCGGTCCGAATGGACGCAATACGCCTACCTGTACATCAATCCGAACGAGACACTGTATGAAGACTCCCAAGAAAGCGCCAACGACGACGACATGGGCTATTCCTGGCGGAAGAATGCCTATGCCCTCCGCCGCAACTTCGCCGAAGGCACCATGCTTGACCACATCGAAATATTGGGAAAAAAATATGTTGTCGAAGATTCCATCCGTTGTCAGGACTGGAAAATCATGAACGACCTCAAGGAAGTTGCCGGCCATGTTTGCATGAACGCCTCCTGGGAAGACACCATCAAACAACTGCACGTCGTGGTCTGGTTTGCCCTTGACATCCCGCAAAGCGGCGGCCCGGAGCGCCTGTGCGGCCTTCCCGGCCTGATCCTCGAGGCGGATGTCAACTATGGGGCACTTGTTATGACTGCCGACAAGATCGAGGCACACAAGCTGAGCACAGAATTGGACAATCCTAAAAAATTGAAAGGCAAACGGATAACAGATGCCGAATACTTAGACTTAATCCGCAAGCACATCGCTGAGAAACGGAAAAACGAGGAGCCTTGGTTTTGGGGCATCCGGTATTTTTAGCGCCTATTTCAACCGGGACAGCACCTCCTTCATCCGCCGGATAGCCTCCCGCAACTGCGATTCAGAAGCCGCATAGCTCAGCCTGAAACAGTTGGGGTCGCCAAAGGCAGCGCCAGACACCAGGCCGACATAAGCTTGCGACATCACATAGTCACAAAAATCGTCGGCGTTGTTGATAAGCGTTTGTCCGTCTGTTTTGCCGAAATAAGCGCTGATTTCCGGAAACACATAAAACGCGCCATCCGGCATATTTGTCTTGATACCAGGTATCTCTTCCAACATGGAAATGACGATATCACGGCGCTCGCGAAACGCTTCACGCATGTCTTCCGAAGGCTTCATGTCGCTCATAAGTGCCACAGCGCCAGCTTTTTGGCTGAACGACGCCGCACCACTGGTCACCTGACCCTGTATTTTGGAGCAGGCATCGGCAATATGCTTGGGGCCGCCCATATAGCCTAAGCGCCAACCCGTCATCGCAAAGCCTTTGGCAAAGCCATTGACCGTTACCGTGCGGTCTTTCACATTGGGAAATGAACCAATGCTCACATGC
The DNA here is from genome assembly GCA_964621185.1 of uncultured Saprospiraceae bacterium. Lineage (GTDB taxonomy): Bacteria > Bacteroidota > Bacteroidia > Chitinophagales > Saprospiraceae > M3007. Next base: position 38,263 of record CAZULM010000024.1, on the reverse strand, counting down.
TCATGGGTGAAGTTGATGTACTCATATATTTCATCGCTGACAATCAGCACGTTTTCGTGCTTGGCCACCACATCGGCATATGCTTGCAATTCCTCCCGGGTGAATACTGTGCCCGTAGGATTGCAGGGAGATGAAAACAATACAAACTTGGTGCGCGGGGTGATGGCCGCGTCGAGCTGTTCAGGCGTCGGTTTGAAATCCCGTTCTACACCGGCATATACACACACGGGCACACCTTCCGAGAGCTTTACGATTTCAAGGTAAGAAACCCAGTAAGGCGCAAACAGCAGCACTTCATCGCCCGGGTTGAGCAGGGCCTGGCACAGGTTGTAGATCGTCTGTTTGGCGCCGTTGCTCACGACAATCTGCTCTGGCCGGAACTCCAGGTTGTTGTCCCGCTTGAATTTTTCACAGATTGCCTTTGTCAGTTCCGGAAGGCCGGAGACTGGCGTGTATTTCGTATAACCATCTTTCAAAGCCTGGTAGGCTGCCTCTTTTACATGATCTGGCGTATCAAAATCGGGTTCGCCGAGGCTGAGGCTGATCACATCATGGCCGAGCGCCTTGAGCTCGCGGGCCATGCGGGCCATTTTGAGGGTTTCGGATTCTGCCAGGTTTTGTACGCGATTGGAAAGGATCATGAGTATTGTTGATTTTAAGGGCGCAAAGGTAGGCATGTGCCGCCAACTTTTTTTGCTGATTCGTGATTCGCAACCGCAGTTTATACCTGGATTTGGATGGCTTTAAAGGATTGATGGATGCTGAAAAATTGATTTTCAATAGATTACAGACATTCCATTTTCACAACCACATTTCGTTGGCTATAAATATGTATTCCTGCACGCCTCGTTCATCCATGCTCCGGCTTCCACCAATTTATTTCACAAAAACATCTCTACCCATGCGGCTTGAAAGTATCTTCCTGTTTTTCATCCTTTCCGCCCAGAACATTTTCGCTGAAAACCGCGTCACACCCGTAATCACAGAAGTCACCGTGTACCGCAACGGCGCCAAAGTGAGCAGTGTGGCTACGGTAAAAGTTCCGGCTGGCAATTCAGAAATTATCTTTGAAAACCTGTCGCCTTACTTTGACGCCAACAGTTTGCAGGTGCGCATAAAAGGCGGGGCAACCTTAAATAGTGCCGTATTCAGCATGAACAGCCCCGGACCCGGGCCGGAAAGCCCAAGAGCGCCCATCGTACGTGATTCACTCGTATTGCTGGGCGATGAGTTCACGCGCATCCGCGACGAACGCGAGGTGCTGAACAGCGAAAACCAGCTTATTGCGCAAAAAATGGCGCAAATAGGCATTTCGAATCCGCCCCAAAATACCACGACCCTAAGTGTGGCTGAGCTAAAGGAGTTGACTACCTTTTTCCGCCAGCGCCTGCTGGAAATAAAAAACATGCTGCTCAACTTGACCATACGAGAGCGAAAAGTCAACGAAATTTACCGAAAACTACAAGCCGACCTTCAAAAATTACAGCCCAACACTGCCAATACCACCGGGCAAATCGCCTTGAAAATCGAAGCGGCCAGCGGCCAGAGCCTGGATATCACCTGTACCTACCTGGTCACCCAAGCTGGCTGGACTCCCTTATACGACCTTCGCTCCGAGGGTTTCGGAAAGCCATTGCAATTGCTCTACAAGGCCAATGTGCGCAACTTTTCCGGCTTCGATTGGAAAGCTGTGACGCTGCACCTTTCAACCGCCAACCCGCTGGCAAACAACGACAGGCCCATCCTTACCCCGATTTTTGTCGATTTCAGGCCCGTGTACACCTACGCAGACGATGCCAAACAGAAACTGGACCAATTGTACCAAATGGCGCCTGCACCCAACATGTCGCAAACCCGGGACTTCTCACGGGCCGAAGGCGCCGGGGCGGTATTGGCAGAGGTCATCGTTGCGCCAACCGGAGCGGAAATCGGGGGCGCCACCAACGCCGAAGACCTGATCGCCAATTTCGACCTGCCAAAGCCGCAAGACATTCTGGCCAACGGGCTGGACAACATCGTCACCCTCGACGAACAAAACATCCCGGCCGATTATGAATACCATGCGGTGCCAAAATTGGATCCTGCGGTATTCCTGCTCGCCAAACTCAGCGACTATGGCAAATACAACCTGTTGCCCGGATTGGCCAATATCTTTTACCAGGACACCTACATAGGGCAAACGCAGGTAAATCCCAATACCGTGAGCGATACGATGTTGCTCTCCCTCGGCCGCGACGAACAAATCACCATCAAGCGCATGCAGCCCAAAGATTTCACCGGGCGCAAAAAGATTTTCAGCAATACCGTAAAGGAGACTTACTCCTATGAAATTGCGGTAAAAAACAACAAATCCATACCCATCAACATCGAAATACTGGATCAGATTCCCGTGTCGAAGCAAAAAGACATCACGGTGGAACTGCTGGAAAAGGATGGCGCCCTGGTTAATGAAGACTATGGCAAACTCAAATGGCAATTGGAGGTTCCCGCCAATACCAGCAAACGGGTGAAGTTTACCTACACCGTCAAGTACCCCAAAGACAAGGCGGTGGGGACGTTTCGGCAGTGATTGGTGATTGGTGATTGGTGATTGGTTGGATTAGTGATTGGTGCACAACATACTTTTCCAAAGTGGAATTTGTTTTTCAGCACTTCTGGCATTTACTGGACACGGCACTAGAGTGCTGAAGCGCAATACCATGCCGAAGAGAAAATGCCGTGCACCAATCACTAATCCAACCAATCACCAATCACCAAAAGCGTTTTCCTAAATATTGTGTCAACAACAACCCAATGGGCACAACCATGCGGGCCAAGCTTCTATATTTGCGGCGCAATTATGGACAAAACACTTGACCAGTTTCGAGCCGTTGTAGGCCGCTGCCGCGACCTTTTCTTAAAAAAAACAGCCGATTACGGTACTGCGTGGCGCATCTTGCGGCCGTCGAGCATCACCGATCAGTTGTACATCAAGGCATTGCGGATTCGCAACATCGAGGAAAAAGGCGCACAGAAAGTGGATGAGCCGGTGAGCGCCGAGTTCATTGGCCTGGTCAATTACAGCGTTTTGGCGCTGATCCAATGCAGCCTGCCGGAAAACGAGCCGCTGGAGCTTTCCCCCGAACGCGTAGCCGAGCTCTACGATTTCCACATCGAAGAAAACATCCGGCTCCTGCAGGCCAAAAACCACGATTACGACGAAGCCTGGCGCTTCATGCGCGTGAGCAGCATGACTGACCTTATCCTGCAAAAAATACTGAGAATCAAACAGATAGAAGACAATTCCGGACAAACGCAAGTTTCTGAAGGGCTCGAAGGCAACTACCGGGACATCATCAACTATGCTGTGTTTGCGCTCATCAGAGAAAATGATAATTTAATGTGATAATTCGATAATTATCACATTCTTAAGTTACTAAATCAAAATTACCATAAATGACATCTCTTTCTACACTCATCATCCAGTTTGCTTTGGTAGGGGCCATTCTGACGGCCTTTACCGTTTGGCGGAAGCTCCACAAAAATATTTTTTGGACATTCCTGCAGCATTTTGTCGGGGTTTGGTTCATTTTTTCCGGTTTGGTAAAAGCCGTTGACCCGATTGGCACCGCTTATAAAATGGAGGATTACTTCGGCGCTTTTGAAGTTACCTTTTCTGGCTTGACCAATTTTATGAAAGGGATTGCCCCTGTTTTCCCCTGGCTGGCAACCCACAGCATTGGTTTTTCTATCGGCATGATTATCCTGGAAATTGTGCTGGGCATTGCACTGGTGATCGGCTGGCGCAACAAGCTCACGGCTTGGCTACTCTTCTTGCTCATGCTCGTGTTCACTTTCCTTACCGGCTTCACTTACCTGACCGGCTATGTGCCCACCGATGCAAATTTCTTTGATTTTGCCCAATGGGGGCCTTATGTGAAGGAGCAAATGCGCGTCACCGACTGCGGCTGTTTTGGCGATTTCATCAAGCTGGATCCAAAAATTTCCTTTTTCAAGGATCTTGGCCTGATGGTGCCTTCCATCCTCTTGCTGATTTGGTCGCGCAACAGCCATGAATTCTGGACCAAGCGTACCCACGACTTAGTGATCGGCATTTCGACCGCCGCCATCCTGTTGCTCTGCGTGCGCAATACCTACATGGACTTGCCCATGGTCGATTTCCGTCCGTTCAAAATCGGCAGCAACGTGCGGGAGCGGAAAGCACTGGAAGAAAGCGCAAAGGTGGATATTTTGGGCTGGGTGCTGGAAAACACCAATACCGGCGAAAAAATCAAATTCATGGAGCCGGAGCCAGGCAAAATCACTTATTACAAGGAATATACAAAAGACAAAGGCTGGAAAGTGAAAGACCAGATCAAAACGGATTGGTATGTGCTGGTTGACAGTGTAAGAACACCCATCACCAAGACAAAGGTGAGCGAATTTGCCGTGGAAAGCGTGGAAAACGGGGAAGTTACCGACGAGCTGCTGGAGGAAGAAGGCTATAGCCTGATGATCGTGGCTTACAAATTGTACGGCAGCGAGCAAACGGAAACCATCACCGTGCAGGATACCACCTGGGCTACCGATACCATTGCCGTTACCAAAGATTCAATGCGCTACCAGCAGCGGGTCGTGTCGGTTCAGCCAAAACAAATCAGCAAAAAGGTGTTCATCCCAACGCCCGAATACGCCGACTTCTATACCAAAGGCATCAACCCGCTGGCAGAAGCGGCGGAAAAAGCGGGCTGGAAAGTATATGCCATCACCACATACGGCGACAGCGAACACTCAGCCGACTTTGCCCGGAAAGTGGGGGCAAAATACCCCTTCTACCGCGCCGACGACAAGCTGCTCAAGACCATCATCCGCGCCAACCCGGGGATAGTTGTCTGGAAAAACGGGCAGGTGGTGGACATGTACCACCACCGCCATCTGCCGAGCTTTGAAAAGCTATCTGGCAAGTTCAAGTAGCGCACCAAAAAAAGCCCTTCCCGGAAGTCCAGGAAGGGCTTTTTTGATAAAGATTCGAAGTACTACTGCGATTGCAGGGGAACCACGGTCTCTGTAGCGCCGCCGCCGCCAACGGTCAGCACCGCGACAACGCACAACACGACCAGCGCGCCTGCAAGCACCCAGGTAGCTTTTTCGATAAAATCAGTGGAGCGCGATGCGCCTAAAATGGACTGGGCCTGGCTGCCGAAGTTTGGGTCGATGCCGCCGCCCTTTGAATTTTGCATCAAAATCACCAGGATCAGCAGCACGCTGACAAGGGCAATCAGGATCGTAATGGTGGATAACATATTGTTCTATTTTTTTAGTTTGTCAATTTCGGCCGCAAAGTACGCGCTTTTTTCGGGAAACACCAAGCCCAGTCTTTCGTACATCGCAATTGCTTTTTCGCGGTATCCTTGCTTGGCGTAAAGTTTGGCTAAGGTTTCAGAGATGACGTCCTTGTTCTCGGCCACGCTTTTCTCCGCCAGTATCTGCGCGATACCGCCTTTTTTGGAAGGTTCTTCATTTAACACACCCTCAGCATTATCATCTTCAACTTCTTGATTATCAACTTCTGGTGCGGGAATTCCTGGCAATTCTGCCTCCTTTTCAACTGCCTCTTCAGCGGTAGCAGCATGGTTTTCGGTAACGGCTGCATCCAGCGCCTGTGGCTTGAATCTTTCGAACCAGGCCGCAAAAGTTTGGTATGGAATTTTTGGCAGCGGCACTTCTTCAATTTCGGCAGAAAATTCAGGCGCAGGGGATGTCAGAGATGGTGGCGTAGTTGTTTCTGCCGATCCTGACGTGGGCGCTGCCAGCGCTTCTGCCGGGGCTTCCTTCTGTTTGGCAGCCCGATCCACAGCCGAGAGTTCTTCTTCAAGTTTTCGTTTGAGGGTTTCGATTGGTTTTAGTTCCAACACTTCTTCTTCTGCCCAAAGCGCCTGAGGGGCCAGCATCTGTGGCGCCACCAGGCGGAACAGTTGGATACGGTTCAAGCTGTAGGCCGCCGCCGTGGCAATATTTTTCACCGCATCCGGGTGCTCGGTCTGGCGGGCTTTGATGGCCAGCAAGTACCGAAGGTTGTGCGCATAAGGATATGCCAGCGCCAAAGTCTTCAGCTCCTCGTAGGTGATGGTACGAAGCAGGTCGGGGTCGTCGGCGATGCGGGAGAAGCGTTCGAGCGTCATATCGAGTGCGGCCCGCCTACGCCTTGGCTACGGCGGGTAAAAATGCGGAATGTTCTAATGGATTGAGAATTGTGTTCAGGGTGAAATTCAGGCAAATATAGCAACAAATACTCAATTGGTTAAAACAGGCTAGTTCAGCATCAACTTTCCACTTCGAATGCCCCGCTTTCCTTCGATGTGAAAGAAATAGAGGCCTCTCCGGATGGAAGATGCCTCCCAGACTACCTGTTTTTCAGGCTTTTCCCGTGGTATTCCCATACAATCTTGCCTATTGGGTCACAAATCGTAATATTGAAGGCAATCTCCAAATTTGTCTGCAATGAAAAAACAACATAATCTTGTGCCGGATTGGGGAATACGGCAACATTCAGCTTACCTACATTGAAATTAGGTTTTCCTGGCTGGTGCCGCTCTCCTATTTCCGGCAAAATGTACGGTGGAAAGTCCCTTCCGTTCAGTCGAAGAAAGTTGCGGGCCAATGGGGGCGCAAAACCAATGGTATCCAGCGCAAGCACTTCCAGTTGCTGCATGGTTTGCCGGCTCAAGTTGTAGGGTTTGTACAAGGAAAGCTGCTCGAACAAGCTTTTTACCTGATCAATATCAGTTTCTGCTGCAGTGCTTAACGAAAAATTGACCGGAATATCTTCCATGATTTCGTTTGCAGTTTCAAGGCCGCCAATGGCCAGAAAATCGCCTGCCCAGGAGAGCTCTGCCCCTAAAGTGCCCAAATTTTGAATCCATTGCCGGATGGAATCGCCAACATAGGTATTCAAGGTATCGACCAGCATCATATTCAACACTGCAAAGGCAGCCGTATCCATCCTTTGCCTGTAATGCCCGGCTTCCTGCCTGAATTGGGCAGCCATGGCAGGTTCGTTGTGCGAAAGGGCAGACTCATAGTTCGATTTGGCCTCCGAATAGTTCGCCTTGCTGTGGTGGAAACCCTGTTTTATTGTGGCAATATCACCTTCGTGCGGCTCTGTGCAGGGAAGGTTGCAATATACCATTTCACATCCGTTGGCACTAGCTTGTTGAATTGGGGTTATCCCAAAAAAGTCAATCGGTTGTTCATTTGTCGTATTCTGTAGATAATAATAGTTCACACCACCAAATGGATTTGCAAAATCCCTATCGCTTGGGCTACCAGTATAGGAAAATTTGTTCCCGGCTGGCCTATAAATTGTTGGAGCAATCTGCAATCCCTGCTCACTCCGAATAGTGCCGAGCACGCTGAAATCGTATTCTGCTATGTCGATGTTGGTGTTGCAGTCGTAATAAAGCCCGCGTGGCGGGAAAGCGCCTTCTTCGGCATTTTTAGACAGCGCTCCATTGGAAAGGGTAACGTTGGTGAATTTGTTGCGCCGCACCACATTGCTGAACTCACCCAACTGCGCGCAAATAATGCCGTAGGTGCGCACACTAGAACTGACGCCTACAAATTCATTTTCTTCCAAGGTAAAGCCGTTCAGGTTGTCGAACATCCCGATGCCCAATTGGCCGGGGATAAAATCGCCCCCTGGCAAAGTGCCCAAGTTGAACTTGTTGAGCACCATCGTGCCCATGGCAACCCCGGAATTTTCGATCCCGACGTAACAGTCCGTAAAATCAGCTTCCCGGATCGTGTGCGCGATCGGGGCATATTTGTCGGTGCCAATAAATACACCATAGCCCAGGCCCTCGAATTTGGAGCGCTGGCAACTGGAGGTAGGCGCGCTGCAATCCGGGAAAACCGAAAAGCCGGCATCAAAGGCAAAAATCCCGTACCCAATATCAGCTGGTGTCCCACTAGAGGCAGGAACGGATTCATTGACGAACTTGCATCCGGCATATTGTACGCCCCGTACCCCGCGCAGGATGTTGAAATAGCGAAAAGGCTGGTTGTGCAGGTACCCGGAGGTGTTTTTAAAGGTGCAGTTGGTAAATCGCGCCTGATAGTTCGAGGATATGAACGGCGCTATCGATACGGCGGTGCGGCAGTTCAGAAAGCTGACGCCCTTGGCGGCAATCATGCCCCCGCTACCCAGGCTCTCATCGCCGCCCCAAGTCTGTAACGCGATCTCTGCATTTTCAATTATCGCGCCTGTATTGCCGATGAATCGGCCCTGGTTTGCCGGGATTTGGGAGGCATTGCTGTTGCCCCAAATTTCAACGCCTTTCCAGGTATTGCTGTTGCTACAAGTTTGACCGGTGAGCGTGCCGCTCAAGCGCAAAGTGGCGCCAGGTATAATAATCAGGCGGCCTTGATTGCTGAATTTTACTGTGACTCCGGCATTTACCGTAAGTGTAAAATCGGGGTCAACTATCAAGACATCGTCGATGAACTTGACACCTCCCGGAATATTGGCCGTAGTCCAGGTAGTGTTGCCGGATATATGTTCCGGTTGGATGATTGTCGGGGCAAGGGTACTGCTCATTTTTAAATGGTGCCGCATGCGCCGCACCTGGCCGGGGCTGAAATCCCGGTAGCATTGAATCCAGGAATAGGACATCATATTAGTCTCGTCTGGGTCATAATCCAAATTGGGATTACAGGACACCGAATTTTGGTCTTTATGACATCCCATGTACAGGTTGATATGGAAACATCTGAAAAGCTAGAAGTCCCCGATTGCATGTTTGGGTCTGCAGGCGTGTCGGAAACTATATCTCCAGCTTCACTGCCATTTATCCCGCTCACGCACTCTTTATCTGAAAGGCATTTAGTCGTGCCACCACTGGTTTCACCGGTACTATAGTGCGTGTGGTACAAACCAAGGCAATGCCCCATCTCATGAGCCATAGAAAACGACCGAATCATTGAGAAATTTGGGTCAAATAAGGGTACTATTTTTCCAATAAGGCCAAATTTAGTGGTAGGTACAAAGAACGCATCGCCCGCACCAAAAAAGTTGGTATCTGTTTGACCTGGAAACAAGTAGATATTTATAGCATCCGAAGCCTCATCCCCTTGGGATAAACATTGACCAAAATTCGTGTCAACTATGCTCAGGCCACTTATACAATCGTCATTATCAATGTAATCAACCTCACAATCATGAAAAAAAAATATTGTACTTGTTATAGTCGCGATCTAAATAGCTCAACGCCTCTTCGATCTGGGCTGGGCTTTGACCTCCATTTCCCAAAGAGCCCCGCATAATATGGAGCTTTATCCGGACAAAAAACACATCGTCCCAATCTTCAATTTCAGCCTCATCGCAGAACTGGCCGCCTGAACCGCTACCACTGCCGGAGTTGTTACAAAACCCTTGTGCGTTAACAGGTTTCAAAGAAAGTGTAATGAAGAGAAACATCAAACTGCCGAGAACCGAGAACCGAGAACCGAGAACCGAGAATATAAGTTGTTCATAATTAATGGGGTTAATAAATGAGTAAATTTTGATGGTACAAGATAATCAGAATATTGAAGCCTGGTTCCTTTTGGATTGACTTTAACAAAAACCTTCCCCCGAATAACTGTACTCAACATCCACATACCATTCCGAATTCCGCATTCCGAATTCCGCATTCCGAATTCCGCATTCCGAATTCCGCATTCCAACTACTTCAGCCCCTCATACACCCGCTGCGTCTCCGCCGAAGGCTTCGACTGGAACCGCGCCTTCAGTATCTGGCACAGCAGTTTATACTGCTCCTCCATCCGGTGGGCCATGCCCAAGCGGCTGTAGCACAGCATCAAGCGGCGGTGGATGACTTCCATGTTGGGGTCGTGGCTCAGTATCTCGTGGCAGACAGCGGTGGCCTTCCAATAATCCTCGGCATCGAAAAGCTGGGCGCTGTACTGCTCTGCGACCTGTTCAAAAACAGCGCTGAGCCGCTGCCGCTCCACTTCTACCCAATTCATGGCATCGGCGGGGCAATCTTCGAGGAACGCCCCGCTGTACGCCTGAATCACGGCCTGGTACATGGCATCGGTCACGGGCTTGTCGGCCCGGCGAAACTCCTGTATTTGCTGGCACAGTTCCCGGAACTCCAGCACATCGGAGCTGATGGGCAGGTCAACGTCGAGCCGGTAGTGGTTTTTTTCAAAGACGATGAAATCGCGGCTCAGGCCCAACTGGCTGCGCAGGGCTTTCCGGATGGTAGCGATCTCCACGTTCAGGCTGCGGCGCGCGCTTTCCGGCTGGTGCTCGTGCTTGTCGGGCCAGAACACCCGCGCCAGGTGCTCGCGGTTGAAGGCGCGTGGGTGGTTGTAGGCTAAGTAGGCGAAAAGGAGCTTTGCCTGTTTGGTAAACTCCACCTTCCTGCCGTTCACCATGATGGAAAAGAAGCCCAGGAACTTGAGCACGAGCCCTGCCATATAGTTTTCGGGCTGCTCTCGTTGCTGCCCTTGCGGCGGCGCGAGGCTGAGCTGTGGCGACATTGCCAAGCCCGGGACGGCAGTCATCATCCCGGAGGCAGCGGTGGCCAGTAGCAGGGAGGGTTTTGCGCCGGGGCGGGCTTTGGCCTTTTTCTTTGGCGCCATCTTGAAGCCGGGGAGGTAAGCCTCGTAGCAGGCCAGCACGTCTTCCGCGCTGGTATTGAGCGGCAGCACGTCGGCAGCCCCCGATTTGAGGAAAGCGCGGGCATTGCTTCCGGAGAAATCGGAGGTGAACACCACCACCGGCACGTCGGGGATTTCGCGGCTGTATTGCCGTATCTCCTTCAACGTCTCCTTGTGCCCAGGCTCGTGCTGCATGACGATCATGCTGATATCCTGCAAGGGAAGGCCATTGGGTAGGCTGGGTGCGAGGGTGGAACTTTGCGAAACGACGTAGTTGCCCCCGACCTGGTTGCGGAGGGTGTGGAGCAGTGGTTCGTTTCGGCCAAGGAATAGAACAATTGGGGTTGCCATATTCTGGGGAGTTTGGATTTTGGAATGCGGAATGCGGAATGCGGAATGCGGAATGCGGAATGCGGAATGCGGAATGCGGCGTGGTTTTCGGTGCAAATATAAACGTTTTTTAATGCAAATAATTCCGCCTCCGCCAACTTTTTTAGCCTTTTATTCAGAAATTACGCATAACTCCAAACTTACATAGGGCTTTTGGGCAAATCTTCATTTTTTGTTTTGAAATAATAATTGGGTTTTATTGAGATTTAACCAAAAATTGGCTCCATTTTTGTCCCAGATGCTTATCCCCGGCAACATTCGCCCCATGCCGCTTTTTTGAATTTCAACTTGCTAAGCACCATGGGCGAATTTTCTTTTTCCGATCTCCCTGAAACGACACACCACTGCACCAGCCACCGGGAAGGCAACTGGATCGTATGGCGCTGCCCGCATTGCCCCGGCTATGAGCGCCGCCTGAACTGGCAAACCGGGCAAATGCGGGTGCGGCGCGGCGGCTCTGAAGCGCAGCACACGGGCGCCAGCACGAAGGCGCAGGATATGTCTGCGCTGACGATCGGCCTGTCCGAGAATTGAGGGCTTCACTGCACGATCAACAGGCGGCTATCTTCATACCGGGCCAGTTTCGGGGCATCCCGGAGCGTCATGCTCAGCATCAAACGGTAAACGCCCAACTCCAGGGGCAGGCCTTGGATGGGGACTTGCAAATTCTCCTGGCCGGGCAAGCAGTGCGCGAAGGTGTTCAAGGTCGGGTGCGGCTTCTTTTCCAGCGACACGGCGGTAAGGTTTAGCCTGCAGGGCTTTCCCTGAAACACAGGCAAGTCCTGCATCGGCAACAGTATCTGAATCGCCTGGCCCTTGTTTATGGCGCGCTTGTTCCCGCCCTCATCGTCGGTCAGCACCAGGAACGGAGCGCTGAGCGGCTTGGCGGCTGCTGTTTCAGCCGGCTTTTCTACAGGCTTTTCCGGCATCGGCGGCGGCGCGCCAAAGAGTTCGGGCAGCAGCTTTTTCAGCAAGGGAGAGCGTGTTGCGGCAGCAGCGGGCGGCGGGCTTTCTACCGGTTCGGGAGGGGCAGTCGGGGCTTTTTTGGGCCTTTGGCTGGGGGCAACCCGCACGAATTGCGCGACGAAGGCGGTGATCTGGCCAAAATCTTCCCCATCAAAGGTTTGGCTTTCACGGGAAGGCAGATGCTCGACGATGCACTTCAGCGGGCCGTTATCTTCCGTTCGGTAGTAATCGAGGCGAAAGGAGACCTTGCTGGCAGGGATAGCCAGCGCATCGACCTCGTGGCGCGGGTTCGTTGCCTTGTGCCGGCAATCGGCCAGATCGGCCTCCAGGGCTTTTATTTTTTCGAGCAGGGCTTCTTCCTGCCCGATGGCGCGCTCGAGCAGGCGCACGACCTCCTCTTTGGTGCGCTTTTCTTTGTGGGAATGGCTCATTTTTTAGGAAATTTTGGGCTGTTTTACCAAGATTCCAGTGATTTGCGAGATTTTCAGGATGGATTCAATTGATTATGAAGGATTTACCTCCTGGTATAGTCAACGCAAAGTGGTTGTGAAAATCGCGATCGCATAATCATTTGAGAATCAGATGTTTTTAATCACTCAAATCATACAAATCACTTTAATCACAGTATATTTTCGCAAACCACAGTAGTTTGGGTATAGGATGCAATGGCCGGAAAAGAAAAGCCGCCCCTTCCCACAGCGGGCGATGGGGCGGCCTTCAGAAGCCAGGAAGCCAATCGCTTAGGCTGACTCAAAGAACTGGAACTTGCCCATCTCTTCGTAGCCGGCCACCGGCAGCGGCACGTTGTTGGCATCGTACAGGCGCAACACGGCTACCACGTCGTAAACCCCTTCGGTGAGGGTATTGGCGGGGATGCTGATCAGCGCGCGGTAGTTGTAGCCGCTGGTCTGGTTGTAGGGCACAGACACGGACGGGTTCACCGGCGATTCGCTTTCGCCCCATTTTTCAAAGAAGACTTGCACCTTCCATTTCATACCGCGGTCGAGCAGGGGCACCAGAACGCCTTCTACGCTCCAGCTGAAGTGAAAATGTACGCCTTGTTCGGTTTGGATGAGCCGCTGGTTGCTCAGGTCGGCGGGCCAGGGGCCGGTGGAGGGCAATTCGTGGGTGGTCACAAGCGCGTTGCCTTTGAACTTAAAGGACTGCGGGGTTGCGAGGGTTTCTTCAACAAACATTGTTTGGTCGTTTTTGGGAGCGTTTGTGGCGGCAACTCATCCTGCTGGGCGCCCGATGCCCGATTGCTGCCAACACTTTCCCGGTTTTTCAAGTAAGGACTTTTTCGAGCCGGATGATGGTGCAAAGGTGGGCCTGCCAAAATCAAGGCCCGCTAAAGCTGTGCCAAGAGCATGGGCAAATTGCAATAAAGGTTCGGTAAAAAAAACAAAAAAAAAGCCACCCCGTCAGGAGTGGCCCAAGCTGTGTTTTTATTCTTAAGTTGGTTTAAATTAAGCAGTTACAACCGAGTTGTACGCGCCGAAAGGCGTTGGCTTGTATGCCTCTGCATTCGGGGCATTCTCCCATTTCTCCCCGTTGATGAGGAAACGGAACTCATAGCTGCGGCCTTTTTCCAGCTCGATGGCTGTGGTGAAGGAGCCGTCTTTCTGCTTTTTCAGGCTCACGCCGTTCTGCCAGTTGTTGAAATCGCCGAGCACGGCTACTGTTTCTGCGTTCTCAGCCACCTCTTTTGGGAGGGTGAAGGTCACTTTTGAAGTCGCTGCGGTTTTCTTGGCAGCAGGCGCTTTTTCGGCCTTTTCAGCAGCAACTGCTTTTTTCGCGGCAGGGGCTTTTTCAGCTTTGGCCGGCGATGCTACTTTTTCAGCAGCTACAGCTGGCGTGGCGGTCTTGGTGGTTTTTGCCGTTTTTACTGGTTGTTCGGCGACAACTTTCTGGGCGGAGACTTTTTTCGTTGCCATAAATTTTGTCTTTGACTTATATTGTTGATGAAATCAGGTGCGCGATTTGTTGGATTTGAGCACAAAAGTAAAGCAAATTCCAGACATGAACGCAAACAAATAAATTAATATTCTGAAAATTGCAAAAACAAATCGATTTTTCAGCATATTATTTTGTTTTTGAAGAACGATCCTGTTTAAAAAAATGCCATTTTTTTATCCAAAAAACGACTATGGCAAAATTAAATTTCTCCAACAACAAACTACTGCGACACTACGTCGGAATCTCCATTTCTTGCCCTGAGAATGGGCAGAAGCAAAAAATCCAGTACTTTGGAGCCGCGTATGAGCCGAAAACTGACAAAAACGTTCATTTTATTGGTTTCCGCCGTCCTGGTGGCAGCGGCATTACCCTACATCCACATCGCCCGGATCGATTACAACGTCCAGGTGAAGCCCATCCTGAACAAGCATTGCATCGCCTGCCACGGCGGGGTGAAGCGCCAGGCCGGCTTCAGCCTGCTCACCCGCGAAGCCGCCCTTTCGCCTACCGAATCGGGGAGGCCGGCCATCAGGCCCGGCAACCCGGAGGGAAGCGAGATGATACGGCGGCTGGAAAGCCACGATCCGGAGCACAGGATGCCGTACAAGAAAGCCCCCCTGCAAGCCGCAGAAATCGCCATCCTCAAACAATGGATCAAGGAAGGGGCTAAATGGGAGCTGAACTGGTCGTACCGGCCTGTAGAAGCCCCAAACGTGCCAAAACCCCAAGCCAGGTTCTGGGGGCTTTGGCCCGCCCAAACCAGCAACTGGCCTCAAAACAACCTCGACTGGTATGTGCTCGACCGGCTCCAGAAAGAGCACATGCAGCCCGCAGCAGCAGCAGACCGCAGCACATTAGCCCAACGCGCGAGCATGGACCTGATCGGGCTGCCCCTGCCCGATGCCCTGCGCGATAACTACATGAAGGACGGCTCCGAAATGACCTATGCGACCTTGGTCGATTCCCTCCTGGCTTCCCCCCGCTTCGGCGAGCGCTGGGCCAGCACATGGCTCGACCTGGCCCGCTATGCCGACACCAAGGGCTATGAACGCGATTCCCGCCGCTTTATATGGCGCTACCGCGACTGGGTGATCCGCGCCTTCAACGAAGACATGCCCTACGACCGGTTCCTGACAGAACAGCTCGCCGGCGACTTGCTACCCCACCCCACGGAAAGCCAGCTCATCGCCACCGGGTTCCACCGCAACACCATGACCAACGACGAGGGCGGCACCGACAACGAAGAATTTCGGGTGGCCGCCGTGATGGACCGGGTGAACACCACCTGGACGGCCCTCATGGGCAGCACCTTCAACTGTGTGCAATGCCACGCCCACCCCTACGACCCCTTCCAACACGAGGAATACTACCAGTTCATGGCATTCTTCAACAACACCCGCGACGAAGACACCTGGGAGGACTACCCCGCGCTGCGTCACTTTTCCAAAACGGACAGCCTCAAATTCTTGAAACTGAAAGGCTGGCTCGATCAAAATGTAAGCCCAGAACAAGCGGGTGATATCGAGCATTTTGTAAAAACCTGGCAACCGGCCTATTATTCTGTCGCGACAGACTCCTTCCGCAACTGCGAGCTGTACGACACCAAATGGCTCACCATGCGCAACCACGGGCAGGCGCGCTTGAAAATGGTGAAGCTCGACGGCAAGAGCCAGTTGGTTTGGCGCTATGCCGCGGGCGTCGAGAAGGGCAGGCTCAATGTGCACCTCGATCAGCCCGATGGGCCGCTGCTGTTTTCAACCGAGGTCAAAAAAACCGGGGGGAGGGAAATACAGCCCATCGATTTCAACACTGTGCCTGGCACGCACGACCTGTGGTTCCGCTATGAGAACCCCAATTTGAAAAAACCGGAAGAAACGGGGCTCATGTTCGACTGGATGCGCTTCACCAAACCATTTCCTGGGGCCGAAAAGTCGGGCTGGGCCGCCGCCAAAGACAGCTTTTGGCACTTGTTGCGCACCGGTTCGGAATTCACCCCGATCATGCAGGAGAACCCGCCCGACATGGCAAGGCAGACCCATGTCTTTGAGCGCGGGAACTGGTTGGTGCACGGGGAGGCCGTTCAGCCCGGCACCCCGAAAATACTGCCGCCAATGCCCGCAACAGCGCCGCGCAACCGCCTTGGCCTGGCCCAATGGCTCTGCGACAAACAAAACCCGCTCACCGCCCGCACGATGGTCAACCGCGTTTGGGAACAGCTTTTCGGACTGGGGCTGGCCGAGACGCTGGATGACCTCGGTTCGCAGGGTATTGCGCCTTCGCACCCCGAACTGCTCGACTATTTGGCTTGGCGCTACATGCACGAGCACCAATGGAGCCTGAAAAAACTGCTCCGCGAGATCGTGCTCTCCGCCACCTATTGCCAGGATTCCCGTGCGGACGCGGCAGCGCTCGAGCGCGACCCGCGCAACGTGTTTCTGGCCCGAGGCCCGCGCCTGCGCCTGAGCGCGGAACAGCTGCGCGACAAGGCTTTGGCAGCGGCAGGCCTGTTGAGCAGCAAGATGTACGGCCCAGGCGTGATGCCATACCAGCCCGAAGGCATCTGGAAATCGCCCTGGAGCGGCGACAAATGGGAAAAAAGCAAAGGCGAAGACCAATATCGGCGCTCGGTTTATACCTTCGTCAAGCGCAGCAGCCCCTACCCCAGCGCCGTAACCTTCGATTTGGCGCCGAGGGAAGTGTGCGCCGCCCAGCGCATCCGCACCAACACGCCCTTGCAGGCCTTGGTGATGCTGAACGATTCCGTGTTTGTAGAGGCCGCGCGTTTCCTGGCAGACACTATAATCAATAAGGTGCAAGGTGCGGAAAAAGACTGGATTTCTGCGGCCTACCAACGCGCCATTGGCCGCGCGATTTCCCAGGAGAAACTGGCTGCTCTGGCGCAACTTTACCAAAAGGGGATAGACTTTTATACCGAAAACCCCAAGGAAGCGCATTTGCTTCTTGGGGTTTTGACCGCCAATACAGGCACAAAAGCGAAGTCGCCACCAAAATCGACCGCAGAGCGCGCCGCCTTCAGCCTGGTTACCAATGCGATAATGAACCTCGACGAGTTTGTGGTAAAAAGCTGAGCCAAAGGCTATTCGTCCGACATGTCCATGGTGTGGTACACGTTCAGCACGTCATCGTCTTCTTCAAGCTTGTCGATAAGCTTGATGACCTGCTCGATCTCGGCGTCTTCGAGCTTTTTTGTGGTGGTGGGGATAAACTCCAGCGCGGCGCTGGTCGTTTCGATATTTCTATCTTCGAGCGCCTTCTGCATGGTGCCAAAGTCGTTGAAGCTGGTATAAAGCACCACTTCCTCGTCTTCACGTTTCATCTCTTCCAATCCGGCATCGATCAATTCCAGCTCAAGTGTGTCCCAGTCGAGATCGGCATCGGCGCTGATTTTGAACACCCCTTTGTGGTTGAACAAAAAGGTGACGCTGCCAGAGGTGCCCAGCGCCCCGCCGCAGCGGTCGAAGTACATGCGCACGTTGGCCACGGTACGGGTGGGGTTGTCGGTCGCTGTTTCTACCAATACGGCAATGCCGGAAGGGCCCTTGCCCTCGTAAATGATCTCCTGGAAGTTTTCCGCTTCTTTGCCGGAGGCTTTTTTTATGGCGCTCTCGACGTTGGCCTTGGGCATGTTCGCCGATTTCGCATTCTGGATGGCGCCCCGTAGCCGGGAATTGTACTCGGGGTTCGGCCCGCCTGCTTTCACGGCCAGCGCGATTTCGCGGCCAATCCTGGTAAATGTTTTGGCCATGCCGGCCCAGCGCTTAAACTTTCTTTCTTTGCGGAATTCGAACGCGCGTCCCATGCTGCAAGATGTTTGTTAGAGTGAAAATACGGATTGCGGCGCAAAAGTAGGAATTTCATGCCCAAGAAAAAAACAAGCCAGCAAGCTTACTTGACAAACTTTCCGACAAAAACCCAGTACTTTTGCAGCCACTTAAAGTTGATAATCATTCTAACAGTATTTCTCATGGAATTCAAGCATTTCATCATCGCAGCCCTAGCGTTTTGTATCGCGACACAGACTGCTCAGGCACAATCCAAAAAGCAGGAAAAGCCTGCCGAGCCAGATGTCACCGTTTTCGAGCCCGTACTCGCCACGGCAAAATGGGCCAACTTCAAATACGAAGAGCACCTCGCCGCCGCCAAAAAAGGCGACCACAAAGAGATACTGAAACTGCTGGAATTCAGCGGGACAGTAGATGGCGTGGAAGCCCTGAACCACAGCGTGACGCTGCTGGAACTGGTCAAGGTCGGGGGCGACATACCATTTGCAGCAGCGGTCAACATGTCGAAAGCCACGTTGAAGAAAGTGTTGCTGGAGCGCTTGCAGCTCGCTCAAGGGCGCACCAAAAAAACTGAGCTCCAAAAGCCGATGGCGGAATGGGCCCCGACAACATGGGATGTCCTCAACGGGAAGATTTTCGACCCAAAAGTTGAGCCGGGCGACGAGCAGTCGTGCATGGACAAAATGAAAAGCGCTCAAACAAAACCAATCGCACCTGTCATGGACGACTTTGGGGCTCCCACAGATGCAACTCCCGGAAGCGGCGAAAAAGCGGCATCCGAAAAGCCTAAAGGCAAGCAATGAGAAAAGAAATCCTGTTCTGGGGCGGCCCCGTTGTGTTCCTCGTGGTCGGGACATTGTTCCCAGCACCACAAACACCGCGGGACCGCGACCTGAAAACCTTAGTCAAATGGATGACCGGGGATTTCAGCAGCCAGGCCCAAAGCCAGCGCGATTCCGACTATTTTGACATAAGGCTGCACATCAGGCCAATTTGGAAACCGGACAAAACAGCGCATTGGCTGTACGTGGAGCAGGCAGTGGCCTCGGCCGAGCACAAACCCTACCGCCAACGGGTGTACAAGGTTATGCGCGACGGCGACAAAGGCTTTAAAAGCATCGTCTATACCTTGCCCGAGCCGGAAAAATGGGCCGGCGCCTATAAAAACCCCGCACTTTTCAACAACCTGAAACCTGAATCCCTTTCGCTGCGCGAAGGTTGCACCGTCTATCTGGAGCGCCAGCCCGACAAATCCTTCACAGGCTCCACCCGTGGCGTCGGTTGTGAGAGCAACTTGCGCGGCGCCAAATATGCCACCTCAAAAGTGAGCATCACCAAAAATATGATGGAAAGCTGGGACCAAGGGTTCAACGAAAAAGGCGAGCAAGTATGGGGCGCAGAAAAAGGCGGTTACCAGTTTGCCCGCAAGTAAGCTTTCCTTTCACCAATCCCTACCAAAATGGCATTTCGAATCTATACCAAAACCGGAGACAAGGGCGAAACAGCGCTTTTTGGTGGAAAGCGCGTGCCCAAAAGCCATCTACGGGTGGATGCGTATGGCACCGTGGACGAGATGAACGCCTTTATCGGCCTCTTGCGCGATGCCGTAGAGGATACAGCAGTTAAAAACATTTTGGCGACGGTACAGCACCGTCTTTTCAGCGTAGGCGCGCACCTCGCCTCCGACCCCGACAAACAACTTCCGACCCCGGGCCTGATTCCCGAAGATATAAGCCTGCTCGAAAACGATATGGATCAAATGGACAGCGCACTGCCGCCACTGCGAAACTTTATCTTGCCTGGCGGCCATTCCACTGTTTCAATATGCCATATTTGTCGCACGGTGTGCCGCCGCGCGGAACGGCTCGTCGTTGCACTTGCCCAATCAGGAGAGCCCGTCGAGGAGATTGTGGTCCAATACCTGAACCGGCTTTCCGACTGGTTTTTCGTGCTGTCGCGAAAACTGGCGAAAGACTTGAAAGCGGAAGAAGTTATTTGGCAACAACGATAGCGCGGGTCATTGCTTTTTGTCGAACATAAGCACCGCATCCTCCCCATCCGATTCTTCCCAGCGCACCTTCACGTAAGCCTCGTCCAGCGCATCCACGCTGATGCCCACGTAATCAGGCTGCACCGGCAATTGGCGGTTGAAGCGCCGATCCACCAGTACCAGGAGCTCCACCGTGTTCGGGCGGCCATAATGTTGCAATGCGGTCAACGCGGCGGAAATGGTGCGTCCGGTGTACAGCACATCGTCGATGAGCAGCACTTTTTTGCCCGCCACCAAAAAATCGATTTCGTTGCGGTGGGGGGTCAAAGGGCCGTCGGGCATCCGAAAATCGTCGCGGTAAAAAGTGATGTCCAACTTTCCGTATTCGATGAGCTTGTTCTCCAGCAGTTCCTGCAACCGCTTATGCACCCTTTTCGACAGAGCGGTGCCGCGCGGCTGGATGCCGATGATGCAGGCATTGGAAAAATCGCCCCAATCTTCCAGCAATTGGTGGCAGAGCCGCTCGATGACGAGGGCGAGGCGTTCGTGGTTGAGCAATATCTTTCCAGCTTGCATGGTTGGGTAAATGTCTGATTTTATAGGTTCCATTCTCGTGGCAGCGCTGCTTCAAGGGCAAATTGTTGGGTTGGCCTGAACGACCAAATATGTGCCAACAACGCCTGCATGTCGCTCCTAAATTCGATAAAATAGTCTTCATGCAGCTTTTCCGCTTTGCCGATGATGGTTTTCAAGCGCTTCACCATGTAGGGGGCCAGGGTATCGCTCCGCCGGTCGGGAAACGAATCCAGCATCTCTCGGTGAATGCGGAATGCCTCGGCCAGCATAAAGACCGTGAGGGCGACCTCGCCCGACTTGTCCTTGGTTGCCTGTACATGCTCGGTGATCCTGGCATTCCAATTGCGCAGGTAAAGCAACAGGAAGCCGGGCGTCAGATCGTAAAGCTTGGCATTCCTGAGGTCTTTTTGTATTTCTTCCTTCAACGCTGCTGCCCGTTCGTCGCGGGTATCGCCGCCTTCTATCAACTCAAATATCAGCCGGTTCACCAACTTTTTATCCTTAGCCACAAGCCGCAACAGTATTTTGTCTTTCTCCGCAACCGGCATACGGGCAATTGCAGCCTTGAGTTTGTCGTCTAATTTGAGCATCGTTTAAACAATTCTGAGCGTAAAACTGTTTTCCAGCACAAACCTCCGAAAATTCATCCGATTTGCCAGCCTGAAAGGCAAATGAAATGAAAAAGCCGTCACCACCGGCCATTTTCTCCCTACCAATTATTTTACCGCGTGCCGTTGGCTATCGACCATTGGCTGTTAGCCGTTGGCCATTGGCCTTCACAAAGCGAACGAACCCTCCTCCGCCAAGGCTACGGCGGGCAAGCAACGAACAACGAACAACGACATGATCGGTATAGACGACATGGCGCTCTACGTGCCAAAACTGTTTTTTGACATCCGCGCCCTGGCAGAAAAGCGCGAAATCCCGTACGAAAAGCTTTCTCAAGGCTTGGGCCTTCAAAAAATGGCTATTTGCGACGTGCATGAAGATGCGGCTACCATGGCAGCAGAAGCCGTCATTGAGCTGATCGAGCGCAACAAACTCGATCCCCGGCAGATCGGGCGCATTTACCTGGGCACAGAGAGCGCCTTGGATGGAGCCAAGCCTACCGCAACCTATGCCGTGGAAATGGCTCTTAAACGGCTTGCGCAGCGCTGGGGCGCCGACTGTTTCCGGCATTGCGACGTGCTGGACATGACGTTCGCCTGCATCGGCGCTATCGATGCCCTGCACAACACCCTCGACTGGGTTGCTGCCGACAAGCGCAACATCGGCATCGTGGTGGCCAGCGACATCGCCAAGTACGAGCTGCATTCTACCGGGGAATACACCCAGGGCGCGGGCGCGGTAGCCATGTTGGTCAAAGCCCAGCCCAGGCTGTTGGCCCTGCGCCGCACGATTGGGGTGGCCATGGAAAGCGTGCACGACTTTTACAAGCCCCGCCGGGAACGGTTCACGGAAACGCCGGTATTTGACGGCCAGTTTTCCAACCTATGCTACCAGAACCGCATGACCGAAGCGCTGGATGATTTCCGCAATCGGGCGGTTGAGGCCGGGCTGTTCGGCAAAGGCAAATTCCCGGCGCTGTCCGAGCGGTGGGCGCGCATGATCTTTCACTTGCCCTATGCTTTCCACGCCAAGCGCATGTACGTGGAGCAATTTGTCCAGGAAAGAAAAGATAAGGGCCTGTGGGAAAAAGACCAGGAGAAATTCAAGTTCCCACAATTGGAAGCCATGCGTTTTGACGACAAAAAAGCTTACGCCAAGGCGTACCAGGGCTTTCTCAAGGCCGTCAGCGAATCATCGATGTACCGGCGTTTCGTGCAGCAAAAACTGGAAAAAGCCCAGCGCGCCAGTCAGGAGACGGGCAACCTTTACACCGCTTCTATTTTCCTGGCCTTGATGAGCACGCTGGAATGCGATTGGGCAGAAAAGGCTCGGCTCGACAAAAAACGTTTCGGTTTTGTGGCCTATGGCAGCGGTTCGAAAGCCAAGGTATTCGAAGGGGTCGTGCAGCCTGGATGGGAAAAGGTGGTGCAGCATTTCCAGGTTTTTTCCAAATTGAGAAACCGGCAAGCCATCGACTACGATCAATATGAGGCCCTGCACAACAAAACTTTGCTGGAGCCGATATGCCAGGAAAAAGGCCGCTGGGCACTGGAGCGCATCGGTGCAGAAGGCACTACTTTGGGGGCGCGGTATTATGCGGCCCAATAGCGCTAAAATCATCCTAAGCCAATTCTAAGCCCGCACCAGGAAAAGTGCCTCTAATATTGTGGCGATTTTAAACTCATATCGCTACAACTATGCGGAACATCTACCTCTTTCTATTATCGCTGCTGGCTTCTGCAGCCACAGCCCAATCGCCCAACGACGGCCTCATGATGCCCCAAGGTCAGCTTTGTATCCTCGGGCAGTACTCCAACAGCGCCTGGAAAGACTACTGGCAAGGCGAAACCAAGCGCGACAACCCAAACCTGGGCACTTTTATCACCCAAAACGCCCTGCTGATGGCCAACTACGGCATCAGCGACAAGCTGAACGCGATGGTCGGCCTGCCCTATGTGTGGACAAAAGCCAGCGACAGCTATATCGCCGGGCTAAAAGGCATGCAAGACCTCGCCGTCTTCATAAAATACCAGGCACTGGAAAAAGAAGCGCTCGGCGGCGAGTTCAAAGTGCAGGCCACCGGCGGCCTCTCTAGCCCAGTGACCAATTATCCGGGCGATTTTTTGCCCTTCAGCATTGGCCTTCATACAAAAACGGCTTCGCTGCGCGCCATACTCAACTACACCGCCGACATGGGCCTTTACGCCACCGCCCAGGCAGGCCATACCTGGCGCAGCACCATGATAACCGACCGGGACTCCTACATCTTTGACAACGAATTGATTTACAGCGATGAAATGCCCGTGCCAAATGTGTTCGACTATTCTGTAAGGCTCGGTTTTATCAAGCCCCGCTTTCAAACCGAAATCTGGTTCGACTCCTTTACCGGACTTTCCGGCGACGATATCCGCTACAACGAAGCGCCTCAGCCCACCAACAAGATGGCGGCCAGCCAAGTAGGCTGGTTCGGGAAAGGGTTTATCAACAAACGCTGGGGCATTCTGGCAACTATCAGCCAGGTTTTGCAGGGGCGCAACGTCGGCCAATCACTTACCTGGACCGTTGGCAGCACCTATTTCCTGGATGTGAACAAAAAAGAAGCAGCTTCAAAGTAGCCTCTTCGGCACAGCCGCCAAACCTTGCCCCATTATCGAATTATCGCATTATCAAATTATCACATTAAAAAAATGAGCACTCGTCCAACATATCGCCTGGCCCTCCTTTTGGGCATCACCCTCACGTTCAGCTTTTGCGACAAAACGCCGCCCGAAAGCCCGATTGAAGCCCCATACCCTGAAACCAGCTTAGATGCTGGCGCCGGCAACTGGAAAACCTATATCCTATCCAATGGGAGTGAAATCCCGGTTGCCGCCCCCGATGCAGTTGGCTCAGCCGCCTACCTGACTGAGATCGCCGACCTGAAAGACGCAATGGCTTTAGCAAGTTCCGAACAAAAGGAACTGGCTGTGTGGTGGGGCGAGAACGGCGTTGCGCGCTGGAACAAAATCGCCCTGGAACTGGCCGCCAATTACAACGTGCTGCCCAGGAACAACCCGGATGGCACCTACCCGCTCCCCGATCCTGCAAACCCTGGCGCTTATCCCCGGCTTCCGATCGCCACGCCGCCCGTCACTGCCCGTGCCCTTGCGCTCCTTTCAGTCGCCCAATACGATGCCTTGGTGGCCTGCTGGCACTACAAATTCCAGTACAACCGCCTGGCGCCCTACAAAAATGACGGCAGCATCCAGCCCCTGATCCCAAGCAACGACCTGCCCTCCTACCCTTCCGAAGATGCCGTAGTGGCCGCCGCTTCGCGGGAGCTACTGAAATTCATCTTTCCCAATGAAGTGGCGTACCTGACCGAAAAGGCCGAAGAGCACAAAAACAGCAGGCTCTGGGCAGGCGCCAACGTGGCCAGCGACCTGGCCGCCGGCGATTCGTTGGGCAGGATCGTAGCACAACGCATCATCAGCGAACGGGCGAAAAAAGACAACATGGGCATGGCCAACAACCAGGCGGGCTTCCAGGCGCAGCGCGACAGTGCCTCCGCCCGCGGCTTCACCACCCAATGGCACAGCCTGGAAATACCGGTGCGCCCGCCCCTGCTCCCGGCATTCGGCAACGTAAAAACCTGGAACTTCGACGAGGCCACAAAAATCAGCATCCGGCCCGCTGCACCGCCAAGCCCCGGTTCCCCAGCCTTCGAAACGGCCCTGGAAGAGCTGCGCAGATTTTCCAAAAACCGCACCCGAGAGCAGTTCCGCATCGCCGCTTTTTGGGCCGACGGCG
The DNA here is from genome assembly GCA_964621185.1 of uncultured Saprospiraceae bacterium. Taxonomy (GTDB): domain Bacteria; phylum Bacteroidota; class Bacteroidia; order Chitinophagales; family Saprospiraceae; genus M3007. Next base: position 13,540 of record CAZULM010000024.1, on the reverse strand, counting down.
TTGGCACCTACACCCCGCCAGGGCACTGGAACCGCCGCGCCGGGGAACTGATCCGTGAAAAACAATGGAACGAGATCCGCGCCGCCCGGGCATACGCGCTGCTGAACACAAGCCTCCAAGATGCCGGCATCGCTTGCTGGGACACCAAATACCATTACATGTTGCCGCGCCCGACAGAGGTTGACCCCAATATCCACACCTCTACCGGCATCCCGAACTTCCCGGCCTACACCTCCGGGCACTCTACTTTTTCCGCTGCTGCTGCCACCGTGCTGTCCTATTTGTTCCCCGACCACAGCAGCGACCTGCAGGCCTGGGCGCAGGAAGCCGCCGATTCGCGCGTCTATGGCTGCATCCACTACCGTTTCGACAGCGAGATCGGACTTGAGCACGGGAAAAAAGTAGCCGAATATGCGGTGACGCGCGGAAGGAACGACGGATCGGAATAAGGGCGCCCCCCGTGCCACTCCGTGTCCTCTGTGGTTAAACTTAAGGCTTTTTTGACCCCTGCCCTCTGAATGGAGCGCAGGGGTTCTTTTATCAAACTCAGGACAATGGGTATTTTTTTTTGCCCCGATAGGCGCAAGATGGCCTGCGCCCCCTCCTGTTTTGCCAAATATCCGTACCATTGCCCCCGGAAACAAACAATCACCTTTCTTCCAAACCGACACCAACCATGACCGTAAGCTGGCAAGGCGTTTACCCCGCCCTTACAACCCCCTTTACCGTTGCCGACACTGTTGACCACCCAACTTTTGAAAAAAACTTGCAAGCCCAGCTCGATGCCGGGGTCGAAGGGGTTGTCCTCGGCGGCACCCTCGGCGAGGCGTCCAGCTTGCTCAATGAAGAAAAATACGAACTGGTGCGCTTCACGGTAGAAAAAGCTGCCGGAAGGGTGCCGGTGATCATGAACATCGCAGAGCAGACCACCAAAGCTGCCACACAGGCCGCCCACGAAGCCGAGCGCTGTGGGGCCAGCGGCCTGATGTTGCTCCCGCCCATGCGCTACAACGCCGATGCGCGGGAAACCCTGGCCTATTTCCGCGCCGTCGCCGATGCCACGCCCCTGCCCATTATGATCTACAACAACCCAGTGGACTATAAAATACTGGTCACGCTGGATATGTTCGAGGAAATGTCGGCCTGGCCTACCATCCAGGCCGTGAAAGAGAGCACCCGCGATGTCAGCAACGTGACGCGCATGTTGAACCGCTTTGGCGACCGTTTCAAAATACTCACGGGCGTGGACACCATTGCCCTGGAAAGCCTGATGCTGGGCGCGCACGGCTGGGTAGCTGGTCTTGTGGATGCATTTCCCAGGGAGACGGTAGCCATTTACCGCTTGGCAAAGGCGGGCAACTTTGTTGAAGCCGCAAAAATATACCGCTGGTTCCTGCCCTTGCTGGAGCTCGACATCCACCCAAAATTAGTGCAGTACATCAAATTGGCGGAAGTGGCCACCGGCCTCGGCACCGAACAGGTGCGGGCACCGCGCTTGCCCTTGGAGGGCGAAGAGCGGCAGCGGGTTTGGAAGGTGATCCAGGATGCGCTGGCGGAAAGGCCAAAGATTTGACACGGTGCCTTTTTCTGCCTAAATAGCGCCAAAACAATCATTTTGGTGATGAAACCCGTATTTTGAATGCAACTTTGCGTGCTGCGCATTTTGGTTCCTGCGTCTGATTCAATGACTATAATTCAATGAAAAAAATTTTCCTTTTCTGCCTGGCTGTAGCCCTCCATTCCGCCAACATTACCGGCCAAAGTCCCGATTCCTGGCGCAGCAAGGTCGCCCCTGAAGCCTTAGCAGCATTCAACCGAGGCGAAAAAGCCGATCTGATCGTGGCATTTTCCGGCAAAGCAGATTTGAGCGGCGCCCAGGCTATTCGCGGGAAGGCTGCAAAGGCCCACTATGTATTCAACCAACTGCTGAAAACCGCCCAGCGCAGCCAGGCAAGGGCAATAAGTATCCTGCACAGCCACAACGCAGCGGCCAACAGCTTGTTCATCGTCAATGCGCTGGCAGTGCCTCGCGCCGATGCCAGCCTGACCCAACAATTAGCCCGTTTGCCGGAAGTCAGGCACATCAGCTACGACCCCTGGGTTTTCTTCAACAGCCCGGCCCTTGAGCACAACATTGCGCCCGCCGATCGCAACTCGATTGAATGGGGCGTTCAAAGGGTACATGCCCCTGAAGTGTGGGCTTTGGGCTATACCGGCCAGGGCATCACTGTTGGCGGCGCCGATACCGGTTACGAATGGGTGCACCCAGCGCTCAAAAGCCATTATCGGGGTTGGAACATGGCAGACAGCAGCGCTGTACACCATTACAACTGGCACGATGCCATCCACGAGCTCAGCCCCCTGAACAACGACAGCCTGGGCAACCCCGGCGCCAACCCCTGTGGCCTCGATTCCCCACAACCTTGCGACGACCATTTCCACGGCACCCACACCATGGGCACCATGACGGGCGACGATGGCATGGGCAACCAGATCGGCGTGGCGCCCGGCGCAAAATGGGTCGGATGCCGCAATATGGAGCGCGGTTGGGGCAAACCCTCCAGCTATATCGAATGTTTCCAGTGGTTCCTGGCGCCCACCGACTTGGGCGGCCAAAACCCCGACCCCGACAAGGCGCCCCATGTGATCAACAATTCCTGGTATTGCGACTATGTGGAAGGCTGCGTCGATTTGAGCGTCAACGAATTGATCCACACGGCGGTCATCAATTTAAAAGCTTCCGGTGTGGTGGTGGTGGTGAGCAATGGGAATGCCGGCCCCAATTGTTTCACGACCAACGGCGCGCCCGCCTATTTCGAAGAAAGCTTCAGCGTGGGCGCTTTCCGCGACAACGATACCATTTCCAAATTCAGCAGCCGCGGCCCGGTAAACATTGACGGGAGCTACCGCCTCAAGCCTAACATTTCAGCACCGGGGCAAAACGTGCGCTCTGCAGGCCTGAACGGCGAATACCGCAATGCCAGCGGCACCAGCATGGCTGGGCCGCACGTAGTGGGTGTAGTAGCGCTCATACTCAGCGCACGGCCCGACCTGGCGGGAGAGGTCGATCTGATCGAAGATATTTTGGAGCAAACAGCCATCCCCGCCTTCGACACCATCGGGTGCGATGTGACCCCGGGTGATGCCGTGCCGAACAACACCTACGGTTTCGGCCGTATCGATGCCTTGGCTGCGCTCCAGGCAGCCTTGGCTTTCAGTCCCACGGCAACACCTCCGATGCCACCCATATCAGCCAGCGTAGCCCCCAACCCGCTGCACGCGGAAGCAGTTTTTTACATAGGAAACCTGTCCGGGAGAACGAGCCTGGAGATTTTCAGTGCAGATGGGAAACTTGTTTTTTCCAAGAATTGGACGGCTACCGGAGCCGAAACCTTGCACATCCCGTTTGAAAAGCAGCCTGCGGGGGTATATTACTGGCAATTAAAATCGGAGCGCGGGCTGCTTGCCGGCAAACTGAGCAAAGCATAAATCAGGGCGATGAAGAAGATAGACATGCATACCCATATCTTGCCCGAGCGGCTGCCCAATTTTGCGGAAAAATTCGGGTATGGGGAATTTATCCACCTTGTGCACGAGCGCGAGGGCTTTGCCAACATGATGAAGGGCAATGTCTTTTTTCGGGAAATCGCCAAAAACTGCTGGGACCCCGCCGTGCGCATCGCTGAATACGCCCTCTACAAAACCCCGGTACAAGTAGTCTGCACCATTCCGGTCATGTTCTCCTACTGGGCCAAACCAAAGGACTGCCTTGACCTTTCCATGTTCCTGAACGACCACCTGGCCGGCATCGTGGACGACTACCCCGAGCACTACATGGCGCTCGGCACCTTGCCGATGCAGGATACCGACCTGGCGATCAAAGAACTGGAACGGCTGAAAGCGCTGGGGTTCCCGGGTATCCAGATCGGCTCGAACGTGAATCAGCGCAACCTGAGCGAGCCCCAGTTCTTCCCCATTTTTGAAGCTTGCCAAGGGCTCGACATGGCCATATTTATCCACCCCTGGGAAATGATGGGGCAAGCTGACATGGCGAAGTACTGGTTGCCCTGGCTCGTAGGCATGCCCGCCGAGACTGCCCGGGCCGCAGCCTCCCTGATCTTTGGCGGGGTGCTGGAACGCTTGCCGAAGCTCCGTTTTTGCTTTGCCCATGCGGGCGGCTCACTCATCCCTACCATAGGCCGCCTCGAACACGGGTTCAACTGCCGGCCCGACCTGGTCGCCATCGACAACCCGATTAACCCCCGCCACTACCTCAAAAAGATATGGGTCGATTCTGCTACCCATGACCCCCAACTGCTGCGCTACATCATCGAGGTAATTGGCGATGACAGGGTTTGCCTGGGCTCCGACTACCCTTTCCCGCTGGGCGATTTGGAAATCGGCAGTTTTATGGAAAAAATGGGCCTTTCAAAAGAAACATTGGAACGTATTTACTATAAAAACACCCTTGAGTGGCTGTTTGGTTCACCCGCCGAAGCCTTGGCGTAGGCGGAGCTCAATCAAACGGTAAACGTGAACAAATAGTTCGCCCCAAAATTCCAGATCATCACAATGGCCGTCGCAATGGCTTTGGAGAGGTAGAAAGGGAGCTTCTGTTTTTCGTTGAAGAGATAAATCAGGGCATTGTTCATGCCAAGCCCGATCAAGGCCACCACGAAAAACTTCGCGAACTGCATGCCTACGGCGCTGTCCTGGCTGTGGAAGGTCCAGATGCGGTTGAGGATGTAATTGCTCAACACGGCGCACATAAAACCGGTACTGTTCGCAACATACTGGTTGAGCCGCAGCTTTTCTTTCAAAAACCAGGTGGCGCCAAAATCGACGACTACCCCGGAGGCGCCGACTATGCCAAATTTGACGAATTTCAGGAAAAGTTCTTTCAAAACAGGCGGGAATTAATTGTTCGCTTTTGCCTCTAGTACGCCATCCATACCTTTTAGCAAGTCAATCAATTGTTTTTGGGTGATCTGATCGGGATTATAGCCGATTATCCACAAGTTTTCGGTGGACGCCCGGCGCACGATGCGGAGCCTGATGTCTTCAAACCGCATGAGGAAGTTCCCGGGGTTTACGTCGGGCTTGAATTTTACCAGTACCTCCTGTTGGTTCGCCGGTGCCGTGTAAGGGTTCACGCCTTCCCTTACCTTCAAGCCGTGCGCTTCTGCCAGGTCTTCAAGCAGGTCCTCAAATTCCAAAATGGGCTTGGGCCGATCTATGGAACCTTGCACCGAGTGTTCCTTTTCTTTGCTGAAAACCGTGATGGCAGCGCTGGGCGCATCGGCCACCTGGCTCTCTATACGCTCGGGATATTGCCAGAGGTTGAGGGTGGCAAGCGCCTCCCGCAACTGTTTAAGCTCCTTCTCGCTCAACCGAACTGTGTCAGTCCCTTGCTTCACCATGTTGCGGATGCCCTCATATTCCAACTTGCCATCATTCCAGAAGAGCATCTTGTAGGTGGGGCAAAACCCTCGGCAGCCGTGCATTTCGAGCTGCACCAGTGGGGACGGGTCATTCGGAAGGGCTTTAGGCTTGCCTTGGCACTTGCTGTTTGCCATCAAGCTTATGGAAGCCAGGAAAAAAAGCAGTGTTTTCATAAAGAAACATCTTGTCATTTGACAACCAATACATTACGCAATCGCTTGTTCCAAATCGGCAATAATATCGCCGGCATTTTCAATGCCAACAGAAACCCTGATCAAGCCATCCGTAATGCCATTTTGAAGGCGAAGCTCCTTAGACAATGCCAAATGGGAGGAGGACGCTGGGTGCAAGATAAGGGTATCCACGTCGCCGAGGGTAGGCGCGAGGGTGCAAAACTGTACCCGGTTCATACACCTGATGCCCGCCTCCATCCCACCTTTCAATTCAAAGCTCATCATGCCCCCAAAACCGCCAGGCATCTGTTTTTTGGCCAATTGGTGGTCGGGGTGGGATGGCAAGCCCGGGTAGTTGACCCGTTCTACTGCCGGGTGTTTTTCCAGGTACTCCGCCAGTTTCTGGGCATTGGCACAATGGCGTTCCATGCGCAAGGCCAAGGTTTTCAAGCCATTGTGGGTTAGCCAGGCTTCAAAAGGGGAGCAGTTCGTCCCCACCAGTTTCATGGCGCGCCATACGCCATCGCGCATCAGCTTTTTATCCAAACCCAATACAACACCGGCAATGGAATTGCCATGTCCGTTCAGGTATTTTGTGGTGGAATGTATGATAAAATCTACGCCCTGCGCAAAAGGCTGCTGCAGCATAGGGCTAGGGAAAGTATTGTCTATGGCGCAATACGCGCCGTTGTTATGGGCAATTCTTGTAAGGGCCGCTATGTCCACACATGCGAGCGTAGGGTTGGCTGGCGTTTCGCAGTATAGCATCTTAACCTTTCCGCCGCTGCGCATCAAAGTTTCGACCGTATCCAAATCCTTCAAGTTGGCAAAAACCGTTTCAATCCCAAACTGGGCAAAGACATTTTTCAGCAATTCTGTGGTGCCGCCGTACAGGTTGGCCTGGGTCAGCACCTTGTCGCCCGACTTCAGCACACCCATCATCAAGGTCGAAATGGCCGACATGCCACTGCTGGTCATCACCGCCGAAGCTTCAAGCCCCAAGCCGTGCGTCTCCAATGCGGCGATCTTATTCGCCACGGAATCCACTGTAGGGTTGGCATAACGGCTGTAAACATGGCCGCTTTCTATATTTTTGAAGATTTCGATGCCCTGGTCGATATCCTCAAAAACAAAAGAGGAGGTGGCATAGATCGGCAACACGTGCGGCGCGGTCGTCCGGTTGTCGTGTTGTTCTTTTACTGTGAGCGAATCTCTAAACATAATTATTCGTTGCTTGCCCGCCGTAGCCTTGGCGGAGGAGGGTTCGTTGCTTGCCCGCCGTAGCCTTGGCGGAGGAGGCTTGGTTTTTCAATCTCCAGGCCAAAAATGCTCGCTGACTTTCCGCAAAAACTCTCCTTTTCTCGCTTTTGAGGAAAGGAACAGGGAAGCTCGGCAGCCTACTTCGTACGGGCAGTCCTGCAGGATCATGTCTGGTTTGTTGTCGCGGTCGATGTCGCCAAACCAAAGCACCTCAATGGATGGGCCGAAATCTTCACTTTCAGGCCTGACCCAAGGCGTGAGGTCTTGCTGCGCCGGCGGTTCTGTCGAATAGTCGAACAGCAGCAGCTTGTAATCGCGCACCGTGACGTAGGTGCCTTCCAGGGTTGCGCAGCCTGTGGCGGCCAAGCCGTAAGCGGGTTTTATCAAGGTGTCGTTGAGGTCGTTTCCGGGATAAATCGAGAACTGGCCTCCGGGGCCTAAGGAGCTCGAGCCAAAATAATCCCTGAGCTCAAAAACGCCCAATTGGCCGCAGTACCCCAGTTCAAGCGGTTTCACGGCAGCGACCAGGAACTTGCTGGGGTCTTTCTGGTTGGTTTTCAGCACCGTGAGCTTGGCATCGAAAAGCTCGTTGTACTCCTCCTCTCTGCGCACGGTAACTTTCCTGATCTCATCGGAAAATGAATCTCGAACATACACGCCATACCAATAAACAGGCGGTAATGCCTGGTTGTCGAAAGCGTAGTCGTTTTCATAGTACAAGCCGATGGCCGCCGTAACGTAGGCCCCGAAAACCCAACCGGTCTTCCCATCTGCCTTCACCCTTAGCCAGGGCGCGTACGGCGACTCCGGGTCGGTGGTGTCAGATTGCATGTATTCACCGTTGTTGTAGGCTTCAATAAACTGGACAACTGTCCCTTGGGTCAAGGACGCTACCTTCTTGGCGTTTTTATCGGGCGATTCGCGCAGGTTGAGCGTGGTAGCGGTCACGACCATCTCATCCGGGAAAAACGGCGTGGATTGGGCAGAACTTTGAAAGGCGGTGAATAGCGCAAGGGCAAATGGAAGTAATGGTTTCATCATTTAGACAAGAAAGGTTAAAGGTGCCGCAAAGTTAATCGAAGAAATCAGGCTGAGGGATAGTCCTTACATTTGGCGCGAACAAAATCATATTATTTCCATGACACTCTTATTGGCAGGGTTTGTGCTGAGCCTGTTCGGTTCGCTGCCGCCAGGGCTGATCAGCTTGACGGTGGCTTACTCGGCCATCCGAAACGGCATTGCTGCGGCCTTGGTGCTGGCTGCCGGTGCAGCAAGCGCAGAATTTTTTCAAGCTTGGGCGGCAGTAACGCTATCAGACTGGTTTTTGAGCCATCCCTCCGTCGAACAAGGGTTCAAGTGGGCCGCCTTTGCCGTGTTTACCGCTATTGGGACATATTTGCTTTTCCTTGCCAAGCCCCCAAAAGCACCTAAAGATTTGCCACAAGGTTCTTGGCACAAGCAATTCGGCAAAGGCGTGTTGCTAAGTGCTTTCAATTTGTTGGCAATCCCCTATTGGTTTGCTTACTGTGGGTGGCTGCGGGTAGAAGGGTGGTGGGAAGACGGGCTTTCCAACACGCTGATATTCTCTTTTGGCGTGACGCTGGGCACCATGTTTTCCCTTGCCCTGTACGCTTGGCTGGGGCTGCTCATCGTTGAGCGCAGCAGCAAACTGTCCAAACGGGCCAACCAGCTAATTGGTCTGTTGTTCCTGGGATTGGGCATAAAGGTGTTAATGGGCCTGCTTTTAAAGCAATAATCCCCGAAATTCTGCCCGCTGCGCCACGCGTTCGAAATCTTCGGGGGTGTTGATGTTCTGCAAGGCCGCTGCATCTGGCGCTGTCAAGACATTGGCGTCGGCGTTTATCAGCACCTTTCTGGGGCAGGAATACCCTTGTGCCAAAAAGGAGAGCATTATAGCATATGATTTTGGTTCCCATATAGTTATGAGTGGCTCTGGAAACCCCTCCGAAGCGCTTTGAAAAGTAGTGGCGATTGACTTCATGCTGCGCGAGGCCAACAAAAACGCCAAAGTTGCCCGATCCAGCAAAGGCAGGTCACAGGCAACGACCAGCCAAGCCCGGTCAGGTTGGGCCCGAAAAGCAGAAAGTATCGCGCCGAAGGGGCCAAGCCCTATGAATGAATCCGGGATTGTCGGGCAAACTGCGCTCAGTTCTTCCGCTTGTTCAGGTCGGCAGGAAAGGAACACCTCATGGCAAATTGGACGCAACAGATCGACCAAATATTCCCGCTGCGGCTTGCCATGCCAGGCGATTGCGCCTTTGTCGCGACCCATCCTGAGGCTATGCCCGCCCGCCAACACCAGGCCGTTGAGCAATGGGGCGACAGCCGCCATTTCCTGCTCAAAAAAGGCCAGAACTCCTGCCAAATCGGAAATATTCAGGTGTGGGATGGAATCAATTTCGGGCAGGGCTGCGCCCAAAAAATCAAAGGCCGGCACCGATGGGTCGGTCAATAATATCAGCCGCACATTCGTCAATTGGCCCAAACGCCGTTTTAGGGAATCAGCTTTTGCAGGGTCGATGATCACAACTTGCGCTGAGGCTTGATGGTGGTTGCCGTTCACAAACACAGTGTCGCATTCGTTGAACATACTGCGGTACTGGTGCATACCCCACTTCGCCGACGCGACCAACAGCCGGTGCTGCAAAACATCTGTATATTCAAAGGAGGCTCCCGAAGCGAGCATTTTGGGCATTTCAGCGGCTTGATGGCTGGCATCGACATAAGCGCACTGGAAACGGTGGGAGAGCCCGGCGATAAGTTGCATTGCCAAAGACTGAATGGCGCCGCAGGGCGCGCCCAAGAAGGCCCATTCGTTTCGGCCAAAGTTGCCGAGCTTGGGCCGGGCAAGCTTGGGATGTTTATGATGTGCGGTTGAATTCACGTTTGCCTCCCGTTTTTGAGATGAGTTTTATTTCCCGAATCACAATATCGTGCGACAGCGCCTTGCACATATCATACACAGTCAGGGCAGCTATGCTGGCGCCCGTCAAAGCCTCCATTTCCACCCCGGTCTTGGAAAAAACGGTAGCGGTGCAAGTGATCACAACGCATTGATCTTCATTGATCTGGATATCAATATGGCAGTTGTCCAGCCCAATTGGGTGGCACAGCGGGATGAGCTCCCCTGTTTTTTTTGCCGCCATTATCCCAGCCAGAATGGCCGTTTGGAAAACGCTTCCCTTGGGGGACTGCAGCGTACCAGCCTGCAGGAGCTCTGCCAAGACCGCTTCGGGCAACGCCACCAAGCCTTGTGCGACTGCCGTTCGTTGCGTAGCTGCTTTGTGCTGCACGTCCACCATGGCCGCATGGCCACTGGGATTTATGTGTGAGAATTTAGACATGCTCTTTGGCGCGATGCGCTGGCTCCGCCATGTTACAGGGCATCGATCACTTGGACGATAGAGCCGAAAATCTCGTCGATCTCCCCTATCCCGTTGACACTGTGGCTTTTGTCTTGCCGCGCATAATAATCATACACGGGCTTCGTCTCGCTTTTGTACACTTCGATCCGGTTGCGGATTATGTCTTCATTGTTGTCGTCGGCGCGCCCGGAGGTCGCCCCTCTTTTTTTTATCCGCTTGACAATTTCCTCGTCGTCAACCTCGAGGGCAATGAGCGCGCTAAGGGTGGTGTTTTTTTCGGACAGAAGCGCGTCGAGCGACTGAGCCTGGAAGATGGTGCGCGGGAATCCATCAAAGATAAAGCCTTTGGCATTGGGGTGTGCTTCCACTTTGTTGCGCAGCATGCCAGTTGTGACACTGTCTGGCACCAATTCCCCTTTGGCCATGAAAGCTTTGGCCTGAAGGCCAAGCGGGGTGTCGTTGCTCATTTCATATCGGAACAGATCGCCGGTGCTGATATGTACCAAGTTGTATTTTTCGATGATTTTGGCCGCTTGTGTCCCTTTCCCAGATCCCGGCGGGCCAAATAGTATTAAATTGATCATTATTGTTGAGTTGCTTCTTGTTTCATGAGTAGGCTTCCATTTGGCGTTTGGGCGGCTGCAAAGTTAGAACCATGTCGTTTTTTCGGGTAACTTTCAAGTTTCTTTTTAAAATCAATATTATTTCGCGGAAATGACCCTGTGTTTCGCAACTATATTTTAAATCCGTACAATTTTAGAAATAATAAATTGAAGGCAAAAATCATTCAGGGTAAATTCGCCGTCTTTTCACCTTTGTTTGTTGAAGGCTTCTTAAAAATCGAGGCGCTTGAAGCGATCCCCATAAGTTTGTATCCAGCGCAACAGCCTATCAACATCAGCTTGCTTGAAAAGTTCTGTCCCATGGTTCAAGGTGGCAGCCGAACCGCAGGCAACGCCCAATTGCGCCATTTCAACGGCTGTTTTTCCCTGCGTCAATCCATAAACCATGCCTGCCACCATGCTATCGCCTGCCCCAACCGTGCTCACTTTTTTTACGGGAGGAGCCGGTATATGGCGAATTTCGTCTTTTGTGACGAGCAATGCGCCCTGCGGCCCCATGGAGACCACTACAATTTCACATTTTCCCAGCCGTATTATTTCCAGGGCAGCGTCATCAACGTCTTCCATCTCTAATTTGTCCACCCCAGCCAAAGCGCTTAGTTCCGCCAGATTTGGTTTCAATAAAAACAAGCCTTCATCGGCTGCGGCCGTCAATGCCGGGCCTGAAGTATCCAGCACCAGGCGCGCGCCGATTTTTTTGGCAAACGCTGCCACTTTTTCATAATAAGACTCCGAGAGGCCGGGGGGCAAACTGCCACTAGCTACCAAGTATTCCGGGTTTTGTTTGGCAACAAGCTTCAAACATTTGTCGGCATCTTTTTCTGACATTTCGATGCCCGGCAATGTGAATCGGAATTGGTTGTTCGTGCTCGTCTCTGTGACGGAGATGTTTTCACGTGTTTCGCCTTCAAGCTCCAACACCTCAATAGAGATTTTTTGTGCAGCCAAAATTTGGCGCAAACGGACACCATTTTGCCCGGCGATGGGAAATACTGCCATACTGTGGCCTCCAAGGCGGCCAACCCCCTTAGAAACATTGATTCCACCGCCACCTGCATCCACTTTTATTGGTGTGCATCGAAGCTTGTTGTCTGGGTGTAGCTTTGCGGTAGTGGTGCTTTTATCCAGAGCCGGATTGAGTGTCAAGGTTGTTATCTTCATATCAATTTTGAAAACGGTACAAATTAACGGTCCATTTGTCATGGGCAATCTTTGCAAGTTTCAACAACGCCCCTCGTTTTGCCGCGCTATCTTTGCGAGAACTTTCGCCATTTTATCAATATCTCTCATTTCAACAGCTTTCGCCATGTCAAATTTTTTCAACAACAAACGGGTCTGGATCACAGGCGCCTCCTCCGGTATCGGCGAAGCATTGGCCCATGAATTTGCTGTGCATGGCGCCCAACTTGTATTGTCTGGCAGAAATGAAACAGCGCTGCATCGGGTCGCCACAAAATGCCGGGAAATGGGCGCCGGGATTGTTATTGTTCAACTGCTCGACCTTTCAAATCATGAAAGTATCCCTGCGGTTGTGCAAAACGTTCTTTCCAAAGTGGGCAAAGTAGATATTTTGGTCAACAATGGGGGGATTTCACAGCGGTCTCTTGCCAAAAACACCACACTTGAGGTTGACAAGCAGCTTATGAATGTCAACTACTTCGGCACTGTTGCCCTTACAAAAGCCCTCTTGCCCAGTATGCTTACCCACCATTTAGGGCATATTGTCACCATCACCAGCCTTACCGGCAAATTTGGCTCCCCATACCGTTCTTCCTATGCAGCTTCCAAACACGCTCTCCATGGCTTTTTTGACAGCTTGCGGGCTGAACTGGCCGACTCTTCCATAAAAGTCACCCTTATTTGCCCCGGCTTTACCAGAACCAAGGTAAGTGTCAATGCCCTCACTGGTTCTGGCGAAAAACTTGGTACAATGGATGATGCTACCGACAAAGGTATGGCTCCTGACAGGTTGGCGAGGAAAATTGTTCGAGCCATAGAAAAGGGCGCCGAAGAAGCGTATTTCGGGGGGAAGGAAGTTTTAGGGGTATATCTGAAGCGCTTTTTCCCAAAATACTTTTCTAAGCTCTTGACAAAAGCCAAAGTGCGCTAGTGAACCCTTGTTGTTGCCAGCAAGCGTTTGATGCTATACCGGCCACTGCCCTTCCCTACCAGCATCAGCAAACCTCCAATTATGGCTATGTTTTTCATAAACAAAACACTCTGCTCCCGCAGATCCGAATTGGTTGTGCAATTCCAAAAGTCATGCACGATGAACGTCACTGGCACCCAGTAGATCAACAACATAATTGCCCCCAGCGTGGAACGGTAACCGAACAATACCATCAACCCACCAAGTATCAACAGAAAAATAGCGCTGGAAAGCAGAAAGTCCTGCGACCCATTTATGCCATGCTCCGTCATGGCATCCTTTGTTTTCCCAAAAAACAAAGTGGAGTCAATTGCTTCAAATATGAAAATCGTGGCTAGAAATATCCTGCCTATCAAGTCTGTAATGTCTCGCATAATCGATCGCTGAATGTATCCTTAAACATTGTGGCTCGCCGTTTTTCGGCCCGCCAAGATAGAGATAAGTGATGAATGATGAATGATGAATGATGAACGGGTCCGACATACGGGCTTTGGCTTTGCTTTTGTT
>CAZULM010000023.1:0-85908 GCA_964621185.1 uncultured Saprospiraceae bacterium | reverse complement strand
ACCGTCAGTTATCGCCACAGTGTAGCTCCCTGCGGGCAGGTTCGCAAAGCTGCCGCTTGCCTGGGCGGCGCTGCCATTGAGGCTGTAGGCGAAGGGCGGGCTCCCGGCAATGGCTTGTACGACCAAGCTCCCTCCGGCCACACAGGTTGCATTTTCCAACATCAGCAGGGTATCAGCCAGCACTGGCGGCGGCTCGATGCTGTAACTATGGCTCAAGCTGCAACCAGCACCGTCAGTTATCGCCACAGTGTAGCTCCCTGCGGGCAGGTTCGCAAAGCTGCCGCTTGCCTGGGCGGCGCTGCCATTGAGGCTGTAGGCGAAGGGCGGGCTCCCGGCAATGGCCTGCACGAGGAGGCTGCCCCCTGCAACGCAAGTGGCATTTTCCAGCATCAACAAAGTATCAACCAACAAAGGTGGCGCTGTGATGCTGTAGTTTTGAGATTGGCTACAGCCCTTGCTGTCGCGGATGGTGACAACATGGTTTCCGGCAGGCAGATTTGAAAAGATGCCGGATGTTGCCCAAACCCCATTGCCCAGTTGAAATTCAAAGGGCGGGCTGCCCGAAACAGCCCCCACGACGATCTGCCCGCCACTGATGCAATCGGCATGGGTCAGCGCCAACAGTGTGTCCACCAGTGGTGGCACAGCTTGTACCACCACATTTGTATCAAGGGTGCAACCTCCCGAAAATTGCAATCCGATTTGATAAACCCCCGGTGCAAGGTTCTCGAAAATGCTGTCGGCTTGCCAGGGGCCGCCGTTGATCTGGAAAGCAAGGGCACTGGATTGATACACCCCGACCTGGCCATTGGACAAACCGGCGCATTGGGGCGATTGCACGGCAAGCAGCATATCGCTCGAAACGGGATGCGCGAGCGATTGGCTCGTTGATACAGAAATGCCCGCCAATATCGTTCCAGGCCCACCTGGCAAGGCGCCGTTGGTGAGGTTTTGGCTGGTCAGTCCGTTGACACCGCCCTGCAATTGGGCGATGACATTGGGCGCGTTTTGTGCCAGCAACAGCTTCCCGCCACCGCCGCCGCCGCCAGGGCCGTGGAGTTGAAAAGCGGGAGTGTATGGGTTGGAACCGCCCCGGCCGCCCTTGAGCTCGCACACTAAGGAGCCGACAACCTGTCCGATGTCGAGCATGATTGATCCGCCGCCGCCCCCGCCGCCTTGACCGTCGTTTTGCTCCTGGCCGCCAAATACATCCACGCCGTTGGCCAAAACCCGGAAACTGTTGGTCATAATGGTACCGGCTGTCACAAATACAATGCCGCCGCCAGCGCCGCCAGAACTTCCTCTGGTATCGTTGGCATGGCCAGCACCGCCGCCACCGCCCAGCAAGACTTTGTTCGGGTTGTTGCTGAAATAGGCCGTGCCCCCCAGCCCATTGGTATTCGGTGTAGGCGCTGCTGGCAAGTTGGTGATCTCCAGCCCCCCGTCGCCGCCAGCCCCGGCGTTGCCGCCGCCGCCGCCGCCGCCATTGTGGGCGTTGCCGCCACCACCGCCGTTGCCGGCCCTGCCCCGGCCAAACGAACGGTCTGCCGGGATCAACACGATCCCCGCGCCTTTTTCTGCCGCCAAAGTGCTCACCGGAGGGTAGTAATATTCCTGCTCGCCAAAAAACCAGTCGATGAAATTAGGCTCAACGACCCCGCCCCTGAAACCTTTCCCACTGGCGTCGATATGGCCGTTCAAGGTCAATTGGTTCTTTACGTCTAAGGCCACAACGCCGCCCACACTGCCGTTCCAGGGCAGGCAAGTGATACCGCAAACTGTGGCGAAGTCGTATTCTGGCACCCTGACCAATTGCAGTTTCCCGCTGATATCGTAAGGCCGGAGCAGGTCAAATTTCAACTGGATATTGTTCCCGTTGATGCTGAGGATGCGGTTGAACTCGTAGTTGCCGATGCAGGCGCTGTTCAACAGGCTGCCAAAGCTGGGCGTGTTGGAAATGTCCACCTGCGGCACTTGCATCTGAATCAGCAAGACCTTGTCGCCCGCCGAAAAACTTGCGGCACTGCCCACTTGCAGGTTGCTGCTGTCGCAGCCAAAGCCAAACACAGGGGTGTAGGCGTTGATTACGCCCGTTAAACAAGGGGATTGGGCCATTGCGGGTGAATGCATCAGGCCCAAGGCTACAAACAGCCAGATCGGGATATGGGACCGCATGATTAAAAATTTGATGTTCGAACTGGGAAAATACGCTCGAAAGTTAAGCAGTTTTTGCAGCAAGAGTGTTAAAATTTACCCACATCTTTCCGGCTTGGCTTCCTGGCCTTGCAAGTTCTGAGCATCTTTGCGCTACCATGCTCGGCAACGCACCCCTGCAACTCAACGACGATTTCAAGTACGCACTCGACGTGCTGGAAAAAACCGACACAAGCCTGTTCATTACGGGCAAAGCCGGCACGGGCAAAAGCACCCTGCTCCAGCTTTTTCGCAACACCACTCATAAAAATGTGGCCGTGCTGGCCCCAACGGGCGTAGCCGCGCTCAACGTGAAAGGGCAGACCATACATTCTTTTTTTGGCTTCCCGCCGCGCATCATAACCCCTTCCGAAGCCGCGCGCAAAACTAGCCGCAAAGACAAGCTGCGCCTCTACAAAGCCCTGGAAGTGCTGGTCATAGACGAGATATCGATGGTGCGCGCCGATGTCCTGGACGGCATCGACAAGTTCCTGCGCGTGAACCGAGAAAACTTTCGGCCGTTCGGCGGCGTGCAGGTGGTGTTTTTTGGCGACCTGTTCCAGTTGCCGCCCGTCGTCACCCGCGACCCGGTGGAAGCCGCCTATTTCACCGACTATTACCGCTCGCCCTATTTTTTCGAGGCCCACATCATGCAGGAGCCCGACTTCCAACTGGAAACCATAGAACTGAGAAAGGTGTATCGCCAGGAGTCGCGGCACTTCCTGCGCTTGCTGGAGGCCGTGCGCGTCAACAACCTCGACTATGACGACCTGGATGACCTGAACGAGCGCTACCACCCCGATTTCCCCGAAACCGATGGCTATATTACACTCTCAGCCCGCAACGCGACCGCCGAGCGCATAAACCAGCGCGAATTGAGCTTGCTCCAAAGCGAAGAGCATGAATTTGTCGCCACCGTCCAGGGCCTTTTTGACCCAACATTATACCCCACCGACTTTGGCTTGCGCCTGCGCAAGGGCGCACAGGTGATGTTCGTGCGCAACGACCAGGAGGAGCGCAAGTTCGTGAACGGCACCATCGGAAAAATCGTCCAGCTTGAACCCAACAAAATTGTAGTGGAAACAGAAGATGCGCTGGGCAACAAGCGCCGCATCGAAGTGCCAAAAGCCGAGTGGGAAATTATCCGCTACAAAGGCGGACCCAGCGGCGACCTGGAAACAGAGACCATCGGCTCCTTCACCCAATACCCCCTGAAATTGGCCTGGGCCATCACGATCCACAAAAGCCAGGGAAAGACTTTCGACCGGGTATTGATCGACCTGGGCGGCGGCGCATTCGAGCACGGGCAGCTGTACGTGGCGCTGAGCCGCTGCCGCAGCTTGGAAGGCATCGTGTTGCGGCAGCGCATAAGGCCCCAGGATGTGATCACGGATGAGCGGGTGGTGGAATTTTATGAGCGGAATTTTTAGGCCAGCATTGCCCTCCTTACTGCTATTTCCCTCAAGATCTTTTGCGCCAGCGCCAACGCCGCCACGCCATCCTGCAGCGTCACCACCGGAGGATGTTTTTTTTCGATAGCGTCATAAAAGCTTTTCAACTCCTCCTCGATCGCATTGATCGGGGTTGCTTCCGGCATCTGCATTTGCAACCATTTTTTGCCCGCATTGGTCTCAAATTCCATCAACTGGTTCAAGGGCGGCAGGTTGTCGGCGCCCTGGTCGAAGAGCCGGACAATCTGGGCGTTTTTCTCCAGAAAATCGAGGCTGAGGTAATGGTCTTGCTGGAAAAGCCGCATTTTCCGCATCTGTTTCATGGAAATGCGGCTGGCAGTGAGGTTGGCGACGCAGCCGTTGGCAAACTCGATGCGGGCGTTGGCAATGTCGGGGGTGTTACTGAGCACGGCCACCCCGCTGGCGCTGACCTTTTTTACCGGAGATTTTACCAAATGAAGCACCAAATCCAGGTCGTGTATCATCAGGTCGAGGATGACAGAAACATCGGTGCCGCGCGGCTGAAAGACGGCTAATCGGTGACCTTCGATGAACATGGGGTTCAAGGCCATGTCGCCCAGCGCGGTAAAGGCCGGGTTGAAGCGCTCCACGTGGCCGACTTGCACCGTAACGCCGTGTTTTTCAGCCAGTTGAAGGAGCTTTTTGCCTTGCGCCAAAGTATGCGTCACGGGTTTTTCCACAAATACATGTTTGCCCGCCTCGATGGCCTTTGCTGCCAGCGCGAAATGGGTTGGGGTAGGGGTCACGATGTCCACGGCGTCCACTTCCTGCAGCAGTTTGGCGAAAGACCGGTAGCGTTTGGCGCCAAACTGGGCCTCCACGGAAGCCGCATTTTTGTCGTCCGGGTCGTAAAAGCCCGCAAGCTCCCAGCAAGCGCTGGAGCGGATACATTTGAGGTGGATCTTTCCGAGGTGGCCGGCACCGAGCAAGGCAATGCGCATAAGCTGATTTTTAGCCCGCAAAGGTAGCATACCCCGTCGAAGGCGGGCTAAAATGGCAGCACCTTTATGCCATTCTTGCTTTCCATAAAATAGTGGATGATACGGGAAGCATCCGGGTTGGGGCCGTCCACGGGCTTGAGGCATTCCAGCAGGTCTTCCACCGTGCTTTGCCCCATGTCGGCATCTGCGTAGCCAAAGCCACAATATTTTCCGTCCTGAACACCCACCAAAGCCACCTCGTCGGTTGTCCTGCCTTTGTCGATGAGCAAAAAACTGCCGCTGAGCCGCTTGTCGATCTCAGCAATCGCCATTTCAACGCGCTCATTGTAATCCTCCGGGGCTTCCTCGCCCACACAGGCGCCGAAACATTTTTTGATGGAGTAGTGGAAACAAGCTTTACTGGAGGCATCTAAGTTGGAAAGCCGGTAGCATAGCTCCCAATGGCGCACCATGCTTTGCAGGTGCGACCGCGCATTGTCCAATTTGGGGTATTCCGCCACCAAGTCGAGCTTGCGGGCATTCTTTTCGGTGCGCTTGCCCACGGCTAAACATTTATAGCCGTTCTGGTCGGTGTAGGTGAAGATGGCGGCGGCATAGCTGCGGATGCGCAATGCCCGGTTGATGGGCGGCTGCAAGCGCTTGATCTCAGCGCTTTCGTGCAGAAGGGCCACTAATTCGCTTCCCGTCACTTCCCAGCTCAAATCGGCCACGCCCGCCCGCAATTTTTCACCCTTGGGCGTCTGGTCGGAAAAATGCTCGAAAAGCCGCTTCCTGATGTTCAGGCTTTTGCCGACGTAGAGCACTTCGCCGCGAATGTCGTGCAGATAATAGACGCCACAAGCTTCCGGCACGGCATGAAGCCGCTCAAGCGTGATGTTCTGCGGAAGTTTGGTTTCCTTTACGCCCTGGTTGACGAGCGCCTTCAACTTGCCGCCGCCCTCCTGCTCTGCGAGTATCAGCTCAAAAAGCTTGACGGTGGCTAAGGTGTCGTCGAGGGCCCGGTGGCTTTGCTCGGCATGGATGTTGAAATGTTTTTTGAGGTTGCTCAGGCTGTAGCTCGGCAGGCCGGGGAATACCTTGCGGGCCAAGCGCACGGTGCATAACTGTTTGCGGGTGTAATCGAAGCCGAGCCTGGAAAATTCTTCGCGGACGAAGCTGTAATCGAAGGAAACGTTGTGGGCGACGAAAATGCAGCCCTCTGTCATTTGCACGATCTGTTTGGCTACTTCAAAAAAACGCGGGGCACGGGCCACCATCGCATCGGTAATGCCCGTTATCTGGGTGATGTTCCAGGGGATGCTGCGCTCAGGGTTGAGCAAGGTCGAAAAGGTGTCCACCACCTTTTCGCCGTCGTGGAGCACGATGGCGATCTCGGTGATCCGTTCCCAGCGGGCGGTGCCGCCGGTGGTCTCTACGTCGATGATGGCAAACATTTTGTAATGTGATAATGTGATAATTCGATAATTTGATAATATGATAATTTGCCCATCAATCTTTGCAGGCGAATTGGCAGCTCCATTCAAACAAATGCCAAACACTGCCGCCATTTACACATCGTCGAATTATCACAATTGAAGAATGCGCACTTTTTTTGCAAACATAAAACACTTTTTGTTTTGAAATGATTTGGCTATGAATTATTATTTGAATAAAATTGCCAGAAAGGGTAGGGGGCTTTTGCTGGGCTTGCTTTTGATAGGATTTTTATTGGTTAACCATTCTTACGTGCAGCTTGAGGCAGCGCCTGCACAGAAAGGCTTGGTAGTCGGTGCAGAAAGGATGGACGTTTACCTTTCGTTGTTGGCGGGCAAACGCGCAGGCTTTGTGGTGAACCAGACATCTTGTGTCGGCGCACAGCACTTGATAGACACCCTGTACCGGCGTGGCGTAGCCGTGGCCCGAATTTTTGCCCCGGAGCACGGCTTCCGCGGCGAGGCAGATGCCGGTGAAAAGATAAAAGATGGCCACGATGTCCGCACAGGGGCCTTGATCGCCTCCTTGTACGGCAAAAGAAAAAAGCCCTCGCCGAAAGACTTGGACAGCTTAGACGTAGTTGTTTTTGACATCCAGGATGTCGGCGCGCGGTTCTATACCTACATAAGCACCCTGTTTTACGTCATGGAAGCCTGCGCCGAACAGGGCAAGCCCGTCATCGTGCTCGACAGGCCGAACCCCAACGGGCATTTGATCGACGGGCCGGTGCTCGACATGCGTTTCAAATCTTTTGTCGGCATCGCCCCCATCCCTATCGCGCACGGCTGCACGGTAGGCGAGCTGGCACGCATGTACAAAGGCGAAGGCTGGATCAACAAAGCCCAGGAACTGGACCTGACCGTTATCCCCTGCGCACATTACAGGCACAGCACCCCTTACGACCTGCCCGTAAAGCCATCGCCGAATTTGCCGAGCGCCCGTTCCGTGCTGTTGTACCCTTCGCTTTGCTTGTTCGAGGGCAGCACCTGCAGCTTGGGGCGCGGCACCGATTTCCCTTTTGAGGTGGTGGGGCACCCGGATTTTGGCGTGGATTCCTTTCAGTTCATCCCAATGCCCAACCTTGGCAACAAAGCCCCCCTGCACGACCACTGGGTGTGCAAGGGCTGGGATTTTCGACCTATTTCGGAAGACAGCTTGCGGCGCCGCGACCAATTGAATATCAGTTGGCTTTTGGACTACTACAAAGCGTTCCCCAACAAGCCCGTTTTTTTCAGGAAAGACAATTTTATGGATTTGCTGGCGGGGACAGATGCGTTCAGGAAGCAAATATTGGAGGGGAAATCGGAGGCTGAAATACGGGCGACTTGGGCAGAGGGCTTGGAAGCATATAAAGCAATGCGGA
The DNA here is from genome assembly GCA_964621185.1 of uncultured Saprospiraceae bacterium. Lineage (GTDB taxonomy): Bacteria > Bacteroidota > Bacteroidia > Chitinophagales > Saprospiraceae > M3007. The sequence continues at coordinate 78,466 of CAZULM010000023.1, read as the reverse complement.
AAAAGTATTTGTTGTATGAATAGGGGTAATGGCATAACCTATCTTTTTTGCTATTAAGGGGCGACGGCCATAAATGGCCTTTTTCGTGCGACATGAATGTCGCGCTACCTGGGGCGTGGAAGCCAAATAGGTGCCGGACAATGCCCTAGCGCCAAACAGATGGATAGAATAAATTTCAGCCAACTTGACTGGCAAAATTATTATCTCGTATTTTTGAATTTTGAAAACAAGATAAGCGTCACCAACATGCTTGTTACCTGCATCGAAATCCTCTCTCCCGTAAACAAAAGGATACCCGGATGGCAAGCTTACCACGAAAAAAGAAATGAGCTCCACCGCGCAGGCGTGCACTTTTTGGAAATAGACCTGTTGCGGCGAGGGAAACGGCATGTCCAAAACCCCAAGCTCCCGGAAACCGACTACTTGTTTTCCCTCTGGCGGACTGGCAACAACCAACTCGAAATCTGGACAAACAGGCTTAAGGAACCGCTTCCTGTGCTTCCTGTTCCCCTGCTCAGCCCTGATCCCGACGTGCTTTTGCCGTTAAAAACCGCCCTTGACATGATTTACCAGCGGGGGCTGTACAATCTGTCCATCGATTATTCCGAAAGCCCGGCACCGCCTGATCTATCGGAAGAACTCATCGAATGGATGCGGACATTGGTGTAAAGGCAAGCCTACTTGAACTTTGGCAAAAAGCGCCCGGTTTTGCCCTGATAATCAGCATACTTCGGGTACTTGGAAGCCGAAATTTTCTCGCTGAAATCCGAGCTGCCCTGGAACAGCAGCAACAACAGGATGCATCCGGCAGCGCTCCAGTTCAGCCATTTCCCGGTGCCGGCAATGGTAAAACAATAGAACAATATCCAGATTGTCTGCTCCGCAGAGTAGTTCGGGTGGCGCACGTATTTCCAAAGCCCGGAAGAAACAAAGCCGTCGCTGTACGGCGGCTCAAGCGCCCCTCCGGCCTGGATACGGCGCTTTTTTCCCTCTTGATATTGCCATTGTTGCTCATCTGCCACATATTCCATGGCGATGGCAGCCAGCATCAGCACCGCCAAAATATAATCGGCCAGCCCCAGTGGCTTGTCGCTGCCCGACACCATCAGGGCGGGGAGGGTGAACGACAAGATCAGCGCGTTTTGGTACAGGCAAATAAAGAACAAGTTGAATGCCGCCCATTTCAACTTGGAATCGAACATCGGCTCCTGGCGCAGCATCTGCCAGCGATAATCTTCTTCCCCGCTCCAGAATTTCCAGGAATAGGCGCCGCGCCGGCTGAAATTATACGTCAGCCGGACGGCCCAAACCGTTGCCAGGGCGGCCATGAGCGTCACCCTGGGGTTCCAATCGGATGCCCAGGCAAAATAGCCAGTGTAAAAGATAGGCACGATGCTCCAGAGCTTGTCCACTTGGCTGTTGTTCCGGGTGACCTCGCCCACGATGAAACAATAAGCTGCCACTGCCAACATGGCAAGGGCCGCGGTGTGCAGCATGTCGCGCTGTGCCGGGCTCAAGGGATCGTCCCAATAAAATGCCCCCAAGGGCAGTACTACGAGCGCTGTTATGAGCAATAATATGGTCTTTAACATGGTGCTAATGGCTTGAATTACCGGGCAACAACTTTACCGCTGATACTCCCCTGACGTCCACTAACCGTGAAAAAATAAGTGCCTTGGGGCAGGTTGTTCCTTTCAATGGTAACCGAGGTGCCGCGAATGCCCTCAAAACTGCGCAGCAGTTTGCCCGTCACGTCCTTCAGTTCGACGCGCACAGGCTCTGCCGCTTCGTTTTCAAAATAGATGCTCGTCCTTTCAACGAACGGGTTGGGCTGCACATACACCCCGAAGGCGTTTTGTGCCGGGTTGTTCGTCGGGCTGGTCTTGCCGGGCACACAGCTCGGCACGCCGATACTGGCGTTGCTGCGCTGGTATTTTGGGTTCACCACGGCCGTAATTTCCGAAAGGCATATTTCCGTGGCGGTGATTGCCGAATAGTGCACGCGCAGAAAACTTGTGGGCAGGGCGTGTTTGTTCACCGCGCTTTCGTCAAGCCCCAGGCCGACAATTTTCCCGGTGGCTGCGTTGAAACGCAAGTCGGGATTGTAAGCTGCAACCAGGTTGGTCACCGAATCGATCGCCAGCCCTGTTATGCTGAATTCGTATCCAAAGACAGCGTTGAACGGGTTAAATATTTCGATGTCAAAGGTTTTGGCCAGGGTGTCAAGGTTCCCGGCCCGCATGGTCACTAAGTCGGCGGTGTTATCAAACCCCGCCGGGAATTGGCAGGGGAACTCCTGTATCCAGTATTGCGGCTCATTGCGGTGCAGCACACATTCCTGCAAAAGCGCCGCGTCATAAACGTTCAGGCTGCCGCTGGCATCCAGGTCGAGGCATGGGCTGGCATCACCGGTGCCGGCAACGATGGTGCTCAGGTATGCCTTTGTGTCGTTTTGCTGTTGCAAAGTGTCCTGGTTGAAATCGCCGTGCAAGGCCGCGCCGTTGCAAATCCCGTTGCAGTCGGGCTGTGCGCTGCCATAGGTTTCACCTGTACAATCCTTATACGGGGGGCATTGGTCGTTGTGGTAGCTCACCACTGGAGTATTGCCGGAATAGGACAGGTTGAAGCATGCCTGCGCCCAGTTGTTGTCGTAATTCTTTTCCACCCGACCGAGCCTGTCGGGGCTCCTGTCCCAGTTTACCCGCATGACCGCTGTGTAATCGCCCGGAGGGATGCCTGTGATATCGATCCATTGGCAGGGCAGGCTCGAATCGTACACATCGCCACAGCCGGCTGTGATGCCCATGTTCACACAGTTGTATTTGCGCTTTTCGGGCGGGCAGATGAGGTCGAGCACACAAAACCCGGTTTTTGAGCCGATGGGCAGGCGGTAACCGCTGGCATCGAAAAGTATGTATTCCGCATAGCCCATGTAGTGCCAATGGCCGTGACAAGGATCCCAGACGAACTGGCTCGAAGCTTCGTCGGGGTCGCTTGGCCTTTCGCCCACGTAATAGTCCTGGTCGCCGGTATTGAAAATATAGGTATGGAAGCGGATGACATGCCGCTCTCCAATGCCGCGCAGGCAGCCTTCTTCCACGGCGCAGGCATCGGGGCTGTTCAGGGTGCCTAATTCCATGGATGCCCGGAATTCGTCTTCACGGGTAACAAGGTCGGGCGCCGTCGGGCAGTTCGGGTCGCCGTTGTAAAGGCAGGTGTCGATCAGGGTGGCTAACGGGTTGTAGTTGCAGGCGATCGGGTCGAGGCAGCCTTTAATGGGTCCCTGGTAGCTCAAGGTGAAATGTATGGGGCTGGTGTCGCAATCTGCGGGTTCCGATCGGATGCGGATGAAATATTCGTTGCCGCCGGCCAATGCCACGGCGGCCAAGGCGCCGTTTTCACAGCCACCATCGGCGTAATAGTCGGCTCCGGTAAGGTTATCCGAAATCAGCAGGCCGAAACAGGTTTGGTACAGCCATATTTTGGACCCACAGGCATTGAGCGAATCGCAGGTGTTGATATGGTACAAACCGGTGTCCTGCGGCACAAACAGGTACCAGGTTTGCATGCCATTGGGCGTGGCCCATGCACCCGTGTCGATCGGGAGGGCGGAATAGCAGGAAGTGCCCGGAGGGCAGCCCAGCACCAAGGTTTCGCCAGCTTGAAAATCGCCGCCAATATTTTCCCGGATCAATTCTCCGTTAAAATAAAGCCGATAATAACCGTCGGGCGTCATGCCGTCGTTCGCGTCGTCGATGATCTTGAACACCTTGCAGCCGTCGTCAGGGACACAAAAGGTGTAGGTGTTGAAAGAATCGTTGGGCGCGTAGCCTGCGAACAGCACCTGACCGCTGGCCTGGTCGCTTATTTTCCAGTTGACTTCATAATAATAGAAATCTGTTTTCAGCTCAAGCTTGATCTCGTTGAAGCCAGGGGGGCATTGGGCCGAGGCAAACTGCCCGAATAGGAAGGAGACTGAAAATAACAGCGCCCGGTGCACGGTCATGGCAAGAAAGTTTTTCATGGTCGCAAAAATAATGGAGAAAGGCTGCTGCTTAAGAAGAATATTTTGTTGCGTCAATTTTGGCATTTTCTTCTTAAAAAGGATTTTCGGCCTCATATTTGCAAACCTAAAAACAACTTGGGCAATTTGACGTTACCCAAGCATAATTTCCTAAAGATTGCCCACACCACAATTTATGACCATTACCAAATACACGCTCGGCGCATTGTTCTTTTTTTGCTTTTTTTCAGGTGTCCAGGCTCAGGACAACGATGGATGGGTACTGAAAAATGAAAAAAACGATGTCAAGGTTTTTTACCGGAAAACTTCCGACATCTATGAGTTAAAGCTCATCACATCCATCAAATCAAGCCTTTCTGGCCTTGTCACCCTGCTCAGCGAAGTGGAAAACTACCCCGGCTGGGGCTACAAAGTGGCCGAGTCGAAACTTGTTTCCCAGGCTTCCGACAAAGAGTCCGTCTATTATTCCAAGCTCGATTTCCCCTGGCCTTTAGACGACCGCGACATCATCATGCACAACCGGATCACGCAAGACCCCATTTCCCGGAAAATCGTGGCGACCAGCGTGGCGGAGCCGGCGACCTTGCCCGAAAACAGTGGCGTGGTGCGCATCAAGAACGCCAAAACGAAATGGACCATCGTGCCAGGCCAGGGCGGATGGTTGTACGTAGAATACTATATCTACTCCGACCCCGGTGGCAACCTGCCCGATTGGCTGGTGAACATGGCCATCGACGTAGGCCCCAGGGAAACCATCAAGAACATCCGGGGATACGTTTCACAACCAAAATACCAAAGCGCCAAGCTGGCCTATATCAAAGAATGAAACCAGCCGCAAATGAAAACACTTGCCCTCATATTTTCCTTCTATGCCCTTTCTCCCACGTTCGCCCAGATCGACAACAAATGGGAGTTTAAAAGTCAAAAAGACGGCATCACCATCTACCACCAGCGCAGCGAAGGCCTGCTGCACATCAAGCTGGCCACCAGCCTGGAAGCTTCCCTTTCGGGCATCGTTACCATGTTCGCCGACATCAGCACCTATACCGACTGGGGCTACAAAATCGTGGAGGCCAAGGAATTGCGCCGCGTTTCTGAAACAGAAATGTACTACTACGCCAAGTACGACTTCCCTTGGCCCATGAGCGACCGGGACATCATCCTGCACAGCAAATTGAAACAAGACCCGGTTTCAAAAGTGGTCACGATCACCAATGTCCCCGTACCTGGCTACTTGCCCGCAAAAAAAGGCATAGAACGCATCCAAAACACGGTAACAAAATGGCGCTTCGTCCCCGGAAGGGGCGGCTGGGTGTACGCAGAACAAATTATCTCCACCGATTCCGCTGAAAATCTCCCGGAATGGCTGGTGACCATGACCGTCGATACCGGCCCACGTGAAACGGCCAAAGGTATCCGACGCGTGCTCCGTGGCCAGCGGTTCAGGGAGGCGAAGCTGGCTTTTATCCAGGAGCTGTGATCGGTGATTGGTTGGGCGGCAGCTGGGTGCCTTTTTGTCCTTCTGTAAGAATCCGTCCACGTAAAGTGCGCTCAAAGCACAAATACTGGCGATTTCTATGAACCGGGCTACTTCCCTTTCGGCGCCGCCTTTTTCTTCCCCGCTGCCTTTTTCTCCTCAAATGCCCCAGGCACCTCTGCTGCGATGATTTTCTTTACATCTTCCAAAGTCAGTGTCTGCGCATGGTCGGCGGTCATTTTCCCGCCATCCACCCTGGGCAGGTTCACGATCTTTTTCCCGAACTTGACAAACGGCCCCCAGCGCCCGTTCTCCACCGATATGTTGGCCTCTGGCCAGTGGTGGATGTAGCGGTTGGCTTCTTTCTCTATTTTGGCCTCGATCAGCTCTATGGCTTGCTGGGGCGTGATGGTGTCGAATTTGTAGCGCGCCGGTATGTTGATGAACAGCTCCGCCCATTTTATAAAGGGCCCAAAACGGCCTTTGCCCTTGGTGAACGGCACGTTTTGGTAGGTGCCTAACGGCCGGTCGGCCTCCAATTTGGCCTTCACCAGCTCCACAGCCCGCTCGTAGGTTGTTTCAAAAGGGTCTTCGCCACGGTTGAGCGAGACAAAAGTGCTGCCAAATTTGACGTAGGGGCCATAGCGGCCGGTGTTGACCTCCAGCATCTCGCCCTCGAACTCGCCCAATGCCCGTGGCAGGGCAAAGCTGTTGAGCGCTTCTTCCAGCGTCACGTTTTCAAGTGTCTGTCCGGGGCGCAGGTTAGCATAGCGGGGCTTCTCGCCTTTCGCCAGCTCGTCGCCCGTGCCGATCTGTATCACCGGGCGGCCCAGGCTGCTCATGCGCACCAGCACGGTGCGCCCGGTTTCCGGGTCGGCGCCCAGGATGCGCTCCCCGCTGGCGCGGTCGGCCTCTTTCAAGGTCTTTTCCACCGTGGCATGGAAGGGCATGTAAAACCCGTCTATCATTTTTGACCACTCCTTTTTGCCTTCCGCGATGTGGTCGAACTCGGCTTCCACGCTGGCGGTGAAGCCGTAGTCCATCACTTTTTTGAAATGCTCGTCGAGGAAATCGCTGACGATCATGCCCATATCGGTAGGGTACAGCACGTTCTTGGTCGTGCCCGTGATCTCTTTCCCTTTCTTTTTGCTCAACTGGTTGTTTTTCAGGGTAATGACCTGATATGTCCGTTCTTCGCCTTCACGGCTTTCCTTCACCACATAGCCCCGGTTGGCTTCCATGATCTTGGAAATCGTCGGTGCGTAGGTGCTGGGGCGGCCAATGCCCAGTTCTTCTAACTTTTTCACTAAGCTGGCCTCGGTGTATCTTGCCGGGGGGCGGGTAAACTTCTCCGTGGCCACCATGTCGTCGAGGTCGAGCGCCTGGCCTTTTGCCAGGGGCGGCAACATGCCCTGTGCTTCTTCCTCCTCGTCGTCGCTGCTCTCGATGTACAGCTTCAAAAAGCCGTCGAACTTCAGCACTTCGCCCTCAGCCACCAATTTCCCGTCGGGATGGGTGCTGATGGCGATATCGACCGTTGTCTTTTCCAATTCCGCGTCCGACATCTGGGAAGCCATGGCGCGTTTCCAGATCAGCTCGTACAGCCGCTGCTCGTCGCGGTTGCCGCTGATGCTCTGGCGCTCCACATAAGTTGGTCGGATGGCCTCGTGCGCTTCCTGCGCCGACTCGTTTTTGGTCTTGAAGCGGCGCTCGTGGTGGTATTCTTTGCCAAACTGTTTCACAATTTCAGCGCCCATCGCCTGGATGGCCGTTTCAGACAAGTTGGTGGAATCGGTACGCATATAGGTGATATACCCTTCTTCGTACAGCTTTTGCGCCAGCGACATGGTGCGGTTCACCGAATAGCCCATTTTGCGGCTGGCTTCCTGTTGCAGGGTAGAGGTGGTGAAGGGCGGCGCCGGCCTGCGGCGGGTGGGCCGCACGTCGATGGCGCTTACCGTGAATTTTGCGTTGATACATTTTTGCAAAAAAGCTTCTGCGCCACCTGCATCGTCGAAACGGGCCGGGCTTTCGGCTTTGAAGGTAACAACTTTCCCCTGGCTGTTTTTGGCAAAAAACTGCGCCACGATCTTAAAATAAGGCGTGGCATTGAAATTTTGGATCTCCCGTTCGCGCTCCACCACTAATTTAACGGTGACGGACTGCACACGCCCTGCCGACAATTGGCCCTTCACTTTTTTCCACAGCAGGCCGCTCAATTCCCAGCCCACGAGGCGGTCGAGCACGCGCCTGGCCTGTTGGGCGTTCACCACGTTCATGTCGAGGCTGCGCGGGTTCTGCACGGCCTTTTGGATGGCGGGCTTGGTGATCTCGTGGAACACGATGCGCTTGGTAGTGGCGGGATTGAGCTTGAGCACCTCGCACAAATGCCAGCTGATGGCCTCTCCCTCCCGGTCTTCGTCCGTTGCGAGCCACACTTCTGAGACTTTGGCAGCGCTGTCGCGCAATTCCTTGACGGTCTTGTGCTTGTCGTTGGGTATGACGTAGTTGGGCTTGTAGCCGTTGTTCACGTCCACGCCCAGGTCGTTCCCTTTTTCAAGGTCGCGGATATGGCCGTAGGATGATTTTACGGTAAAATCGTCGCCTAAGTATTTTTCGATGGTTTTCGCCTTTGCCGGCGATTCTACTATGAGTAATTTTTTTGACATATCGAATTGAATTCGGGCGCAAAAGTAAACGGATTTTGAAGTTTGTGCCGAAAAGTGATAAAGAAGCCTGGCGAAGCAACGCTTTTCTGCCAGGCTTGTCTATGCTTGGGAAACATCTTTCCACACCAACCAACACCTTTTCAATGATGAAAAATCTATTTGTTTCCGTATGCTTTTTCCTTGCCCCGTTTTTCCTGCTCGGCCAATCGAGCGTCACCCGCACCTTGCCCACATTCAGCAAGATAGCCATTTCCGGGGGATATGACAAGGTTTTTTTGCAGGAAAGCAGTTCGGAAAGCGTCAAGTTAGACGTTAGCGGCATCGACCCCGAAAACATTGTCACAGAAGTAAAGGGCAACACCTTGCAGATCAGGACCAAAAACGGCAACTGGCGCAACTTTAAGGCCAAAATCACCGTCACATATCGTCAGGTAACAGAAATTGCCAACAGTGGTTCATCGGACATAGAGGCGCTTTCCGTGATCAAAGGCGATAAATTCAAATTGGCGACCAGCGGTTCCGGCGATTTCAAGGGCGCATTCGACGTGCAAGACCTTGGCGTCGCCATTTCCGGCAGCAGTGACATGACCCTCAGCGGCAAGGCTGAAAGCCAGGGCATCGCGATTTCCGGCTCCGGCGACGTGAACGCCACAGAATTGAGCGGCTCTTCAGCAGATGTGGCCATTTCGGGCTCTGGAGACGTGAAGCTGGGCGTGAAGGGGAAGGTGAAAACGGCGGTGTCGGGCTCGGGGACGGTGACGAACAATAAATGATACGGTAGCGCGACATAAATGTCGCGCTACCAACCACCTATCGCCAAAAAAGCAGAAGAATTCAGCCTTTGACCACCTTTTTCCACAGCCCCTTTCCGCTGTAAAGGCACAGCTTTACCAAATAACACCTGTATAGAAGCCCACCAAGGTCAAGCATGGTGCTGGTGCTTGAAGCCACCAATTGACCGGTAAGGCTGTACAAATAGGCACACTCAATTGCCTCGGCCGGCTCAAAAAAGAGGGTACTCGAAGTCGGGTTTGGGTAAATCCGTATGGTACTGTTCCTATTGGGTTCGGAACTTTTTGAGTGCAAATGGTAGTCGCAAGGGTATGCGCGGAAATTGGTGTCAATTTCCGCATCGGCATAACACCGGATTTCTCCAGGCCCTTCCGGTATCCCGATCAAATATTTGGGGAAAAACCATCCTGGGATGCCAATCCGGTCAAGGATGTATCCCTGCCCCACAAAACCTGCCCAATCAATGCCCCTGGTTTTGTATTTTTTCAAAGCCACTCCATCGAAATCGACGGAAAATACGGTGTCGATCACCAAGCGATAGAGCGCCGTAAAGCCAGGCAACTGGTCGGGAAAATCCAAGCGCAGGGTATCGCCTTTTTGCCTGTTGAAAACAAAGAACACCTGGAACTTTTCCTGCCCGGGGCTGTAATAAAACAGGGTGTCGTTTTCAAGAGAGAAATAATGCGGCACTACCGCTTACCTTTGCAACCATGTTTTCCGCCATTCTCAAACAAATCCTCATTCTTCCCATCCGGGCCTACCAACTGTTGCTCTCCCCGATGCTGGGCGCGAACAAGTGCCGCTACCAGCCCAGCTGCTCCCACTATGCCATCGAGGCCATCCAGGAATGGGGCATCTTCAAGGGCACTTACCTGGCGGCAAAGCGGATACTGCGCTGCCATCCTTGGAGCGAGCACCCGATGCACGACCCCGTGCCGAAGAAGGGCGGGGGCGAAGAGAAGGGTTCTTGAATGTTTTATAAAGCTTAATTTTGCCTGAGCTCTAAAGGGCTAATTGCCAAACTGTTATGACCAACATTCCTGAAAAGAGACATAAACCGCTCATATCAAGCGCTTTTTTCGCGCTTTTGCCTTTTGTGGCGCTGGCTATTTTTTCCCTCGTTGCCTGCGACCCTTCCAAGCGCAGCACGCGCCCGGCGCCCCCCAAGCCTTACAAACCGGCAAAGCCGGTGCCGGGCAAGAACGAGCCCATCGATACCATCCGCTGGACGCCCAATACTTCTAAACCACCCATCAATAACAAGCCGAACCGTCCAGGCGAACGCCCTGCCCAAGCCGGCGACACCTACCAGATTGCCTTTTTGTTGCCCTTCCTGACCAACCAGGCCACTGGCGCGAGCGTGCCGGAGCGGAGCGCCCTGGCACTTCAGTTTTACAGCGGCGCAAAAATCGCCCTGGAGCAGATTTCTCGCGAAGAAAACATAAACCTGGTGGTCGATGTATTGGACACCCAGGCCAGCGATGCCGATTTTCAGGCATTGCTGAGCACCAATCCCAGGATTGAAAAGCCCTCCGTTTTCATAGGGCCCGTGCGCAGCTCGCACGTGGAAACCTTCGCAAAATGGGCAAAAGCACGGCGCAAGATCGTGGTTTCGCCCGATTCCCCCAGTGCCAACCTGACCGCCCAAAACCCCGATTTCGTCCAGACAAACCCTTCCTTGCAAGCGCATTGCGTCGCCATCACCCGCTATGTCAGGCAATCGCACAGCGTCGATGCGGTCACGCTGGTGTGCAAGAGCAAGGAGTCGGACCGGTTGCCGTATTTTCAGAACGCCAATGTCGGGCTGGGCGGCACAACACCATTCGCAGAGCTGATCCTGCCGGATGCGGCCACCAATTTTGACAAGGCGGAGCTCCGGCGCTACATAAAACCGGGCAGGACCTCCGTTTTCATCCTGCCAACTTGGTCGAGCCAGGATTTTGTCATGGCATTCCTGCGCAAGCTCAAAGAAGTGAAAGGAAGCAACAAGGTAGAAGTATATGGAATGCCCCAATGGCGCGGCTTCGAGGTAATCGACGCGGAATACCTCCGGGAGATGAACGTGCACATCAGCGTTTCCTCCTATATCGACTACAAAGCCGACGAAGTGAAGGAGTTTCAACAAAAGTTCTACGCATCAACGGGCACTATCCCCGATGACGATGCCTTTAACGGCTATGATGTGACCTTGTTCACGGCGCGGATGCTGTCGCGGTACGGCCTGTCATTCCCCGAATACCTGGGCAGGGAGACCTTCAAAGGGCTTCATGGCGATTTTGCTTTCGCACGGGTGTACAGCGGTGGCTTAGACAGCGGTGCGAGCATGCCCGACTACATCGAAAACACCCGGCTGACCATCCTGAAATTCGGGCAGTTCGGGTATGCCCCGGTGGAGCGCTGATCAAGCTGTGGCCTTGATCTGCTTGATCACTTTTGCGATGTAGTTCAGCACTTCCTCGCGGCCAGTCCGGTGTTCTGAGGAGGTAATGAAATATGGGGGCGGGTTCTCCCAGGTTTTTGCTAATTCTTCCAGGAAAAGGTTGACGTTTTTTTCCAGCGTGAGCTTCCCGATCCGGTCGCTCTTGGTGAACAGGATGGCAAAGGGGACACCATGCTCTCCCAACCAATTGATGAATTCCATGTCGATCTTGGTGGGCGGGATGTTCGAATCCACGAGCACAAAGGCGAGCGCCATCTGTTCGCGGTGCTGCAAATAGCCATCGATCATGTCGGCCAGTTTCCGCTGCTCCTTTTTTGGCAGCTTGGCGAAGCCGTAGCCGGGCAAATCGACCAAGTGCCAGGCATTGTTGATCAGGAAAAAATTGATGAGCCTGGTCTTCCCCGGTGTGCCGGAAACCTTGGCCAGCCCTTTTCTTCCCGTCAGCATGTTTATCAGGGACGATTTCCCGACGTTGGAACGGCCAATAAAAGCAAATTCTGTCGGCCCGCCTGGGGGGCAATCGGTCACTTTGGGGTACGAACAGGTAAAATCTGCGCTGGTAATATCCACGGTATTTTGTTTGAGCGATTGAGCGGTTGAAAACGGCATCCTGGTTCCCGAGAAGTGAAATTGCGAAAAATTGGGGCCAATATGCGTCACTTATTGCTCAGGCGAGGAAAAATCGCCGGATCAAATGGGTAATTTTTTCCCCACAATTGGCGATTCGGACGAAAAACCAAAGATTCCGGGACGGCCAATGTTTGCCATTTGCCGCAAATTTAATGAAATGAAAGGTAATGCTTAACGCCTCCTGTTAGCATCCGGTTAAAAACGGGCCTTAGGGGCAGGGGCTGGCACGAAAATTTTGCCTGCTGCCGTTAACAGTACAAATTAATCAAACCAATCCTAATTATGAAAAATCTGCTTTTTGCATCATTGCTGCTCTTTGTTTGCCACAGTGCCCAGGCACAGCTTTTCTCTTTCGGCCTGAAAGGCGGCATCAATACCCAGGTGAACAAACCTAAAGACATCCTGATCGGCGGAGGCGACACATCTTTTAACTTCGGCGTGGACAGGATGAAATTCGGCACCCAGTTTGGCGCTTTCGTGCGCTTGGGCAACAAGGTGTATGTCCAGCCAGAACTGATCTTTAATTCTAACAAAGTTGACTACAGGATCGGGGAATCCAGCTTTGGGGACGTCATCAAAAACGAGCGCTACAATTACCTCGACCTGCCTTTGATGGTCGGTTTCAAAATGGGCCCGTTGCGGCTCCACGGCGGACCGGTCGGCCACTATTTCCTGAATTCGGCTTCTGAGCTTACCGACGTTAAAGGCTACAAAGCCAAGTTCCAGCAAATGACCTGGGGCTATCAGACGGGCCTGAACATCGGCTTTGGCCGCTTTTCCATCGATGCACGCTACGAGGGGAACTTTTCCAAGCAGGGCGACCATATCACTTTTTTTGGCAACAAGTACAACTTTAGCAACACGCCATCACGCATAATCCTTGGCGTGAACATTGCGATAATCAAGTGAGCTTGTTTATCCCACGTATTCGAAGCTCGGCCCCGCGTTTTCGCCGTTGCCCATCGGGATATTCATCAGGCCGACTGCCTGGTATTTCAGCTGGAACATGATGGCCACAGCTTTTTCAAGTTCTTCCTTCCGGCCGTTAACGGCGTTGTGCAAGGCATTGAGCAGGGAACAATAAGTCTTGTTGAACTGGTACATCAGGTTCCAGGTTTCAGAGCCCTTGATGAAATCATTCATTTTCACGTTGGGTTTTACGGGCTGAACCTTGTCCCAGGCAATGTGCAATGGCCGGCCGCTGGGCCCCGACTTGGGCGTGTCGTTGACGCTGTAGTACCGCTCTTCGTAAATTTCATTGAACCTGAAATAGTGGGCGTATTCAATTTCCTCCCCAAAAATCTTGAAATCTGTGTCAACCAGCGAATTGTCGATGCCTTCTCCCTGGCCGATGATCTCGTTGATGGCCAATAGGGCATCGTCCAGGTTGTACACGGCCACGAGCTTGCCGCCGCCCCCATAATATTGTTCCTGAGTGATCTGGCGTGAATGGTCTTTGATGAACAGGCTGCCGTTGGTGCTTTTGTTCAATGCGATCAGCTCATCCTTGATGGCATCGTAAAACTGGCCGATGGAATGATATTGGTCGTGTTCCGGCGGCGCCATTGGTTGAGCTGGCTTTTCGATTGCCAAAAATGTTTCGAGGCACGGCTTTGAAAACCTTTCCAGGTTGACCACGAAAGCGTTGTCGCTGTGCGGCAGACAGGTCGGGTATTCCGGGATGAAATCCGGTTTGTTTATGGCCGGCGTGCCGCCGATGGCGTTCAGGATGTTGCAGGCCATTATCATGTGCAGCATCTCTTCCATCACCACGCTTCGGATGATGGCTGCCGCTTCCTGGTTGGCGTTGTCCTGGATGGAATACAGCGCAAACAGATAGGGCGGTATGGTAGAATGTTCCAGCTCGATGGCTGTTTGCAAGTGGCCTTGCAGCTCTTTAATCGCCGCTGAATTGTCCTTTGCAGCAATAAGGCTGCGTTTTTGGGTCTTTTCCAGGCCCAATGAGCCGGCATCCTCTGTGGGATCGGCACTTGGGCGTGCGATGCTGGGCCGAATCAGCTGTTGCCTTTTGCCCACAATCAGTTTGGGCTTTGCGTAAGGATCGTTTTTCATAACCGGAGCGCTTATTTGAGTTCTTTAAGAATGTTTTCCGCAGCTGAAAATGCCAGTGCTGCCAGGGTGAGGGTAGGGTTGGAAGTGCCAAGCGTAGTCATGCTGCCAGCGCCCACGAGGTACAGGTTTGGGTGGTCCCAGCAGCGTTGGTGCTTGCTCACCACGGAATCTTTGCCACTGTGGCCCATGCAATGCGTGCCGACGGTGTGCCCTGCACCAGCAAACACATAGCCTGAATCGCCGTAGGGAATGTAATCGGGGTCGTTGGGGTTGTAGTAGGTGAAGTCCTTGACGTTCAAGCGCTTGAATATTTGGTCTGACACTTTTTTGGCGTTTTCGAACCCTTTCCGGTTGTACTCTATCACATCGTAGCTGATTACGGGGCGGTAGTTGCCGAGGTTGTCGCGGAATTTGGGGTCTATGCTGACTTTATTCCCCAAGCTGGGCAGTTGCTCGTGTTCCCAGTGCAGGAACAGTTGCCGGGTGATGGTGTCACCCAAATGCTTTCTCAAGTCGTCGCCAAACAGGTTCTGCTGCAGCGCGGCATCGATGTCGGTACCGGGCGCGAATGTGGGCCATTGCCAGCCCCAGTTGTCGATGGGGGATATCCAGGCCGAGAAATCCTTTCGGAAATCGCCGTCGCGGAAAGAAGGGATGTTGGTGGTGGAGCCGGGGCCGCGGTAAGGGTAAATTTTTTCCTTTTCAGGGTAAAGCCCCCAGGTGCGCATCACGAGGTGGTCCATGAGGTTGGAGCCGAGCTGCTTGCTGGTGTTCGGCACACCTGAAGCGAGCATTATTTTGGCATTTTCGATGGCGCTGGCAGCCAGCACGTAAATCCGCCCGCGCACTGTTTTTTCCTCAAACTGGTCGAAATTGTTGCCCCGGTAATGCTTGAACCGCACGGCGCTGATGTTGCCGTTGCCTTTGTCGAAATCGACGGAAGACACCACGGCCTGGGTCAGCAGGCTGAGGTTTCTCTGGTTGGCCCGCTTGATAGTTTTCAGCGCGTTGTATTTGGCCATCACAGGGCAGATCGGCACACAGCTTGAGTTCCCTTCGCAGCGCTGGCCCGTGTAGGGGTCCCACAGGGAGCCAACCGGCTCGTAAACTTCGCCCTGTTCCATTTTTGAGAAAGATAAACTGCCCTTCCTTTTATCCCATTCGATGGCCTGGTTGCGGTATTTGGGGTTTGGCGTGGAGTTGCGCCCTTGGGGGGTGCTGATCGTCCAGACCGGGTACTCCTTGCCAGCCATTTTGACGCTGAACTTTCCCAAATCTTTGGTCACTTTGTTGTCCATGTAGCTCTGGGGTATCTTTTGCATCGGGAACACGTATTCCTTGCCAAAAAAATCCTTTCCGACATGGGGCAATATCTGTTCCTCCACATCCGCTGAAACGCCGATTTCAAGTTCGGCCATTTCATAATACGGCTTCAGATCCTCATAGCTGATTGGCCAGTCTTTTCCTTGCCTGTATTTTTTGTACATCTGGAAATCGTTGGGCAACATGCGCAGGCAGGTGCCCAGCCAGTGCAAGGTGGTGCCGCCAGGGGAGCGGTTGTAGTCGCTGGCAAAAGCGATGGGGCCGTTTTGAACGAAGTACCCGTTGTCGGAAGCTTGCTGCTTCACGTTCTGGATGTCGAGCACGTTTGGGGAAGGGGCGTTTTTCAGGGCTGGGTAGGGCGAGTTTGGCACCTTTGCCTGTGCCTCGTAGAACTGGTTGAGGTAGCGCTGGTAGTTCTCGTAAGATTTTTCCTTGTCGAGCGCGATGCCGGCATCGAGGCCGGCCTCCAGTATCAGCACACTTTTGCCTGCCTGCGTGAGCGTTTTTGCCACGATGGCCCCGGCGATGCCCGAACCGACGATCACGACGTCGTATATTGCGTTGTTTTCCATGTCATTTCTTTTTTAGAAGTTTAGCAGGATCGTATTCCCAGGAGCCGAACCCCGGCTGCTTGGCGCCGGGCGGGTGGGCTTGGATCGTGTCCCAGATCAGCCCTTCCTGATAGGCTTTCGGCGAAACGGTCACGGTGGCCAACGGTACGGCTGTGGGGTCGCCGTACAAGGCCTGCCATTGTGCGGGCATGGCGAACCAGGTGCCGGTGTACCACATTTGGATGATGTTTTTGCAAATGCCGCCGTACTTGTAATGCGTCATCAATTGTTCCATGACGGCTTTTTCGAGCGCTTTGCCGCTGTTTTTGGGGTCGCGGAGCACTGCGGTGGCAGTATCAAGGAACTGCTTCGCGTTTTGGTAGCCGATACCTGCATCCAGGGTGTTGGCATAGTCGTCGAGCATGCCGGTGGCGTTCAGGGAAGCTTTGTCATAACCCGTGAGTATGGCGGAAATGGCGAGAAATTTTTGGACGTTGAGCCTTTTTTTTTCCATTGGGCTGAGATTTTGATACATGATTGCTTAAGCTGAAAAGGCGGCTTGGGCGCCCCGAGCTTTTTGGGGCAACTTGGGGGTATCCCTAAAACAGGCCGGCTTGTATGCCACAAAGACATACAAGCCGGAAATGCCAGGAACCTTGGTGAAATATTCAGGAATAAGTTGATTGCTTTCTGATGTTTTCATTTGTAAAATACCTTCGATTTGTAAAGACCAGGTTGCTAAGGGGCTGCAACTGCTGGCGAAGGTATTCAAACAACGCTCATATAAAAATTATTTTAGGGGTTTTTCCCAAAAAAGGGCTTTCCCCTTCATCTCCCTTTCAAATACTTGTCAAGAAACTGCTCTTGCTCCCAGAGCACGTGCAAAATATTGTCTTTTGCCGCGTAGCCGTGGCTTTCTTTGGGCAAGATCACCATGCGCGCATTTCCGCCAAGCCCTTTTATCGCCTGGAAATAGCGTTCGGTCTGCAAGGTGAAGGTGCCGGGGTTGTTGTCGGCCTCCCCGTGGATGAGCAAGATGGGCTTCTTCATTTTGTTGGCGCTGAAAAACGGAGACATCTTGCTGTAAACTTCCGGCACGTCCCAAAAATTGCGCTGCTCCGACTGGAAGCCAAACGGCGTGAGCGTGCGGTTGTACGCCCCGCTGCGGGCAATGCCGCAGGCAAAATCGTCGGAATGGGTGAGCAGGTTGGCTGTCATAAAGGCGCCGTAGGAGTGGCCGCCAACGGCAACCTTGGTCCGATCGATGTAGCCCAGCTTGTCCACCGCGTCGATGGCGGCCCTCCCGTTGGCAACCAACTGCTCAATAAAGGTGTTGTTCGGCTCCTCGGCGCCCTCCCCGATGATGGGGAAAGCAGCATCGTCCAGCACGACATAGCCTTTTGTCACCCAAAAAATAAAGGAGCCGTAGGAGGGGAAGGTGAATTCATTGGGGTTTTTGGCCGACTGGCCGGCGCTGCTTTTGTCCTTGTACTCCTCCGGATAGGCCCAGATCAGCAGGGGCAGTTTTTCTTTCTTGGTTTTGTCATAGCCCAACGGCAAATACAAGGTGCCAGACAGGTCAACGCCGTCGGCCCGCTTGTACTTGATCACTTCCTTTTCTACATCTTTGATGCTTTCGAATGGGTTTTTGTTGAAGGTGACCTGCTGCAGTTCACCCTGTTGCTTAAAATTGCGGAAGTAATAGTTAGGGTACTCGTTTTTTGATTGCAGCTGCACCAGCGCCAGGCCTTTTTCAAAGTCTTCAATGGAGAAAATATCTTCTTTTTTGTCGGTCAGGCTTGACTGGTACAAGCGGGTGGTTTTGGATGTTTCAAGGTCGAAGGCGTCGATAAATGGGAACTGCCCACTTGCGGTATGGCCGTCGCCTATCAAAAACAGGTTGCCATTCTCGATGGCCAGCACATTTTGGCCAAATTGGTTCTTTTTCGTCTCAAAATTACCCGGATCGCTGTAAATATCCTGGTAGTTGCGGTCAAAAATGACCCTTGGGGCTTTGTTTGGGTCGGAAGGGTCGATCAGATAGGTTTTTGCGTTCCGGGTGTCGTACCAGGTGTCGTACAACATGGCGGTCTTTTCGTCGCCCCAGCTGATACCGGCAAAGCGCTGCTGGGTTTTTGCGATGGAAACCGGCTTTCCTTCAAAAGGTGCGTCCCAGGAGAAAAGTTCGTCTCTGAACACCGCTTTGTTGGCCGGATCGCCGCCATCCAGGGCCTCCACATAGTACATCGTTGCCGGTTTGTCGCTGCGCCAGTTCATGCCCCGCTTGTGGGTGCTCACCGCGCCAAAGCCTTTGGGCATGATTTCCACCAACGGCACTTCGTTCACCACTTTGACCTCCTTCCCGCGCAGGTCATACACCGTGCTTTTTTGCGGGAACCTGCTCAGGGGCACAATGTAGGAAAAAGGCTTCTTGATCGTGCTGAGCAAGATGTAGTTGCCATCAGGGGAAAAAGTTGCCCCACCATACATATCCTTGCCCTTGAACAAGGTTTTTTTGCCGTCGAGCCCGACCTTGTACAACTCAGACGATACCAGTGTTTCAAAGTTCTCTTCATCTGTTTTGTTTTTCAACAGGTCTTGAAAGGTCCTGTTCTGGGATGCTTTCCCGTCTGCCACGGAAACGGTAGGGCCTTTGGGCAGTTCTTTTTTACCATCGATCAGGGCAGGGCGGTTGGCCGGGATCATACGTGCCATCAGGTGCTGGTTGTCGGTGTACCAGCTGAAGGGGCGGCCCATGTTGGCATTGAGGGTGGGGCCTGTAAGCCTGGTGGCTTTTGCGCTGGCCACATCGAGCACCCAAAGCTCGACGCCGGTGGCAGTGGTGTGGGTGAAGGCTATTTTGGTTTCATTGGGCGACCAGGAGACATTGCTGATTTTAGGGTCTTCCGGGAGGCCTGATACCTGTTTCGGCTCGACGGAAACATCTTTTACCTTCCTGATCTTCAAGTTGTTGGTATAGGTAACGGTAGAGGAGATATTGGTGATCGGGTTGATGCGCAGCCCTCCCAGGCGCATCTCCTCCTGGTTCAGTTCGTCGAGGGTTTTGTAGGTGTTGCGGTAAGAGAGCAGCATGTAGTCCTTTTTGGTGTCCATGGCGACCGTTGGGGCGCGCTCAAAATCGGCCAAAGCAAGGATTTCAGCAGAAGGTTTTTGGTACAAGAGGTCTTCTTGGGCGAAGGTGATGTTTGCCAGCGACAGAAAAAATAAAAGGGCGAGTTGCTTCATGTTTGAAATATTATTTGATGAATGTCGGTGCGTGGAGCCTGTTTTTGGGCGAAAGGTAGCTTGTAAACTGGCATTGGGGTAATGACTGTATTAGCCGAATGGCAAAAATCTGCAAAAGTGCCTGGAATTTGCCCAAAAAACGAAAAACCCCGTTTTGAGAGATGATGCTCAAAACGGGGTGAGGCTTGCGGGGAGAGGCGTCGCATTACGGCTTAATAGCTACGCAAAGTTCAATATTGCAACACAAAGCGACGTGTTACTTTTTGTCCGTCGGCGCCCTGGATTTCAAAGAAATACAAGCCGCCTTTTAGGGCATGCGACAATTCAATGCGCATCAGTTCTTCACCAGGCCTTGTCTTGTTGCTCATGACCAATTGCCCTTGGCTGTTGAATATGCGCCATCGCTGGCTCCCTTCCTTGTCTTTCCATGCCGAAATATCTACCCAGAGGGTTCCGTCTGTCGGGTTCGGGAACAACATCAAGTCGCCGGGAACGAATTCCGCCATGGCATCCCTGTCGTCCTGCGGCTCTGTAATCATAATTGGGCAACCGAACACATCGAGATAGGTATCAAAATAAATGCTCGGCGCCAGCCTGGAAGCAACGTGGATGAAGATTGGCGCTGATTGGGCAGGCAGGGTATATTTGAAGATATCCGAGCCCCCGTTGGAAATGCTGTCTGCGAGCGACATGAACCGAACAGAATAGAAAGGTTGATAATTGGGGTTGCGGACATCGTAATCCCTGCCACCTTCGGTGGTGAAAATCGTGTTGGGCGCTGGAGCTTTGGCATTCACCCCATTGGGTAGCTGAATAGCGGTGTAGATCATCTTTTGTGGGCAATTGTTGACCACCCGGATTCGGTACGTCAGCTTTTGGGTGGCATCCTTGGTAATGGTCAGCAACTCGTACCGCATACAGCCGATAACCTTGACGTCGCAGGGCATTTGATCGGATACCGTTACATTGAAACAACAAGTGGCGGTATTGCCGCAACTGTCCTTTGCCGCATAGCAAACTTGGGTCGTCCCAAGCGGGAACAATCCTCCCGATGGAATGCCTGAGGCCTGCGTCAATGCTATCCCAGGGCATATGCAGGTGCTGTTCGCCGTTGCTTGGGCATAGTTGACCACAACTGGGGCGGTTCCAGGGTTGACCGTTACCATGACATTGCTTGGGCATTGGATGCTCGCCGTTGAGCCACCCGGCGCCGCGAAAACAAGGGTATATGTCACCACTGTATCGCAGGAACCGACGGCAGGAATCGTATCGACAACAATTCCTGGCTGGGTATAATTCTGCCCTCCAATGGTTACCGTGTCGCCAACACAGAAAGAAACGGTTTCAGACCGGGTTTCAAGCGGCAATTGCATAAGGGTATAGGTGACGATGGTATCGCAGACCCCCGTTCCTGCAAGGGTGTCCACCACCGTGCCGGATTGGGTGTACTGCTGGCCGTTGATCGTGACGGTTTCTCCGGCGCAGAAGGAAATGGTCTGAGCCAGCGTTGGCTGGGCTTGAGCAATCAGGGTGTAAGTCACGACCGTATCGCAGGCACCGCTTCCCGGTATGGTGACAACAACTGTCCCTGACTGCGTGTACACCTGGCCACCGATGGTTATACTGTCGCCACTGCAAAACGTGATCGTTTCGGAAAGCATCGGTTGAGCCTCAAATATGAGGGTGTATGTCACAATTGTATCGCAGGCGCCACTGCCCGGTATGGAGTCCACTACCACCCCGGATTGGGTGTAAACCTGACCGCCGATGGTGATGCTGTCGCCCGCGCACAAGGTAATACTGTCCGATGCCGTCGGATGCTGAAGCACGGTCAAGGTGTAGGTAATCACCGTGTCGCAGGCGCCGTTGCCCGATACGGTGTCGATCACCACGGCTGACTGGGTATAAACCTGGCCGCCGATTACGACGGAATCGCCCGCGCAGATGGAGATAGATTCGGATGAAGACTGGTGCGTAACCTGGGTCAGGGTATAGGTGACAACTGTGTCACAAGCGCCGTTGCCGGCAAGTGTATCAAGCACGGTAGCAGATTGGGTATATACTTGCCCGTTGATTGTTATACTGTCGCCCGCGCAAAACGAGATAGTTTGCGCCAGCGTCGGCTGGGGCAAAATGGAGATGATGAACGTGTTCAAAGTGTCGCACACGCTGGTGCTCGGAATGGTCAGCACCACCGTGTCCGCCTGGCTGTATTGTTGCCCGCCAATCAAGACTGAATCGCCTGGGCAAAGCGCGATAGTTTCAATAATGTTGACTTGCGGCAATGCGATCAATGTATAGTGCACAATCGTATCACAAGTGCCTACGCCTGGGAGGGTTATGTCGAAAGTATCCGGAGCGAAATGGGTAACGGAATCGATCACAAAAGGCAGACTGGGGCAGAGCGTCGTGTCGATGCTGATTTCAGTGGGTTGGCTCCCGCAGTAAGCAGCACCGGCCAAGTCGGCGTTGTCGGCCTGGGCTATCGTATCCAGCGCTATGCCCCAGGGGAATACCACGATGCTGACCATGGAATCGATATTTGTGTAGTCTTCAGCTGTGATGTTGCCAGGCCGCGCGCAACAGCCTGCAACCAAGCCTAAGGAATCTGTTTTTATGATCAATACATCACGGTCGCCAACAGCGCCCAGGGCGGAGCCAACCGCAATGAAGCCGCCATCGGCTGTAAGCTGCGATTTTGAAAGCCAATCAAGTCCAGGCAAGCCATAGTTGAAAGACCATAGCACGTTGCCGTCGCCGTCAATTTTTGCCAGCAGCGCATCGGCATCCGAGGAAAGTGTCCCGTCAAAAGGGGTAAGCAGGTAATGGTCGTTGCCGGCTGCTTCAATACGGCTGCGGAGGTTGCCGTTCGGCCTGTTGTAGAGCTTCGACCATATAGTTTGCCCATCCTTTGTCACTTTATTCACCCATACCTTCATTTCAAAAGAAGCATTTGGGTCTCGCAGCATGTCGCATAGCAAGAAGTTGCTGTCGGCGGTAGGCTGCAGGTAGAACAGGGCTGCGCTGCTGTCCGTCTCATATTTTAGGGAATGGATAAAATCACCGGTCTCAAGGTCGATCTGCGCAAACCCGCCATCCTGTTGTATGATGCCGCTGGCGTAAATGACCCCGTTTTCAACAAAATAACTGTGCAACAAATTCCCCTTTTCCCCACTGGTGTAGTTTTTGCTCCAAACCGGATCGCCGGCATTGTCAACCAAGGTAAACCATGAACTGGTATCCGACATGCCTGGGATAATTTGTGACCCGCCGATCAGGAAGCGGTCGCCTGAAACTGCCAGCAGGGAGGTTGCTGATTCCACGGTCAGGGAATCCCCGAACGTTTTGCTCCACAACAAGGTGCCATCGTTGTCAAATTGCAAAAGCCAGGCTTCTCCGTCGGCTGCGCCGTAGCTTGCCGTCTCGCCCAGGACCATATACCCGTTGCTGTTCTCAAGCGCGACCTTGAAATGGTCAGCCAAGGCTCCTCCCACCGTTTTTTGCCAAATAAGGTCTCCATTAGGGTCCAAATTCAACAAATAGCCGTTGCGATCCCCGTTGGCAGTGGTGGTGTAACCCGCCACAATGTACCCGGTGGAAGTATTGGCCACCCAGGTCGCAACGTCGTCATTTGTGTCACCGAAAGTTTTTTGAAAAGTTACCTGGCCGTTTGAATGGCCACAAACCATTAGCGTAAGGCTGACAATCAGCCCATAAAGGGTGTAAATTTTCATAATGCAATTGAATTGAGTTAAAAAAAGTGCAAAAATTGACGGTACTCAACTTCAAGAGATCGGAAAATACGGCAGTCAAACCCAGCGGCTCCTTGGAGGATACTGGATTATGGAATAAAGGCTATTATACTATGATTCGCCTGATTTTTGTGCTTGAGTATGATTGATTCAACTGATGTTCAATTGATTACAAAGATCGGCATGCACAAAACCAAGCGGCCTGAGGTAAACAATGACAAAAATTGCGCGCTGGTTATTGAAAAACTCTTAATAGGTGGCTTATTAGCTGATGGATGGGATAAATTTTTCGTAAATATACATAAATAGCAGCCTTTTTCAGGCGTACATGCTTAATTTTGACAATATTTTGTAAATTTTAGGGTATTCCACTAAAGACGCTTTCAGGGAAACCCCTTGCCTTGTATAACAAGGTATCCGTTGAAAAGCAAGGCGGCAAGGAGAGCTGCCAGGCAGGGCAAATTGCCCACCTAAGATGGTGGAATTCGAATAAAAATCTAAGCCAAGACGTGGCTGATAGTTAGCTTTTCCTCCGTAGTATGATCCATTTGGTGTGAAGTTATACAGGGAAAAAGTAGCAAGTTTGACAAAAGGGGGGTTCTAGGGCAAAAAGGTCAAAACGCATTCAACTTTTTGGGATGCTCATAGAGCCAAAAGCGTACCCGGGCCGCAAGAAGCAAGCGCCCGGGCACTGTTGCGGTTTTTTGGCGTCATTTCACTCTAAGCTAGGGGCGTGGAATGCTTCATCGTCTTCAAGGAAGAAAAAAGCATTTGATTCTTGCGCATCTGATGATTAGAGCATGTTGAAACTGTTGTTCAATTTGGTGTGGTAAAGGTAAGCTACATGTTTTTGGGATTCAGGCTCAATGAACGGAGCAACAGTTATAACCAACGAAGGTGTTGGTTGAGCCAACGAAGCAGCTATAACAAGGGGAGACGCACGACAACTTTGGTGCCCAGCGCCTTTTCGTCGGCGTCTTTCAAGTCTATGATTTCGTAGCCTGACGGAATGTGGTGCTCTTCTTCAAGCAATTTCAGCCGGCGGGCCGTGATGCCAAGGGCTTTTGATTCGTGCTTGACATTGCCGTCTTGCAGCTTTTTTGCCGCTTCCCGCCCGATGCCATTGTCTTCCACGATGCAGGTCAATACCCCATCCTGCTGGGAAAAAAAAATTTTGATGGTTCCGGGCCCATTTTTCTTGACCAAGCCGTGCCAGATGGCGTTTTCAACAAAGGGCTGGAGAAGCATGGTCGGGATTATCATGTCGTCTGGGTCGATGGAGGGGTGGACTTCAAAAAAATAGCTGAATTTCTTTTCGAAGCGCATGGCCTCTGTTTTGAGGTATTGCTCCAGGAAGTTGATTTCGTCGGAAATCGGGATAGCGGGCTTGGCGGCCAGGTTCAGGATCATGCGCATCAGCGCTGCAAAGCGGGTAAGATAGTCGCTTGCCGTGCCTATGTCTTTTTTGTGGATATAAGCATTGATGGAGTTCATGCTGTTGAAAATGAAATGCGGGTTCATTTGCAGGCGCAGGATGGCAATTTCTGTTTCGGCCATTTTTTGCCTTGCTTCGGCTTCTTTCTGCTTGAGCTCTGCCTCCAGTTGCTTGATCTCCGCCTCTTTCCTGATTTTGGCGACGCGGGAAAGATAGTAATTGTACAGCAGTGCAATAGTAACAGCCCCCACTATGGATAGGAACCACCAGGTAAGGTACCAAGGGGGCTCTATCCGGATGGCGAGCACCTTGGTTTGTGGCCCCCAACGCCCGTCCGAATTGCATGCTTGTAGCCAAAAAGTATAGTTCCCATGGCTCAGGTTCGGGTATCTCGCATAAAAAGGCTTGCCCTTTTTCACCTCAACCCAGTCAATATCCTGCCCTGCGAGCTTGAACCTGACCCTGACGTTTTCAGGGTCGCTATACTCCAGCGCAGCGAACTCGAATGAGACGGTGTTTTTACTGTATGGCAAGTAGAGTTGCTGTATCAAGGTGACATTTGTTGCGCCCGTTCGCCCACAATACAGCAAATCGGGTTCCTTGTCATTGATCTCGATGCGCTTGATTATGACCTTCGGCTCGGTTTCAACCATCGGGCCAGGCCCGTTTTTCGGAACAATGGTGATGCCCTCGGAACCGCCAAACCAGAGCTCCCCATTTTCCCGCTTCAATGCGGCGATGAGGTGGAATGCTGTGGACTGAACCCCATCGGCGAGGCTGAAAGATTTGAAGCTGTCGGTGTTTTCATCGAATTGGACAAGGCCATTGTTGGTGCCCAGCCAAAGGTTCGATGCCGCATCTGCCACCAAGGAGTTGATGTTTTTCCCAATGGGAGCGTTTCCGGCTGTATAATAAAAAGGGGCCGCCGTCTTTTTTGCTTTGTCCAGCATTGCCAGGCCGTTGGAGCTGGCAAAATATTGTAGCCCTTTGGACGTGTTTTCAGCAAATCCGTTGACCAGCCCGCTAACAGGCAATGAGTCTATGAGCTGCAATGGCCCGTTTTTGTAGCTGTAAACATCAACTTGTTGGAGGTTTTTGGCACAGTACAATGTTTGGCCCAGGCCTTCAAATATGGTTTGAAAGGTTCCCGACGAGCCAGACAGCATTTCAACCATGGTTGCCCCTGATTTTTGTTGCACCACTTCATAAATCCCGGCCCTTTCCGTAGAGGCAAACACCCTTCCGGTGCTTGTTACCATTACATGGTTAATGAGCAACTGGTTCCCGGCATTTTTTTCGGGGATAATATGGAACCTGCGCCTCTTGGGCTCAAACCTCGCCAAGCCTTGAGAAGTTCCGATATAAACATTGTTCCCCTGGTCAACAGCAATGGAACGCACCCAATTGGAAGGGATGGAATAGGGGTCATTGGGGTCGTGGGTGAAATGCTCGATCAGCTCCCTTTTGTTGTTGAGCCAGAAAACTCCCCCGGGGCTGGTGCCAACCCACACGTTCCCGTCACGGTCTTCTTGCAGGGCCCAGTAAATGTACTTGTCATTGGTTTTCCCGCTTGTCAGTTTGGGGATGCTGTAAAATTTGGTTTTGTGCAAATTGGCAAAGTAGAGGCCAGTGCTTTCGTCCGTCAGCCACAGGTTGTCGTCGCGGTCGCAATAAATGCCTTTTATGCTGTGCAGGCCTGAATTGTCCTGTCCGATAAAACGGGTGTTTATTTCATGTATCGCTCCACGTTCGGTATCCAGCAAAAAAATGCCCTTGCCCCGCACGGCCAATAGGGCATGGCCTTTTTGCCAAGGGGTGAAAAAGACGGTCGAACCGGGGAAAAAGGCTGTGGAGGGCGCAGGCTCGGCAGCTTTAGGGTTGCAGGAATACATCCCGCCCCCATCACTGGACACCCAAATCCTGTTCTGGTACTCTGCCCAAACCTCGCGCACGAACCTGTCTGGCAAGATTACCCGCCGCGTGCTTGAAATCGCCTCCTTGTTGTTTTGAATGTTGTAAATTTCCAGCCCGTTGACCAAGCCAAAGGCATAAACCTGCCTTACGCCGCCGTTCTCATCCAATACTATCCGGCATTTGAACTGCTCGGTTGTTGCCACGCTGTCGGCCAGGTCGTGGGGGCGCTTGATGTTCATCCGGTAAAGGGTGCTGTTGGCGGTCACCCAAAGAAATGAGTCTTGTTCCAGGAACTGGGCTTTATATGGGCCGGGGACCAACTGTTTGTGCTTGTTGTAGATGAAAAAGCGCTGGAAGTTGTCGTGTTTGCGCACATAGCAGTGGATCGCTCCCAAGGTGCTGAACCAGATGTTGTTTTTCTGGTCTTCAAAAAAGTCGCTGTACACGTTTTCGTCGAGCAATGAGCATGAGTCGTGCTGGATGCTGTGATACTGTTTTGCCTGAAGCCCGTCGAACCGGTTCAGGCCGTCGGTAGAGCTAACCCAGACAAAGCCCTGGGTGTCGTGGTAAACGTACCAGTTGAAGCTTTGGGCCAAGCCTTGCCTGGCGTCGAGGGCATGAAACCAGAGCCCTTGCTGAGCCTGTGATTTGCCTAAGTTTGGAAGCAGGGATGCCAGGCAGAATATTGTGATGCAGCGGCTACGGCTCATTTCCTTTTTAGCGGCATTAATTTGTATCGGCGAACCCGTTTGGGCTGACCATTTGGCGCCGCTAATGCCGTCAAACTTGTTGAAGGCAGATCCCCGTTGTGGGAAATGGGCAGCATCGAGATGCCTTCACCGACCCGTTGCAGGAAAGAAAGGCTGGGCGCGAAGAAGTACTCTCCACCGCTAAACCTGATACAGGGCTTTATTTTGTCGGAGGGGACGAGCGCCTTGGCGTCCGGGTCTTTGTTTCCCCAGGTTTTAGGCACGTACCAGCGGGTGTGCTGCATATCTGTTGCTGTACCCACGAGCATGTCAATGCCTGTAACATGGGCATCTGCATTGGCGTTGCTGAGCATCCAATCGTTGAGGATGTATTCAAACTGTGTCGCCAAGTTGCTTTGGAACGACATGAACAGCAGCCCCACTTGATCCCTGTCACCTGCTTTGGGAAGCTTGGTTTTAGCCCCTTCTTCCCAATGGGCGGCTTCTTCTGTAAACGCTTTTATCCGGTCGTCGAAGAGCACCCCGCGCCGTGCAATGAGCCGCTTGTTGTCGGGGTCGGTGCGAGGGTTTGCTTTCCTTGCATGTGCGGCGAAAGGGCAGCGGATGGCATGTTGGTCAGTGGATCCGTCTGCAATGGCGTTGTGGGGTTTGGAATAAGAAAAATCGTTGTCGGGGAACTGGGCATCAGTAGAAGGCTCCTTTTTCAAAGTGACAGCGCTGCCATCCTGGTGCCGCCCCATGATGTAGGCTGCTGCCAGCTTGGCGTCTTTTTCCTCGATAAGCCCCTGTACTACCCGCACATTTTCCTGAAATGCCGCAACGTGCTGCTCCAATTTGAGCAGGGCGAGGAAGCTGCCCGCGCTGTACCAGTTTTGCCCGCCCTTGTCTTTGACTAAAACCACGTTCAGGGGAACCAGGCTGTCGCCGTTAATATGTTTGCTTTGCAGGGCTTGGGGAAAGAAAAAGGGCTGGCTTACGTTCTCCCGGAACCCA
This sequence comes from uncultured Saprospiraceae bacterium, assembly GCA_964621185.1. Taxonomy (GTDB): domain Bacteria; phylum Bacteroidota; class Bacteroidia; order Chitinophagales; family Saprospiraceae; genus M3007. Next base: position 50,437 of record CAZULM010000023.1, on the reverse strand, counting down.
AACCACTCTACGGCGATTTTGGGTTCGGTGGTTTTCCGTTTTATAAGCCCTTTTTGCTCGGCGATGTACGCCCAATCAATATCGGCTTTTACGGCATCGTTTTTTGTCAAGGGCAGTATGGGCTCTTTGTCCGGGTATGGCTCGTGTTTTGCCGAAAATTTTTCTAAAAAGTCAACTTCGTCTCCAGCGACCAACAGCACGGCGTGTATCTTGCCTTTAGACTGTTTTTTTTTGTCCTTGGGGTATATCCGGTCATCCTTATTGGCCAGTGGGAGCTTGACCCTTCCATCCAGTCCAGCCTCAAAAGCTTTGTTGTCTGGCATTACAGGGGCCAAATGGCCCAAGCCCAAAGCATCGTAACCTTCCCAGCTCAAGTAAAAGCAGCAAACGGCGGCATCTGTACCCTCCGCTTGGGCTTTTGCAGATGTGACACAGCCTCCTACCCGGCGCACCCAATCCAGGGCTTTTTGCTGCCGTTTGGCCCGATGGTTCTCGTCGGATGTTTCAAAGTTGAAGGTGACAAAATAAAGTTGGGAAAACCGTTTGCCGTGGTGGGCCAGGATGTTCGCCTGAAGGTCGGAGGACAGCTCGTTGGCAGCGCTCATGGTACCCCAAACCGGGGTTCCTGATATGAGGTCTTCAAATTTTTGGGTAGTTTTGACGTGCCTGGCGTGTTGAGAATAAGGGTCATTTGTTTGGCTCATGGCTGCAAGGTTTATTCTTGAATTGATGTGGAAAAAGGGGCTTCCCGGTACCCGCCCAATTATGGGAATGGGTTGGGCTTTGGCTGGTTGCTGATATCAACCCCTTGAGTAGAGTGGGGCGGATAATAGGGAGGGCATGGCAGCACGATCACGTCCTTTAGCATGGCGCCATTGCTTTGATACCCGACCCAGACTGGGCCTGCTACGTCCCAAAATTTGCCCATGTGTTTCGACATATAGTCGAACCCGGCTTGGTTGCTCATCCGGGCAATGTCTTCTGGGTAGTAGGGAGTAGGGGTGCTCTCTTCGGTAGGTGTGCAAAGCCAAAGCTTTTCATCCAGGTATAAAGAGTCACTGGGTGGTTTGATGGTCGGTTGAAGTGCATTCCAGTTTACGTAAGCCATAATCTAATTTACACGTTTGTCAGTTGTGGTTTATTTGCGTCAATGTACACCGAGAATTTGAAAAGCGCACGATAATGAAGGAACGCCACGTTTCATGCCGCAAACGCAACGATCCGCCCAACCAAAGGTCAATCCCACCGCACGTCACCAAGTCGCCACAGGATACATCTCTGTGCGCCCTCCATTGCTGATCCGAACAAGGTACGCACCTTCGGGGATAAGGGCCAGCCCGCTTATTTTCACGGTAGTAATGTCATGCAGGTAGATTTTTGCCCTTGTGCCAGGCACGGTCCTGCCCAAGGCATCCTGCACATGCACCAAATCGCCGCAATTGAAAAAATCATGGGCAAACATCAGATTCAGCTCACCCGAAACCCGGTCAAATGCAAAGGTAGCCCGCCCATTGGAAAAGCCCCCCAGCTCCAGCCAGGCGCGGGTCATGTCGGGCAGGCCCCAGCCCCGCTCATTGTCGGGCTGCTCGCTTTGGTCGGCAGACTGAAAAACCGCTTTCAAAATTTCAGTGGCATTTTTTTCTGGGAATGCGCTCCAAAGTGCGGCCAAGGCGCCAGCCAGCATGGGAGATGCCAATGAAGTGCCGCTGGATATGCCCAATTCTGTGCCGATGTTGCCCGCAACCACCACATCGTCGCCCGGGGCGACAAGGTCGGGCTTGATGCGCCCGTCAGGGGTCGGGCCGAAGGAACTGAAATTCGCCCTGTCCCCATCCCGGTTCACCGCGCCTACGGCAATCACGCCAGGAGCATCGGCAGGCACCCCGATATAGTGCCAAACCCCATCGCCTTCATTGCCCGCGCTGTTGCAAACGATCATACCTTTGCTGGCGGCAATTGCAGCGCCTCGGGAGGCGATGGCGGTGCGCCCGTTGAGGGAAGTATATTTGTGGCTCAAAGTGGTGTCGTTGAAACTGGTGTAGCCCAGGGAGGCATTGATGATGTCCACACCAAGGCTGTCAGCCCACTCTGCACCTGAGACCCAATTGGCTTCTTCCACCGGGTATTCCCCACCGGTATCTTCGGTTTTCAACAAAAAATACGTCGCATCGGGGGCGCCCCCTACGAAGTACCCCGGAAGGTTGGCGGCCATGACCGACAGCACGGAAGTGCCGTGCCCCGCTGCCTCAATAACACCCGCGTCGCGCTCCACAAAGTCCCAGCAGGGGTGCAGGCGGCCTTGCAAGGCCACGCTGTCGAAAAAGGGCATGGTGTCGGCATTGGTGAAGCCGCCGTCCATCACAGCCACCCAAATGCCCCTGCCCCGGTGCCCGGCAGCGTACAGGGGCTGGATGTTGAGCAGGCTGTTCTGCAACGTGGTGTAGCCCATCGGGTTCTGCTTGCCGCCGGGCTTGGGGTAATCAGGTTCCGGCTTGCGCTTTTTTGCGGGGCGGTTGGGCGGGTTGCGGAACTTCAAGTGCGGCCCGATGTAATCCCAACGCTCAACGAAAGTCAAGCCACCTATTTTTTTTATCGCAGTAGTGTCGGCAATCAAGGTCACCGCATTGAGCCAACGGGAAACCCCATGTATTTGCAAACCCTTGCTTTTCAGGGAATCAAGGTAGGCCGGCGAAACGGGCAGGTCATTCTCCACAATCGGGATATTGGCGCGCACCCGGCGTTCGAGGGCGCGTTGGGACAGGAATTCGCCTGGGCGGCAGGTGCAATAGGGGCTGTTGTCCTTGTCTGTCAGCTCTACCCAGTATTTGTTCAGCTTTTGGGCATGTAAGAATTGCGGGATAATGCAAAAAGCAAAAAACAGGCGTATCGTCATCCGTGAGATTTTGTGGCAAAGAAACAACATCGGCAAAGCTACAATGCCTTACCTTTACTGCAAAAGATTGAAAATAATGGCATTTTCCTTTTCAATCCACACAACAAAGCAGGAAATGCTCCCCCTTTCCCCGCTCCTGCAGCAGCTCAACCCAATCTCGACGCCCGAATACCTCGACAAAGCGCTCGACGACATGATCGCGCATGGGTATCGGATGGTGACCATCAATGAGGGAGATGAATGCCTGGGCATTTCTGGAATATGGGTCACCACAAAGCTTTACAGCGGCAAATACCTCGAAATGGACAACGTGGTTGTAGCTGCGGGGCACCGCTCGCGTGGCATTGGCAAATTGCTCACCGACTACGTGACCGAACTGGCGCGCCAAGAGGGCTGCGTCACCATCATGCTCGATGCCTATCTCGAAAATGAAAAGGCGCATGCATTCTACGAAAGGGAAGGGTTTGTAAAAAAAGGCTACCATTTTTTGAAGAAAATCTGAAGAATTTGCGGCGTTCCCGAAGCCCCAAGGCGCTTGTGCTTTTTACTGAAAATTATTGCGAAAAAAAGTGCTGCATCAGGCCAGAAACTTTCCCTTTTCATTGGCTCCGAACCAGGTATTTTGTACCTTCGCGCACTATTTTGAGGCGGTGCCATTTCTCACAAAACAATATTCACCACAACCGCCCCCGCATTAGACGTATATGCAAGATTCGAGGATTATTTCCATCAATGTTGAAGATGAATTGAAGGTAGCGTACATCGATTACTCCATGTCGGTAATCGTTAGCCGCGCCTTGCCCGATGTGCGCGACGGCCTCAAGCCCGTCCACCGCCGCGTCCTGTACGGGATGCTCGACCTGGGCCTCTCCTACAACAAGCCCTACAAAAAATCGGCCCGTATCGTGGGCGAAGTGTTGGGCAAGTACCACCCGCACGGCGACAGTTCAGTGTATGACACCATGGTGCGCATGGCCCAGGAATGGAGCCTCCGCTACCCATTGGTGGACGGCCAGGGCAACTTTGGCTCTATGGACGGCGACAGCCCCGCTGCCATGCGCTACACGGAAGCCCGGTTGCGCCGCATTTCCGACGAAATCGTGAGCGACCTCGACAAGGAAACAGTCGATTTCCAGCTCAACTTCGACGACTCCCTGGAAGAGCCCAGCGTGATGCCCTCCAAGCTGCCCAACCTGTTAGTGAACGGCGCTTCCGGCATTGCCGTGGGCATGGCCACCAACATGATGCCCCACAACCTCCGCGAAGTCTGCGACGCCATCATAGCTGCCGTGGACAACCCGGAAATGACGGTTGATGAGATGATCGAGTTCGTGAAAGCACCGGATTTCCCCACTGGCGGCATCATTTATGGCCTGAGCGGGGTGCACGAAGGTTTCCGCACAGGACGCGGCCGCTGTGTTGTGCGCGCCAAAACAGAGATCGAGACCGACGACAATGGCCGGGAAGCCATCATCGTCACGGAAATCCCGTACCAGGTCAACAAAGCCATGCTCATCTCCAAGATCGCCGACCTGGTGAACGAGAAAAAGGTGCTGGGCATCAGCGACGTGCGCGACGAATCCAACCGCGAAGGTGTGCGGGTCGTGATCGAGATAAAGCGCGACGCGGCAGCGAACGTCATCCTGAGCCAACTGTTCAAGCTCACGCCCTTGCAAACCAGCTACGGGATCAACAACATTGCCCTGGTCAACGGGCGCCCGAAGACCTTGAACCTCAAGGACTTGATAGACGAGTTTGTCAAATTCCGCCTCGATGTCATCGTTCGCCGCACCCGATACGAGCTCCGCAAGGCCGAAGAGCGCGCCCATATCCTGGAAGGCTTGCTCATCGCCCTGGACCACTTAGACGAGGTCATCGCATTGATCCGCGCCTCCAAAGACGTGGAAGAGGCGCGAGAAGGGCTTATGTCTAATTTCGGCCTGTCAGAAATACAAGCAAAGGCGATCCTCGCCATGCGCCTCCAGCAGCTCACGGGCCTTGAGCGCGACAAGGTGCGGGCGGAGTACGATGAGTTGATGAAAAAAATTGCCGAGCTAAAGGCTATCCTGGCGGACGAAGGCTTGCAACGTGCCATTGTTAAGGCCGAAACAGCAGAAATAAAAGACCGTTTTGGCGACGAGCGCCGCACGGCCATCGACCTGAGCGACGCCGATATCAGCATCGAAGACCTGATCGAAGACGAAGAGGTGGTAATCACCATCAGCCACGCAGGCTATATCAAGCGAACTTCCATCAGCGAGTACAGGGCACAAGGCCGTGGCGGCCGCGGCGCACAGGGCGTGCGCACCCGCGACGAGGACTTTGTGGAGCACATGTTCACCGCTACCAACCATGAAACCATTCTGCTTTTCACCGAGAGCGGGCGCTGTTTCTGGCTGAAAGTGTATGAGGTGCCTGAAGGCGCCAAGAACACCGCAGGCCGGGTGATACAAAACTTGCTCAACATACCCAAAGAAGACAAGGTGCGGGCCTATATCATCGTCAGGAAGCTCAACGACGAGGAGTTCGTCAACAACCACTACATCGTGTTCTGCACCAAGCGCGGCCAGATCAAAAAGACCCTGCTGGCCGACTACTCCCGGCCGCGCCAGGGCGGCATCAATGCTATTGGCATCAACGAGGGCGATGCTCTGATAGAAGCCAAGCTCACCAACGGAAAAAATGAGATCATCCTTGCGGTCCAAAGCGGCAAAGCCATACGCTTCAACGAGGAGGACGTTCGCGCCATGGGCCGCACCGCAGCCGGCGTGCGCGGCATCCGCGTGGACGACGAAGGGGGCGATACCGTGGTTGGCATGGTGTGCGTCGATCCCGCCGATACCGAAACCAGCATCTTGGTCGTTTCTGAAAAAGGCATGGGCAAGCGCTCTGCCTTGGAAGACTACCGGGTACAGAGCCGGGGCGGCAAAGGCATAAAAACCATGAACATTACCGACAAAACAGGCCATTTGGTGGCCATCAAATCGGTAACAGATAAAAACGACCTGATGATTACGACCGTAAACGGCATCACCATACGCACAGCGGCTGACGACCTGCGGGTTATGGGCCGCGCCACGCAGGGCGTTAAGCTGATCCGCCTTGAGAGCTCGGACAATATTGCCGATGTCACGGTAGTGGACAAGGCTGAAGAAGAAGATTTGGTGGTCGGCACGGATGAGGCTGCCAGTGAAACCACCGAGGCAGCACCCCAAGAGCCAACGGAGGAATAATCACTTGGTGGGCGTTTTGAATTGGAAGAATGTTGGCCGCCAGATACTTAGGAACGTAGTTGACATTTTTTTCCACACATTAACAAGCCGTTATTAACCGTTTTGGGCGTTTTTGCGTCCTAAATACAACAAATGGCGACAATAATGTTATAATTGCTAATTCGATAATGTGATAATGACCAGCCGCATCTTGGCAATCTCTTCACATTAGCCCAATTATGCCTCAAATTATCACATTATCCAATTGCCTAATTATCAAATTAAAAAATTGTGCATTCCATGAAAAAAGTCCTTTTGTCCCTTTTTGTCTTCCTCTTTGTCGCAGGCACCGCCAATTCCCAGGAAGATGGCGCAAAGCTTGCCAAAAAAGCAGCCAAATCCCTCACAAGCTACAATATAAGCCCCTCGACCAATTCAGCAAAATTGACGGAGGCCAAGGACCAGATTGAAGAAGCCCTGAAGCTGCCCGATGCCCAGGCGCTCTCTTCTGCCTGGATGACCAAAGCCGAAATTTACAGCACCATGTTGCAGAAAGATTTGGCGCTCCAGCAGATCAACCCGAAAGCTCCCTTTACAGGCGACAATGACGCACTTGTAGCTTTCGAAGCCTACAAAAAAGTATATGAGATTACCACCAGCAAAAGCGAAAAAAAAGAGGCCGTCAAAGGTATTGCGGACGTGCAAGGCTCGCTGATCAACATTGGCGTTGCCAAGTACGGAAACAAGGAATATGAAAAAACATTCCTCTCTTTCCGCGCTTCGGTTGAAGCTCACGACATTTTGGCTGAAAACGGCCAAAAAAGCCACCTGGAAGACCCAAAATCCTTGGAAGAACAGATTTATTTTACCGGCTTGACCGCTTCTCTTTCCGATCGCTGCAAAGACGCTGTCATCTATTACGAGCGACTTTACAAGTCTGGAAATGCTTCAGCAGCCGTGTATGAGGGCCTTTACACCTGCCAAACCAAATTGGGAGATGCAGCTGCGGCCAACAAGGTGCTTTCCGAAGGCCGGAAAAAATACCCGGACGACCCAGCGCTCCTTTTTGCCGAAATAAACGAGTATCTCAAGGCCGGAAAGCTGAATGAACTGACAGGTCGCCTACAGCAAGCCATCGAACAAGAGCCGGAAAATATCGGCCTGTATGTGACGCTGGGCAATATTTACGACAACCTGTACCAGGCCGCTTTGAAAGACAAGGACGAGGCCAAGGCTGCAGAGTATTTTGAACTGGCAAAGAAAAGCTACAGTGATGCCTTGGCTAAGAAACCTGATCATCTGGATGCCAACTATTCCCTTGGCGCACTTTACTACAACAAAGCCGCTGCCCGTACCCAGGAAATGAACGCACTTCCGGAGGATTATTCCTCTGCGGGCATCGCAAAAATGAAAAGTATGCGCGATGATATCATGGCGCTTTTCGACAAAGCCCTGCCCTATTTCCAAAAGGCAGAAATGGCAGACCCTAGCGATCTTAACACGCTGATCGCGCTCAATGAGATCTATGCGCGCAAAGACGACGAGAAAATGATGCCGATTATCAAAAAGCGCCTTGATACGGTAAAGGATGGTGGGAAAAATCCGGATTCGCATTTTAAGAACCAATAACAAGCGCCCGCTGCCCATAAAAAAGAGCCATCCCGACATCGGGATGGCTCTTTTTTTATGGGCAGCCATTTGTAGGGCAAAATTGTAAGATCGATTCGTCAGACCGCGAAAATCGGTCAGACGATGACCCTTGGTCTGACCGATTTTCGCGGTCTGACCAATAAGTATAAACAGATGCCGCACTTTTCCAGTGTTTTTATCCCTTCCAAAATTCCAGGTGACTCATGTTTACTGCTCAAACCAACGAAAATATTGGCCAAAATAGCTTATGCCTGTTGCCATAATTAATTTTGAGGTGACCCCGCAGCCTGCTCCCCGCACAATATCCAGTTCCCCTTGGTATCGATATGCCAGCCTTCCTGGAACACCTTTTTGAACTTTTGCACGAAATACCGTTCGGTGACGGAGCGGATGGCCACATCCTCCCCGTGCAGCCGGTTGAAGAGCAGCAGGCCCCCTGGGCGCAGCAGCAATTTGCAATGATGCAAAAACTCCTCGGTACAAAACTGGGGGGGCGTGATGTCGTCCTCAAAAATATCGACGATGAGCAGGTCGAACTGTTCCTCGCAAACCTGGACAAACACTTCAGCGTCGGCAGTGATCAGCTCAACAGGGCTGTTCATGCGAGACAGGGTGTACCGCAAGGCCAAATCTGTCACGGTTTCATCCCACTCGACCGCCGTGTAGCGGTAATCTCGCTGGAATACCTTCTCCAACATAAATGGCACTGAGCCAAGGCCCATGCCCAGTAGCAGCACGTCCTGGATTGGCCGCTCGTCGATCTTGAGCGCATCGAAGGCGATGAGGAAGTTTTTGTACAGGTCGTCCCAGGAATAAATGGCCTCGCCGCTCAGCAACTGTATCCTGCCCCGGCTGATGGCTACTGTCAGCTCAGGGTTTTGGTCGGATGCGGCGACTTCCAGGGTAAGGGGCCGGACATGTGAAAGCCATTTTTTCCAACGGGGGATTTTCATCGGTTGTCCTTTTTCTTCTTTTTGAAAGGATCCCATTTGTCAAGCTTGTCTTTCACCTCATCTACCTTCTTCTTGCCTTCTTCCCCCAAAACTTCCCCTGCTTTTTCCCCGGCAGCTTTTCCAAGTTTGTCTTTGGCCTCTTGCGCTGCCTTGTCGGTAGCTTCTTGCAATTTTTTGTCGGCAATGGCCTTCAAGCTGTCCACAGCTTTGTCCTTGGCCTCTTGCGCTTTATCCTTTATTTTGTCTATTTCGCGGTTGGCCATGTTGGTGATCGAATCTTTGGCTTTGTCCACGACAGCCTTGGCCGCATCGGCAGCTTCTTCTTTGAGCGTGCTCTCTCCATCGGAGGGCAGGATTTTCATGGCGATTTTCGGGCTTGTCATGGTGCCGGTCAGGTCAAAACGGACATTGATAAACGCCCCGTTTGCCAGGTTCACCCCAACTTTCGAGGCTTCTTTCGACAACATGCTGAGGCCGCTGTTGGCGGCAGAGCCGAGGCTGGATTTTTCCAGGGCACTGCGCGGTATTTTAGTGAGCACCTGGTATTCCATGTCGCTGCTCAGCCCGTGCGAGCCGCCGATCTGCATGGCGACATCCTTCACTTTTACGTTGAAGGGTTTCACGGTAATCTTGCCGTCTTTGATTTCAAACCAGTTTTTTGTGTTCGCCAATTCCATTTTTTTAAGGTAATCCACCCCGAGTTTTTCTCCGAGCAAATTGGTGGGCTTGAAGTTGTTGAAAACGGCGGCAATTGTTTCCAGGAACCCTGCCGCGGACAAGGTGCCGAAATCGGGCATCATGTCCTTGCCTAATAGCCCGGTCATGGAAAGGGAAGTGTTGAATTTTCCGTCCATGAACTGCATGATGGGCGCCAGTGCCTTTACGGAGGCAAAGGTTTGGAAAGCTTCCCGGAAGCCCATGTTTTGCAACGCCATGTTCATGTCGAATTTTGGCTTGCTCAGGTCTTGTGTATTGTAATCGCCCGTGAGCGCCACTTGTCCGCCGATTATGTCTGCGGTACAGTCCTGAAGTTTGGCAATTTTGTCTTTCACGACCACTTGACCCGTAAGGTTGTTGAGCTCGTAAGTGGTGTATTTTACCTTCCCGAAATTGGCGTTTAGCGTCATGTCCATGTTTTCCGGTACGGGTATAACGCCTTCTTCAACTGGCGGGGGCGCTGTGCCGGCCTTGTTTTGGGCCACGGTGGCCGGGTCTTCCATGAACTGGTTGAGGTCAAAATTTGAGGAGTTCAGGTTCACGACGCCTTTAACGGTCTGGTTGTCGAACAGGTAGTTCCAGGCGTTGAGTATTTTGCCGTTGCCGCTGAGGTCGCTGTCGGGGCCCATTTTCAGCGCGAAGCTGGAAATGTCCATTTTGTTCGGGGTGAAATGCCCGGAAGCGCTCAGGTTGGAGATGTCGTAGGTGTCGTATTTCAGTTTGCCGATCTTGCCGTCCATGGTGAAATCCCAGCGGTCGAATGCTTTTTCCGTCTCGGCTGGCACGTCGTTTGGCACCACCGCGCCGTCGGTAGGGGCGGGTTCCATCCATTCGTTGGCATCGAAGTAGAGCGAGGAGAAGCTGAGGTTCCCCTTCATGGTTTTGGTGGTGCTGAAATAGGCCAGCAGGTTATCGATGCTGCCGTTCGCTTTCAGGTCGCTGTTGCCCAGTTTCGCGTCAAAGGTTTGGATGTCAAGCCTTTGCGGCGTGATGTTCGTTTCCAGGGAATTTATTTTTACGGTTGGGGTGCCGGCTGCGCGGTACGTGATGCCGCTCATGGCGAAATCACCGGCCATATTTACCTGGTCGTAAGCCTGGGCATCTATTTGGCTCATAGCAGCTTTCATGGTGACATTGGCTTTGATGATGCCGACCAATTCTTGCACGTCTTCCATTGGGAATGCTTTCGACAGTTCGCCCAGGTTGAGGGTGCCGTTTATTTTGGTGTCGATGGTAGGGTCGGTTTCGGGCGTTTTCAGGTTGAAATAGCCTTCCAGCGGGTTGGAGCCGATCTTCAGGCTGAACTTGGGGATGTTCACGGTCATGTCGTTCAGCCGGGACGAGGGGCTGTTGATGGCCGCGTCCACGTTGATGCCGCTCATGCCTAAGGGCAGGCTGGGGTATTTGAAATCGGCGTTGCCGACGTTGAACTGGAGCTTGAACGCCGGGTAGGTCGTTTCGTTGTAGGTGCCTTTGGCAAAGCCCGAAAAAGCAACAGACCCGTTCGCCTGTACCCCGTCGAAATCCTTTGTATAAGCGCCCGGGATGATGCTGAGCAGGCTTTTGAAGGTATTGGCGGGCGTTCCGAAGTTGAGGTCCATGCGGATGTCCTCGGTGTTTTCGGGCATCTGAACCCAGCCGTCGAGCATGAGCGCCAGTGCATTCACGCTGAGGTCGTTCTTTTTAAAGGTGAACTTCCAGTTTTTCATGTCGGCGCCCAGCGTCGCGTTCCAGTCGGCATGTGCTTTGGAGAGGTACTGGATGCCGCCATAGTTCACGGACAGCTTTTCGACCTCGGTTTTCATCACCAAGTCGTACAGGTCGCTGTCAAATTCGCCGGAGCCTGTGTGGTTTACGCCTTCCAGTTCGGCCCGCATGTCGAGCCCGCGGTCGTCGTACAGGATCGTGCCGTCGGAGATGCCGTATTTTTCCAGTTTAACCGGGCTGGATTCACTGGTGCCGGCGGTTTCTGGTTCCGGTTTGGTGATGTCGTAGTTGGCCTGCCCGTTGCTGAGGGCATACACCTTAATATTGGGTTTTTTTAAAAACAAGCCTTTTATGACCACTTCGCTGCCGAATATGGCCGACCAGAGGTCAACAGCTACGTCGAGGCGCTCGCACTGCACAAGCTTTACGCCTTCAAAAGGGCCAGGGCCGTTGGTGATGTCGAGCCCTTTCAGCCCGACGGAGAGTTTCGGGAAATTTCGGAATATGGAGATGTCCACGTCCTCGAATTCGAGCTTGGCGCTCAGGCTCTCGTTGGCTGCCACCTTTACCTGGGCAATGATGTCGTCCTTGAAGAAATAAGGTATGGCGATGAGCGCGCCGAGCAGCAGCACGATGAATATGGCGATGCCGATGAGTAGTTTTTTCATGGAAACTGTATTATGCAAAAGAAGGATGCAAGATACAACGAAAAAAGGGGTGGGAGTGCTTAAAAGTGGGGCAGGATAAACGGAAAGTTAACAAAAGTGTTGGGGAATGGCAAAAAAATGGCCGCCACAGGAAGGCTGAGGCGGCCATGAGAATGCTCAACGATATTATTCAATGTACCGTCGATACCTGTTTAACAAGGAGTGATTTGGCAGCACCCTTGCGCGTCGGGCGCAACTGTGAACGAAACAGTAGCCCCCGAGGCGATCGTTACCCAAATGGGGGCTTGAAGCGCACAGTTGAAGGAAAGCCCAGCCGTAATGCTCCGTCCCGTCGGATTGTACAAAGAAAAGACATCTGAGCCAGTAAACCCAAAGTTGTCAGGGTTGGTTACGACTAATTCACTGGTACGGATTTGCCCGCATACCGTGCATTGGTTGACACCTGTATCACTGCCGCAAATTACAAGGCCAACGCCGCGTGCAACGATGATATTGTTACAAACCCCGCTCCGGTCCAGGCTCTTGTCCGTGCCTGATTCGATTGGTTGTGGTGATGGTACAGGCGCGTCCTTTTGGCATGCAAAAAAAATGGCTGCGCCTAGGACAAGCATGGAAGCAATGGCTAAAGAAATTTTGTTTTTCATGATATAAATTGCTTTGAGTCGATGAAATGAGTAGTTGAGGGAAAAAACAATGTATATGTCCAATGGCAAGCCTAATTGTTGTGGACGGTGACAGGGTTGCTTGCCTTTACGGTGCGGTCATCATGGACGCTAACCACATAGGTATGCCCTCCGATCAGGTTTTGGAAAGTCATTGTCGTGTTGTTGGTGACGAAAGGGCCCACTCCGGTATTTGTCGTCAGGTCAAGCAGGTAAACGTTGAATGCGCCGTTCCAAGTAGAGTTCCAGGCAGCGGTGATTTCTCCGGGTGCTGTGTTTTGAGCTATAACCCAGTTCATAATCATCGGTTTTTTGGCCGCTTCAAGAACGTTGGCGACGGGAATTCGTGCATTGCTGGCGGACGCAGAGGCCATACAGGGGATGGAGGCGAATACCGCGAAAATTAGAGTGATTTTGATTGCCGTGTACATGATCAATAAAGTTTTAACGTGAAATTATTTGGGTAAGGAAGTGCATTACTGAATGAAAATGTCGAACACCAAGGCGTTGTCAATATCGCTCACCGTGACGCGGTGCAAGGTGTTGGCCGACAGGTTGTTCAGGCCGTCGTCGAAATTTTCATAAGTGGTATTGTGGTAAACCACCTGGTTGGTGCTCAGGTCTTCGACGACGACATCGAAAGGCCCGTCAACAGAAGAATTCCAGAATGCTGCAGCTGTTCCGGGGCCGGTTTGGAAAACCTTCAGCGTGAGCATGAAGCTGGGAGATTCGAGGGAGGCAACCACGGGCTTGGATGCACCGAGGGACACTGGCACGGCAAAAACCGCGAGCAGCAAAATACTTTTGGTCAAGTAGTTCATAATAAAAGTGTTTAACGTGAAAAAAAAATTGTTCAAGCGTGTCTTGATTAACTGATGGGACAAAAGTCCCGCACTTCAACTGATGGGGAAATAACATATTTTCCGGTTTTTACCCCTGAATAATCAAGCCCCCGCTGCTGTTGGGAGCAACGGGGGCTTGATTATTAGGCTATCGGGGCGGTTTTTTAGCCTAAAACTTGTAACGCAGAATTATTTTTTTTCTGTGAAACTTGGTGTTTCAGGTTTTTCTTTCTCCGAGCTCGCGGGCTTTTTCGAGGAGCCAGGCGCGGTCGGCCACCAGTTTTTTCTTGTTGATGCGCTCGATCATTTTTTCTGCGCGTTTTTTGTCGCGGGCTTTGGGGGAGAGGCTGAGCTGGCGGAGGAAGTTGATAAAGTTGACGTAGAGTTCGTGCAAGTTCTTTGAAAGCACTTTGTTCCCAGCCCTGCTGATAAACATTTTGAAGGCATCAATTTTGTATGGCAACAAGTCATCATCCAGCTCATAATAGATCTTGAGTTCGAGCCTTCTAGCTAATAGATGGTACATGGAATATGATGAGCCGAAAGGGATGATTTCAAGGGCATCATGATATTTTTTTTCGGCGAATAGGCAGATAGCTCGATTCAAATCGTAAAATTCTCCAAGTTCATTTTCGCCGATTATCATCTCCTTATGTGCTTCAACAAACTGAAATGCCCAGTTAATTTCACCTACGCTCAACGCAGTTTGGGTAATGCTCAAAAAAGAATTAGGTGGAATTTTCCCATCGAAATAGAAATAGCCACGTTGCAAATTATCCTTTTGGATTTGAAACAATACAGGCCGAAGCTCTTCTCGGCCTTCATCGAGGACTAAGATGCAAATGTTGCGCAAATAAGTATAGTATTTTACATTGTCTTCTGGGCTAATCTTGGATTCTTGGCTTTGTAGAACATTCATCAGGTGAAAGAAGCTTTCTGGATTTGGCTGGTTGTCTTTCAATAATTTGTGAATCTTCCATATCAATTGCATCAATGAGTTGTTGACAAGTTGGGCTGCGGGGATTTCCCAGGGGAGTTCAATTATTTCTTTTGCTTGGTCTGGCAAAATGATCATTTTTTGTTGCAGGAGCAACCTGTTCAGCATTTCGGTTTTTTGAGACCAATAATAGTTGTCAAGGTGTCGGATAGTTTCTGGGATGTGGACGTCCCCTTTTGCCTTGTTGAATGTGCTGTGCCATTCATGTTCTTCAAGCGCTAACAGATGGCGGAAAAAATAATTGCTGATGGTCTCCCATGGTGATGAATCGACTGATTTTGTTAATTTATTTATGGCTAGAAGGTATTTGTTCTCTAACCCTTTTAGCCGCAACTCAGTGGCCGCCGCCAACATCCTCTCTTTTTCTTTTTCCGGGTGGAAAAAATGTTGGGCACTTAGAAAATCCTGAAGAAGGCGCTTCATGGCGGACATGAGTTTGTCAATTTTGTTTTCAACAAGACCTGTGTTTGGGAATAGTTTATTGTAAAGAGATTCATTATCTAAAGCCTCCAGCATTCCCTGCTTTTTTGCGGAAAGAATGTGGGAGGCCAAGGCGGTCAGCTGCTTGCTGCTAGTTCCTGCGTTAAAATACGGGCTGTTCATAAATGTTTCAAAATCCTTTTCCTCTGAAACTGAAAAGGAATTGACAACCTCAAGGACAAAGGAGTTTATCATTCATTTTAGTTTGGTAAAAATTGAAAAAAGTGTTACACTTTTTAGAAGGATGAGGGGGTAACTTTGTGGAAGCTTGACGATGTCCAGGACAAGGTTTTTCCGTTGCAACATTAAAATCTAGCACAAATTCAAGACGAGCATTTCATTTTTGAAGTCATCATTTTGCAATTTGGACGGCAAATTTGATCAAAAAAGGGAATCTAATAAAGTTTTGGCTGGACAATTTGCCCTTTTTTTTATAATCCTTTCCAGTTCAGCATTTTCAGGCTTCATTCAAACAATTTCGAACATTTGATTTTTCAATAAACACAATCGCAATCCGTCATGAGACAAAAAATTATTTCCTTCGCCCTATTTATTATCTTTCATCTCTTTGCATTTCAGCCTTGGAATTTAGCCAATAATTCAAATCCGGCGAGCGAGGAGATTAATAAGGATGTCTGCAATTTGGCGCCCCCGGCTTTCCTTATGGTTACTCAAGTTGGAACAACTTGGTTGAGTTATACCTGGCCATCAGTTCCTGGCGCTTTTGCTTACCGTATTGTCACAACCGACGTGGTGACTGGTTTGCCGGTAAGTGACATTACAGTACCGGCAAGCACCAACATTGCTACAGCTACCAACCTAATTCCGGGCAGGCAATATTTTGGAAAGATTTGGTCGATTTGCTACGGGGGTGAACAAGGCCAACAATCCACAATCTCCCTGATTGTTGAAACAATAATTATTGAGCTTGTAGGGACAGGATATAATGGGAATACCCATGGTTGGAGCGCTGTCTGCCAGTTATCTGAGGATAAAAAGGGCTCCTGTAGCTATTCGAAATCAGGTTCAAATACATACTTCAACATCAAACATCCAACCCTTCAAAATGTGCAGCTCAATTTTATGTTGAATGTTGTTGGTACAGTTACTTATCTATATCCAAATGAAAACGATGCAGATTGTTGCAATGATCAGAACAAATTTTATTTTGAACCTGTCGGCGGGCAGTCTATTAAAATAGCATACAATTGCAGTAATTGCTATTTTGCAGAAGTATCTGTTTATTTTCCTACGGCTCAAGGAGATGGAGAGTTTTACCGAATGGCCAACAACAATAACAACTCAAGCTATATTATTGAAAAGATTGCACCTGTTCAAGGGCTTTCTGGAGATATAATTGGAAGTGATCGAATAGAAATACCAGAATCGGAAGAAAGCTTCTCCCTCTCCGCCTCCCCCAACCCCTTCACCAAGCTCCTCGACCTCAAAATCCCCTTCGCCACCGAGGAAAACGACGTGAGAATCAGCCTGTATGACCTGCAAGGCCGCCTGGCAATGTCCGTGACCACCCCCGGCGGCGCCCAAACGCAAAGCATCTCCACCCAAGACCTCCAGCCTGGGCTCTACCTCCTCCGCGTAGAAACCGGCGACCGGGCCGAAACCATAAAAGTGCTCAAGACACAGTAACTACTTAGATTTGGACTTCAACCACGGTGGGGGCCGGACTCGCTTCCGGCCTCCACTTGGTTTTTATGCTAAGATTCAATTTTTATCGATTATTAAGGACTTACTTCTTGATTTTTTTTGCAAACCATTTTCCGTTGGGTATAGGCCAAAAAAAACCGCCTCATCTTTTATCTATAGAGGCGGCAAGGCAAGTAGTTGATGGGTAAATGTCGGTTGAAACCGCTTGTTTTTTACCTGAATGCCTCAGATTTGGGCCTGACGGTTGGTTTCGGCGCAGTCTTAAAGGGAACCCAACCCGGTGGGTCGCTGGAAAGCAGCCGGCATACGTTGATCACCCGCACGGCGTAGTGTCTGTCGGGCTTGAGCTCGGTCAACATGATTGAATTGCCTTCCGTAAAAACCGACGAAAGCATGGAGCTGTCGATCACCGTGCTGTTGCTTCCTTGGAGCCATTCCACCTGGTAGCCCAGGCTCTCCGGCATTTCGTCCCATACAATGGTGGCCGTATTGCTCGAAGTTGCCGTGACGGAAATGGTGTACGGAGGCAGACACATGCAGCGTTCGCTGGGGCTGAGCTCGGAGGCTTGCCCTTGGTCGGCATTCGGTACGGTGTGGCTGTCTTTCTGGCAAGCGTGGATGAAAAGGCTGCAAACGAGGGTTGCTGCCAAGAGCGGAGAAAAGGATACTGTCTTCATGTCGTGATGTATTTGGATAAATGACTGAAATCTATCAGCGCCGGAACTTGCTGATAGGACAAAAGTCAGCACACCATACTTCGGAAAATATAACATTATTGGGGGGCTTTTCCACCCGGAATTATAGGGGAAACGCCCAAATGTGCTCAAAAACCCGCATTTTAAGCCATTTGAGCGCAGTTCAGCCTTGTTAAAATATAACAGAAAAGTTGGGCTATTCCGGTGTGGGTAGTAATGACGATCACAGAAAAATGTCCAATGTCCAACATGGAATGTCCAATGTCCAACATGGAATGTCCAATGTCCAACATGGAATGTCTAAGTGGGGGCAAGGCATGGCCGAAGGCGGCGCTACCAACTTTCAAAACCCCGCACATTCAAGCACCCTTCCGTCGTCAGCCCGCCTTTTCGTGCCGCGGCCAGTCCGTACTTCACCACTTCCAAGCCCGCCATGCTGTGCGCGTCGGGGTTGATGCTGATAGGGATGCCATGTGCCAAAGCCTTGGGTATCAAAGAATAATCAATATCTAAGCGGTAAGGGTGGGCATTGAGCTCTATGGCGACTTGGTTTTTCTGACAGGCTTCAAAAACCGCGTCCCAGTCGAGCGGGTAGCCTTCGCGGCTGAGCAGCAGCCTGCCTGTGGGGTGGCCGAGTATAGTGGTGCGGGGGTGCTGGATAGCCCTGACAATGCGCTCGGTGGCTTTTTCGATGCTCATGCGCAGGTTGGTATGCACCGAGGCGATGATGAAATCAAACTTGTCGAGGATGGCATCTTCGTAGTCGAGCGAGCCGTCGTTCAAGATATCGCTTTCTATGCCTTTCAGGATGCGGAATGGCCCCATTTCAGCATTGAGGGCGTCAATTTCGTCCCATTGTTGTTGCAGGCGATCTGGCTTTAGGCCGTTGGCGTAAAAGGCGGCCTGGCTGTGGTCGGTGATGCCGATGTAGGCGTAGCCGAGCTCGCGGGCGCGTTCGCACATTTGGCGCAGGGTGTGCATGCCGTCGCTGTAGGTGGTGTGCACGTGCAACACGCCCGTTAAATGCTGTTGTTCAACCAGTTGCGCGCCAGCTTTGGGCAGGGTAGGGGAGGCCGATTCCCGGAGCTCCGGCACGACAAAGGCGGTGTTGGCTTTTTCAAAGACTTCCGCCTCGCTGCGCAGGCCCCGAAATTCCAGGCCAGGGTTGGCATCTGCAAACCCTCTGACAAATTCCTCCGAGCCGGTCAGCCGGAACAGCTTCGAGCCGAATTCTTCTGCTAAGCATTGGTGCAGCATCACTTTGGTGCCACCTTCCAGCTTTACCCGGAATTGTTTGGCCTCTTCCAGCTCCAAGGCCATTATTTCTGCATCGAAAACGGCGCTTATTTCTCCGTTGTATCCTATGAGCACCTCTACCTGGTTCACCACCGGGCAGCGCCGGCGAACCTCGCCCACGGGCGCGACGTAGGCGCCGGGAAGCTTGCCCGTTATCTGTGAACACACAAATTCGGCGAGTTCGTCGGCGAGGTCAATGTGCAGCTTGCCGCGGCTTTTTTGGAAATAGTCGAGCTTCTGAAGCAGGTCTTGCTGGGTTTTCAGGCCAAAGCCTTTGTATTCCACCAAACGGTTCTCGTTGCAGGCGTACCAAAGCTCGCCCACCGATTCGATGCCCATCTCTTGCCATACCTGGCGCACTTTCTTGGGCCCGAAACCGTTGATTTCCAGCATTTCTTGCACGCCAACAGGGGTTTTTTCGCGGTATTTCTCCAAGTTTGCCATGCGCCCTTCGTCCAACAATTCCCGTATTTTACCTGAAATGGCATTTCCCACGCCTTTGATTGCCTTTATTTCGGCGTCATCCATTTCGGTGAGGGGCGCATCGAGCTTGCGCAGCGCGAGGTAGGCGTTGCGGTAGGAGCGGATGCGGAACTCGTCTTCCCCGTGGAGCTCCATCAGGTTGGCCAAGTCGTCGAAAGCGTAGGCTATTTCTTTGTTGGTCATAATGTTCACAGTGTTTCCGCAAGCTGGATAAAATAGTCCATTGACTCCGGGTTGCGCATGGAATCGGGGTTGTAGGCTTTGTCGAGGGGCTTGCGCTGCAGCACTTTTTTCACCGGGGTTTCCATTTTCTTGCCGGAGATGGTGTAAGGGATGTCGGCGAGCTCCAAGATGGCATCTGGCACATGGCGCGGGCTGTAGGTGTTGCGCAGGGTGTTTTTGATCTTGCCAATCAGCGGGTCGTCGAGCACCACTCCTTCGTTCAGCACCACGAACAAGGGCATCCAGTCGCTGCCGTCTTCGTATTCTATGTTCACGATCAGTGCATCTTTTATTTCGGGTATTTGGTCGATGGCCCGGTAAATCTCAGCGGTGCCGATGCGCACGCCCTGGCGGTTCAGGGTGGAATCGGAGCGGCCTAAGATCTGCAGCGTGTTGCGTTCGGTTATCCGCAGCCAGTCGCCGTGCCGCCAAACCCCTGGGAAATCTTCAAAATAGGAGCTCCTGTATTTGGCCTTATCTGGGTCGCCCCAGAAAAAAATGGGCATGGAGGGCATGGGCTTCGTCACCACCATTTCCCCGACTTCGTTGACCGGGACGGGCTTCCCGTCCTCGCCCCAGCTTTCCATGCAGCACCCCAAACAGCGGCACTGTATCTCTCCCTGGTAAACAGGCAGCAGCGGGTTGCCGCCCACCCAGGCCGTGCAGACATCGGTGCCGCCGGCCATGCTCGTCAGCCAAAGGTCGGCCTTGACGTTTTCATATGCCCAATCATAAGCTTCAGGTGGCAGTGGCGAGCCGGTGGAGCCGATGCTGCGCAGCGCGCCCAAGTCGAAGGAATCTTTCGGCACGATGCCTGCCTTCATGCAGCTAACCAAAAACGGGGCGCTGGTGCCAAAATGGGCGATTTTGGTTTTTTCGGCCAGGTCCCAAAGGCAGTTCATGTCGGGGTAGCCGGGGCTGCCGTCGTACAATACGATGGTGGCGCCGGTGAGCAGGGCTGCCAGGGTAAAGTTCCACATCATCCAGCCGGTGGTGGAGTACCAAAAAAAGCGCTCGCCAGGGTGCACGTCGTTGTGGAAATGAAGGTATTTCAGGTGCTCCAGCAAGTTGCCGCCATGCCCGTGCGTGATGGCTTTTGGGATGCCCGTGGTGCCAGAAGAGTACAGCACCCAGATCGGGTGGGAGAAGGGCAGTGGGGTAAATGTCAGCTTGGCTTTGTTGTGGGCTTTTTGGATGCTGCCCCAGGTTTCCACTGGCTTATCCACCTCTTTCAAGTCGGCTTTCGGGTTCAGGTATGGTATCAGCACCACTTTTTCCACGCTGGGCAAAAGGCTGCAAAGCTCAGTTACGGTATCCAGCTTGTCAAAATTCTTGCCGCCATAGCTGTACCCGTCCACTGCGATCAGTATGCGCGGCTCAATCTGCGCGAAACGGTCGGCGACGCTCGCCGCCCCAAAATCGGGGGAGCAGCTCGACCACACGGCGCCGATGGACGCTGCCGCCAGCACCGCCACGATGGCATGGGGCGTATTGGGCAAATAAGCCGCCAACCGGTCGCCCTCGCGAATCCCGGATGCTTTCAGGAACAAGGCGAACGCAGCAGTCTGCTGTTCCAGGTCTGCCCAACTGGTTTCGGTAATCCCGGAACGCTCGTTCTTGAAGACAATGGCCGGCTGCTCGGCGTTTTTTTTTCTGAATATATGCTCCGCATAGTTCAGGGTAGCGCCTTCAAACCATTGGAAATCAGGCATTTTGTCTCCGCTAAGCACAGCCTGGTGCGATGCATGGCTGATGATGTTGAAATAGTCCCACAAACTTTGCCAAAAGGAAGCGAGGTGGAAGCATGACCACTGCTGCAATGCCGCATAGCTGTCGAAGTCGATGCCTTTTTCGGTGCGCAACCAGGAAATATAGCGGTGCAAGTGGCTGTTTTTCTGCGCTTCGGGCGTTGGTTGCCAAAGTCGCTTGGCCATGATGGTGCTGGTTTCGGTCATGGTGTTTAGTTTTGCGCAACAAAGTTCTCAAAAAATAGGAAATAATGCAGCATCCGAACCCAACGCGCGCCTCATTTAGTTTCGGACCTGTCCAAAAAGCCTCAATTTCCTCGCTTAAGAGCCCAAACTCCCTCTTGTTCAAATAATTCACGAAACATTTATTTTCCATGAAAACGAAGCTCCGCATCCTTACCTGCCTGTTGGCCGTCTGTTTCCTTTTTTCCTGCGACCCGGCAAAAAAAACTGTCGCTACCCCAAACGCCGGGCAATCTTCCGGCGATGACGGCATCATCGAAATCAGCATCCTTCAAATGAACGATGTATATGAAATTTCGCCCGCGCCATCTGACGGGCGGGGAGGCTTGGCGCGGGTTGCCACCATCCGCCAGGAACTGCTGGCCAAAAACCCCAACACACTCACCGTCCTGGCAGGCGATTTTATCAGCCCATCCGTAATCGGCACCCTGAAATATGACGGCCAGCGGATCCGGGGCAAGCACATGGTAGAAGTGCTCAACACCCTCGGCCTCGATTGGGTGGTTTTCGGCAACCATGAGTTCGATTACGGCGACTTGCCCGACCTGCAAGCCCGTTTGGACGAGTCGAATTTCAAGTGGCTGACAGGAAACGTCCGATTGAAGCCGCCGGCTGCCAGCCCAGGGACAAGCACGTTTCAACAGCAGTTTTTTAAAAACAAGCCCGGTGGCGGTTCGGAAATTTGCCCCGACAACCAGGTGCTGACCTTCAAAGACAAAGATGGCACCACCCTGAACCTTGGCATTTTTGGCGTCCTCATCAATTCGGGCAAACAGCCTTGGGCGGTGTACACTGATTGGATGGAATCGGCGCGCAAAAGCTTCGGAGAGCTGCAACCTAAAACCGATGTAATCGTGGGCTTGACCCACCTCGATGTTGACGACGACAAAAAACTGGCAACCATGTTGCCCAAAATAGCCCTCATCATGGGCGGCCACGAGCACGAGAACCAAATCCATAAAATCGGCACGACCGTAATTACCAAAGCCGATGCGAATGCCAAAACGGTGTACGTGCATACCCTTCGATACGACAAAAGGAAAGGCGCCTGCACGGTAAAATCTGAACTGCGGCAAGTGGGCGGCAACATCGCCGACGAGCCAAAAACAGGCGCGGTAGTGGCCAAATGGGAAAAAATCAAAAACGAAGCCCTGATTAAGGATGGTATCAACCCGGAGAATGTGGTGGCAAAGCTCGACAAGCCGCTCGATTGCCGGGAAGCTGTGGTGCGCGGCGGCCAGGCGCCAATCGGCGCCATGATTACAGAGGCCATGTACGTTGCATCGCGCAACAAACCCGACTGCGCCATCCTCAACAGCGGCTCTATCCGGGTTGACGACGTGCTGACGGGTAGCCTTACAGAACTGGACATCGTGCGCATCCTTCCCTTCGGCGGGGCCATCACCGAAGTGGAAATGACAGGATCCATGTTGCTAAAAACCCTGGATGCCGGTCACAACAACAATGGCAATGGCGGATACCTTCAATTGTACCGCGTGCGCCGCGACAATGCCGGGAAATGGTGGGTGGCAGATAAACCGTTAGACACCACAAAAACCTACCATGTCACGCTGCCCGACTTTTTGTTGACGGGAAATGAGGCAAACATGGGCTTTTTGGCCGCGAAGCTGGACGAAAAGGGCAAAAGCACAAATCCCGACATACCCAAAATCATCAAGCCTGACCAGAATGACAAAACGGATATCAGGAAAGATATACGTTTGGTGTTTATCCAATATTTGAAATCGGAATAGTAGATTTTGCAAGTTTCCAGGTTAAAAATCAGCAATTTCAAAAATTACGAAAGTCAGACCCTCGACTTCTCGCCGAGGCTCAACTGCCTGACGGGCTTGAACGGCATGGGCAAGACCAACGTGCTGGACGCACTGCATTTCCTGTGCTTGTGCAAGAGCCACGCCGGCCTGAACGACCGTAACTTGGTGCGGCACGGAGAAGATTTTTTTCGATTGGAGGCGCAGTTCAAGATAGGGCAGGAAGAAACGAAAGTGGTCGCAAAATACCAATTGGGGGGGCGAAAGGAATTTGAACGAAACAGCAATGCGGTGGAGCGCCTCTCTGATCACGTCGGGCAATTCCCGGTCGTGATGATAGCGCCTGAAGATGTGTCGCTGGTACAGGACGGCAGTGAAGACCGGCGGCGTTTTTTAGACACCAGCTTGTCGCAGGTTTCTGCAGATTACCTGGGCAGCCTGGTGCAGTACAATGCACTGCTGAAGCAACGCAATGCCCTATTGAAGTCCTTTTTTGAGCAGCGGCGATTCGATCCCGTGCTGCTGGAAAGCATCGACCGGCAAATGCCTGCCCCGGCCAAGTCGTTGTATGAGCAGCGCAGCCAGTTTGTTGAGCAATTCCTGCCCTACTTTGCCGATTATTATTCGGCCATATCCGGGAGCCGGGAGGAGGTGGATATCAGCTATCAGTCCGATCTGCGCAAAGCTGGGCTGGATGAACTGTTTCGGGAAGGCTTGGAAAAGGACCGTGCCTTGCAGCGCAGTACTGCCGGCCCGCACCGTGACGACCTGCTGTTGTTCATGGACGGGTTCCCGCTAAAAAGGTTTGCTTCACAAGGCCAGCTGAAATCATACCTGTTGGCCCTGCGCCTGGCGCAATACGAGGTGTTGCGACAGCAGATTGGGCAAACGCCCATATTGTTGCTCGACGATATTTTTGACAAATTGGACGAGACCCGCGTCCGGCAGCTGGTGGGCCTGCTCATCGAGCGCGATTTTGGGCAAGTTTTTATCACCGACACCCAACGCGCCCGCATAGAATCGGTGGTGTCTTCGTTTGATGGGGCGTACAAGCTGTTTGAGATAGAAAACGCTGTGGTTCAAGAGGTTGCTTCGATCGTTTAGTCCACCGAACCGGTAATCCGCAGTGTTTCGGCTTTCTTTTGCTTGTCAAAAAAAACGGTGATCTTTTTGTTGAAATCCCCTGTTTTGTAGGCATCGTATTCGATCCGAACCTCACCCGTGGCCCCCGGTTCTATGGGCGTTTCTGTCCAGCTTGCGGCGGTGCACCCGCAGGAGGTGCGCACAGTTTGCAGCACGATTGGACCTTTTGCGGCATTTTTGAACTTGAACACATGCTCTACCGGGTGTTCACGCCGGATATTCCCAAAATCATGTTCTTTGGGGCTAAGCCATTCCACCACTTTTTCGGGCGGCGCGGCGCTTGGGGCACAAGCCTTTGTTGACAGGGAACAGCTCAGCAAAGTGCATTGCAATATAGTCCAGAACATGTATAAATCGTTTTTATTATTTTGAAATCAAGCTTGCAACATTTAGACAAAACACTGCAACCTTTGTCGCGTTAACGGTGTCAAATGCTCAATCGGCGCAAAATTGCATCATTTCAAAACAAAAATCACCATTACATGAAATATCTCCTTGCATTCATGTTGCTGGTCGCCATTTTCGTGGTTGGCCAGCGCTCTTGTCATTTCAACCATTTTGGGTTTGGCGTAAAGGGTTCGGGGCCTACCATGACAGAAACGCGCAGTGTTCGCGACTTCCATGCGCTTGACCTCGACTTAGCGGGCGATGTGGAAGTTCGGGTGGGCGATTACAACGTAGAGGTGACGGCCCAGCAGAACATTTTGCCGCTGCTCAAAACGGTGCTGGAAAACGGCCGCTTGCGGATATTCTTTGACGAAAACGTGTCTTACACCGAGAACCTGAAAATTGTGGTCACCGCCCCTGCTTTTGATGGCTTTTCACTCGGTGGCAGCGGTGAAATCCTCGTCGTGTCGCCCTTGGAAGGTGATAGGATGGTGGTTGACATCGGCGGCTCCGGCAACGTGATCCTGCCACAAGGCAATTTCAATTCCCTGCGCTGCTCCATCTCCGGGAGCGGAGAGATTGAGCTTGGGGGCAAAGCAAACAATGCCCAGGTGGATGTGAGCGGCAGCGGCGAAGTTCACGCCAAAAACATGGAGTTCAACAGCTTAGATGCGCATATCTCGGGCTCTGGGTCCGTATCTGCCAACGTTATTCAAACGCTGAAAGCGCATGTTTCGGGTTCCGGGGATGTTCGCTATTTGGGCAGCCCTAACCTGGAGACACATGTCAGCGGCTCCGGCGAGGTTTCGCGGTTGTGACACAGGGGTTTTTTAACACATAGGCATATAGGGACATAGGGCACATAGTTTTTACGACTCGCGTCGCCAGGTTTTGTGCATTATCAATATCGTAATTATTTGATTAACTGTAAGTTAGACAATGACTAAAAACCAATAGCCAACGGCGCGAGGTATAAAAACTATGTGCCCTATGTCCCTATGTGCCTATGTGTAAAAAAAACTATGTGTAAAAAAGGTTACAATATCACCTCCCAGCGCAATCCGTTCCTTGAGCTTGGCGCCCGCAGGCGTTTGGGGCGCCGCAACGCCCTCGCCAAAAACCTTTCTGCTTTCGATTATGCGGATTTCGTCCCAAAGCCCAGCATCCATAAATTGCTGCAGCACCTGTGCGCCGCCCTCTAACAGCAACGAAGCATGACCGTCTTGATGCAGTTTTTCGAGCACTATTGGCAATGGAACCGGGCCGGAGTTTGGCACGATTACTTTGTTTGCTGCCAACCCAGGCCGCTCATCCCCAAAAACAAGTGTGGGTTCCCCGTCGTTCAGCAGGTGTCGATCCAATGGGACTGAGCCATTGCCGTCCAACAATACCCGCAGTGGGTTTTTCCCGAAATAATGCCGGGTATCCAAACGGGGGTTGTCAACATCAGCCGTGGCTGCCCCGACCAAAATGGCATCCGCCTCTGCCCGCCACCTGTGCACCAGCCTTTGGGCCAATGGGCCTGAAATTGCGGTACGTTCGCCTTTCAAGCCCAAAAAACCGTCGGCGCTCTGTGCCCATTTCAAGATAATGTAAGGCCGATTTTTAGTGATCCAGGTAAAAAATATCCGGTTCAGCCAATGCCCTTCTGCCTCCAATACCCCTTCGATCACCTCCACACCTGCTGCCTGGAGCTTTGCCAGGCCTTTGCCTGCCACCAAAGGATTCGGGTCTTTATTGGCGACAACAACCCTTGGCACCTTGTGCCGCAACACCAGATCTACGCAAGGCGGTGTCTTCCCGAAATGCGCGCAGGGCTCTAACGAGCAATACAAAGTCGATTTTGAAATTAGCGCTTGGTCTTCGGCAGGCACACCGTTAAAGCAATTCACTTCTGCATGAGCTTGGCCATAAGCATAGTGCCAGCCTTCACTTATGATTCGGCCATCATAAACCAAAACAGCCCCGACCATCGGGTTGGGCGATACGCTGCCGGCGCCCCGGAGGGCCAGCTCAAAGCAGCGTTGCATCATATTGGAATGTGATAATGCGATAATGTGATAATTTGATTAAGTGGAATGGATGCGAACGAACAACTAAGCACGAACAGCCATCAACAAATCCTGCATCGCTTCTTGTATCCGACTGGCCTCTTCCTTAGCCATTTCGGCAAAATCTGGGCCGTTCGAGGCATAGATTATGCTCCTTGCGGCGTTCACCAGCAATCCGCAGTCTTTGTTCAGGCCGTATTGGCAAATTGCCGCCAGGTCGCCGCCCTGGGCGCCAACGCCGGGCACCAGCAAAAAGTGCTCAGGCGCCAGCTCGCGCACACGCACAAACGCTTCGGGGTGGGTGGCGCCGATCACAAACATCATGTTTTCCGGGGTTCCCCAGGTTTGCGCGGTATTGAGCACCGATTCCCAAAGGGTTTGCCGGGAGTCTTCAAGCCAGGAGCGCTGGAAGTCAGCACTACCCTTATTGGAGGTAAGGGCCAGCACGATGGCCCATTTGCCGGGATGGCTTAAGAATGGCGTTACGCTGTCTTCCCCCATATACGGCGTCACGGTTATGGCGTCGCAGCCCAATTGGTTGTAAAACGCTTCGGCGTACATGTTGCTGGTGTTGCCGATATCGCCGCGCTTGGCATCTGCGATGATCAAGTGCTGGTTGCCGATGTGCTTTATCGTTTCGTGAAAAGTGTTCCAGCCACTTGGCCCAAGGGCTTCGTAAAAAGCCAGATTGGGTTTGTAGGCTACGCAGCACTCGCGGGTAGCGTCTATGATTGCCTTGTTGAAGGCCAAAATGGGGTCGCTTTCTTGGTGCAGGTGTTGGGGGATTTTCTGCAATTCGGGGTCGAGGCCGACGCAGAGGAAGGATTTTTTCCGAAAGATTTCAGCGATGAGGGTGGCGCGGTTCATGGCGCAAAGGTAGGAGCTGTTCGCCTCCACTTATTCCGGCCATTGATTTTTATTCGGAAAAAAATGGCAATTTTTCCGGCGAGCGCTCGTTTCCAAAACCTGAAAAAGATACGCTGTACCATGCTCGTAAAACTCAAACTCTTTGCATTTTTCTGCTTTTTTGCCCTGTCCATAGCGGGCGTAAATGCCCAACCCAAGCACAAGCCGGCTGATAAGCTCGGTGCCGAAAGCATACAAAAGCTCAACAGCATCGAGGACACTCTGGCAATTCTGGCTTATGCTGTGGTGAACGACTCCATAGAACAGGAGCGCTTCGCAGCCTGTAAGGTGCTGATCACCACCCTGGTACGTGCCTTGAAAACGGAAAACTCATTCAAATACCCTTTTAGCCGGCTCAAAAGCCTATCCATCCTGGCGCCGCCCGACAGCAGTTTCCGGATTTTTACCTGGCAATTGTTTGTCAACGACTCGACGTACCGCTATTACGGAAGTATTCAAGTGAATCAGAAGGAGCTCAAGCTGTTCCCTTTGATCGACCGGAGTTTTGACATGGATGTGCCACCTGCTTACGAACAATTAGCCAACGACAACTGGTATGGGGCCCTATACTACAACATCCGGCAATTTGACAGCAAAGAGGGCAGGAAGTATCTGTTGATGGGCTTTGATGCCTATTCGTTTTTTGACAGGCGCAAGGTTGTTGAGGTGTTGAGCTTCGACGAAAAAGGCAGCCCTGTTTTTGGGGCGCCGGTATTTTATCGCGACAAGCCTAAGCCAGGGTTGAAGGAGCATCGCCTGATTTTTGAGTATTCCGCCGATGCCTCCGTCAGGGTCAATTGGGACGAACAGTACAAAATGATCCTGTTTGATCACCTGATCCCGTTCCCAAGCCCGTATGGCCGCGGCATGACCCAAGTGCCCGATGGCAGCTACGACGGGCTTCAGTTTGAAAAAGGCCATTGGAAGTTTATCGACAAGGTGTTCAACGACAAACAGGACGCGCCTCCGTTCCCGGAACCTATCCTCGATTCCCGGAAGGGGAAAGATATCACCGGAAAGGCAAAGAAAAATAAAGAGTGATAAATTTGTAATTGTAATACATTGATTATCTATGTTTTGTTATGCGTTTCAAAGATAGTTTGCTTTGTTTTGGACATCGTTAACAGCGCCGTGCTTGGGAATAAAGGGCTTGGCTTCCTACTTTTGTACCATCAATTTGTTCAACAACAACAACAACATTTCATAAAACGATTATTTCAATGAAACAACTACTCTCTATTTTCGCTTTCGTTGTGCTTGGCGCCTTCGTGGTAAAAGCTCAATCTGCAAATGGCCCGGTAATGACCTTTCAAACTACCACCATCGACTACGGAAAAATTGAAAAGGGCAGCGAAAAGGTTCGCAAGTTCTCTTTTACCAATACGGGCAACGAGCCACTGATCATCAAAACGGCCAAAGGCTCTTGCGGCTGCACCGTCCCAACTTACCCACAGGAGCCGATCATGCCTGGTGAAACCAAGACCATCGACGTGAGCTACGATACCAACCGTCCAGGTGCGTTCACCAAAACGGTTACGATTACCACCAACGAAAACCCAGACACGCACACCCTGACCATCAAAGGTGAGGTGCTCGCTCCGCCGACGCAGGAAAGCGTTCCTGCCAGCAACGGCGGCATCAAACAATAAAATTATTCAACTGATTGATTTTTGGTTTGACGATACGAACCCGACTGGTGCAACACTGGTCGGGTTTTTTTGTCTGCTTGCAACCTTTCCCAAAGAATGGGTGTCTAATTACAGGTTTTTGGTGATTTGCAGGATTCACAAGATGGATAAAACTGACTTTAGTCGTTTCGCCATGATTGTTTTTCACAAACCACTCTCCAACGAGTACCGTTATCGAGAAAGATTTTGTGCGGAAAATTCATCTTATTGATTAAATTCCCGTACTTTCGTCCCATCATTGAAACTTAAAACACATGAAGCAAAAACGTACCTTGAAAACGCTGTTGGTCGCTGCCTCTATTTTCAGCTTTTTTGCCTTTTTGTTTGTGAACCTCCATGCAAGCCTTGGCGCAAAGGAAAAGTCAATGGCTAAGCCCGAGTTTGTCCAGACTCAAATTGCAGAAGAAGATGAAGAATCCGGTAAAATTGCTGTTCCTGATTTTACAATGCTTGGCCGGCTTTGGGATGTGGCGCACAAATTGATCGACAGAAAGAATTAAGACCAAACAGTTTGACAATAGAACAAGCAGGAGCCATTCTCGGACACATTCGAGAATGGCTCCTGCTGTTATTGCGGCCTATTCTCACTGCTTGCTGTCCAACACCAGATCAAACTCCACCCGCCGGTTCAAAGTCCTGCCCGCAGCCGTTTTGTTGTCGCCGATCGGCATGGTTTCTCCATGGCCTTTCACGATGAACCGCTCCTTGGCGATACCTTTTGCGATAAGGAAATCTGCGCAGGCCTGCGCCCGGGCTTGTGACAATACCATATTGGTTTCATCTTTTCCTTGGCTGTCGGTGTGGCCGTCGATCTTGAGGTTGTAATAGGGGTACCGGTTTAGGATATCGGCAATATCGCTGAGTATTTTGCTGGATTCTGCTTTAAGGGTGGCTTTCCCGGTTTCGAATTTTACCGCTTTCACCGCCAGGCTGAGCTTTTCCTTGTCCTTTTTTTCGATGACCGGGCAGCCTTTGTTTTCAGGAACACCGGCAATGGTGGGGCATACGTCGAGGCGGTCTTCTACGCCGTCGCCGTCGGTATCGGGGCAGCCTTTAAATTCGGGTTTGCCCGCCTGGAGGAGGCAGGCATCGAGCTTGTCTTCGATGCCGTCACCGTCTGTGTCCCGCACAGGACAGCCGTAATAGTATTCTGCGGGCCCAGGTTCTGTCGGGCAAGCGTCTTTTGAGTCTTCGATGCCATCGCCGTCGGTATCGGGGCAACCGTTGAACAGGGCAATCCCGGGCACGGTCTTGCAAGAGTCCCGGCTGTCTTCTATGCCGTCGCCATCTACGTCGGGGCAGCCCTGGAACTGAGCCAGGCCGGGCACAGTGGGGCATTTGTCGTCCACATCGGGCACCCCGTCTTCGTCGGCGTCTTTTATGGGGCAGCCAGCCAGGGCGCGGATACCTGCCAGGTGCGGGCAGCTGTCGAGCCAGTCGGGGATGCCGTCTTTATCGGCATCCGGGCAGCCGTTTGTTTTGGCCGAACCTGGTATGGTGGGGCATTTGTCGTGTTTGTCGAGCACGCCGTCGGCATCCTTGTCTTTTTTGCCAAAGCGGAAGCCCAGGTTGAGCGCGCCGTACCACCACCAATCGGGCTTGTTGGGGTTCCCGGCTATGCTGATGCCGTCTAGGTAGTCGGAGTTGGCAAAATTGGTGCCGAGCTCGAAGCCAAGCACTACTTTTTTGCTCAGGTCAATGTTCAGGCCGCCGCCAAGGGCCCAACTGAATTTGGTATGGAAACTTTCGTTTTTGGCCATGTCTTGCGCGACTGCCGTTGCCAGGCCCGACAAGCTTTCGTTGTATTTGTAGTTTGTATTGGCCTTGAAACCGGCTGCTCCCACGCCTGCGAACAGGTAGGGGGCTGGGATGCGGCGCAATTTTTCGGTGATGGCGTATTCCGTGTAGCGGTCGAGCTTGTACAGCACCGTGTCGCGGTGGCGGAAGCGGAGTTTGCCCAATATGTCCCATTCTGCCCGGAGGCTCAGGGCAGCCAGGTTGGCTTCGAAATCGAACTGCCGCTCGCCGCGCCATTCCGTGGGGGTTGTATAGTGCAGGTCGGTATCCTGGAATTTTGAGTAGAAGAGGCTGGCCCGCCAAGCCAGGTTCGGGATGATGTAGCGTTTCAGGTAAAGTGCGGCGCCAGGCGACAGGTAATCGACGACAAATGAGTTGTCGTTGGAAATGTCGCCGTTGTAGCGCAATGCCCCCAGCGAAATGCCCCATTCGGATTTTTTCTCCAAAACGTGGGCGGTGTCAGAGAACCAGGTGGTCTCCGTCCTTTCCGGAAAAATGTCTGAATTTTTGTTTTGGGCAAAACAAAAGTTTGCCGCGAACACCAGAAGGTGTATCCCGATATAGCGACGCATAGTATTAAATGTGTGTGAAGAGCGGCTTCCGGATTAAATCAAAGGGGAAACGCAAATGTAAGCACGGAATTAGGAGCAATTGATGTTTCTTTGCCTAGAATTGGTTTCTGTCTTTAAGGCTACATTTGCAAATATGATATTAAAAAGCATACAAACCGGCTTTTTCAAGCTGGATGGCGGGGCAATGTTCGGCGTTGTGCCGCGCACGATGTGGTCGAAGCTCAACCCGCCCGACGACAAAAACCTGTGCACCTGGGCCATGCGCACCTTGTTGGTACAGGCCGGTGAGCGCAACATATTGATCGATACGGGTATTGGGAACAAACAAGACGACAAGTTCAGGGCGCATTTCGAGCCCTTCGGAGAGGCCTCGCTTTTCGGCTCGCTGCAAGATGCAGGCCTATCGCGCGAGGATATCACCGACGTGTTCCTGACGCACCTGCATTTCGACCACTGCGGTGGGGCGCTGTGGAAAAACGAAGCGACAGGGGCTGTGGAATTGGCGTTCCCCAATGCCACTTATTGGTCGAACGAAAGGCATTTCAACTGGGCAATGCAGCCCAACGAGCGCGAAAGAGCATCTTTTTTGAAAGAAAACTTTGTCCCCTTGAAAGAAATGGGGCGCTTGAAGTTTGTTGCGGTAAAAGAGAACCTGGAATTCTGCCCCGGGTTCATGGTGCGCTTTGTTTACGGGCACACAGAAGCGATGATGGTGCCTGTTTTGGAAGCGGATCAGGGGACAGTTGTCTATTGCGCCGATTCGCTGCCATCGCAATGGCATATAGGGATGCCCTACGTTATGGCTTACGACATTCGCCCCCTCGACACGCTCCGGGAGAAAGCTGCGATGTTGGAAGCAGCTGCCGAAAAAGGGCAGATTTTGTTCTTTGAGCACGACCCGGTTGTTGAATGTGGCCGCGTTCGGCGCTCAGAATCGGGCAGGATCGTGCTGGACAGGGCAGGAAAGCTTTCTGAAATGTAAGTCATTCCTGTACCCGCCCGAAGAAAACGGTGCTTTTTTTGCCATCTGCTTCCATCCCTATTTTCAAGCTGTCAGCAGCCACAAAAAGGATTTTAACTGCCCGCTCTCTGGGCACTTCAGCTGTGGTGTCCATCAGAAAAAGGTATTTCCCTGCTATCCTGTACCGGCCTTTTTCTTCGTAAAACCCAATGCTTTTAAAGTTGTAATCGCCTGATGGCGAGAAGTTTATGCGAACGGCATCGAGTGGGGTGGCCACAGTCTGGCCCATTTCAAAATAAGCCACGGCCTGCCAGGCGCCAAGGAGTTTTTTTTGGTCGATGCCGCAGGAGCAGAGCACAAGAGAAAGCAATAAGATTCGTTTCATAACTGCAAAAGTATTTGCCTGGGTTTACATTTGCCCCACAAACACAAGAAGCATAACATGAAGAAAACTGTCGCTGCCCTGCTGGGCCTGGCGTTGATGGCCCTTCAAGGCTGCGTCGGCGCAAAAGTTTACCGCAAAGAAAAGAATGCCCGCATCGCTGCGGAGGCAAGGGAAAAAATCCTGGTGCAGGAAGTGTTGCAACGCCGGAACGAGTCCAATGGGTTTGTAAAAATGGTGGCAGAGCTCAACCGCAATCTGGGCCAGCAAGATGCCGAAATCAAGGACCTGCAAGCCGAGCTGACTGATCGCACCCAAAGCATGGGTGAATCGGCAAACAAACTCTTGTCAGAAAAAGGGGCGCTGGACAAAAGGCTGGCCGAAACCCGGGAGGAACTGGAAAAGCGGAACGATGCCCTCAACAGGGTTAAGGGCATACAGCTGAAGCGAAAAAACACCCTCATGGAGCTTGAAATTGACTTGTCAACTGTATTCAGGGCGCAAAAGAATCTGGGCCTGACCATCGTGACAGATGCAGAAACCGTTAAGATGACCGTTCCGGACAACCTGCTTTTCGATGCAGGAGGGGTAGCCATAAGCGCAGGTGGCCGCAATTTGTTGGCGCAGTTGGCTGGCTTCCTGAGCAGCAGGCCCAGCATCAGCCTCGACATCGTGGCCTATACCGACAACAAGCTCCCGCCGAAAGAAAAAACCTTGCAAGACACCTGGGACTGGAGCCTTCAGCGCGCGACCAACGTGGCCCGCATCATGGTGCGCGAGTACAACACCAATGCCAACCAGCTCACGTCGGTGGGCAAAGGCGAGTTCTACCCTGTTACATCAAACGAGACTGCTGAAGGACGGATGAAAAACCGGCGCACAGAGATTGTTTTCAAGCCCTTGATGCCTGTGGTGCCTTTGGCCGAATAGCCTTCTTTCCTGACCTGTTGCTTTCTTTCAACGGTTACTTTCCATTCCGCTCACGGATATCCGTGAGGGCTTTCACGCTTTATTCAAGCCTTGTATTTCCCTGGTTTCCGGGTTGTGGCGCAGCGGTTTCTCCTGCACTTTTGCGTCGTTGTTCGATCCATATAGGTCAGAGCAACCCTTCTTTTTCACCAAACCAACAGACGATGAAGCCAATCTCTCTTTCCTTATGTCTTTTTTGCAGCCTTTTTCAATTGAATTTGCAAGCCCAAGCCTGGCAGTTTGCCAAGCGGTATTCCGCCGCTATCAGCGCTTCATTTTCCAACAACGCTATTGCAAATGCCCCAGACGGTAGCTTGTACGTTGTTGGTCAGTTGAGCGGAAATGTAGCTTTTGATACGGTGTCTGTCAGTGGGCCTAACAATGTCAATCGGGGCTATTTACTAAAACTGGATCCAGCCGGGCAAGCCGTTTGGATTAAGTTGTTTGATGAAAAGCCGTATCACGTCACTTGTGACGCTCAGGGCAATGTATTTTGGGGCGGCTCGATTTTAACCCCCGGCCTGACCGACAGTCTGGCCGTAATACAAAAAATCAGTTCAGCAGGACAAATACTGGCTACCTACCAGGCTGGTGGCACTGCCCGCAGTTGGGTAAGGGTTTTAAAGACCGATGCTGCAGGAAACTGCTACGCGGCGGGCTGGAAGTCGGGCGATGCTGTTTTTGGCCCCTATTCCCTGCCAAACTCCAACAGCCGCGACAATTTTTTGGTAAAGCTTTCGCCCAACTTATCCCAGGTCAGTTGGGCTGTACAAACAGGCTCAAGCAGCAACCTCGACGAAGTGTTTGGAATAGAATTGGATGCTGAAGGGGGCGTTTATACCAGCGGCAACTATTCCCAAAACTACCAATTAATTCCTTGTGCATGTTATAATGGAAGTTTTTTCACGGAAAAACGAAGTGCCGTTACTGGCGCTTTGATTTGGCAGAAAATTTTCAGCAGTGGCTCTGGTACCGATACCAAGCAATTTGTGACGCTGTCTGAAGATGGACAATCCCTGTTTGTCACTGCCAGTTTCAAACATACCACCCAAATTTCGACAGGTATCTCCCTGACTGCAGCCAGTGGTTCAGATGATTATCACTTGTTCATCACAAAAATGAGCGCCACAACAGGCAATGTTGATTGGGCTAAAAAGATCACCCTTACCGGCGATAGCTATCTCTACGGAACTGTCTGGTCGGAAGATCATTTGCATTTGCACGGCTTTTTCCGAAGCGCCACCCTGGCGGGCAGCACCTTGCTGGAGCCGCTCGGAAGCAGGGATGCTTTTTATATCAAATTAGACCCTGCCGACGGATCAGTAGCTTTTGCTGAAAAATTTACGGGCTCTAATGACGATCGGGGGCTTGCTATTTCAGCTGATTACAACAATTTGTCCCTTGGTGGTTATTCAAAAAGCCCGACCCTCACCATTGGCGCAAACGTAATAAGCGGCGGCTCGAATTCTATATATGTTACCAAAAAAAGCATAGTCCAAGCACTGAATATCAGTGTTGAAGGAACTGTAAATGCCAGTTGCCCTGAAACAGCTGATGGCAGCGCTATAGTAGCTGTTCAGGGGGGCAAAGCGCCCTATTCTTTCCTATGGAGCAATGGCCAGACAGATTCTGTTGCCGTCATGTTGACGGCAGGTACCTATACCGTTACAGTAACCGACAATGTCGGCACACAAGCAAGCACCACGCTCACCATAACGGCGCCTCCGGCCTTGACCGTGGGCTTCAGCTTTCTGACTACCGGCCTGGATGCTTCTTTCACCAATACTTCCGCAAATGCCGACAGCTATACCTGGCACTTCGGCGACGGGCAAAGCAGCACCCTGGCGAACCCGACGCACAGCTACGGGAACAACGGCACCTATACCGTCATGCTGGTCGCGCAAAACCAGTGCGGGGCCGACACAGTAACCCAATCCGTTACGCTGGGCGTCCCGCCAAGCGCGGACTTTGAAGCGGATAAGCTCGAAGTATGCGCGGGCGACCCGGTTCAGTTCAACAACCTGAGCGCCGGCGCCGACACCTATTCCTGGGCGTTTCCGGGAGCCAACCCGGGCACGTCAGTGGCCGTCAACCCTTTGGTGGTGTACCCGACAGCCGGGGTTTATCCAGTAACGCTTACGGCCAGCAACGCTTTTGGGTCGGATGTTCAGGTGAAAACTGCCTTTATCACGGTAATTGGGCTGCCAGTTGCGGCATTTGCCGGCAATGCTGCAGGGCTCAGTCTTGCGCTCCAAAACAATTCTCAATTTGCCGACAGCTATACCTGGCACTTCGGCGACGGGCAAAGCAGCACCCTGGCGAACCCGACGCACAGCTACGGGAACAACGGCACCTATACCGTCATGCTGGTCGCGCAAAACCAGTGCGGGGCCGACACAGTAACCCAATCCGTTACGCTGGGCGTCCCGCCAAGCGCTGATTTTGAAGCGGATAAGCTCGAAGTATGCGCGGGCGACCCGGTCCAGTTCAACAACCTGAGCGTCGGCGCCGACACCTATTCCTGGGCGTTTCCGGGAGCCGCCCCGGGCACATCAGTGGCCGTCAACCCTTTGGTGGTGTACCCGACAGCCGGGGTTTATCCAGTAACGCTTACGGCCAGCAACGCTTTTGGGTCGGATGTTCAGGTGAAAACTGCCTTTATCACGGTAATTGGGCTGCCAGTTGCGGCATTTGCCGGCAATGCTGCAGGGCTCAGTCTTGCGCTCCAAAACAATTCTCAATTTGCCGACAGCTATACCTGGCACTTCGGCGACGGGCAAAGCAGCACCCTGGCGAACCCGACGCACAGCTACGGGAACAACGGCACCTATACCGTCATGCTGGTCGCGCAAAACCAGTGCGGGGCCGACACAGTAACCCAATCCGTTACGCTGGGCGTCCCGCCAAGCGCGGACTTTGAAGCGGATAAGCTCGAAGTATGCGCGGGCGATCCGGTACAGTTCAACAACCTGAGCGTCGGCGCTGACACCTATTCCTGGGAGTTTCCGGGGGCGACACCGCCCACCTCTGTGGCCGTCAACCCGATGGTTGTTTATGCTTCAGCCGGGGTTTACCCTGTGACGCTCACCGCCAGCAATGCCTTTGGGTCGGATGTTCAGGTGAAAACTGCCTTTATCACCGTGATCGGCTTCCCGACCGCTTCTTTTACGGTTGACTCGACGGGCTTGACCATAAGCCTCATCAACAATTCGCAAAATGCCGACAGTTATATGTGGAGCTTTGGCGATGGCAACACAAGCATGCTCCAAGCGCCCACCCATACTTACGCCCTCCCCGGCCATTATGTGGTTCAGCTGACGGCGCAAAACCAATGCGGCGCCAGTATCCTGGAACAAATGGTCTCGGTAGGCACGAGCGCTGCCGATAACCCGGCATGGATGGAATCCGTCGGGCTTTTCCCCAACCCGAACAAGGGCAACTTCACGCTGGAAATGACCGGAGAAGCCAAGGATGATGTGCAACTTTCCCTTTTTGGGCCTGATGGTAGGCTGGTGTCTTCAGAAGTGGTGGCGTTTGGTACCGGGCGTTTGCTGATGAACTTTGAATACGAAAACCTGCCTGCCGGGGTTTATTTGCTGCAAATACGGGCAGGGGCGGCTGCAAAGTTTATAAAGGTAGCGGTTCAGCGGTAGGCATTTGCCAACTAACAGGGATAAATGGGAGGCTTAAAGAACACGAATTTTCCTTTGAGCCTCCCACAATACGATCCCGGCCGCCACCGCCACGTTCAGCGAGTGCTTCGTGCCGAATTGGGGTATTTCCAGCACGCCGTCGCAATGGGCAAGCACCTGCTCACCGACGCCTTCCACTTCATTTCCCAAGATGAACGCGTATTTCTTGCCGGTTTTTGGTTCAAAGTCTTGCAGCCAGGTTTTATCTTTGGTCTGTTCTATGGCAAATAGATGAAAGCCCTGGCTTTTAAGGGCTTTCACTGCATCGAGCGCATCCTGAAAATATGCCCAGTCCACCGACTCTGTGCTGCCCAGCGCTGTTTTTAGTATCTCGCGATGGGGTGGCTGGGCCGTGATGCCGCAGAGAAGCACTTTTTCTATGGCGAATGCATCGGCGCTGCGGAAGATAGAGCCCACGTTCAGCCCGGAGCGCACGTTGTCGAGCAGGATGGTGACCGGGAGCTTGTCCTTGCGCTTGAATTCCGGGACGGAAAGGCGCTTGAGCGCGTCCATGCTGAGTTTTTCCATGGCACAAAGTTCGCCCTTAACAGCAAACCATGAAAATGCAGCGGGGTTTTTGTGCCGAAAGTTGTGACCTTTGCCTGCGCCTGGCACAAGCGCCCGGCAAAACACCGCATCATGGGATCCAGAATTTTAATAATTGCATGTTTATTGTCCCCTTGCCTGCTCACCGCGCAGGTTGTTTCCATACAGGCCGCCCGCGCACAGGGGCCTGGGGCTCAGGTCACCGTCCGGGGCGTTGTCACCAACGGCGCCGAGCTTGGGAAGATCCGTTACCTGCAGGACGGCACGGCGGGCATCGCGGCATTTCCCGGCAGCGGTTCGCAGGCAGGTTTTGAAGCGGCGGTAAAAACGGGCGACAGCATTGAGGTCAGCGGCACGTTGGTCGATTATTTTGGCCTGTTGGAAATCAGCCCGATCAGT
The DNA here is from genome assembly GCA_964621185.1 of uncultured Saprospiraceae bacterium. GTDB lineage: Bacteria > Bacteroidota > Bacteroidia > Chitinophagales > Saprospiraceae > M3007. Next base: position 12,039 of record CAZULM010000023.1, on the reverse strand, counting down.
TCTTACACGGTCATTGCAGGCAACCGGCCCTTGCCGGCGCCGAAACATATCGGGCTTTCCGAAATTTCAGAAGTCTATGAAAGCCAGATAGTAGCCCTGCAATGCGTGGTATTTGCAGCGGGCGGCGGCACGTTTTCTTCCGGCACTTATAGCATATCCGACGGAGCGGGAAATTCGGCCAAGGTATATGTCCGGTCGGGGCATCCCTTGACGGGCAAAGCGATACCCGGAACTCCGGTTTACCTGAAGGGTATCCTTTCACAATACAATGATTTTCAACTGCTTCCCAGGTCGCAGGACGATTTTGACGAGAGCCTTTGTTTTTATTACACCGATCAATTGGCCCAATCCGATATTAGCACCACCGGTTTTAGCCTGCATTGGGGAACCAACCTCAGCGCCAGCGTCAAGTTGCACTATGGCAGCACACCGGCGCTAGGCGCCACGGTCACGGTGCCGGGGAGCTCCAGTTCATTTAGCTACAATTTATCAGGGCTACAAGCGGGCACGGTCTATTGGGTGCAAGCAGAATCGAACCACAATGGGAACATAATCCTTTCAAAATCAATGCCCTTTGCTACAAAATCGCTTTCGACAGGGCAAATCAAAGTTTATTTCAACAAGCCCATCGACCTTGCCTACGCCAACGGCTATGTGCCTGACGGGCAGAGCAGCGCCGAAGTGGTGGCCGAAACCATAGCCCGCATCAATGCCGCCCAGCAGACGATAGACGTGGCGATGTACAACAACAACCGCAGCGACATTACCAATGCCTTGAAAGACGCCCACAACCGAGGGGTGCGCGTGCGTTACGTCGGTTCCCTGGGCGTGACGAACAGCGCCCTGAACCCGGCGCCAGCCTTCCCGGTCCTTTTGGGTAACAATGAGGGCATCATGCACGATAAATTTTTGGCAATCGACGCGGATATTGCCCACAAAGCCTGGGTGATGAGCGGCTCCCTGAACTGGACGAACCAGAACATCAACACCGATTTCAACAACACCCTTTTTATCCAGGACCAATCGCTTGCCCGAGCCTACCAGATCGAGTTTGAAGAGATGTGGGGCGGCAGCGGGAGCCAGCCCAACCTCCAGAACAGCCGCTTCGGATCGAGCAAGCGCGACAACACGCCCCACCATTTCATCGTAGGGGACGTCCCGGTCGATTGCTGGTTTTCACCTTCCGACCTTACCACAAACCGAATTGTGGAAACGGTTTATGCAGCCAGTTCGGAAGCCTTGTTCGCTACCTTTTCATTCACCAAGAACGAAATCGCCGATGCCTTGGTCGATGTTTTCCAGAACGGCGCCAGCGTTCGGGGCATGATCGAAAATATCGGCGACCCCGGCGTTGAAATCAACTATTTGAAGTCGTTCGGCATCGATTGCCGCCCACACCCGATCTCGGGCGAGCTGCACCACAAATACGGGGTGTTCGACCCCAACGACAGCGACCCGACGGTGCTGACCGGCTCGCACAACTGGAGCGTGTCGGCGGAGACGGTCAACGACGAGAACACGCTGGTGCTGCGCGATCCACGTTTGGCGTCCTTGTTCAAGGCAGAGTTCGAAAAGCGCTGGAAGGAGGCTTCTGTGGCGAGCTATTCGCAGACGAGCGGGCAAGTAAGACTGTACCCAAATCCTGCCAAAACATTCTTAAGCATTGAATTGGCAACTGGGGCCTTGCAGCAGATTAGTATTCGCAACCTGTTGGGGGAACTTGTCTTGTCCGAATCATACGACCCGAGTCCAGCATCGAAGACCTTGGATATCAGCTTGTTGCCTGTTGGCCATTACTTTGCCCTCATCCAGACCGAGCATGAATTTTTCGCCCTTCCATTTCAAAAGATTTAGCGTTTTCCAGGAAGATGTGGTGCACGCCGTTGGCACGGATGGCGTGTTGCTGGGCGCTTGGGCGGATGTGGAAGGGGCTGGCACTGTTTTGGACATTGGCACAGGAACCGGGCTCGTCGCGCTCATGTTGGCACAGCGGACGGGGCCGGGCGTACATATTTGCGCCATAGACATTCACCCAGGTTCTGTGGTTTGTGCCGCCAAAAATTTCGGCATTTCTCCCTGGGAAGACAGGCTGGTAGTCACGGAATCCCCGCTTCAGGAATTTTCCATAGAATCCAGCTTGCAGTTCGATTTGATTGTGAGCAACCCACCGTATTTCTCTGAAACTACCACTTCGCCCGATCAGGAGCGGGGCCTCGCGCGTTCCATAAACAACCTTTCCCTCCTTGATTTGCTGGCAGGTGTGCAGCGTTTGCTCGGCCCGGCAGGAAAATGTTGCTTTATCCTTCCAGAAAAGGAGGGCAGGCGCTTGTGTGAATTGGCCGTTCCATTGGGCTTGTATTGCACCCGGGAGGTACAGGTTCGTGCGCGCGCGGGAAAGCCTGTAGAGCGATTGTTGCTGCAATTGGAGCGCGAACCGGGGCGGTTTCAGCGCGGCCAATTGCAGCTTAATGGCCATGAAGCGGGGTATTCAGAGGCTTTTTTAGAAATGACAGCGCCCTTTTACCTGTAAAAAAGATGCCGTTCAGATGGAACGGGTGCAATTCCCAATGATATTCTTGCAAGGTGAAGCCCTGCAGTGCCTTAGTGCTTAATGACTACTTTCCCAGACACAATCCCTTGTTTTCCATGCATTTGCACCAAATAGGTGCCTTCTTTGAACGAGGAGGTGTTTATGGTTGCCGGTTTAGACAGGTCACTGAATGTTTGCCTGGCGCATATTTGCCCAGTTGCATTGAACACAGTTACGACACCTGCACCTTCCAGCTTCCCCTCACTTGACACATTAAAAAATTGCTGGGCAGGGTTGGGGCTTATCCTTAACCCAAATTGTTCGGCGCTGGACACGTTCGGCTCCAGCACCGCTACGGTTGTGGTCGCCAAACCGGTTGAAACAGTATTTGTAATGATGGGGTCGTTGAAGTCGAAAAATATTGCAGCCTTGTTTTTTATCTTGTAATTTGGGTTGTACGTTTGGTTTCGCTGGATGCTGAAGGTAACGAAACCATGACTGGCGGCCTCATTTGTATTGCTATCGGGCAGGGCGATGCTGTCGAAAACGATTTCGAGCAAGCCGCCGGGGAGCAACTGAAAACCCGTGATGGTATGGCTGGAAGCGACGAGCCTGAGGGTCGGCCAGTTGAGGGCCGTATCGAGCTGGTCTGTGATGCGCACGCGATCCGCTTGGAAGGTGCCGGTATTTTGGAAAAGGATGGTGTACGTCAAGGGCCTTCCTGCCTTGATTTCTGCATCGGTGAGGCCTTTTGCCGGCACTACCTGCTTTTCGTTGGGATCATAAGCGCCTACCACCGTGTCGATGTCAACAAATGTGTTGTTGGCGGGCGTTTGGTCTGTTAAGGACGGGGTGATTTTCCCTCGGGTGACCAATGGGTATCCGAGCGGCACCGTCGGCTTTAGCAATCCGAAAATGCTGATCCTTTGAATTTCAAAAAGCGCAACAGAAAAATCCCAGACCAGGCTATCTGTCCCAATAATCGAGCTTGGGGGAGGAGACACGTGGGTGATGTTAAATTGAGGGTCGAGCTTGACAGAAACCGTGCCGTTTGCGGGCAAGGTCCCATCGTTGTTGAATTGCACTGATGCAAAGACTGGAAACCCGGGTCGCGGTTTCCCGCAAATCTGGCTGCGAATGGATACATCCGTAATGTCGGGCATCAGGTGGATGCCAAAATCACGACCAGTGCTGTTTCCCGCAACGATGTGCATGGTTGGGTTGATGTTCAGCAGGTATGGCGTAGGTATCAATGGGCGCAGGGTGTCGGCGCTGTTGGCAGTGCTGGCAATAGAATAGTCCCCAGCATCATTTGTGGTAACAAACCAAAAATTGCGGTAAATGCCCGGCTCCGTTAAATTGATCCGCACATTGGGCAGGGCTTGTTCTCCAGGTTCGCGCTGGCCGTTGTTGTTGTCGTCTTTGAAAACAATGCCTGATGAACGCGCCCCGTAGGTTTGGGGGATACCTGTTTTAAAAACCCCGCCATTTTCGGCGCCGGTATAGAAGGTAGTGTCAATCAAGATCAATTTGCCCCTGAGCTTTCTTTGCAAGGGCAACCAGGTTTTGCAAGTATCCAAGGAGCTGAACCAGCCGATGGAAGGCTGCTGGAAATAATATTTGTTCTCATGCTTCCATACACTGCCATCATAAGCATAAAATACTGGATCGGTACTATAGGAAACCGTTGGCAAGCCATCGTTTGAATACTGCCAATTGACACCGTCTTCCGTGCTGTACAAGGCCGAATGGTTTTGGCTGTACCACCCAAGAACAAAAAGCCGATCTTCGGTTGCAAAGAGCGTATTCGGCGCCAACAGATTTGGCCCATCGATTTTTTGCCAGCTATTGCCTTGGTCGTCAGACCTATACACGCCCGAAGAGCTGGCAGCCCACTGTTTTCCCTTGAAATTGACGATCCTCACGAAGTAGGAAGGGTTGGGCGACCAGGTTTGCCCAAAGTCGGATGAGCTCACACCTCCCATTCCAAATCCGTCAACATGAAGCACATCGCCAAACCAATATATTTTTTCCACCGCTCCAAAACCTCCCATGTTGGCATAAGGGTAGATTTTGTCCCAGGTGGAACCTGAGTCAGATGACAGGTAAAAATAACTGGGGTTATGCTTGCTGGTACAGGCTAGCTTCCCGGAAGGGCTGGCCACAATCTGGCTAAACCTGAAATCGCTTTGGTAGGGTTGCGGGGTGCTGTTTGTCCAAATCCCGTTGTCTAAATTGTAGGCATATACCCCGTTTAAGGTTGTGGCGAACAGTTTGTTGCCAAGCGCTGCAAAGGAGCCTGTTGGTGCGGAATTCAGCCCAGTAACCGCTGGGCTTATGTCAAAAGTTGTCTCATTCAAACGGTACAAACCATTGTCATACGCATCGAGGAGCAGGGTTCCACCTGCTTTTCCCGTGTTCCCGAAGTAGATCCCGCCGGTATTGGGCACCTCTATCCAGGAAGCGCCGCCATCTTCTGTGTATGCGATGGTGGTGTTCCCTGCCGACTTATACACCCGGTTTCCCAGCTGTACAAAGTTGTCTTGGCTATTATGGTATGGGATAGTGGTTTTTTTGAAGGTGGCGCCATGATCACTGGAGCAATACAAATTGGATTCCGTGGCAAAAAACAATAGGCTGCCAGAGGCGAACATGCTCATGGGATGGTCGCCGGGCGAGAAAGGTGGCGAAACCAAGTCCCAATCCACGCCATTTGCTGCCAAACGCCAAAACCTTGAGTTCCAATCGGCATACAAGCGGTTGTCGAATGCCCAGATGTCGTAACAATACATGCCGGGAGGGTTGATGAAATCCCAGGTCAATCCCTCATCCGTTGTTTTAAAGATTTTATTTTGATGTCCATCAGCCACGTAAATGCCGTGGGTGCAAACAGCCAGGCTGGTAAACCCTGGCGACTGCAAGGGGGGCATCGCGCCTTCTTGCCAGGTACTGCCATGGTCGTGGCTAACGAGAAACTTTGGCCCGCCCGGGTCATAGGCAAACCCGTATCCTTGCTGGGCTGCCAACACGTCGCCATAGCTCTCTATGGGCCAAAGGTTGCCGAAGGGCAGTTTTTCCCAGTCTTGCCCATCCGCAGACCGGTACAAGAAATGCGCATCTGGATAATAAGCATATTCTTGGTCGAAATTGAGGTAGTAAGATGCGGCTCCTTCCGGGCCATTGGTGTGTTGCCAATTGATTTGAGAAAATACGGGTAGGCAGCAAGACATGGCCATGAACCATGAAATCAGTGTTTTGTGTTGCATAAGTAGTGGTGTGTTAAGTGTGTGAAAAATAAATAGTTACAACATACAGTATAAGGATTTGGCATAAAAAAAGGGAAACCGTGCGTCAGATCACAATTTCCCTTGTAGTGAGCCAAAAGGATAATTTGGCCGACAATGCGCGCTGTTCGCGTTTAGGAGGAGGTTTTAGCTTCAGCCAGTATTTGCTGAGCTCGATCAAAAATCGTCGTGTCTTCGAGGTGGACGATGCCACCGTCTGGGCCCGGTTCAAGGTGGAATTCGACTATTTGGCCGTCTTTATATTTGTGCGCGCCAAAATAGTTTCGGACAGTTTGTTCTTCAATGTTCAGTTCTTTAGCGATACGCGCAACACTTCCGTGCGGGAGCGCGTGCTTTACACGGCGAAGTTCTTCAAAAGTAATGTTCATGTATGTGAGCGGTTAGTGAACAATAATGATTTGGAAAGGCAAACCTTACATTCCAAAATTTTCCCTAAGGTAAGGATAAATAAATGTCTTGTGCAAGAAAAAACCGTCAAAAAATTATCATATCGAATTTGGCGCTTTTTCCTGCTAAAATTTGGCGCAAAAAACAATAAAATGGCGGGTTTGATGGGGAAATGGTGGTATTTTTGCGGCGATTTCAATTCAATATATGTACCTGCACATCGTAGCATTCGATATTCCTTACCCCGCAAACTACGGCGGTGTGATTGTAATTTTCAACCAGATCAAGGCCCTTCATGCCCAGGGGGTGAAGGTCATCCTGCATTGCTTCCAGTACGGCGACCGCAAGCCGCAGCCCGAGCTGGCCAATTATTGCCACGAGGTATATTACTACAAGCGGAGCCGCTCCCTGATCTGGCAGATCAGCTTTTTGCCCTTCATCATGCAGACCCGGCGCAACCGCTCTTTGTTGAAGCGCCTGCGCCGCGACAACCACCCCATATTGTTCGAAGGCATGCACACGGCGGGCTTTATCTGGAAAAAACGCTTGCGGGCGCGGCAGAAGCTCATCCGGATGCACAACGTGGAGTGGCAGTACTACGAGTCGCTGTCGCAGCTTACGCCGGCCACGGAGCCATTCGAGAAGGCGTATTATTTCATCGAAAGCATCAAGCTGCAGCGCACCGAACCTTACGTGGTGCTGCACGCCGATGAGATCGTCACGATTTCGACGAACGACCAGGCCTATTACAAGGAGATGAAGGCCAATACGCACTACATCCCGGCATTCCACCCTAACAACGCCATCGAGAGCCAACCGGGCAGGGGAGAGTTCGTGCTTTTCCACGGCAAGCTGAGCGTGCCCGACAACGAGCGCTCCGCGATATGGCTGATGGAAGAAGTGTTCGCCGAAGACCTGGAAATCCCCTTCGTGGTAGCGGGCCTGGAGCCGAGCGACCGGCTACGGGAAGTGGCACAGCGCTACGAGCACGTGCAACTGATCGAGAATCCCGACGAAAAGCAGATGAACAGCCTGATAACGCGCGCCCACATCAACTTGCTGGTTTCTACCCATACCGCCGGGGTGAAGCTGAAGCTCATCAATGCCCTGTTCCGCGGGCGCTTCTGCATCGTCAACGAGGCAATGGCGAGCGGCTCTGGGCTCGATAAGCTGTGCTATGTGCGCAATTCCGCAGCCGCTATCCGACAAACCATCGAGGCTCTGATAAATGCGCCGTTTGAACAAAAGCGCATAGACGAGCGGCGCGCAGTGCTGGAAACATCCTATTCCAACGAGGTGAACGCTAAAAAGCTGATGGAATTGATCAAGTTTCAGCAATAATGAACAATGACCCTTGATAACGGGTTTTTGTTTCAATAAAAATTGAAAAATGAGCCAACCTGCCACGCTTGAACTATTGCTGAACGCCCCCCAACTGAGCAAAGACCACCAACACGTCGCACAAAAAATCCTGAACGGGCAGCGAATTTCCTTCGAGGAAGGCATGTTCCTTTTTGAACACGGCTCGGTCGCTTATGTGGGCGCCCTGGCCAATGCTGTCAGGGAGCGGAAAAACGGGGACAACACCTATTTCAACCGCAATTTCCACATCGAGCCCACCAACCTCTGTGTTTACGACTGCAAATTCTGCTCCTATTCCCGCCTCATCAAACAGCGCAGCGATGCCGACGCCTGGGCTTACTCCATGGAAGAGATGCTGGACATCGTGCGGAAATACGACGGCCAACCCGTGACCGAAGTGCACATCGTCGGCGGCGTGCTGCCACAGTACGACTTGCCTTTTTACCTCGAATTTTTCAAAAAGATAAAGCAACACCGGCCCGAACTGCACGTGAAGGCCCTAACCCCCGTGGAATACCATTACATCTTCAAAAAAGCAAAGGTCGGCTATGAAGAAGGCATGAAAATAGTAAAGGACGCTGGCTGCGACAGCCTGCCCGGCGGCGGCGCCGAAATATTCCACCCCGAGGTCCGCGAACAGATCGCCGCCGACAAATGCACCGGGGAACAATGGCTGCGCATCCACGAAATTTGGCACAACCTGGGCATGCGCTCCAACGCGACCATGCTTTACGGCCATATCGAACGCTGGGAACACCGCATAGACCACCTGGAACAATTGCGGCAACTGCAGGACAAAACCGGTGGATTCCAAACCTTTATCCCGCTCAAATTCCGGAACAAGGACAACCAAATGAGCCATATCCCGGAAAGCACCGCAATTGAAGACCTGCGCAACTACGCCATCAGCCGCCTCTACCTCGACAATTTCGACCACATCAAAACCTATTGGCCGATGATCGGCCGCACCACTGCCCAACTCGCTTTGGCATTCGGGGTGGACGACCTCGACGGCACCATCGACGATACGACCAAGATATACTCCATGGCCGGCTCCGAAGAGCAGCACCCGGCGCTCAACACCCAACAGCTTGTCGATATGATCCGCCGCGTCGGCCGTCGCCCCATTGAGCGCGACACCCTGTACAACGTGTTGCAGGATTTCACCAAGGTCGAATTTGCCGAAGACAAGGAATACCGGGGGTATATTGCGCTCCCGGTTTTGAATGATGAGCGATGAATGATGAGCGATGAATTTACTTCGCGTTTGGGCGATTGCTCTAATGGGGGCGCTTTTCTGGAAAATGCTGATGGGCTTGAGAAAGCGACCATTATCAAACTATCCCATTATCAAATTATCACATTAGAAAATGACCGTTTATTTTATACGCCACGGAGAAACAAACCTGAACCGCCTGAACATCGTGCAGGGAAGCGGCATGGACACTGAGCTGAACGAACTGGGGCGGGCGCAGGCGAAGGCTTTTTTCGACCGGTATCGGGATGTCGGGTTTGAACTGGTGGTGACTTCGCGGTTGCAGCGGACCCACCAAACGGTGCGACATTTTTTGGAACAGAACATCCCCTGGCACCAAACTGCCGACATCAACGAGATTTCCTGGGGCATCCACGAGGGCGCCCCGCCCAACCCGGAACGGCACCGGGATTTTTCTGTGCTGTTGGCCAACTGGAAAGAGGGCAATATTGATGCGGCCATGCCGCAGGGCGAATCCGCCCGACAGTTGGGCGAGCGGGTGGAACGGTTCTTGTGCTGGATGCGCAACAGGCCCGAGCGCCGGATCCTTGTTGCCACACATGGGCGCACCTTGCGGGCGATTGTCAGCCGGCTGAAGGGCAACGACCTTTCCGAAATGGACGGTGTGGCGCACTTGAACACGGGCTGCTTCGTGGTTCATTTTCAAGGTGAAAACGTCATATTTGAATTGGAAAACGACGTGGCGCACTTGGAGTTGGCTGACTTGATGCCGATTGAATAAGCTGTCCATCCATTGTTTTTTGCTGAATTTTTATTGGGTCTTGGCCGTTAATTGACTGCTTTTACAGCGCAGGCTGTTCACATTTGCCTCAAATTTCACATTAACCGGTATCTATACTATGATTCGCCTGATTTATGTGATTGAGTATGATTGATTCAACTGATCTTCAATCGATTACAAAGATCGGTATGCACAAAAGCAAGCGGCATGAGGTATAGCTCGAATCCCGCCAGGGATGCTGCTGGTTTACTGTTTGACTCCCAATTAATTCACCAAAAAATTCCAACCAATCATGATCAACACCAAAAGTACCTCCAAGACAAGCCTGATCGGCTGTCTCTCCTTTCTGTTGTCCCTTGCCATTTCTGGAACCCTTGTAGGGCAAAACCCCTTTCCTTGCCCTCCCGTTGCCAATATTCGGACGACAAACCCGGATTTTCCGGGCTGCAAAGCACCAGGGGGGCGTTCTTTCAATGTCCTGCTCGTGCTCGACGAATCGGGCTCCATCAACAGTGCCGGCGCCACCAATACCGTGCGGGCAGCGGTGAACGGCTTCGCGAGCATATTGCACGGCGGGACAACGAGCACCGGGAAGATCCGCATGGGCATCGTCGAGTTCTCGGATATTGCCCAAACTGGGGTGCCTGTGACAGATGTTGCCCTGGGTTCATTTACCACTACGGTGTCCAATTACATGAGCACGGGTTATACGGCCAACGGCCCGTCGACCAATTACGTGGCGGCGCTGACCCAGGCTGCGACCTTTGGCGAAATCGACCTGATCTTTTTTATCACCGATGGCCAGCCCTTTCCCACGGTCCCTATCAACGATTGGCAAAGCATCGCCAATACCATTAAATGCCGCGGCACCTATATTTTTGGCATCGGGGTAGGCACCAACACCCCTGCGCTCAATTTGAACATTCAGGCGCTGTCAGGCCCCGATGAATTGAACCCGCCTGCCGTGACATTGCAAAACGGTGCGGACTGGACGCGGCGCCCCTTCACGGAGCTTGGCCCATTGCTCATTGAACTGGCCAATTCCTTGATCGATTCCCAAGCGCCCGTGGTTACCTGTTCGCCGGCAATACAAGTGAACAACGACCCGAAAAACTGCTTCGCAAAGGTCAGTTACAGTTCCAGTGTTTCCGATAACTGCCCGGACGCCACGGTCTCCTGCACGCCTGCCCCTGGCAGCTTTTTTATGGTCGGGCAGACGGTGGTCACCTGCAAGGCAACCGATAAAGTGGGCACGACCTCCACCTGTACTTTCAAGGTGACGGTGATCGATGCGGAGGCGCCGGAAATCGCATGCCCAGTCAACACCACCGTAAGCTGTGAAGTGCCGCTGACCCCTGCCAATACCGGATCGCCAACGGCCATCGACAACTGCGCCATCGACCGAACCTTCAGTACCGATGTGCGCACAAACGGCGTTTGCCCCAACACTTTCAGCGTGACGCGCACCTGGACGGCTGTTGACATCCATTTCAACACGAGCACTTGTGTTCAGACAATCAATGTGGAAGACAAAAAGTTGCCCGTGATCAGCTGCCCGGCAAATATCACCGTAGAATGTGACACCAAAGTTGAAAAAACCGGCATGGCGACGGCTACCGACAACTGCACCTTGCGCCCTGAAATCACCCACAGCGATGCTTTCGTATCGGGCGATTGCGATTGGCTGTGTGTGCTGGAGCGTACGTTCGTGGCCAAAGACGAGTGCAACAACACCAGCAAATGCGTACAGGTGATTACAAAGGACGTGACACCGTTGATCAATACGGCGCTGGGAAGCAGCGGGCTAACTTTCGGCCAGGATCAGGCCACGGTAACCATTCCTGCGGGGAAGGGGAATTGTGTGGTGCAGTGGCTGCCTTACACGGGCACGGTGGCGAAGGAACTGCCTTTTGACGATGCGGTGGCCGGGGCAGACTGCAAATTGGCGAGCAACCCGATGGAGGGCGGGCATATTGTGAACCCATTGTTGGGCGAGGTGATGAAACTGGCTATCCTGGCGCGCTTGAACCCTGCTTTTGGCACGAAAAAGCTGAGCGATTTCCCTTGTAACATCCACTTCGTGGTGAAGCAGGCGCTGAAGCCAAACCCGGACGTCAACGAATTGGTTCGGGTGGCGAACCTTACCCTGGGCAACATTAACTTCGGCACCGCAGAGCACAAGAAGTTTTTGTTGGATGCCTTGAAATGTATTGGTAGCGGGGTGACGGTGTGTAATGTGGGGCCATAGTGTTCATGGAATAGGGTGCACAGAGGCTATCATAGAGTTTTTTTTCACCACAGAGGGCGCAGAGTTGCACAGAGGGTTCACAGAGTTTTTTTTTCACCACAGAGGGCGCAGAGTTGCACAGAGGGTTCACAGAGTTTTTTTTTAAATTTTTCAATGGGGTTGTGTCAAAAGGTTTGGTTTTGGAAAACGAACAAGTTTTTATTTCGTTCG
>CAZULM010000022.1:0-86430 GCA_964621185.1 uncultured Saprospiraceae bacterium | reverse complement strand
GCAGCAAAAAAAAATTGAAAAAAACTCACTACTTGATCACAGTTCATCTGTGCAAACAAATCCGCGTGAAATCTGCGCGAATAATGTCCAGTAGTGTGGTGCAAGAGGCTGTCTCAAAATCCAAATTTGAAAAAATTGGTTTTTGGCCCCCAAATATTCGTTTGCTTTGGGCATGGCACACCTTAAAATAGCATCTCAACCCATCTCTTAAACCCAATAATCCTAAAAATCCTGATCAATTTACGTACCATTGCCCCGCACAAAAACAACTGCCCATGTCAACACCTATCATCAACATCCGTAACCTCTCGAAAAACTACGGCCAAAAACGTGTGCTCCAGGGCATCAACCTGGAAGTGTACCCCGGCCAGGTGCTGGGCTACATCGGCCCCAACGGCGCCGGCAAAAGCACCACTGTCAAGATCCTCTGCGGCCTCATCACCGATTTCAGCGGTGAAGTCAGCATCAACGGCATTGATGTCAGGGCCAACGCCGTGGAGGCCAAGCGTCGGATCGGCTACATCCCCGAGCAGGCAGAACTGTACGACGTGCTCACGCCATGGGAATTCCTGAAGTTTATGGGCGACCTGTACGGGATCGACAGCGCGCGCTGCGAAGACCGGATCGTCAAGATGATGACGGCCTTTGGCCTGTTGAACAACATCCACCAGCGGATGGACACCTTCAGCAAGGGCATGAAGCAAAAGGTGCTGCTTACCAGCGGCCTCATCCACAACCCAGATATCATCATCCTCGACGAACCGCTGAGCGGCCTCGACGCCAACAGCGTCATCACCGTCAAAGAGCTTATCAGCAAGCTGGCCAAAGAGGGCAAGACTATCTTCTATTGCAGCCACATGATGGATGTGGTGGAAAAGGTGAGCGACCGCATCATCCTGATCGACAACGGCAGGATCGTTGCCGACGGCAGCTTCGAGTCGCTGAAAGAAGGCGACGGCAGCCGCAGCCTGGAGCAGATATTCGCCAAGCTGACCGCCAAAGAAGGCATGAGCCAGGCCGCAGACGACTTGATGGCCGCATTTGACCAATAAACCCCGACAATCATGAACATTATCAACAAAAGTTTCCTGTTCCTCGCCATGCTGCCCCAAAAGCTCTACACGCTTTGGGGTGTCGATGTGCCGCACCTGAAGTCCATATTGACTTACAAACTGATAATGGATGACCGGCGACCCAACACTTTCCAGGCGACCAGGGCCAACTACAACGCCGAAAAAGAGATCAGCAACGCCACGCTTTGGACCATGCTGACCAGCTTTATCATGGGCTTGTTCTTCTTGTTCTTTTTTTACTTAGGCAGCGACTATATCACCCAGTTCACCCTGTACTTCAGCATGTTCATCGTGTTTTTGTGCATGGCGCTGGTGGGCGATTTCACGGGTGTGCTCATAGACGTCCGTGACACCTTTATCATATTGCCCAAGCCGGTCAAAGACCAAACCGTGGTATTGTCGCGGCTGCTGCACATTTTTATCCATTTGTGCAAGCTGGTGGCGCCCATGATTTTGCCGACATTTTTGTACCTGGCTATCTATGGGGGCATTGGGAAAGCCGTAGCCTTCCTGCTCTGCGCCGTGTTGTCTATACTGTTCTCCATTTTCCTGATAAATGCGGCGTACATTTTTATCCTGAGGGTCACGACCCCGGAGCGCTTCAAAAATGTGATCAGCTACATCCAGATCGCGTTTACGATACTCATTTTTGGGGCATACCAGGCCATGCCCAGGATGTCGGACGGGGATGATTTTCAAAAAATGACGCTCGCTGCAAGCGATTGGCTGGCTATGGCGCCGCCGTATTGGTTTGCTTGCCTTTTTCAGGCCGTGACGGGGCAAGGCGCTACAGCGGCCCAATATGTTTCTGCCGCTTTGGGCATTTTGGTGCCATTGGCCAGCATCTATGCCGTGGTCAGGTTTTTGGCGCCGGCTTTCAACCAGAAATTGGCCATGATATCAGGGTCGAGCGAAGGGGGCAGTACAGAAAAGGCCGGTGAAAAGCTGCGGGAAAACACCGGGTTTATGGCCTCCATTGCCCAATTTGTCAGCAACAACAAGCACGAACAGACCGGCTTCTTGTTCGCCTGGAAAATGATGCTGCGCAGCCGGGAGTTCAAGGTAAAGGTTTATCCGACCATCGGTTACCTTATTGTTTTGATGGGCCTGAACATTTACCGAACAAGCGCCTCAGGCTCGAGCTCAGGAAATGGCATGATGGTGCTATTTTCTGCCTACATCAGCGGCCTGATCGTTGTGATCGCTTCCACTGCGATCGCCTATTCCGACAAATTCAAGGCAGCCTGGATATTCCTGGTAAGCCCCGTCGAAAGACCGGGGGAGATAATCAGCGGGGCTTTGAAAGCAGTGTTGCTGATGTTTTTTTCGGTTATTGCCATACTGGTGCTCTCAGCGGGCGTTGCCATGCTCGGGTTTTCAGCCCTGCCGAGCCTGCTCTTCGCGCTCGTCAACGTCCTGCTCATCAACTTTGGGCTGGCCTACCTCAATTTCAGGCACTTCCCTTTTTCGGCCTCGACGGCGGAAATGCACAAGGGCAGCCAGACCGTGATGACCATCATGGTAATGGTCGTGGCCGGGCTTATCGGCTTGTTGCACTTTTTCCTCTTGAAAAACACGGCAGTGCTGTGGGCGGGGCTATTCATATCTTCCATTCTCGTAAAACTGTTGATCAACGCCATTCGGAAGAAGACCTGGGAAAGTATCCTGACTTCGGGATAAAACAGGGAGAACAGGCTATACCTCACCCCGCTTGGTTTTGTGCAAGGCGACCTTTGTAATCAATTGAACATCAGTTGAATTAATCATATTCAATCACAAAAATCAGGCAAACCATAGTATATCAGGTATTTATGCCCTGTTCTTTCAAGGTTTCGCGCAAAAGCGGCTCCAACCCAGTTTTTTGTGCCTCGTTCTTGATGCGTTTGGTCAGCTCGTCGTAATGTTCCTTGGAAGGCAGTTTGTCGATCTGGTAAGTGAGCAGGGCGACCAGCCTGGCGTATTTCCGCCGCTGGTACCATACGAAGCCGATGATGCCGGCAGACAACAGTGCCAGCAGGGTCAGCAACTTGTTTGCCTGGCGCTGCACAAACGGCACGTCTTTGTGCACGATCTTGTCGATACGGGCCAGGAGCGTGTCCATAGTGGGCTGCAAGGCGCCCTGCACCAGCGCAGAAGCCTGTTTTTTGGTGTCTTCGCCCAACAGATCGTCGATGATGGCCCTAATCTTGTCTTTGGAGGAGGCGGCCCCAAGCGAGTCCAAAGAAGTTTGGATCATATCGCTGAGCAGGTTTTTGGTATCGTCCCGCAATTTTCCGGTGACCGACTCCAGGGTTTTCAGGAGGAACCTTGCCAGTTCCTCGTCTTTGATGCTGTCTTTCAACCTGGCGATCCTGGCCTCCAGGTTCTCGCCCAGCTTGTTGAGCTGTGCATCCGAGAGGTTGCCTATGCTGTCGATGGTGCGCATGATTTTTTGAATATCCGGGTCGAGGGTGTCCACCGAGCCTTTGAGGCCCTGTATCAAGCTCTTGGAAAACAGTTGGGCTTTTTCACTTGCGCCAACGGTGGCATAGCGCCCGGCGCTGATGGAAAGGCTGTCGATGCCTGTCTTCGACTTTTGGAGAAATGCGTCAACGTCTATTTTGTCCACTTGGTCCTTGAGCATTGTGCTGCAAGATGCCAGGACCAAAATGGCGCAAAGGGCCAACGGCAGAATGGCAAGGTTGTGCGCGGGAGTTTTCATATTAACGGTGGTTTTATGCTGGAATGATGTGAAGCAAGGGACAAATTTAGCCGGAAAATTGTGATTCTGCGCTTACGGGCACTTTTGTGCAAACCATCAACACCTTTTCGCCATAACAATTGGTAGCTGCAAACAGATAAACGTCGCCGCCCTCTTTCAGGCCAAGTTTTTTGCGCACCTGAGCAGTGTTTTCCGGGAAATTGCGGGTCGTGACGTTGGCCTTGCCGCCGGGAATAAATGGCGCCACGGCTTTTTTGTCGTACTTGCATACGGCTTCGATGCGAAAGCTGCGCGCAGGCAAATTCGGGATATGCATTTCGGAAGAATACAAATGGGTGTTTGGATGTAACTTGTTGATACCGAAATGCTTGGAAAACGACTTGAAGGCCCCGGCTTTCAGGATGGAGGGCATCGGCTCGTACAAAAATCCGGATGGTTCGCTGAAGTTTGGGCTTACGCCTTGTTCGGTTTCGGCGCTAAACGCAAAGCTGTGCAACATTTTCCCCGCACTGTCTAAAGATACGGCGACGATGGGAACCTGCGCCGGCGGCTGCGCTTCCCTTTCCAACAGGTACAATACCTCCCGGCAATCTCCCTCGTGCTCCAGTACCCAGACTTTGGATGCGTTTTTCAACTGTTTCATGGCAAGGGAAATATCCAGCAATGGCGCCGTTTTTAGCAAAACCCGCGGCGCTTTTTCCAACAACAAATTTTTGATTTCCAACACATTGGGTGTGCAATCGGCCAATTGGAATACTTTGCCCTTCCGGTCGTCGCGCCGGGCCGGGTCGAGGTACAGCAGGTCAAAGCCCTGGCCGGAACCGCGCAAAAAGCTTTCGGCTTCGCTTTGTAAATACTTCAGGTTCCCAGCCCCCAGCACCGCCAGGTTGTGCCGTGCAGCCTCAAAAATTTCAGGGATTTTCTCAACATAACACACTTGCGCGAACCGCTGGGCGAAAAAGAAACTGTCCACGCCCAGCCCGCCCGTGAGGTCGGCCATCAGGGCGCCGGAAAACAAACCGGCCTTGAACCCCGCTGTTGCGCCTGACGAGGCTTGCTCGAGGGACAGCGCAACGGGGAACTCCAGCCCAGGCCGATACCAGGCGGGGATTTTACGGCGGATTTTTTGGAGCGCATCTACCTGGCGTGCGATGTTGGCCATGGGCAAGCCTGGGTGTTTTTTTGCCGAAAGGGCCAGCGCAGCCGGATCGTCTTCCCGGTGCTCCCATATGAAGCGCTGCTCTTCGGTCATGCCGCCGTTTTGGGCCTCATTTTGGCTTTGACGAACTCCACCAGGATGGGCATCAATGAAATGCCGATGATGCCGAGCACCACGACTTCAAAATTGTCGCGCACGATGGGTATCTTCCCGAAAAAATAGCCCGCCAGGGTCAGAGACGTGACCCAAAGGATGCCACCGGCAATGCAGTAGCCGATAAACTTCCGGTAATCCATCCTGCCGACACCTGCTACAAACGGCGCAAACGTGCGCACGATCGGGACAAACCGCGCCATGATGAGGGTTTTTCCGCCGTGCTTTTCGTAAAACTCGTGCGTCTGGTCGATGTACTTGCGCTTCAGGAACCAGTAATCCTTGGTGAACACTTTTTCGCCGAGGAATTTGCCGAAAAAATAATTGGTGTTGTCGCCCAAAATGGCGGCGCCAAACAGCAATGGGATCAACAGCCAAACATTCAAAATGCCCGTCTTGGCGGTGATTGCCCCGGCCGCGAACAGCAGGGAGTCGCCGGGCAGGAAAGGCGTTACCACCAGTCCGGTTTCACAGAAAATAATGAGCGCCAGTATCAGGTATGTGGCCAATTGGTACTCCCGCATGATGTTTTCGAGGTGCACGTCGAGGTGGCGGATGAAGTCAAGTACCTGGGTCAAAAATTCTACCATGGAGTCGTTTTGTGATTTTGAGGCGCAAATGTATGACTAACTGACCTTAATCAGTGCATCGTTGCGGAGCATCCAGCGTTCGTCGGCCAAAGCCAGCATGGCGGCGTCGCCCGAAGAGTTGCCGTAAGCGATGATTTTGTCGAAACCGGAAAGCTCAAAAGCAGCTTTGATGCGCCGCGCTTTTTCTAGGCCGTTGCAGTTGGGGCTGGACAGCTTTCCGCTGAAATGGCCTTGCTCAAAGTCCAAGGTGGTACAGATTAGTGTGATATTTTCGGCGACACAGAACGGGCGCAGCCAAATTTCCGGCGAGGCAGAAACCAAGGCGACGGTGGCGCCTGCGTTGCGGTATTCGCGCAGCTTTCTCAGCATTTCGGGGCGCAAGATTTCAAGGAGGCGCCTGCTGTAAAACTCTGCCCCGAGCGCTTCAAGCGCTGCTTTGGCCTCGCCTTTGAAAAACACGGCAAGCAATGTTTCCTTGGCGCGCCCGTTGCTCCAGCCGCCTGACAAAAAAAGCGCCAATAATTTCATGCCAAGCCAAAAGCCGCCAAGGAGCAGTTTTCCAGGGCGAATGGCGAACAGCAAAAAGCGCAAGAGAGAATCTCCCGTAGTCAGGGTGCCGTCAAAGTCGAAGAGGACGAGTGTTTTTTGCTGCATCGGTTTGTTTCAATATTCATTGCTGCGCTGGCCGGATCACCAGGAAGTGTTCGGTCTCCACCAGCTTTTCCCCATGGGCCATGACATCCTTTGTGAACGAAAGCTCCGGGTCGTCAGGCATTTTTTCCAAGTATGCTTTTTCAATAAATATCAAAGGCTTGTATTCCTTAATCATATTGTAAATCAATTTGTTGTCGCCATTTGTCTCACGGTTTACCACCCAGTCTAAAGGTAAGGGCGGTCTTGTGTCGGTCAAATAATTGGCCTGCGGGAACGCCGGCAGCACCGAAAAGTTGGGGCCGTGCTGCAGGGTCAATTCCTTCAATTCCTGATAAAGTGCCTGTGTTTCTGGGCTTGAATAAATGCCGGTAAG
The DNA here is from genome assembly GCA_964621185.1 of uncultured Saprospiraceae bacterium. Lineage (GTDB taxonomy): Bacteria > Bacteroidota > Bacteroidia > Chitinophagales > Saprospiraceae > M3007. The sequence continues at coordinate 79,727 of CAZULM010000022.1, read as the reverse complement.
CTTTGGGAAAACAACACCCATTTTGGCAGTCATGGCGCTCCGCCTGCCATCGCGGTAAACAAATTCAAAGCCGAGCCTGAAGGCCGCCAACAATGCCAGCAGCAACAAAATGTCAAGGCGAGTTTTTTTCCCGCCCGCATTTCCCGACAATTTGCCGTAAAGTTGCATTGCGCCCCAGGCTACCGGCGTAGCAAACAAAATGGGCAGGTTGTATCCCCAACTGATAGCCGCCGACCAACTGATGCCGAGCAAGATGGCGGCAACAATAGTGCTGCGGAGACCATTATTTTGGAGGGTATTACTCGATTTGTGCTTTTCTATCCAATGCCAAACGATCATCCAAAGAGCCAGCAAAAACAAGGCCCGCAACTGTGCAAAAGGCACGGTATGCTCCTGTCGAAGCCAGGTAACGGCGGCAAAGCTCAACACCAAGGCCAACAACCATAACCTCAAAAAAAACATCGGCCAATTTGAAACTTGCTTCTTTCGGAATTGCCAAACCCCCAGCCCGGCCAAGGCGAGGCTGGGCACTGCCAATTCCGGCGTTATCCGAAAATAATCTATGATTCCGTGCTGAAAAGCCTGTCCTCCAGCCGCAGCGCCGTTGGTCATTTGCAGGTAGCTTTCCAAGAGATTGTTGCCATGCAAATAATGGGCAAACAACAATAACGCAGCCGAGAAGCCGATATAAAAGAGGCTTGCCCTGCGCCAATCGAAATACAACAGTCCCAACCCAAAAATAAACACCAAAGGGTAAAAGGACTGCTTGCACAAAACAGCGGCGAACAGCATTGCGCCGCCTGTTGCAGCCCACCAACCAGTAAACCTTCCAATCGGCTTGAATGCCAAATACACCGACAACACCGCAAAAAGTATCCCGTCCACCGTATGCCAGGCCATCGCCGGGTAACAATGTGCCGAAACGACAAAACCAAACACCGCCAAAACCCAGCGCCGCGCCCCCGTTTCCAACAATGCCGCCCCAAGCCAGGAATACATCCCCAGTTTTAGGTAAAAAATCCAGCGTTCTCCCAAAACCCCCAAATGCTCCGGCAACAATTGAAGCTCCAGCGCGCGCAGCCAAACCGGCAGTGGGGGGCGCACGTACACAACATCCTGGTATAAAACCTTCCCGTTCAGCACCTGCCAGGCCAAGCCCGTGAGGAACCCGCCGTCTGTTTCGTTCACCCCATACGGCGCATAATACAGGCAGTAACCGATGACCAACCCGAAAAACAGGGCCACCCACAGCGCTTTTTCTGAAAACCAAATATTCATCGGGACAAAAGTGGGAAAATTTAGGGTTCAAAAGGGAGATCAAAACTACCTTTGTGTCTAACCAACAACCAACATCAATCAACGAACAACTAAGTTATAGTCAACGCAAAGTGGTTGTGAAAATCTCGATCGCATAATCATTTGAAAATCAGATGTTTTTAATCACTCAAATCATACAAATCACTTTAATCACAGTATACATGAATTTCGACCTTATAGTTTTAGGCAGCGGCCCAGGCGGCTACGTGGCTGCCATCCGGGCTTCGCAATTGGGCATGAACGTCGCCGTAGTGGAGCGCGAAAGCCTTGGCGGTATTTGTCTGAACTGGGGCTGCATCCCCACCAAAGCGCTGTTGAAAAGTGCGCAAGTGTTCGAATACCTGAACCATGCGGAAGACTACGGTATAAAAGTCGGCAAACCGACCGCAGATTTCGGGGCTATCGTCAAGCGCAGCCGAAGCGTGGCCGAGGGCATGAGCAAAGGCGTGCAGTTCCTGATGAAAAAGAACAAGATCAACGTCATCATGGGCAACGGGAAACTGCTGAAGGGCGGGAAGGTTGCTGTGACGGATGCAGACGGCAAAGTGACCGAATATTCTGCAAAAAGCATCATCGTTGCCACCGGAGGCCGTGCCAAAGCGTTGCCCAACTTGCCCATTGACGGCAAAAAGATCATCGAGTACCGCAAGGCCATGAGCTTAGAAAGCCAGCCAAAGCGCATGGTCGTGGTGGGCGCCGGGGCCATCGGTGTCGAGTTCGGCTATTTTTACCACAGCATCGGCACGGAAGTGAGCATCGTGGAGTTCCTGGAGCAAGGACTGGTGCCCCGCGAGGATGCCGATATCTCCAAAGAACTGGGCAAGTTGTACGCCAAAAAAGGCATGAAAGTCTATGGCGGCTGGGCAGTCGAGAACGTGGATACCAGCGGCAAGGAGATCAAGGTGAACATGAAAAACCGCAAAGACGGCAAAACGGAGACCATCGCCTGTGATGTGGTGCTGAGCGCGGCGGGCGTGTCGCCCAACACTGAAAACATCGGCCTGGAAGAGCTCGGAATCGCCACCGACCGCGGCTACATCAAAGTTGACGAATATTACCAGACCAATGTGCCGGGCATCTATGCCATCGGCGACGTGCTGGCTACACAGGCGCTCGCGCACGTAGCCAGCGCAGAAGGCATCACCTGCGTCGAAAAAATCGCGGGACACCACCCAGAGCCCATCGACTACAACAACATCCCCGGCTGCACCTACTGCATCCCTGAAATTGCCTCAGTCGGCTATACCGAGCAGGCAGCTAAAGAAGCCGGTTACGAACTGCTTGTCGGCAAATTCCCCTTCGCTGCCAGCGGCAAAGCAAAAGCTTCCGGCCACGCCGAAGGCTTCGTCAAAGTTATTTTCGACAAAAAATACGGCGAGTTCCTGGGCGCCCACATGATCGGCGCCAATGTCACCGAGCTGATCGCAGAAGTGGTCGTAGCCCGCAAATTAGAGACGACCGGCCACGAGATCATCAAGTCGATACACCCGCACCCCACCATGAGCGAGGCGGTGATGGAAGCGGCGGCGGCGGCATATGGGGAGGTGATACACCTCTAGTTAATGATGAATGATGAGAGATGAATGATGAATTTGCACAACATTTACCTTTCGATTCAGCATTGGTTTTTCAGCACTCAAACGGTTTATTTGAGCTTTCGTGCTGAAACCCAATTACAAGGCAACGAACTGATGTTGTGCAAATTCATCATTCATCTCTCATCATTCATCATTAATTTAACAGTTTGTACAGCACTGGCGTCACGATCCGCGATAACAGGGTGCTCGAAATGAGCCCGCCGATCAAAACATAAGATAGGGGAGAGTACAGCGGGTTTTCTTCAATGGCGATGGGCAGCAAGCCGCCGATGGCGGTCAGCGACGTGAGCAGGATCGGCACAAAGCGAATCTCGCCCGCTTCCTGGATGGCCGCGTCCAGTGCCATGCCCTCTTCACGCAACTGGTTAGTGAAGTCCACCAGCAATATCGAGTTTTTCACTTCTATGCCCATCAGGGCGATCAGCCCCACGACAACCGTGAAGGAGAATGGGTAGCCCGTGGCCAACAAGATCAGGATGGCGCCGATAATGCCCAACGGGATGACCGACAGCACGATAACGGTGCTTTTAAAAGTCTTGAATTCCAGGATCAGCACGGCAAGCAGCCCAAAAATGGTCACCAGAATGATCGTGCCGATGCCCTTGAACGAGCGCTCGGCGCTTTCCACCTCCCCGGCAATCACATAGCGACAGCCTTTGGGCATCTCTATGCTGGCTAATTTCTCCCTGATTTCAGCGTTGACTTTGGTGGCGAAGCTGCCAGTCTTTACCGAGGCGGTGACGCTGGTGAAGCGGTCTTTGTTGTAATGCTGGATAAAATTGGGCGAAGGCTTGAGCTCGATGCCCGCCACTTGGCTGAGCGGTATCGCAGCGCCGGGTATGTTGTTGATATACAGGTTGTTGAAAAGGCTCAGGTCAGCTTTTGGGCCTGGTTTGGGTATGGTGACAACCATCGGGTAATCCGTGGCCAGTTCCGTTTCTGACAGCGTGCCGACGTTCAAGCCAGCCACCGCTAAGCGCACCATCCGGTCGATATCGATGATCGGGATGCCAAGGGCTGCCGCTTTTTCCTTGTTGATGTTGACGTAGAGGTCTGTTTTTACCGTGGAGATAGGGTTGTCAACGTAGATGGTACCGGGCGTTTCTTCTATGATGCGCTCCACCTTGCCCGCGAGCGCCCGAAGCGTGTCGAAATTTTCTCCATACACCCGGATGGCCACGGGCGCTTCCACGGGCGGGCCTTGTTCAAAATTCTGCACGGTGATCTTGGCGTCTGGCACGTTTTTGAACTTTTGCCGCAACTCGTCGATCAGGGCTATTTTTACCTTCGGCGGCGTCCTTTCCTGCAACTGCACGAACACTTGCCCGTAGGATGGGCTTTCAAATTCCCGGATGACATTATAATACACCCTCGGGTTTCCACGCCCGATATTGCTGGAATACCAGGTCACTTGTGCCTTTTCGCCCCGGCGGTACCTTGAAACGGGTTCCACAGAATCGGGGAGCAGGTGCTGCTGGCGGAATTCCGGCGCAACATATTCCTGCAACACGGAATCGACCAAGCGCACCAGGGCATCGGTTTTCCCGAGGTTGCTGCCCGCAGCCGCATCGATGTCGATGTAGAACATAGGCCGTTCCGACGCAGGGAACAGCGTGAAACCGGTGTTGCTGCCAAGTCCGAGCGCCCCGACAAATATCAGCCCGGCGATCAGGATCGTGGTTTTGGGCCATTCCAGCGCGCGATGCAATGCCTTCGAATAGGTGCCAGAAATCACCCACTTCATGCCGCGCAGGAATATATTGCCCCGTGGGTCGTGCTTTTCAGCCAATACCCGGCTGCTCAGGAAAGGCACGATGGTCAGGGACACGAAGAGGGAGGCCAGCACCGTCAGCACCACCGCCATGGGCAGGGAGCGGATAAAATCGCCGGAAGCTTCGGGCAAGAAGACTAAGGGCAGGAAGGCCAACACCAAGGTTGCGGTGCAGCCGAGCACGGCCAGGCCGATCTGCCGAGTGGCCAATATCGCCGCCTCGCGCCGCGAATAACCCTCCCGCAGCCAGCGCTCGATGTTTTCCACCACCACGATGCTGTCGTCCACTAAGATGCCGAGGGCGATGATGAGCCCCACGATGCTCAGCTGGTTCAAGGAATAGCCCAATTGGTCGAGGGCGAACAAGCCGATGGAAATGCTCAACGGAATAGACACCATCACCACCAAGGCCGCCCGCCAGCCCAAGGGCAGCAAGGTGAGCAGCACCAACAGGATGGCGATGCCGAAATCCTTGGCAAAGCGCGTGAGCCGCTTCCTGACGGAGTCGTTTTGGTCGAACACCTTCACGTAATCCATGCTGGGTGGGATTTCTGCGCGCCATTCCGCCACGACATTGTTCACGGCTTTCCCGACATCGAAGATGTTTTGGTTGTCTTTCATGCGCACCGTCAACCACACGCAGCGCACCCCGTTGATGCGCGCCAGGTGGCTGGGGTCTTCGTAAGCCCAATCGACCTCGGCTATGTCCTTGAGGTACAGGATTTTGCCGCCGTTGCCGTTGATGACCGTGTTTCTCACCTCTTCTATGTCTCCGTAGTCGCCACTGGTCTCGACGAAGAATTTGCGTTCCCCCAGATCCATCGATCCGCCAGGGATGCTCACGTTTTCGCTCTGGACGGCGCCCAAAACCCGGCTGACTGGCAGGTTCTCGGCGGCCATTTTCGGCAAATTCAGCCCGATGCGCAGTTCCCGCTTGGGGTATGCCCAGGTGTCGGCAGCCTTTACGCCCGGCAGTTTCTCAAGCGCTTCTTCTAACCTTTCGGCTTCGCGGCGCAGGTCGTCGTAGGACGCGACTTCGCTCACCAGCGCCGACTGCAATATGGCCACATCGGAGGAGGAAAACCTTTGGATGTTGATCCGGTATATGTCGGAGGGCAGTTCCGCCCTGATGGCATTGACCTCGCGCACCACCTCTTCGTACTTTTTGTCGCTGTCTTCCCCGTGTACGAACTCGATCGACAGCATCATGAAGCCATTGGAAGAATAAGAGCGCATCCTGTCTATATTTTCCAGCGCTCCGAGCCGGGCTTCCACCTTGTCGGTTACCTTGTTCTCGATTTCCGCAGGCCCGGCGCCTGGATAAACGATGACAATATTGAATCCCGGTGGGGTGAACTTGGGGTCTTCCGCCCGGGGCATGTTGAGCAGGGACCCAAGGCCTAAGGCCATCACAAAACAGAAGATGATAAAGGTGAACTGGCTGTTCTTTACCGAAAACTCAGCGATCTTCATGGGAGCTTATTTGGGCGGGTTAAATACAGCGTCCGTCATGGCCATGCTTTTGAAAAACGCCGCATGGTCGATGCCGAGCTGCGCGCCGACGGACTCGAAGAAATCGATCAGGTTTTCGGTGGCCATGTTGCCGGTGAGCTCGTCTTTGGCCATGGGGCAGCCGCCGAAACCGCGCAAAGCACCGTCGTACCGGCGGCAGCCGCTTTCCCAGGCAGCCTGGATTTTCTCGTGCCAAGTAGAAGGATGGGTGTGCAGGTGCGCCCCAAACTCGATTTCCGGGTATGCCGGTATCAGGCTAGAGAACAGATAGGAAATGTTTTCCGGGTTGGAGCAGCCGATGGTATCCGACAGGGAGAATATTTTGATGCCCAATGGGATGAGCGCGTTGACCCAACGGCACACCGTTTCTACGTTCCAGGGGTCGCCGTAAGGGTTGCCAAAGCCCATGGAGATGTACAGCACAAGCTGTTTTCCATTCGCCATGCACAACTCTTGGATAGCTTCCGTGCGCTCGATGCTCTCCGTAATGGTGGCATTGGTGTTGCGCAGTTGGAATGTCTCGCTGATGCTGAAAGGGTATCCCAGGTATTCGATTTCCGGGAATTGGCAGGCATCGCTGGCGCCCCGCTCGTTGGCCACGATGGCGAGAAGTTTCGAGGAAGTGCTTGAAAGGTCTAACTTTGCCAGCACTTCTGCGGTGTCGCGCATCTGGGGGATAGCCTTGGGGCTCACAAAGGAGCCAAAGTCGATGGTGTCGAAGCCGACGCGCAGCAGCTGGTTGATATAGGCGGCCTTTTTGTCGGTGTCTATAAAATGATGCATTCCCTGCATTGCGTCGCGCGGGCACTCGATCAATTTGACGGCTGGTTTGGTCTGGTCGGTATTTGGCAATGGACAGCTTTTTTTTACTGAACAAATTTGTCACGCCAAAGTTATACCAGGATTCCAGTGATTTGCAAGAAATGAATTCAATACATAAGATAGAATATGAAAAACAAAGGACTTTGGTTGTTGCTGGGCTATGCGATGATGACTTTTGGCCTCACGGCTTTGATCATGCAAGCTGTGGGCACACATTGGGTGTTTTTGGCGCCGTTGGAGTGGGGTGGGGGGCTGCTGGCATTTGTCTTGAAAATTCTGATGACCATGGCCGGGGTGCTGATCGTCGTATTTGCCCGGACGGACTGGGAGAAAGAGTACAAGGATAGCGAGCAAGGGGAATAAAAAAAGGCCGAACATTTCTGAAAATCAGAATGTTGCGACCTTGTATTGCGGAGGAGGAGAGATTCGAACTCCCGGTACCTTTCGGTACGACGGTTTTCAAGACCGCTCCATTAAACCACTCTGGCACTCCTCCGTTGCTGTTTTGGGGCATGCGTACTGCGAGGTTCCCAATTGCGCGGCAAAGTTAAGCAAAACTGCAAGCACCAAAAACCGTTGCCACATAATTTATTTTTCTCCGTGGCTTCAATTGCGTTCAGCCTTTATCGATGCCCGGGCCTTTCATCATTTGCGGGACTTCGGAGCTGTCACTGACGGAGTCGAAAAAAGTGTCCAAAAAGTGCAGCATGTCCGATATGGCATCCCTGGACAGGCTTTTGTGCCGGCAGATGTCGTATATCGCTGATTTTTCCTTTTTGATGGACTCCAGCGCCCTTTTTAGCGCTTCCCTGTCCAATCCGTTGGCCATGAGGAACCTGTCGCGGACGGTTTTCAAGCCCGTGTCGGAGGATGGGCTGGAATACGGTGCGCTCACCAAGCCAGAGAAGTCAAAATCGTAGGGCATGGCCAATATTTTGCTCGATTGGCTGGTGCGTATCAGGCGGACATTGCGCAACATGGATATTTCCCAATCGGTATTGCCGATCATATACTGAAATATGACCATCAAGGCGGCTTGATTGGTGTTCAGGCTGTCGGCGGGGATGCCATATTCTTCCACTTCGACGCCCCCCATCCTGGCGCAGGTTTCCTCCTGGTCTTCCACCAGCACGGCATACATGGTCTTTTTCGACTTTTCGACGTGGGTGTCTTTCAGGGTAAGCCTGATCAACCTGGCCTTTACGCTGGCTGGGGAGAGGTGTTCAAAAATCCGATACGCCAGGTATTCCCGGATCACAAGTTCCTCTCCCAATTTCGAATCAAAGCTGGGCAAGACCAGTTTTATTTCGTTCAGGGTGTCAAGCCCTGCTTGAAGGAGCTCCTTTTTTTTGAACTTTAGTTTGAGCGGAGGGTAGTAGGCGTTTTTCCTGCGGTATTTCCCCCTCGGCCGAACCTCCACTTTATAGGCCGTCCCGTCGCTGGCGATCAACGCAGCCGGGAAATAATCGTTGCTCTTTTTTTGGGCGACCAGCGTTGTCAGGTCAAGCTCCAGCGTCATCTTCTCCCCTTCGCTGGCGGTCAATTTGCTAAATATGGAAGGTGCCTGCTGAGCCGTGACCGGTTGAGCAACACAAAAAAGCAAAAAAGCAACGGAGATGGACAAAATGTATCTGGTACTCATGGCATCAAGGTTTGAAATGCTTGGGCGATGCGGCGAATAAAAGACAATGATAAGGAGAAAAAGGTTTCATCTGGCATGTTAATTTTGATATTTAATTTTGAACACTGGGGGACAATTTGGGAAAATCGGAATTGAAGGCATGAAAAGCATGAAATTTAAGAATTAAATTTCACATCGGCGACAATTTTACCCTGTTTCATTCCACGGGAAAAAACGCAAAAGCCAAGCTATGCAGCGCAAAGGTTGTAAAAACAACTCAAAATGCCAGCGCTTGACAAGCGAGGGCTAAAGTTCTTGCTACCTTTGCGGCTCAAAAACAATTTTTGACTATCTAACAAATTCATCCGATGAAAAAAGGAATCATACTGCTTGGCATTTTTGCCATGTTTTCGGCAAATGCACAGGAGTTGCGCCCGATATGCGGCACATCTGCCGCCGACCAGGACATGTTCAATGAGCGCCTGCTCGAAAACCTGGCCACGGTGGAGTCTGGCCTGGTTCAGGACCGCGGTGGCGTCCAATACGCACCGGTGTTCTTCCACTTGGTAGCGGACGCCAGCGGCAATGGCAGGATAAGGGAAATAAAGGTTTTGGAACAATTGTGTGCCCTGAACACTGCATTTGATCCAGTAGGCATTCAGTTCTACCTCAACCCGCACCCAACTTTGGGGCTTTTCGACAAGACGATCAACAACGATGCGGTTTATACAACACAGACGAACACCTTTCTCATGCAGGCAAAAAGGCACCAAAACGCCATAAACTATTATATCACGAATATTGCAGCATCAGGCAACAACGACCCAGGGGTAGTTTTGGCCTATTACACACCGCCCAACGACTGGATCGTCAGCCGCCGCGACCAGATCAACGGCAACGCCAACAACAGCACGATCCCACACGAAACAGGCCACTTTTTCAGCCTTCAGCACCCGTTCAAAGGCTGGGAAAGCAGCACCGGTTTTGGCCCCAGCTACCCAGGTTGGCCTGTAGCCCCCGTGCTCGCGCCAGACGGCACCCCCACAGAGCGCCAAAACGGCACCAACTGTACCATCGCTGCCGACAAGATTTGTGACACTGGCCCAGACTACAAATTTGCATTCCAGGTGCCCGGTTGCGCCCCTTACACTGGCGGCGCCCAAGACCCGCTGGGAGAGCTTGTTGACCCGAACGAAAACAACATGATGAGCTATTTCGAGAATTGCTCGACTTATGTCTTCACCCCGTTGCAAAGTGCTGCCATGCTGGCCGACCTGAACAAGTCTTACAGGAATTACCTCGACAACAGTTACGTGCCTGTCGCGACCAGCATCGATACCCCAAACGACATGCTCGTGTCGCCTGCAAACGCTGCGACTGTCCCATTTTACAATGCCGTTACTTTGGAATGGAACCCTGTACCCGGCGCAACCCACTACTTGGTAGAAACAGACATCGTCCCCTCTTTCGCGACAAATTTTGTCAGCACCTACATCACGACCAACACAACACTGTTGCTCACCAACCTGGCCGTTAACGACACCTACTACTGGCGCGTTAAGCCGTTCAACCAGTCTGTCGGATGCGCTGCCTTCAAAACAAGGAATTTCAAGACCAACAACCTGGCCACCAGCACCATAGAGATTGAGGGGCTTTCTGCCTGGCAGGTTTCCCCAAATCCCGTTGAAGGCAACAACGCCCGCATAATCGCCAATGCCAGCAGCAATTTTGAAGCCAATGTGGCGGTAGTGGATGCCGCTGGCCGATTGGTACGCAACTTGCAGTCTGTCCAGTTCAATGAAGGCGCCAATACCGTGGAACTACCTTTGGAAGGGCTGTCTAACGGGTTCTATTTCATCCAGTTGGACAATGGGGCTGCCAGGGATGTGCGAAAATTGGTGCTGGCGCGGTAGCGTTTTTCATCATTGAAACACCCGCACATAATCTACGATCATGCTCTGCGGGAACGCTGTGCTGCTGTTCGGGCTCCCTGGCAGGTCGCCGCCGACGGCCACGTTGAATACGAAGAAGAAGTTCTTGTTGAAAGGGTAGGGGGCGCCATTCAGGGAAGCCGGGGTGATGGTATGGAAAACTTCATCGTCCACCAAAAATTCAATTTTGTCCGCTACCCACTTCAGCGAGAAGACGTGGAACTCGTCGTGGAAATTTTCGTTCCCGCTCAAATATTTTGACTGGCTGGAATATTGATGCTGGCTTACGCTGGCACCGTAATGTACAGTTCCCAACACCCGGTTCGGCAGGTTCCCGGTAAGCTCCATGATGTCGATTTCGCCACATGCCGGCCAACCCACGGCATCGATGTTGGAGCCGAGCATCCAAAGGGCCGGCCACAAGCCCTGTCCTTTGGGCAGCGCCGCGCGTATGTCGATGCGCCCAAACTTGAACTGTTTCTTGCCCTTTGTTATCAGCCTGGAGGAGGTGTATTCTTTGTTGCCAAAGTTTTGCTTTTTGGCGGTTATGACTAAGTGCCCGTTGACAATCGAGGTGTTGTCTTCCCGGTAATACTGGAGCTCATTGTTGCCCCAACCACAGTTCCCGGGGCAGCCATCGCCCATTTCAAAAGTCCAATTTGAGGTGTTGAGCGCAGGCTCGTCAAACTCGTCTGCCCAGACGAGGTTGTAGCCTGGGTAGCTGTTCGGGGTGTTGTACCCGCCAGAAGGGATGGTAAGCCCTGCAGTGTTGTCGTCGTCATCCTCGATGGTGATGGTGGCAACGTCCTTTTCGAGCTTGACGTTCAATGGGTTGTAAAACTTCAGCTGGAAAGTTTCCCGAGGCTCCTTCACCTCGTCCCCTGTAATTTTGATGGAGATGTTTTTTTGCGTTTCTCCAGGGGCAAAAACGAGCTGCCCGGAAGTCAGCACCGCAAAATCAACATCCGTTGCCGCAGTAGCAGGCACGGCGGCAAACTTAAGTACTGCATTGGTCTTGTTCTCCCCGTTCAAGGTCAGGATAAGCTGCACCGTTTGGTCAATATCGCCTTCTTCCACCGTCATGTCGGTAAAAGTAATATTTGGCAGGTTCAACGCGGGCGGGTTGCCGTCGTCTTCCTTGATGCAGGCCCAGAACATCGTGGCCAACACCGCGATAAACAAGAATTTGTACGCTAATCTTCTCATAATAATCAGTTGTTTGCAAGCTTAAAGTTTGATGTGTCATTGATATACCCGAACGTAGTCCACCAACATCCTTTGAGGCCAAATATCGGGGTCAACACCCATTTTCCCGCCCCAGTTCCCCCCAACAGCCACGTTGAGCAACAAGTGGAAATTGCGGTCGAAAGGCCATGCCTCAAAGCCTTCATGGCGGTTTGGGAAGGTTTGAAAGCGTTTGCCGTCAAACATAAAATCGATTTTTTCAGCATCCCATTCAATGCTGTACAGATGAAATTCGCTGCTCAGGGTTTTGGAGGCCAGGCCGCGCGACTTCTGTGTGCCTTGTACATGGTTGTAGCGCTTCGTATGAACCGTTCCAAACACCGAGTCGGGCATGTACCCAACAAACTCCATGATGTCGATCTCGCCGCTTTCAGGCCAGCCCCCATACGACCAATCTGTCGAAAGCATCCATATGGCGGGCCAGACACCGCGGCCCTTGGGCAGCCTGGCGCGGATTTCGATGCGCCCGTAGGTCCAATCACCCTTGTGTTTGCTCGACAGGCGGGCGGAGGTGTATGCCTTGCCCCCCATGTCCTCCTTGTGGGCCTCGATGACCAGGCAGCCCTGCTCGATGCGAGCGTTTTTGGGGCGTTTGGCCATATAATACTGCAATTCGTTGTTGCCCCAGCCACAGACATCAGGGCAGCCGTCGCCCATGTCGTAGCCCCATTTTGTGCTGTCTGGCAAGCCATCGTTGCTGAATTCGTCAGACCAAACCAATTTCATCTTTGATGCGCCTTGCGCAATGCCTTTCGGAGAAAAGCAGGCTGAGGCGATGAGCAATAGCGCCACAAAGCTCAACAAACAGTTCAAGTATCTATTCGCCATCGCAATCATTATTGGGGCACAAAGCTCAGCTCAAACCAACCTTCTGGTTTGGGCGTGCCGTTTTGGTTCCGTTGCCGACCGCGCACCACAAGCTCCGTTGCCGTCAGCTTCATTACGTCCAACACGTTGTCGCAGTCCCAAACGCCCATGAACTGATCGTCGGCCAATATAATCTGATCGCGGCCATTGGTTCCAGTCCCTTCCAAAAAAGTGAAATCGCTGATGCCCGGGTCGTAAGCCTCCGCCTGGTAACCGTTCCATGGATTAACACTGGCAACGTTGTTCCTGTTTTGAAACACGAAATTTTCGAATGTGAAACAAAACCCATCGTCGTATTGCTCTGGCTGCAGCCCGTTCGCCGGGGAGGTGTACCAGGAATAGTCGTCATAGGTAGGCCCAACCTTGACCGCGCCAGCTGCGTGGGTGAGTGTCCAGCATTTGCCGGCTGGGCCGCAATCGCCTGTGAGCAGTGCGAGCTTGGGGCTGCAAGTCAGGGGCGCATCGGTCAAAATGACAACTTTTTTGGTAGCCGATGGCGTGCCGCTGCCATCGCTTTTCGATACGAACAGGGTGATGGCATATTCGCCCGCCTTGTCGTAAAAAACAGTGTCGATGGCTTTGGTGGAGGTCTTGGGTGTTCCGCCTGGCAGCGACCACAGGCGCTGGAAATTGCCCGTCGAAAGGTCTTTAATGAGCACGCGGTTGGAATCGCTGGCCAGCACTTCCACACTGAACTCGGGCGCAGCGGCCCCGGGGCCCAATTGGAAGTCGTCATCCCTGTCTGGCTTGCAGCCAATGACCAAAAAGGTCGTTATCGCGATGAAAAAGAGTGCTTTTTGCATGATATTATTTTTTTTGTTCAATATGGCAAACGCCGGATCAATAACCAGGGTTTTGTATCAGGGCGCCATTTGTGGCCAATATTTGCGATTGCGGGATGGGGAAAAGTTCGTGGGTGCCCGCGACAAAGCCCAGGGCTCCCAGCACCTGTGGAGCGCGCTTTGTCCGCACCAGGTCGAAGAAGCGGTGCGCCTCTAAGCCCAGCTCCAGCCTGCGCTCCCGCATGATGGCGTCGAAAAGGGCGCTGCCCGTGGCCGCAATGGCAGGTATGTTGACCCTGGCCCGCACTTTGTTAAGCGAGGCCTTGGCTGCGGCCTCGTCGCCGGTGCGGTATGCGGCTTCGGCGTGCATGAGCAGCACGTCGGCATAGCGGATTACCCGGTCGTTGGAACCGCCGTTCGGCGCTGGGTCGCCAAAGGGGGCGTCTTCGCTTTTGTTGCTGAAATATTTTTTGGGGTAATAGAGGAAAGGCATGTCGCCTGTGGCCGCAATGGTAAAAATGCCGCGGTCGCCCATCGCGTCGCCAAGCCGGAACACGGTGGATCTCAAGCGCGGGTCTTCGAAGCCCTCCTTGAAAAACTCATCGACAAAATCCTGGGTGGGGATATTGAACCCGAAGCCGGCGAACTGCCCGCGGGCGCGGGTGAACACGTTGGTGAAGCTGCCCTCGTTGGCGTTGTTTTTGCCCCAGTTGCCCCCGGAAGCGTTCATGTACTGTATCTCAAAAATAGACTCTTCGTTGTTCTCGCCATATAGGGGAAAAATATCGGCATAGTTGGCCACCAATTTGTATTCGTTGCTGTTGATGATGGCTTCGGCTGTCGCTTTTGCTTCTGCCCATTTTTCGCGCCACAGGTATGTTTTCACCAACAATGCCTGCGCAGCGCCTAGGGTGATGCGCCCCAGGTCGCTCTCGGGGTATTGGCTGCGCTTCCATAAATCGCGGGCTGCCTCTGTCAGGTCTTCCTCGATCAGGTTCCAAACTTCTTCAGCCGTGGCGCGGGGCATGTTGTACTCCGACGGGGCCAGCACATGGTCGGCCAAGGGCACCCCGCCGAACATGATGACTAAGTTGTAATAATTCCAGGCGCGTATGAATTTGGCCTCCCCCAATATCCGGGCTTTCAAGGTTTCGTCCATCGATATCCCTGGCACTTTTTCCAGCACCACGTTGGCCCGGTGAATGCCCTCATAGCTGGCGCCCCATTCCGATTCCAGCAGGTCGGTATTGGTGGGGCCTTTGAATGTCTCCAACTGCAGCAGCGCGTTCACGTCGTTGTCGCCCGAACCGCCTTTCACCGCGTCGTCCGACATGATGTCGCCCCAGAACCAGCGAAAATGGCCCGCAGGGGAAAGCTGAAACTGAAGGGTGGCATACGCTGCGTTCACCGCCGCAATGGCATCCGCCTCGGTACGGTAAAAGTTTTCCTCCGTGACGCCGACAATAGGCTTTTTTTCAAGAAAATCCTTTTGGCAGGCTGAGAGCGCTACAGTTACAAAAAACAGACTGATTATCTTTTTCATGTTCAAGATGATTTAAAAGGTCAGGCCTACACCTCCCATGACTGTCCGCGGTTGTGGGTAAAAACCCCGGTCGATGCCAATTTCCAAGCTGCCGCCGACAGCCCCGATTTCGGGGTCGAGGCCGGAATACTTGGTGAAGGTGAGCAGGTTCTGGGCTGTCATATAAATCTTCATTTTGTTGAAACGAACTTTGTCAAGCCAGGCTTTTGGCAAATTATAGCCCAATTGCAGCGTTTTCAGGCGAATATACGATCCGTCTTCAACAAAGCGGTCGGATACCCGCGCATTTTGGTTTGGGTCGCTCAGGCTCACGCGTGGCTCCGTGTCGGACGTGCCAGGGCCCGTCCAGCGGTTCAGCGCCGAAGATGGGCGGTTGACGTAGGTGAAGTCGTAGCGGATGGTGTTGACGTAGATGTCGTTGCCCTGCGCGCCCTGGAAAAAAAGGTTCAGCTCCAGCCCTTTCCAGGAAAAATCGGTGTTCAAGCCGTAAGTAAAGCGCGGGGTTGGGTTGCCAATATAGGTACGGTCGTTTGCGTCTATCACGCCGTTCCCGTCCAAATCTTTGAAGCGGATATCGCCGGGCGCGGTGCCGCTGCTTTGAAATGCTGCGGCTTCCACTTCGGCCTGTGTCTGAAAAATGCCATCAGTCACGAAGCCGAAAAAAGAGGCGATGGGATGCCCCACGTCGGTTTTGGAGGCATTGGCGTTGGCCGATTGCACATACCCGGAGAAAACAGGCTCCCCGCCGCGCCCCAAGCTGGTCACTTCGCTCTTGACGAAAGCGATGTTGCCGCCAATGGTGTAACGAATGGCATGGTCGAAGTTCCGGTAGTTTAGCGCCAGCTCAAAGCCGCGGTTTTCTGCCGTGGCCACATTTTGGATGGGCGCTGCGGTACCCGCCACCAAAGGGATGGGGGCGGCATACAGCATGTCGGAGGTCTTTTTTATGTAGTAGTCGGCGGTAAGCCCCAGGCGCCCCGCCATCATCTCGGCATCTATGCCGATGTCGGCCTGTGTGCTGGTCTCCCATTTCAGGTCCGGGTTGGCAGCGCTCAGCGCGACGCTGCCGTTGGTGATGGTCTGGCCGGGGCCGAACACGTAGTTCTGGCCGTTGTACACTACGGTGGTAAAGCTGTAATCGCCAATCTTGTCGTTGCCGTTTTGCCCCCAACTGGCGCGCACTTTGAAAAAATTGATGGCCTTGATCTTCCAAAATTCCTCATGGCTGGCTATCCACCCGGCAGAGAACGACGGGAAGTAGCCGAAGCGGTTGTTCTTCCCGAAGCGGGAAGAGCCGTCGGCGCGGAAAGTGGCAGAAGCTAGGAAACGGTTGTCAAATTCGTAATTGGCCTTGCCGAACCAGGAAAACAGGGAGGACTCGCTGGCAAACTGGTAAGCGTTCTGCGAGGCGATCGGGTCGATTGTGTTGGAAATATACGCGTCTTTCGGGTCGTTGGAAGGCAGGTTGGTGTTGCCGCCGCCACTGGCGTCGAAGCGGTTGGCGAGGGCCGTGGTGCCGGCGATTAAGGTGAGCGCGTGCCGCCCGCGGAAGGTTTTGTCCCAGGTAAGCACGTTTTCCAACTGCCAGTTACGCCAGTTGTTGTTGCCCACGCCCACGCTGTTTACCAGGTTTTTTTCGGCGGCGGGGCCCTCGCTGATGCTGGGTATGTTGCTGAGGTCGAACCTGGGATTGAAGCTGCGCTGCACGGCAAAAGTGGCGTCTATGCTGTAAGCGGTGCGGAATGTCAGCCCTTTTGCGAGCTTCAGGTTGCCGAACACGCTGCCCACCAGCCGGTTGCTGCGCCACGTGTTGTGCGTCTGCTCGATGCCGTTGACCGGGTTGGCAATGTCGGTGCTGGAATAATTGGAATAGGCAAAAGTGCCGTCGGCTTTTCGTATCGGGGTCACGGGGTCCATGTTCAGCGCCCGGATGATGGGGGAGTTGTACTGGTTGTTTTCCGAAAGCCCCTGCCGCTCTAGCCAGGTGAAGCCAAGGTTGTTGCCGATCGTCAGCCACGGTTTCAGGTCATGGGTTCCGTTCAGGCGCACGGTGGCGCGCTGGAAATTGGCCTTGTCGCCGCCAACGATGCCGTCTTGCGTGAAATAATTGCCCGAGAGGGTATAGGCGGAGCGCTCCCCACCGCCCGCAAACGTTAGCTGGTGGCTGGCGATCGGCGCATTTTGAAAGATGGCTTCCTGCCAGTCGGTGCCGCGGCCCAGCACTTCGGGGTTGGCGAACTCCGGCGGCGGGGTTTTTCCCGCAGCCAAGTAAGCCTCGTTCTGCAAGGTGGCATATTCACGGGCATCCAGCAGATCGAGCAGGCGGGCGGGCCGCTGCACCCCGTAATAGGCATCGTAGCTGATGGTGCCCGACTGGTTTCGCTTGCCGCCTTTGGTCGTGATCAGCACCACGCCGTTGGCCCCGCGCGAGCCGTAGATAGCGGAAGATGCTGCGTCCTTCAACACATTGATGGTCTCGATGTCGTTGGGGTTTAGGAAATCCAGCCCTTCCACCGGGATACCGTCCACGATGTACAGCGGGTCGCTGTTGTTGATGGTGCCCACCCCGCGCACCCGCACCGTGAGCGGGCTGCCGGGCGAGCCGGAGACCTGGGCCACCTGCACGCCCGCAGTACGCCCCTGGAGCGCCTGCTCCACCCGCAAGATGGGGCGCTCGGCGATCTCCTGGGCGCTTACGGTCGAGACGCTGCCGCTGATGCTGGAGCGTTTTTGGCTGCCGTAGCCCATAACAACAACCTCGCTCAATTGTGAGGTGTTCTCGAGCAATGCAACGTCAATTGTCGTTTGGCTCCCTACTTTTATCGTCTGATCGGTATAGCCGGTGTAGGAAAAGTGCAGCTCGACTTCCTCATTGGGCGCAACGAGTGTGTAATTGCCGTCTATGTCGGTGATCACCCCGATGCCGGCGCCTATTACCTGCACGGAAACGCCGATGGCGGGCTCACCTGTGCTTGCAAGCGTCACGTTGCCCGTGATTTTCACCTGGGCAAAAACGGTGGAGGTAAAGGACAATAGAAGGACGGAAAATATGGTCCGCATGGTTTCAGTGTTAAAATTAGTTGGAATAGGCTTGACAGGTTACTTCAACAGTTTCCGGGTAAAGTAAAGGTCGCCGCTGCGCACCGTCACAAAATACAAGCCAGCGGGCAGTGCGTTGGTCTCCAGCGTAAAATTGCGCAGGTCTTTGCCAACATTCCAGGAATGGAGCACCTGTCCGATGGTATTTGTGAGGGAAACCACCTTGTCTTCGAGGCCCTCATCGCCAAATTCGAGGATTGCCCGGCCGTTCGTCGCAGGGTTGCCCAGTATCTGGAAAACCTGCGCATCCCGGGCAGGGACCTTGGCGCCAGACACGCATTCGGCGTTTGTAAAACAGGTTCCGAAACAAGTAGCCACCGTGGTATGGCCCTGGATAGCGGGCAGGAACCGGTCGTCGAAATTGGCCGGATTGCCGCAAGGAAGGCCGTTCAGGTTCTCTTTGCAGCTGTAATCGGGACAGGGCCCGTTGGCAAAGGTGTAATACGACTGGAAGCCTTTTTTTCGGGGTACCACCAGCTCAAATATCCCGTCTGCGTTGTTGTCTTCCATCTTGTACCGACCACCGGGCACGTCAAAATTGCCGCCGCCTGCAAGCCAGACACCGTCAGGGTTAGGCGTAATGCCGTTCATGCCGAGCCTGAAGGTGATCTTTGCTTCCTCGCCGCAGGCATAGCAACTGTTGTAACAAAACTTGGGCAGGTCGGTGTCGGCGCTCACGAGAAGCAGGCGGTTGACGAACGGCCCCACCACCTTCGTACACTCTTCTGTGCCGACGAAGTTTTCCTGCGCGTTCCAGTTGTCGAGGGTTATTTTATATTCGTAGGCGCCGTTTGGCACGGCGATGCTGCCTTCCCAAATCCCGTCAAACTCGGGGTCGGCCAAGGGGTTGGCATCGCCCGACCAGTTGTTGAAGCTGCCGCTGATATAGACTTGGTCAAAATTGGCGGTGTAGCTGTTCATGTCAACTTTGAAATTGACCGTGCGAATCTGTGGCACACCGCTGCTCTTCACAACGATGTCATCGAAGTAGGAGGTGACCGCCGTACCGGTGCCGGCCGTGCCGAAATCAAAGAACAGCACAATGCGCTCATAGACACCGGTTGCGGTCTCAAAGGGCGGCTCCAGGGAGGGCTGGCTGGCATCGAAGCAAAGTTCTTCCCATTCCCCCATCTTGGTATTCGATACTTTTTGGATCCAGTTGGGCTTGCCCGAAGTGGAGCCTTCCAGCTTCAGGGCTAAGTTGCCGATATGGTCCATGTGTACTTTCACGCAAACTTGCCCGCCGTTCGTAAGATCGACGGGAGTGCTTGGATTTGGGTTAGAAAATGCCCCTGCCCACACTTCGGCCACCGGCGGCTTGACATACTCAACCACTTTATCGCTGGTGTTGATGCCATTTGGGTTCGGGTTGTCGATTATTTTTGTCAATGAGCCATCGAGCGGGCTGCCAAAATACTGGAAATCGGTGCCAGTGACAGCGGTTTCAAAATCCAAAATCGGCGTCACGACGGCTGTTTTGGGCAGCGCCGCGACGTCGTCAAAATAGGAGGTGACCGCGGTGCCCGTACCGGCGGTGCCAAAATCGAAAAACAGGGTGACGGTGCTGTAAATATAGCCGATTGCTGGTGAAAGGGGCGCTTCCAGCGAGGGAACGCTGGGGTCGAAAACCAGCTCTTCCCATTCATTCACCTTGGTATTGGCCACGGTGCCCAGCCAGTTGGCGCCACCGTTGGTCGAGTTCTCCAACTTGAGGCTGAGGGACCCTATATGGTCCATGTGGACTTTTATGGCAACCTTCCCATTGGCAAGCAGATCAACGGCAATGCTGGGGTTGGGGTTGGAAAAACAGCCAGCCCACACTTCGGCCACGGCAGGCTTGACAAATTTGGCGACCTTGCTGCTGGTATTGATGCCACTGGCGTTCGGGTTGGACTCAACGGTGTTCAGGGAACCGTCGAGCGGGCTGCCAAAATATTGAAAAGTAGTGGTGGTTGCCGGTGTCTCAAAGTCCAAAATGGTGGTTTGGGCTTGAGAAGCCACTACGGCAAATGCCAGTAGGAGGAAAGAAAGTAATAGTTGCTTCATGTGCGAAATGGTTTTGATTTTCGAAACAATAATTTTTAAAACCCTTTATTCAGTTTCCCAAAGGTCGGCAAACCTTGCATATTTCCGCCTATTTGGCACCACAGCACCGCTACGTCAATCTTATTTTTTCACTACGTCAATGCTACGCAAACAAAAAAAAGGGTACGCTGCGCAATGTTGTACATTCGCCAGGCCTAACAAACCATAGCAATGCTGAGTTTATGGAAATGCAAAACAAAATATCCCATTTTTGTATCCCTTTTGCGCTATTTTTCTGCATAAACGGCGGGAGCTTGGTTGGCCAGAACATGAACCTTGGCATTCCGCCAGTCTGGAATTTCTCAAAACGGGATTACTCGGCAGGCACCCAAAACTGGGATGCCGCCCAGGATCGGCGCGGTGTGCTGTACTGGGCCAACAACGAAGGGCTGCTCCAGTACGACGGGCAGCATTGGGCTTGCTTCCCGGTCGCAAACAAAACAGTGGTGCGTTCTGTAGCGATCGACAGCGACGGGCGCATTTATGTGGGCGCCCAAAACGAGCTGGGTTATTTTTATCCAGATGGCCGCGGCGCCTTGCAATACAACTCACTGATTGCCATGATCCCCGAAAATGCCAGAAATTTCGAAGATGTGTGGGACATCCAGTTCTTGGACAAAGAGGTTTTTTTCCGCACCAACAGGGCGGTGTTCCAATATTCCGGTACGGGCATAAAAATCCACGAGCCAGGCGGTGAGCTCACGGCCATGTTTGCCACGAAAGCCGGGCTTTTGCTTCAAAAAGGCCATACAGCGCTGCTCGCGTTCAAAAATGGCCATTTCATTCCGTTCCTGAATATCCCAAGCTTGAAGAGCGCCCTTACCGGCGCAATACCCTGGGCTGGCGACACCGTGCTTTTCAGTTCCTTAAAAAACGGTTTTTTTTATTGCGCCGGCGCCCAGTCCGGCAATTGGGTCACCAGCCATGATGCCCTGTTCCGCGACAAGAGGATATACGCTACCACGGCACTGCCCAATGCAAAGATTGCGGTTGGCACCTCTTTGGGGGGCTTTATCGTGCTCGACCAAAAAAGGCGCATTTCCTTGCACCTGAGCAAAAAAAACGGGATACAGAACAACAACATCCTTTGCACATTCAACGACCGGGCAGGCAATGTATGGCTGGGACTGGACAACGGCATCGATTGCGTGGTGCTGGACGCACCGTTCCAAAGCATCATCCCCGACGGCGACTTGCAAGGGACCGGGTATGCTGCCGCCATTTTCCGAAACCAATTGTACTTAGGCGTTTCCAACGGGGTGTACCGCGCACCGGTGCTGCCATTTTACGACCCTGAAAAGGGCCTTTTTTTCCAAAAAATAAAGACAACCGATGGCCAGGTCTGGGCATTAAATGCCATTGAGGGCGACTTGTTGCTCGGCCACCATGAAGGTGCCTTTCGCCTCGAACCTGGAGCGAATACCCCCATTTATGCCGAGACTGGTACTTGGACATTTGTCCAGTTGAGCGGGCAATACTTGTTGGGAGGCACCTATGGCGGCTTGGTCCTGTTCAAAAAAAACGGGAATTCCTGGGCCTTCGAGCAAAAATTGGAAGGTATCAGCGAATCATGCCGTATCATGGCCAAAGATGCCGACGGCACCATCTGGATTTCGCACCCGTACAGGGGCTTGTACCGGATCAGGTGGTCGGAAGCGAACAAGGGAAACATAGACATCCAGTTTTTCAACGGCAAGAACGGCCTCCCCTCCGACCTCAACAACCTGGTGTTCGTAATCGCTGGCAAAGCTGTTGTCGCGACGGAAAAGGGGATCCTGAGGTATGACCAAATAGCCGGGAAATTCCTGCCTGACGACAATTTCAACAGGTGTTTTGGCGCGATCGGGCGCATCCGCTACCTGAAAGAAGATTTGAGCGGCAACATCTGGTATGTCGCTGAAAAAGAGACCGGTGTGCTTGAGGTAAAGGACTTTGGAATAAACAAAGACGTGAGAAAACGGGCCTTCCCAGAACTTTCAGAAAAAATGGTGGCGGGCTTCGAATTTATATGCCCAATTGATGCCCAGCACCTGTTGTTCGGAGCCGAACAGGGTTTTATTCATTATGACGCAACCATCAGCAACCCCGCCGACACCTTGCTCACCCTGGTCTTGGGGCAAGTGGCTGCTTATGGCATCCGGGACTCCAACTTGTTTTGCGGCTGGTTTTCCGACACGGATGGACTGAGGCTTGAGCAGGCCGAGAGCCAAATACCTGTTTTGGAAGCAGCCATGAACAACCTCAGGTTTGCCTTTTCTGCCACCGACTACAAAGCCCCGGCATACCTGCAATACCGGTTTTGGATGAAAGGGATGGGAGATGGCTGGTCGGAATGGTCGGATGAGACGAAACGCAATTTCACCAACCTGAGCCCGGGCAGCTATACCTTTCTGGTACAGGCCCGCCGCAAGGACGGCCTCGAAAGCAATGCCGTTGCCTTTTCTTTCCGTATCCGCCCCCCCTGGTACAAAAGCACAGTGGCGACCATCATTTACGGATTGGGGCTTGTTGGCCTTTTTGCAGGCTTTTTATGGCGGCAGCGCAGGAAATTTGAACATGAAAAAGTGCAGCTGACAGCAAAGCACCAGGAAAAGGAGGCTGCCCAACAACGCGAAGTGGAGCTGTCAAAAGCCGCAGTAACGGAAATCCTGAACGAAAAATTAGAAGCGGAGATCCGCTATAACAACCAGGAACTGGCCATGGCCACGATGCACCTGGTTCAAAAAGGAGAGATGCTGCTGACTGTGCAGGAAAACCTGCACAAAATCCTGCACAAAGCCAATGGCACTCCCGTAAAAAAAGAGATCCAGCAGCTGCTAAATCTCTTGAATTTTGATGCGCAGCTTGACGAAGACTGGCAACAGTTTGCCTTCCATTTCGACCAGGTTCACGTAGATTTTTTGAAACGGCTCCGGGAAACCTACCCCCAGCTCGGCAGCAACGACTACAAGCTGTGCGCCTACCTGCGCTTGAACCTATCTACCAAAGAAATAGCTACTTTGATGAACATCTCCGTGCGGGGTGTAGAGGCAAGCCGCTATCGCTTGCGCAAGAAGCTGAACATGCCCAATGACACAAACCTGGCTGATTTTATGCTGCAAGTATAGCTTTAAAAACCACCTTCCATGCCCTCTGATTCCACCCGGTTGTTTTTCCGGCGGAACAAGGACACGTCAAATTTGCCGAACCGGTAGGAGAAAGTGAGGCGGTACAGCTGTGGATCCCTGCGCCGCCAGGTTTCCTGCTCAAAAAGCTCGGAATCTGTAAAAGAGCCAGTCCTGCGGGAGCGGAATATGTCCTGAATGTTGAATGTAAGGCTGGCCTTTTTGTCCCAAAAGTCCTTGCGCAAGGAAGCATCGACATACCAAACCGGAATCGAGTACCCTTGGGCCGAGCTAGAGGGGCCGCCGCCCCAGCCGCCAAACCGCCCGCCGCCGCCGGTATCAAAAGCGGTGCGGCTTTGGTAAGAACCATTGACCTGCACCGTGAAGTTCTTGGGCAGCTTGTAGCTGATATTTTCCTTGACAAACCAGGTAAACTGCTCCACCTGGCTTTTGAGGTTGCCCTCGGCAGTCACGTCCAAAACGGAGTTGTAAAAGTTGAGGTTGCTGGTTATCTCCAGCTTTTTCCAAAATGTGTTCTTGATGGTAAACTCCATGCCATAAGCGATGCTGGAATTGGCATTCTGGTAGGTAGTCACGCCGATCACACGCTGCAACATGTCGTTGTATTCTGAATAGGTATAGCGCGTGATGAGGTTGGTTGACTTTTTGAAATAGATTGAAGTAAGAAAATTATGCCGTTTGTTGATGATGTTCTGGTAAGAAAGCTCCAGGGAATTGGCGAACTCCGGCAACAAATTGGCATTGCCCGTAGAAAGGTTGAGCGAATCCGAAAAATCGGCAAAAGGGATGAGCTGGAAAAAGCTGGGGCGGTTGATGCGGCGGGTATAAGCCAGCTGCATGTTGTCCTGGTCGTTCAATTTATAGGTGACAAAAGTGCTGGGGAAAAGGCTGATGGGGAAGTTGTTGTTGAAAGTGGTGTCCCGGTCGATGAGCGTGCCGGCATAGGCCGAGCTTTCAGCGCGCAAGCCAAGCTGGTAGCCCCATTTAGGGTACGACTGGCTGAAGGTGCCGTAAGCCGCATACACCTGATCGATGTATTTGTATTTGTCGGTAAAGCTCGGCACGTAAACATAGTCGTTGGCGGCCTCGTCGAACACGAAATTGCCGTTGTTGGAGTCGTAAGTGCGCAGGGCGGCACGAACGCCCATTTCCACTTTTTTCCCCTTTGTCAAAGGGTTCACAAAATCGCTCTGGACAGTCAGGAACTGGTTGCCGCCGCTGCCTTCTTGCCGCTCTTTGGAGTTGATGCCGATGCCATCAAAGTTGGTCTCGAAAAACGCCTCGTTGTCCGATTCGGAGCGGTTGTAATTGATATCGGCGGTGAGTTCCTTGCCCGCTTTGGGGAACAGGAATTTGTACAAGACCTGGCTGCCCATGTTGCGGAAATTCCGCTCGCTGTTGGATGCGCGCACGGAGTTCAGCCTGTAATCCGGCAACGTATCGTAGAAAAAAGTTTCCGATTTGTACAGCTTGTCCGTGTTCTTGAAGCCGCCGCCGTGGTAATTTCCGGAAATGGTGAGGGTGTTGCGGTTGTTGATGAACCAATCGACGCCCCCCCTGACCATGGCGAACAAGCCGTTGGTGCGCGGCGCGTTCGTTTGATCCGTAAAAGAGGTGGTGTTGCCCAAAAAATCATTGGTCGTACGCACCGTGCCCGCGGAACTGAAGCTGCGCCTTTGGTTCAGGTTCAAGCCGAGAAAACCATTCATCTTTCCCTCCCGCGCATTGATGTCGCCGCCCAGATTGGCGCGCCCGCGCTTGTCGATGCCCGCGCGCACAGAGCCGTTGTAGCCGATGCGGCGCTCTTTTTTCAATACGATGTTGACGATTCCCGAGCCGCCGCCCGAGGCATCGTATTTTGCCGACGGGTTTGTTATAACTTCCACATTGTCAATGGCATCGGCGGGTATTTGATCCAGGGTCAAATTGGTTGGGCGCCCGTCGACGAATATTTGAGGCGCTGCGTTGCGCATGGTCAGGTTGCCATCTATGTCCACATTCAGGGTAGGCACGTTTTTCAGGGCATCTTCGGCGGTGCCGCCCGCAGCAACGTTGTCTTTGTCAACCTTATACACCTTTTTGTCCAAAGCCAACGAGACTTGGGACGCCTCGCTCAAAATAGTGACTTCTTTCAGGATGCTGGATGTGGCAGCCAACTTAATGTTGCCCAAGTCTTTGTCAATGGCCCCTGCTGCCGCGCTGCCACCGGGCCTGCCGCCGCCGGGTCGACTGCCGGGGGCAGCGTTCCCGCCATCTCCGAAAGCCACCTTTTGCTCTGTTTCTGCGTATCCTAAGAAGTTGATTTTCAGGGTAAAACTGCCTCTTATAGGCAGGTTTTCCAGGCTGAAGTCGCCGTTTTCGAGTGTGAGCTGCCCGCCGAGGATCGCCGGTTCCATCTTCCGCGTCACGCTGTCCCAGCGCATGCCGATCAGCTGCACAGACGCGTAGCCAATGCCTTTGCCGGTTGTTTCATCCACAACTTTGCCATAAAACCGCCCAATGTTCATCTGCGCCTGGTTGCCCCACGCGCCACCTTGCGGGAATTGGGCAAAAACAGCATCGGAAAAAGCAAAAAAACAGGCGATGGCCAATAAGAGGGTGTAAGTAGTTCGGATAATGGCAGACATGGTCTTATTTGAAATGAGATGAGCGGGAATTTTAAAACGCAAAGAACCGCCGAAACATCAGTATGGTTCTGACGAATCGACGGTTCCATTAATTACTGGCCGTTATCACCCGCTATTATCGGCCAATCCGTAAAAAAGTGCCAAACTATGTTTTAAAATTTGTAAAGAAATTCGGCGCTGGCCAAGGATGAATCCAGCGCGCGCTGCGTTTTTTTCCCAGCCTTGTTGTATTCCCCGCGCATGCCAATCGACCAACGGGGCAGCTCATAGTGCAGCCCGAACCCAAACCGCCAGATGTTGGAAGCAAAAGATTTTGGTGTATCTATAACCATAAATTCAACGTCTTGGTGGGGCCCGGGGCCCGGGCCATGGTGGTCTTCAAACCGAAAACTTGCAAGCCGGGAAGGAGAAAAAGACCAGGTATGACTTGTGCTGAAAGTAGCCTGAAACCGGTTAACGATCCTGACGGGATATGACAATCCTAAGCTGTATTGATGAATCGCCTGGCTTGATGCTACATTAGTCAATTTATCGTGGTGATGCCCTGGATCCGGCATTGGAATATTGCCTATCTTCGGAAAATACCTTGGGACAGAGTCAGCATCAACTTTATAATGCAGGTAATCGGCAGAAGCGGCAATGGCAAGCCCTTTCCAAAAGCTGTAGGAAATGTACAGGCCCTGGCCAGTCAGCAAAGAAACCCCTTTTTCCCTGGGGACTGGTGCTCCGGTTGTAAAGCGCAGCCCGGCCCGCCAATTGTACGAGTGCTTTGCCATGTCCGACGCAGGTATTGGCGTGGCAGTATTTTCCTGTTCAACAGTTTTGGCCGCGGGCAGGTTACCCATGCTGTCCGGTTCCAGGCGCAATATTGCGGCAATCGAATCCAAAACAGCCAAATCAGGAGGGATATCTGCTGTATTTTCGGGCAAGAAAAGTATATTGTATCCAGGTTTTTCAGCAGGTGTTGGAACAGTGAATGCCTGGCTGGGGTAGGGCAGGGGCAGTTCAGCCGCTTCGCCTGGCTGGGCCAGATCAGTATTATTGGGGATTGAAACCGCTACAGAAGCCTTTTTATTTGAGATGCCTTTTTTTACATCTCGGTAAGGCTGCTTATTTTCCAATTTTGTTGCTGGCCCAGATTCGGGGCCTATCGTTGGCGCTTGTTTTTGATAGACTTCCGCCGAAAATGGCGCTGATTTTTGTTGCGCCTCCACTGTTTGAAGGCTTTCCACCAGCATTTTGAGTTGGGTATTTTCCCGACTGACCTGGCGCATGTAAAAAAACATGCCCACCAAGCTCAACATACCCACGATGCCTACGGCTTTCCACAAGGCAAGTGCTTTGCCTGCTGTTCTATATCCAGTTTCAAAGGCATGCAGGTTCTTGTTCACCTGTGCCCATCTGCTTTTTTGTCCAGAGAACTCCTGTTCTTCGTTCATGCGATCTCGGAATATGTCGTCAAATTCTTTCATAAAAAAGGCTTAAAGGCTATCTCGTCTGATAGCAATTTTTTCAAATGTTGGCGGGCACGCGAAAGATTAGATTTTGAGGAGCCGACAGAAATTCGGAGCAATTCGGCTATTTCTTCATGGGAATATCCGTCGGCTACAAAAAGTCCGAAAACAGTGCGGTAGGCTGGAGGCAGGCGGTCGAGCAGGAGCATGATTTGGTCAAAGCTGAGTTTTTCAAGAAGCCCATTGTCCTCAGCTCCTTCGTTTTGCGGCAACAACTCGTCCGTTGATTGTTTGTGCAGCGCCGACCTGTTCCGGTCAATGGCCGTATTGACCACTATCCTCCTGAACCAGCCCCGAAACGCCGCCTGGGCATCGCCCTCCCGATACTGAAATTGATCGATCTTTGTAAAAACCTTCAGAAATGCATCATTCGTCACCTCTTCTGCTGCTTCAAGCCCTCCAGAATACCGCCGGGCAACCGTCATGGAATAGTTGTACAGCAAGGCATGCAGCCGATACTGGCTTGCCCTTTGGTGGCCCCTGCAACCCTTGAGGATCGAAACGAATTCGTGTTCGGTCATTTCTATGACAATACAATTACCATCCGAACGGAAAAACACCCATGCCAGGTTGCGTGCTGGGGCCTGAATAGCCGGCATTATTTTCCGCCGCCCTAATTTAAAGGCACCTTCCTTCCCCGCACACGGCTCAACGTCTCCTTTGTTATGCCGATATAGGAAGCGATAAAAGACAGAGGAAAGCGCTTTAAAAAATCCGGGAACTGCGTCACAAGGTTCCTGTAGCGCTGCAATGCAGAACCTGCCAACAAAAACTCCACCCGCTTCTCCGCCGCCAGGATGCCCTGGCTGAGCATCAACCTGTAAAACTGTGCTGCATGTATCGAACGGGCGCATATGGCTTCCAAATCATCGACATGAATGGCGAACATCACGGAAGACTCAACTGATTGAAAGGTCAGCCGGCCCGGCACTTGCAGGAACAGGCTTCTCGGCGAATAGATAAAACGCCCTTCCAGCGCGATCCACTCGGTTATTTCCCGGCCATCCTTGAAGTCGTAGCACCGGATTGCCCCGCTTTCCAAGAAATAAAGATGACTGGACACCTCGCCCGCTTTCATGACAAAATCCCCTTTTTCTACATGGAGCGCCGACCACAGCCCCAAGAACTGGTCCAGTTCCTTTTTCGGAAAAGGGTAAATTGCTTCAATCGCTTCTTTTAGGCGGTTCATAATTTTTAAATTGACAGAGGTTTTATACTAGTGATTAGGGCGTGAAATCGCGTATATTTGCATCGAAAACTTTGTTATTACACACAATTTCAACATAATTCTTCCAATGAGCAACAATCAAAACTCAAAAGTTTACGGCATCGTTGTGACAATCCTGTTGGTATTGGCCGCAGGGCTGGGCTTTTTTTTCTGGCAAAAATCGAAAAACTATTTCGCAGACAACGAAAAAATTAAAGCGGAAAACCTCGCGCTCGAAATGGAAAAGTCTGCGCTCGAGCGTTCTTTGGACAGCCTCTCAAATGCATTTGCGGAATTGCGCACCGAGAACGAAAGCCTGCAAGGCCGGGTGAACAGCAGTGCCCAGATCGTTCAAGACAAAGAGTCAGCCATCCGGCAGATCAGGAACATGTCCGCAAAAGACCTCCGGGAATTGCGCGAACAAGTGGAAGCCTTGAGAAAAGCCAAGATCGAACTCGAAACAATTACTACTACCTTACGCGCAGAAAACGAGGCTTTAAAGCTTGAAAACCAACGACTTACAGAGGAAAACACCCAGTTGAAGGGCGACAACACGGAGCTTACCGGCCAAATGCAAGACCTTGCCAAAAAACTCGAAGAACAGATACGGAAGACACAGTCGGCAATCTTCAAGGCCACAGCCTTCTCGGTACAACTTGAAGGGAGGAACGACAAGCTGACGACCCGCGCCAAAAAACTGCGGGAAATCTTCGTGAGCTTCGACCTCGCAAACGTCCCCAAAGATTTCCAGGGCCAGCAAAAAATATACCTCGCTATCACAGACGACAAGGCCAACCCGATCATCAGCAAAAACCCCACCAAGGCCACTGTGTATGCGCCTGCCGGCTCCGTAGAGATTTTGGCCCAGCAGACCAAAGAGGTGGTGTTGAACGAAACCCAGCGCCTGTCGTTCAACCACAAGTTTGACGACAAACTAAAAGCCGGGAATTATGTTGTGGCTATTTACTGCGACAAAGGCTTGCTGGGCGCTTCCAGTTTCAAGCTTGCAAAATAGCCCGAACCATTTCCACCATTATCAAGCAGATGCCACTCATCCACAAATCGCGGAAACGCTACAGTATTTTTCACTTGAAATGCCCCCGCTGCCACGAAGGGGAAGTTTTTGAAACGGGCAGCTGGTCTTTTGTCAAACCTTTCGACATGTACCAGCGTTGCCCTAAATGCGACCTCAACTACTTCCCAGAGCCGGGCTATTATTACGGCTCAATGTTCATCTCCTATATCTGGACAGGCTGGTTCTGCCTGCTTTTTGTTGCTTTTTTCCACTGGTTGATGGGCTTCAGCCAAACGGTTGCCTTTAGCCTCTTAGGGCTGTTTATTGCCCTCAACTTCGTCTATATTTTCCGCATATCGAGGATGATGTGGATCAATATGCACGTCAAATATGATCCTAATGCCATTGAAAAGTTTGAAGCCGCAAAACCAAAATAACTTGTTCATGGGGCAGGGTGGGGGAGGCCGCTGTTTTATTTGTCTTAAAATCGGACGGATTACCGCAATTTGAACCTTGAATTCCGTTTCCAATTTGAGAGCGACAACTTTTCAGTTTTAATGGCAAAAAGTCAAGGACAAAACACCGTACAAGACCAAAATCAGGCATCCCGCCTCTGGGGATGGGTCAAGTACTTGTGGCGAAAAGCGGAAAACACGCTGTTCGGCCTGACGGTCTTTGTCGTTTCCCTGTATTTCCTGCTGCAAATGCCGGCTGTCCAAAACTGGATCGTCGGTAAGGTGACCGCCTATCTGTCGGAAGAGTGGGAAACAACAGTGGCCATCCAAAAGGTTGACATTGAGTTTTTTGACAATTTGGTACTGGAAGGGCTTTACGTGGAAGATTTCAGGGGAGACACGCTGCTCTATGCAGGAAAGATCCACGCCGGCATGAAGTACAACTTCTTCTCTTTCTTCGGCGAAAAAGTGGAGTTTACCGACATCGGGATATCCAACGCCCGCTTCAACATCAACCGGGCAGAAGGGGAACCCCGAAACACCTTGAATGAATTCCTTTCTAAAATCTCAAAGCCGAGCGGCAACAAAAAAAAATCGGCGGCTGTGGTTGTCAACATCCAAAACCTGCACCTGGATGACGTGGTCATCTTGCGGGACGTCGAGTCCGTCAACAAAAAAGACCACAACATTATCGATCGGGAAAGGCACCTGATCAGGATACCCTTCGGCCTGATCAAGGTCAATGCAATTGACCCTGACAACAACTTAGTCGATATCCGCTCAGCGCATTTGGATGGCCTTTTTGTCCAGCTTCAAGACTTTGAGCACCCGGCAAGCAATATTGCCGGCATCAAGCCCGCAACGCCCGTTGCCAAGGTCTCCAAAGCGCCCAGCTCTCCGTTGATTTTTCGGGTCGGGGAGCTATTGGCCACGCGTTCCAGCTTCATCATGGACAGGTTTGACGCGTCTCCAGGCCGGACAACCCTGCCCAATGTCATGGATTACGATCACCTGAACATCTGGGACATTACCTTGAAGGGCAGAAATCTCAGCTTCAACGACGAGTTCAACAACAACGATTTTGTGCTGAACGGCGCCATCGACCATCTGGCCGCGCGCGAACAGTGCGGCTTTTACCTGACCCACGCCGAATTTGGCAAGTTGTCGCTCACCGACACCTTAGCCAGCTTGTGCAAGGTGAAGATACAAACAGAAAACACGGCGCTGGGCGACACGATCCAATTCCGCTTTTCAGGTTACCGCGATTTCAGGAGTTTCGAAGACAGCGTGGACATGGACATCAAGCTCGCCAAAGGCTCGAAGCTGCGCTTGGGCGACTTGAACTATTTTGACGACAACCTCGCCGGGAACCAGATTTTCAAATCCAACGCCAACGAACTGATAAGCCTGACCGGCCACGTGCACGGAAAGGTGAACCGCCTGCGCGCCGACAGCATGATCCTTGAGCTGGGGCAAAGCACCTACATCAACTGTGATTTCCGGGGGAATGACCTCAACAAAAAAGATGAGCCGCAGACCCTGACCTTCGAGTTCAAAGAACTGCGCACCGACCTTCGCACCATCAACCGAATCGTGCCGGACTTCAGCCCGCCCGAACAGTTTTACAAACTGGGCAGCATCAAGTTCAAGGGCGATTACCAGCTCTTCGACCGCATCGACCACGTGCTTTTTGGGGAGTTCGTGTCCGATCTCGGCCCCGGGCAGGCAGATATGCACCTGAACTTGAAAGAAGGGCGAGAAAAGGCCATCTACAGCGGCGGATTGGCCATGAACAGCTTCGACATGGCTACCTGGACGGGCGACAAACAGTTCGGGCGGACGACTTTTCGGGTCAACATCGGAGACAACTCCAGTGGCCTGACCCTGAACACGATCAAAGCTACTGTGACCGGGATGATCGACACCCTGGCGTACCGTGGCTACCAATACCGCGATATTTACCTCAATGGCGCCTTTCAAGAGAAAGTGTTCGAAGGCGCCGTAAAAAGCGACGACCCAAATATCGATTTCACCTTTGACGGTGCGATCAACCTAAAAGAGGATATTCCAAAGTTCGAGTTCAGCGCCAACATAGAAAGGTTAGACCTGGGGGTGCTTAACCTCAGCGACAAGGACGTTGTGCTTTCTGGCAAGGTGGAAAACCTGAGCCTGGAGGGCAAGACCCTGAACGACATAACGGGATCGGCCAGGCTGCGCAACTTCAGGCTCCTGCAAGACCTCGAGCTGTGGCACCGCATCGACTCCTTAAACTTCTATTCCACCATCAAAACCGACGGTTCCCGCTATTTTGGCTTTAATTCTGATGTCGCAAAATGCGAGCTTGTCGGGCGCTTCAATTTCAACAACATCCTGAGCAACCTGGTTTATCAACTCCAAAAATACCACCCTGCGTTTGCGGAACATCTTGGGGCCGTTGCAGCACAACCTCCCGCAGCCTCAAATGACAATTACAACCTTTCATTGCAGATCAGAGACTCAAAAAGCCTCACGAAACTGATTAGCGACGACCTGGACACCCTTAGGGATGTATATATTACTGCCGGCGTGAATGCAAACCGCGGAACCACCTATCTGGTTGCCGAGGCGCCGTTGATCACCTGGAAAGGCATCGCAATACACGACCCGGGGCTGAACTGGAGCAGCTCCCAAGACAGCGCATGGTTCAACCTGAAGCTTCCAAAAACCATGCTGTCGCCTAAAAAACAGCTTCCCGAAGTCTCGTTTTATGGCAATATGGTGAGCGATGAGCTCTTTTTCACCCTCATCGCCTCGGAAAATGAAACCGGATACCTGGAAAACCTCTACCTGAAAGGCTCGCTCACAACGGCCGACTCCCTTTGGCAAGTCAAGTTCAACGCCTCCAAGATCAACCTGTTCAGCCATGAGTGGCTTATCGCCGACGACAACTTTATCCGGTTCAACAGCGGCACCATCGATACCAAAAACTTTGAGTTCTTCAGTGGCAACCAGCGTATTGTGCTGGAAAGCGCCAACCAGGGCAGAGGATTGAATTTCTCGCTCACCCAATTCAACCTCAGCGAGCTTAACCGTTTTTTTGACCCCGAGAGCCTTGTGCTTCGGAGCCGCATCTTCGACTTCGACATCTCCATCCGCGACGTGTTCGAGCTGAAAGGCATGCGCCTAAGTATGTTGACAGACACGGTGTTCATCAATGCCAAACCCTATGGCATGTTGTCCGGCAACATAGAAATGGAGGACTTGTCTTCTCCGATGTATTGCTCGGCGTTCTTGCGGCAGGATGAAGCGCCAGAACTGATCGTCAAAGGGGCTTGGCTCCCTGATGCGAGCCCGTCGTTTTTTTCCGAAAACCTTGATGCTCAACTCGCTTCCGGCGAGCTTTTTGCCTCCGCCAGCCTTGATGGGTTCAAATTTGAAATCCTGGAAACGTTTATCCCGGACATCTCTAAAACTGCCGGGCTTATCGACGGCCAGCTGCTGATTTCTGGCAGCCCGGATAGGGTAGGGGCTTCGGGAGCCCTGAATGTGCGGGAAGGCCAATTTCAAATAGACTACCTGAACTCTTTGTTCCACCTCAGAGACCAACAAATTAAGATTGCCAAAAACAGGATAGAAGTCGCCGATGGCGTGATTTGGGACGCCACCCAACAGCATTATGCCAAGGTGGACGGGTTCCTCGAACACGACAACTTCAGCAAGTGGCGCGTCAGCTGCTATATCGAGGCCGCAGACCGTTCATTCACGATCCTCAACACCAGCGCTGCCGACAACGATCTTTACTACGGACAAGGCATTGGCTATTTCGATCTGTCCATTTCAGGCTCGTTTGTCAGGACAAACATGCTGATAAATGCCACCACTGGGAAAGATACCCGGCTCTATATCCCTCTATCCTCCAGCTCCGATGCCAAAGAAGCCAAATTCATCAATTTTACCAACGACAGCACGGGAAAGGAAAAAGAAGCCAAAAAGAAAAGCTTCACCTTCACCGACTTGAAAGGCTTGAATTTCGAAATGAACCTTACGGTCACTGAAGAAGCAGAAATCCAATTGATCTTCGATGAGCAGACAGGGGATATCATCAAGAGTAGGGGAGAGGGCGACATTAAATTGAGCATCAACCGGGAAGGGGAGTTCAAAATGTACGGCGGTTACCGCGTGACCCGGGGCGAATACCTGTTTACCTTGCTCAACTTTGTGAACAAGCCCTTCACCATGGCCGGCGGCGGCACCATCAACTGGTTTGGCGACCCTTATGGCGCGTTGCTCAACTTAGATGCCACCTACGAGCAAAACACCGCTGTTTACAATTTTATACGCGACGAGGTAGAGTTGCTCACGAACCTGAAAGACGAAGCGACCAAAGCGACCAAGGTGATCGTCACCATGCACATCAGTGGCGACCTGCTCAAGCCCGACATTACCTTCGGCCTGGA
The DNA here is from genome assembly GCA_964621185.1 of uncultured Saprospiraceae bacterium. GTDB lineage: Bacteria > Bacteroidota > Bacteroidia > Chitinophagales > Saprospiraceae > M3007. The sequence goes on along the minus strand of CAZULM010000022.1, from coordinate 45,155 downwards.
ATTCCCGAACATAACCAGCCAGCTTAAAAGCATGACCGACAACAAATTGCGCCTGCTGCGTCAGGATCAGAACGAGTTGTCGAGGCAGATATTCGGCCTGGTCGTCATCGGTTCTTTCCTGCCCTCCAACAGCGGGTTCGTGCAACCCACAGACTATGTAGCCTCTGCGGTCAATACGCTGACCCAAATGATCAGCAACCAGTTCTCCAATTACCTTGGCGGACTGGCAGCTGAATGGTTCAACAAAGACGTATCGAGCATCGACTTGGACATCAACTACAGCGACTACCAGAACGTGCTGGCCGACCCCGGGAACACGCTCTCGGGCGGTAGAGAGCTGCAAGTACGGCTCAAGAGCGGCTTTATCGACGACAGGATCACCGTGCAGGTAGGCTCACAGTTCGGCCTGGGTGGCGGGGCAAACCTCCCGATCAACAGCGGGTTCCTGGGCGAGGACGTAACCATCGAGATCAGGCTGACAGAGAACAACCAATGGCGGCTCAAAGTATATCAGCGCATCGAACCCGACGTGGCGGGCCAGCGCCGCGACCGCTACGGCGTGGGCATCACTTTTCAGAAGGATTACGATTCTTTCAGCGATCTGTGGGAAGGCTTGGGTTTGGTGCGAAGGGGGAAATGAGTTCTGCAGCCAATTATTTATTCTATAATTTATATTATGTTAAATAATTGATCACAAACCGCCCGCCCGCCTTGAAACCTGAAACTTGAAACCTGAAACCCAAAAATCCCCCTACATTTGCCCAACTGTTTCACGCACCCGTTTAAATGAAGAATTCCTACTACGACCTCGTTGCCCAAACCTTCGACTTTCCACAAGACGGCTTCAGCCTAAAATCCAACAGGCTTTTTTTCAACGACATAGACCTCCACGACTTGATCCAGCGCTACGGCACGCCGCTGAAGCTCACCTACCTGCCCAAGATCGGCGAAAAGATACAGCTGGCGCGCAAGCTTTTCCGGGATGCCATCCAGCGCTACAACTACAACGGGAAGTATATTTACTGCTATTGCACCAAAAGCTCTCACTTTGCCTTTATCCTCAACGAAGTGCTGGAGAACGGAACACAACTTGAAACTTCTTCAACATTTGACATTGACCTGATCTGGAAGCTCCACAAGCAGGGCAAGATCAACAAAGGCACCATCATCGTCAACAACGGCTACAAGCCGCCACAGTACATAGAGAAGATCGCCCACCTCATCAACGAGGGCTTCACGAACGTGATCCCGGTATGCGACAACCCCGACGAGCTGGAGCAATACGAAAAGCTTGTCAGCAAGGCAAAGTGCAAGATCGGCTTGCGTATGGCTACCGAGGAAGAGCCGAACTTTGAGTTCTATACCTCCCGATTAGGCATCCGGCAGAGCGATGTGCTGAGCTTTTACGAAGATAAAATCGCCAACAATCCCAAATTTGAGCTTAAAATGCTGCATTTCTTCGTGGATGTGGGCATAAAAGACACCATATACTATTGGAGCGAGCTGAAAAGGGGCATCAAGACCTATTGCCTGCTGCGCAAGCGTTGCCCTACCCTAACCTGCCTCAACATCGGCGGCGGACTGCCCATCCGAAATTCTCTTGGATTCGAATACGACTATCCCTACATGGTGAGCGAAATCGTCCGGCTCATAAAGGAATACTGCGACAGCGAAGGCGTGCCAGAGCCAGACATCTATTCCGAGTTCGGGAAATACACCGTAGGCGAGAGCGGCGCGACCATATTCTCTGTCATCGGCAAGAAGCAACAGAATGATGCCGAAGAATGGTACATGCTCGACAACAGCCTGATAAACACCTTGCCAGACAGCTGGGGCATCAAGGAGCGCTTCATCCTGCTGCCCGTAAACCATTGGAACAAAGAATACCAGCGGGTCAATATCGGGGGCATCAGCTGCGACAACGCCGATTACTACAACTCCGAGGCGCATATCAACCAAGTGTACCTCCCTTCATACGACGAAAAAACGGAGGAGCCGCTGTATATCGGCTTTTTCCACACAGGCGCCTACCAGGAGTCGCTGAGCGGCTATGGCGGCTTGAAGCACTGCCTTCTGCCCGCTCCCAGGCATATTTTGATCGACAAAAATTATTACGGAGAATTTGTGGATACAGAGGTGTTCAAAGAGCAGGACGCCGAATCTATGCTGAAAATCCTTGGGTACTGATTGCTTTTTTAACACATAGGCACATAGGGACATAGAACACATATGTGCCTATGTGTTAAAAAACAAGCCGCTCCCCTACCCTGCCGCTATTCGTACAGCACACTGCTGCCCCGGCGCACATACCGGCGCATGTTGAACCAAAAAGCGAAAAAAAGGTAGATGATCAAAGGAGACCCCATGCCTATAAAGGATGTGTAAATGAAATACTTGCGTACTTCTACCGGCGCGATGCGCATGCGCTCGCCCAACTGTTGGCACACGCCGAAGGCGTGACGTTCAACCATGTCTTTGAGCCAATTTTGGAGCATAATTTCGCTACTTACTGAATATCAGGTACAAAGTTATAAAAAACAGGGATTTTGTCCTGAAAATTCCTTCTTGCGGCAAAAATCCAAAACTTTAACAGAAAAGGTTTTTCCATTTGTTCTGAAAACTGGATTTTTGCGCTCCTTTCCAATTCCGATCAAGCCTTTAACATTTTTGTTTCGACAGAATATTCTTCGGAATTAATCGTTTTGTTCGCTTTGTTCCCAAATCATTGATGTCTGGCTCATTTTTAACGACTGTTGCCGCCGCGCAATCTTCCTTGTTTACGCTTGAAAATCCTTCACACCAATGCAGATTAAATTTAATGCCGCTCGGTTTTGTTTTGCGATTGCCCTTACCCTTTTCAGTTTCCCCATTTTTTCACAAGAAGAAGGCCAAATTTCCGACTTAGAAGACCCAGCCGACACTTCTGACGAACTCGTTGCCAAAGGCGGCACTGCCTATGCCTTAACTGACGCAGAATTGAGAGAAAGGTTGTCCACCCTCCCGAGCTGCCTCGACGTAAGGGTCGATGCAGTCGTGAAAGGCTACATAAAAACATATACGCAGCTGAAAACCGAAAAAGCGAGGATAATGCTGGGCAAAAGACTCACCTATTTCCCGCTGTTTGAAGAAAAATTAAAGGAGTACGGCCTGCCGCTCGACTTGAAATACCTCTCTGTCGTTGAATCGGCCTTGAACGCTAAGGCGGTTTCAAGGGTCGGCGCTACCGGGCTTTGGCAGTTTATGCCTTCTACGGGAGGCGAATATGGATTGCGCACAAACAGCGCGGTGGAAGACCGCAGCAACCCGGTAAAAAGCACCGACGCTGCTGCCCGGCACCTCCGCGACCTGTACAAGATGTTTGATGACTGGGCATTGGCGCTGGCTGCCTACAACAGCGGCCAAGGACGCGTGAACAGCGCTATCCGCCGCTCCGGGAGCCGCAATTTCTGGAAATTGCAACCCTACCTACCCCAAGAAACCCGCAATTATGTGCCTGCATTCATCGCTGCCAGCTATATCTGCAACTTCTTCCAAATGCACGGGCTAGACCCGGTCAACCCAGATTTGGACGAGCAACTGACGGACTATATCAATGTGTATGAAGGCATTTCGTTCCGCGACATCGCTGATGCCACGGGCATTTCCTATCAGGTCATAAAGGAGCTGAACCCTGGCTTTAAGCGCGATTACGTGCCGCCCACAAGCGAAGGGCATTACGTGGTCGTCCCCAAGCGCGTGATGCCAGCTTTTGTGCGCTACCTGAACACCGTCAGCAGCGCGCGTAATTACAAACTCGAAAACCCGGAAAACTACACCAGCCCGGATGTTGGCGATGGCCGCTACTGGCAAAGCACCGTCAACTTGCGCGAAACTATAAGCGTCGATGATCTGGCCAACCGCCTTGGCATGTGCGGGGAGCATATCAAATGCTGGAACAACCTCGAAGGCAATTACCTCTACCCCGGCCAATCGTTAAAGCTCATCCGCCCAGTATATGTGCAGAAACACGCCGCTATCAGGATTGAAGCGCCGGGCGGAGCTGTGAAAATCCAAAGCTCGACAGGCTCCAAAAGCAACGGCGCAAGTTCCGGCGCTGGCAGCAAACAAACTTCTGCGTTGCCCAGCGAGCCTGAAACCCCACGTATCAAGCAATACCAATTCCATACGGTAAAGCGCAACGAATCGCTGGAAGACATCGCACGACAGTATTCCACTTCTGTTGAAAGCCTGCGCAAATACAATAATTGCAGTGATGTAAAATTTGGTATGCGCTTGAAAATCAGGGAGTTCTGAACACAACTTGCCACCTGAACGAAAAAAGGCTCCAGGGAATTTTTCCTTCGGGCCTTTTTTCATTCCAGAAAAACCGACTTTTGCGGAACGATTAAACAAACATCTATCCTCCCATGTTGACACGTGCATTGATAATTGAAGACGAGCCGGAAGGCTTGGAAAACCTCTTGAACTTCCTCCGACTATACTGTCCAGATGTAGAAGTTGTGGCTACCGGTGGCAGCAACGAAGACCTGCTCCGCCTTGCCGACGACCCGAGCAACAAGTTCGATGTCGCATTCCTGGACATCAGCTTGCCAGACGGACTGGTGTTTCAAAGCCTCCAACAATTGGAAGAAGTGCCTTTCGACATAATATTTGTCACCGCTTTCGACAAATATGCCTTGCGCGCCTTTGAGTTTGCGGCGATTGATTATGTGACAAAGCCAATTGAAAGGGAAGAGCTGATGCGCGCCGTGAGCCGCATCCGGCACAAAAATTCCGACACGAAGGAGCGCCTTGAAATATTACAGCAAACGTATAACCCCAATGCGCCCAATGCCTTCGAAAAAATAGGCATTTCAGCTATGGACGGCGTTCACTTCGTACGCCTGGGAGATATCGTTCGACTGGAAGCAGCAGACAATTACACGCATTTCCTGTTGAATGGCGGCACCCGCATCACTGCCAGCCGTACCATCAAGGCCTATGAAGACACCCTGACGTCTTTCAATTTTGTCCGCGTACACAAAAAACATATCGTGAACATGAATTTTATGAAAACCTACGTCAAAGGCGAAGGCGGGTATTTGGTGATGGACAATGGTGACAACATTGAAGTGTCGCGGCGAAAAAAGGCCAACCTGATGGAAGCGGTGCGGAAAACACACGGCGAGATTTAACAGATTCTTTTTCAACACATAGGCACATAGGGACATAGAACACATAGATTTCTATAGTCAACACAAAGTGGTTGTGAAATTAGTGATCGCATAATCATTTGAAAATCAAATGTTTTTAATCACTCAAATCATACAATCACTTTAATCAGAGTTTACTATGTGTTCTATGCCCCTATGTGCCTATGTGTTGAAAAATACAACTCAAATATTATGGGATTTTTTGACAAATTTTTCAGCAAAGACAAGAAGGAAGACCTGGACAAGGGCCTTGAAAAAACCAAGGAGGGCTTTTTTGGCAAGCTCAACCGCGCCGTGGCAGGCAAAAGCACCGTTGACGTGGAAGTGCTGGACGAATTGGAAAACGTATTGATTTCCAGTGATGTAGGGCTTGACACAACCGTAAAAATCATTGAGCGGATTGAAGGGCGTATTGCTAAGGACAAATATTTGAACACTGCCGAACTGAACGCCATCTTGCGGGACGAAATCGTAGAATTGCTCGCAGAAAACAATACCGAAGACCTTGACGACTATTCTGTACCCAGTGGCAAGAAGCCCTATGTGCTGCTCGTAATAGGCGTGAACGGTGTTGGCAAAACAACCACCATCGGAAAATTGGCGCATCAGTATAAAAACGCCGGGTACAAAGTTGTTTTAGGAGCTGCCGATACATTTCGGGCCGCGGCGGTAGATCAGCTCAAAATATGGGCTGACCGGGTTGGCTGTGAATTCTATTCAAAGGGCATGAATGCCGATCCTGCCGCAGTAGCCTTTGAAACAACTGCTTTTGCCCTGCAAAACAACTGTGATATTGCTATTATTGACACTGCTGGGCGCTTGCACAACAAAAGCCACTTGATGGCCGAATTGGGGAAAATACACCGCTCGATCGAAAAAAACCTGCCTGGGGCGCCCCACGACGTGCTCCTGGTGCTGGATGCCAGTACCGGCCAAAATGCCCAAGAGCAAGCCAAGCACTTCACAGAAGTGGCCCCCATCACCTGCCTGGCGCTGACCAAATTGGACGGCACCGCCAAAGGCGGCGTTGCCATCAGCATCAGCGACCAGTTCAAGATACCCATCCGCTACATCGGTGTTGGGGAAAGCATTGACAAGCTGCAGATTTTCAACAAAAAAGCATTCGTGGAAACACTTTTTGGAGGCAAGGAACTGGGCTAGTGCCTGTGGCCAATTTTCAGGGAATCGCGCAAAGGGGCGTGCTCGTTGCCATGCGCTGCCCAATAGGCGCTTTTTCTGGTAGAAACCAGCGTGCCCTTGCTGGCCAGCCTGCCCTCTACAGTTTCCTCCCAACCCAGTATCTTGTGCGGGAACTCGGTTTCAAACCGAATGGCCAGGGTTCTGCGAACAGATGGGTATTCGACCCGTAGTAGGCTCTCCCCTACCCTTTTATCTATTTGAATGTCAGCGCTTTGTACTGCAACAGGTTTGTGCCGGAGCCGTGCATACAAGGCCGACGGCACCAGCTTCTGGTCGCCAGTAGGGATGTTGGAAGGGCTGATACGGAGTCGCGTCCAAAGCTCGTCTTCCAGTAGCGCATGCGGCAAAAGTGTTGCCTGGTCGCCTTCAGATTCAAAATAGGAGAACACCCGCGACTTGTAGCCTTCCGGGGCGAGGTTCATCTGCATAAACACATGGCCGCACCAATCCTGTATCGTGGTCGTCGTTTTGAGTGTCGGGGCGCCGGAAACAGGGGTGAATATGGACTGCATCAGTGAATAATCATAAATCCCGGTCTCAAAGCGGCGCAAGGTGTTCAATTTCAGTATCGGCACCCTGTCCTCGCCTGCCGCAGGGCCGTTGTCGAGCTTCACCTGTTTCGACCTGGAAAAATCTTCGGTGACAAAAATATTGATTTGGTCTGCTGTGCGGATTTCCCCGTACCGCTCTTGTTCCACTTTATAGGCACACAATTCTGCCGTGCCTTGATACCAGTAATCGTTGAAGGCTGGCGGCAGGGAAAGCGCTGTGGGGTTCTCTGGCGTTGGGCTGTCGGCACTGGGCACTTTTTTTGGGGTTGAAGTGTCCGCGCAATTTTGAGTCGCAAAAATGAAAATGCAAGCAGTTGTAATGGAAAAGAATCGGCTCATGTCAAGTGCTTTGTTGTCAATATTTGGGCCATTTCCCTTGTAGTTTCATAACGGATTCGATTATCTGCCGCACGCAGCCTGCGCCCCCGTTGAGGCTTGATATATAGTCACAAACGGCTTTCACCTCCGGAACGGCATCGGCAGGGCAGCAAGAGAGCGCCACTTTGCGCAGCACTGGCAGGTCGGGCAAGTCGTCGCCCATGTAGCAAACCTCTGTTGATTTTAGGCCCGTCCTTTGCATAAAGGATTGAAAGGCGACGACTTTGTCCTTTATGTTGGAATAATATTCCTCGATGCCGAGGGCCGTGAGCCGTTTTTTTGCGCCCTCGGAACGCCCACCGGTGATGACGCAAAGTGGATAGCCTGCCTCGGCGGCCCATTTTATGGCTTGGCCGTCGCGCACGTTCATGCTGCGCAGCAGTTCCCCGGCTTCCGTCACCAGCAGGTCGTTGTTGGTGAGCACCCCGTCAACGTCGAAGACAAAGGCTTTCACGGCCTTCATTTTGTCGAATACGTGCACCAGTTCCACGTCAACCTGAGCGTCGGGGTTGAGCACGGCAACCACGTTTTGCGGGATGCCAACGGCCTTTATTTGTTGTTCGCCCTCCATTCGTAAACCCATTTTGCCTGTATCTGTTCCAGGTGGCTTTCGTTGCTGCCTTCCCGTTTGCCTTCAAAGTGCGGGATTTCCAATATCCATTGAAGCAGCTCGGTGAAGCGTATCCTGTAAATCTTGCTCTCGTCGAAGTCGTCGCCAAAGCGCTCGTACAGCGCCATGGCGATGTCTTCGTGGTCGGCCCAATCAATGGGCATGTTGTCAAAGTCTTGAAAAGCCATAAAGGATCTTTCTGTTGATTTGTTTGCCGTTATCAGTGCTCGTGGCCGATGATGCGCTTTTGATCTGGGATAGTCACCGTTATATCGGCAGATTCTTCCAAAATAACGCATTGGCAGGCCAAGCGGCTCTCCAGCCTTGGATTTATGGCCCGGTCGATGAAGTCTTCTTCCTTATCGGATATTTCTTCCAAAAAGTCCTCGCCCTTTTCGATGTAAACATGGCAGGTGGAGCATGCGCACACCCCGCCGCAGTTGTGGTTAAGGTGCACGTCATTGTCTTCCGTGATTTCCAAAATAGAAAGGTCGAGGAAATTGCCGGAAACTGTCTTAGCAGGTATGCTGCTGTCTTCAAACTGAAAACGGATTGTCGCCATAAGGGGCAAAGATAGATTTTGAGCACCAAACAGTTCATTTCGACGAATGTTTAGCAAAATCTATCTTATGTAATGGGTTTCAGCCATTCGCGAGCAGGAAAAGCAGGCAAATAAACCCGGTGATCGACAGCAATGGGGTTCCATAGGTTTTCAGGTGGTTGAGCTCAAACACCTCGATTTTTTCCAGTTGCCCCGTGTGGATTTTTTGTGTGCCGGTATCTTGAAGGGCAAGGGCAAACCTCGGGTCGGCATAAAACAAAACGTCGTTTTTGCTGGCGCGGGCATCCCGATTGCCCCTGACTAAGGAGATTTCTGCCGCTTCGTTTGCAGTCAGCTTTGTAAGGCGGCAATCTATTTCTTGTGGCCCTATTTTACAATCAGACATGCGCCATACTTTAGTCAAAGGGTGTGCAGCGTCAACAAGATAATACTGCAGATAATCCACATCTACCTTTTCCAGCCTGTCCAACGGCAAGGGATACCGCTGGTATTTGCTGCAGGCGATCGATGAAACAAGCAGTGCAAAGGCGAGGATAAGGCGCATAGTTTTGTCCATTTGTCTGTATTTAGAAGGCATATCCCATCATTACGGCGGGCAGCATGACGATGTTCCGGTTCGAGAAAATACTGGTGTTGTTGTATGGATAGCGCTCGTCCTTGACCTGGTAATATTCCACGCCGATTGGCGCGCCCAAATCAAAAACCACCCTTTTGCCGAACTGCCACTGTACGCCCCAGGCAAACAACAATTTGCTTGTGATATGGCGAAAAGAGTATTCAATGTTCGTCCCGGTCTGAAAATCGTATTCGTAATTGACAAAATTTCTCACGCCAAACCTGACATCGGGAGCTACATAAAACCCCGACTTTCGCCCCGTAAACCGACCGTGCGGAAAATATTTGGAAGCCAAGCCGATTTCAAAACTTCCATTGTGCGCCAATTGATTATACCCAAAATTATAGTTGAATTCATCAGAGGAGCCCGACAATATCCTGCTAAAGTGCAGGCATAAATGCCTGTATGGGCTGCCCGCGTACTCAATTTTAAAGGAGCTGAAACGGGTGAGGATGTTGAACCATTGGAGGCCAAAATCGGCAGCAACGATTATTTTGGGTTCTTTTTCCCTTTGAACAGTTCGCAAAGGTTGCGCGGGTGCGGCCTGAAAAGTGGCAATGGTGACAAGCAGGCCAAGCAGCTGATTTTTCATAGATAGTTGATGCATTAATGGTTTCACTTGTTGCAAGACTCTGAATGGCCCCATTTAGGTTGGATGATGTGGATAATTTTAACTCCCGGCGCTTTTTTATTCGATCAGAAGGCTACAATTTTGCCGAGACAAATATTTCCGCTATTTTTGACTGACCAGAACTACAACTGCCTGCAAAGGAAAGCAGCAAAGCCCAAAATTTTCTCCGCTGAACCGACAATTTATGGAAATCGGAATTCAACAATCGCAACAGCCCCAAGACTCCGCAGAAGTGCGGTTTTGGAAATTCAAAGAATTGAAGATATACGCCTCGACGGAATGGCTGGCCGACAACAAAAAAAAGTACCGACAGGTGTTCGACCGCCTGGAGACGAGCTATATCTACGCAGAGCTATCCTTCCACAACAAGCAGTTCGACCTGGAAGATTGGGAAGTCAACGTCGAGCTGAAATGCTTTTCCGTCAAAAAACAGCGCAAAGAAATCTGCTCCCTCCCCTTCCGCCGCAAAGTGAGCAAATACGACCCAGTCGGGTACATCCGTGAAGGCTGGGGCAACAAACAAGAAGGCGTTTTTTGGAAAAAAGGCACCTACTATTGGGAAGCCTGGATCGAGGGCGAAAAAGTGGCGAGCAAGTACTTCTACATCGAAGATGCCGGCAGGGCCATCCAGCGGGGAGACAACCCCTACTGCCAAATCAGCTCCTTGAAGATGTATGAGGGGCCTTATGACGACACCCCGGAATTCGAGCGCGTTTACTTGAAGCGCTTCCACGGCGACGAGACCCGCTACGTGTATGCCGAAATAATGCTCAAGAACCTACTGCCCAGCAAATTGTGGCAATGCGAGCTCTTCATCAAGTTCTATAACAACGCCCGGGAGCTGAAAGGGCAGGTCATCCGCCTGCACAAGGTAGAAAAGGGCGACGATGGGGTCAAAATCACCGCCGGCTGGGGCAGCAACGTAAAAGGCAGCTGGAGGCACGACCTTTACAGCGCTGAAATTGTCTTCATGGACCAATTGCTGGCCGTAGCGACCTTCGATGTGGGCGATTTCAGCGAGGAAGGCAGCAACCCGGTCTGGCTGCCCGACAAAGGCGCCCAGGTGCTGCTCGAGCCAGAAGTGGAAGACACCCACACGTTTGAAGAAGTGCTGTCAAAGCTGGATGCGCTTATTGGCCTGAACGACATCAAGACCAAAGTGCGGGAGCATGCCCAGTACATCCAGTTCCTCCAGATCAGGAAAGACAGGGGCTTCGTTGAAAAAGACGGCATCAATGTCCATTCTGTGTTCATCGGCAACCCCGGCACCGGCAAGACCACCGTAGCCAAGATGATGGGCCGTCTGTACAAAAAAATGGGCCTGCTCACCAAAGGCCACGTGCACGAAGTGGACCGTACCGACCTGGTGGGCGAATACATCGGCCAAACTGCCCCTAAAGTCAAGGACGCCATCGAAATGGCCCGCGGTGGGGTGCTTTTTATCGACGAAGCCTATTCCCTGGCGCGCTCCGCCGAAGACAGCAAAGATTTTGGGCGCGAGGTGATCGAGATTTTGGTCAAAGAGCTCTCCAACGGCCCTGGAGATTTGGCTGTGATCGTCGCCGGCTACCCCAAGGAGATGAAGACTTTCTTAGATTCCAACCCTGGCTTGCGCAGCCGCTTCAAGCTAAGCTTCGAATTCGCCGATTATCTGCCACAGGAGCTTTCACAGATCGCCGATTTTGCCGCAAAAGAAAAAGAAGTCGCCCTGGCCCCAGATGCCAAGCTCCTGGTTGACGAACTGATCACAGAGGCATTCCGCTCCCGCGACCGGGCCTTCGGCAATGCCAGGTTCGTGCACGACCTGATCGACAAGGCCAAGGTGCAGCTGGGGCTGCGCGTGATGAGCCAACCCGACCTGCGCAATTTGACGCCGGAAGCGCTCACCTTAGTGATCCGGGAAGACATCGAAAAAGTGGACGTGTCGCGGAAACGGCCTATGCCCAATATCCCGGTAGATGAAAAACTGCTGCAAAAAGCGCTGCACGAGCTCGACAGCCTGATCGGGATGCACAACATAAAGCGCGACATACGGGAACTTGTGGACCTGGTGCGCTATTACCGCGATTCGGGGCGCGACGTGTTGAACCGTTTCTTCCTGCACACCGTGTTTGTGGGCAACCCCGGCACCGGTAAGACGACCGTCGCGCGCATCCTCACCAAGATTTACAAAGCGCTCGGCGTGCTGGAGCGCGGCCACATGATCGAGACTGACCGTCAGGGCCTGGTGGCAGGCTATGTCGGCCAAACCGCCATCAAAACCGCAGAGCGCGTCGATGAGGCCATCGGGGGCGTCTTGTTCATTGATGAAGCCTATGCGCTGACAGCCGCCGCCTCCCGTGGCGGCAACGGCGATTTTGGCGACGAAGCCGTCCAGACCTTGCTCAAGCGCATGGAAGACCGCCGCGGCGAGTTTTTCGTGTTCGTGGCCGGCTACCCCGAACACATGGACAACTTCCTCAAGGTTAACCCAGGTCTGGGCAGCCGCTTCGACAAGGCGCTTCGATTCGATGACTACAACCCGGAGGAACTGCTCGAAATCGCCCTGCACATGTTCAGCCGGGAAAACTACCGGGTAGAAGAAGACGCGCGGGAACATTTGGGCAAGTACATGGCATTCTTGCACCAGTTCCGCGACAAATATTTCGGCAACGCCAGAACCGTGCGCCAAGTGGTGGTGGAGGCCATCAAGAACCAGAACCTGCGCCTGTCAGTTGGAAAGATCAAAGACGACCAGCTGACCCAAAGCATTACCCTCGACGATGTGGCCACTTTTACCTTCGACAAGGACAAATTGAACCTGTTTGTCCGGCGTGGCATAGGTTTCGGGAAATGATTGCCCTTTTTTCTGCGCGATGCCGTACTTTGCCCGACAAAAAAAAGCATGGCCGCTCCATACAAACGCTGGGCAATAATAGCTGCGTTGCTGTTGGCAGGGATTTGCTGGCTGGCCGGCTGGCGAAAGACAGCAGCGCCCAGCAAAGAAATGCCCGCAGCCGTTGATTTCAACTGGCATATCCGGCCAATCTTGAGCGATCGCTGCTTCAAGTGCCATGGCCCTGACGAAAGCAAGCGCGAGCGCAACCTGCGCTTTGACACTCAAGCGGGGGCATTTGCCGCCTTGGACACCCTGGACGGCAAGCCCCGTTTCGCCATTGTTCCCGGCCATCCTGAACAAAGCTTGCTGGTCTCTCGGATATTTTCCAGCAACCAGGATTCCATCATGCCGCCCTTGGATTCCCACCTCAGCCTGAGCGATTTTGAAAAGCAACTTTTGAAGCGCTGGATCGAACAAGGGGCGCAATGGAAGCAACATTGGGCTTTTACTGCACCGGTCAGGCCGAAAGTACCTTCAGTTTCAAAAAAAGGTTGGGACAAAAACCCGATCGACGCTTTTGTGCTCGAAAAACTCCGGGAGAATCGGTTACAGCACTCTCCGACAGCCGACAAATCACGGTTGCTCCGCCGGGCGAGCTTTGTTTTGACGGGACTGCCGCCAAGCCCTGAACAATTAAGGGCATTCCATGAAAGCCAATCCGTGGAGGCGTACCAAAACATGGTAGATGAATTGCTCAACTCCCCTGCATACGGCGAGCGCTGGGCTATGTACTGGCTCGACCTGGCACGTTATTCCGACACGCACGGCTACCAGGACGACCTCCCGCGCACCGTTTGGCCCTGGCGCGATTGGGTCATCAAAGCCTTCAACGAAAACATGCGCTACGACAAGTTCGTGACCTGGCAGTTGGCGGGCGACATGTTGCCCGACAAGACAAAAGAGAGCTTGTTGGCCAGCGCATTCAACCGCAACCACAAAATAAGCCAGGAAGGCGGCGTGATCGACGAGGAATACCGGGTAGAATACGTGGCAGACCGGACCAATACCTTCGGGAAAGCTTTTCTTGGGTTGACCCTGGAATGCGCTCGCTGCCACGACCACAAGTACGACCCTGTCTCCCAAATAGAATATTACAGCACCTTCGCCTTTTTCAACAACTTGGATGAAAAAGGCTTTGTGCCGAACCTGGCAACACCTGAGCCCTACATGCTCATCACACCCGGCGATTTTGACAAAGACCTGCCCTTTTTGAACAAAAAAATGGGCTTGAAATCGCCCCAGGACACCATACTACAAATGGTGATGCGCGACAGCAGCGGTCTCAGGAAATCCTATCGGCTGATCCGTGGCCAATACGACCAACACGGCGAAACCGTGTCCCCTACCCTTCCCGCAGCTGTTTTGCCTTTCGATACCCTGAAATACAGTAAAGACAGACTTGGCATGGCCCAATGGCTTTTCGATCCCGCCAACCCGCTCACAGCCCGGGTATGGGTCAACAGGTTGTGGCAAGAGCTGTTTGGTCGCGGCATCGTGGTTACTGCTGAAAACTTTGGCGTGCAAGGCGCCTTGCCCACTCACCCTGAGCTAATAGACTGGCTTGCCGTGGAATTTGTCGAAAGCGGCTGGGACATGAAGCACCTGTTGAGGCTGATGGTCACATCGGCGACATTCCAGCAAACGGCAGTTGCCGAGGCGGCAGACTTTGCCCGCGACCCAGAAAACCTTTGGCTGAGCCGCGGCCCGCGATTTCGGATGCCCTATGAGTTTCTCCGCGACAATGTGCTGGCTTCCAGCGGCTTGCTGGTGCGAGAAATCGGCGGGCCTTCGGTAAAACCCTGGCAGCCCCCCGGACTTTGGGAAGAAATATCTACGGAAAAGACAGCCAACAGCTTCCGGGGAGAATACTCCTATATCCCTGATACCTTGCCCGAAAAAAAATACCGGCGCAGCTTGTACACCTACCAACGGCGCACCATTCCCCCGCCGACACATTTGACTTTCGACGCGCCCATGCGCGACAATTGCGAGGTGCGCCGCACGCGCTCCAACACGCCCTTGCAGGCATTGGTGATGTGGAACGACCAACAAATACTGGACGCATCAAAGGCGCTCGCTGGGGCGATTTTGCAGGACAAGCACTTGCCCAGCTCGGAAAACCGGATTTCCGCAGCCTTTGAAAGGATATTGTCGCGGCTTCCTGCACGAACGGAACTCAAACCATTGATGGCCTATTTTGAAACTGAAAACCAACGATTTAAATCAAAACCTGCCGATGCGGCCAAGTTGCTGCGTGAGCCAACAGCTATCGCCAGCAGCGCAGAACATGCGGCATTGATGCTTACCATCACCGTAATATACAACATGGACGAAGCTATCGTATTGTGAACATGGAAGAACTGGAATATCAACTCAACCTGAACCGGAGAACCTTCCTGCACCGCTCCGCCATTGGCATTGGAAGCTTGGCGCTCGGCTCGCTGCTGGGCAATGGATGCGAAAGCCCTGTGCTCGACAACAATACCCCCTTCGGCATGTTGCCCCATTTCCCGCCTAAGGCGAAACGGGTGATCTACCTCTTCCAAAGCGGCGCGCCATCTCAGTTGGAACTGTTCGACTGGAAGCCAAAACTGCGGGAGCTGAACGGGCAAGAGCTCCCTGAAAGCGTGCGCAACGGCCAGCGCCTCACGGGCATGACTGCCAACCAGAAATCCTTCCCGATGGTTGGCTCCAGGATTGATTTCAAGCAATACGGGCAAAGCGGCGCCTGGTTCAGCGACCTGATGCCGCACACTGCCAAGATTGCAGATGAGCTGTGCATCATAAAATCCATGCACACAGAAGCCATCAACCACGACCCTGCAGTGACGTTTTTTCAAACGGGCAACCAGCAGCCGGGCCGACCGAGCATCGGCTCCTGGCTGAGCTATGGCCTCGGCAGCGAAAACCGCAACCTGCCCGCTTTTGTAGTCCTGTTGTCGCGCGGCAAAGGCAATATCCAGCCATTGGCCTCGAGGGTTTGGGGAAGCGCTTTTCTGCCCAGCGAGCATCAGGGCGTACAGTTCCGTGGCGGCAGCGACCCGGTGCTGTACCTCAACGACCCGCAGGGCATGGACAGCCTCAGCCGCCGCAGGATGTTGGATGTGCTGGCAAAGTTGAACCAGCAACAACTGGAATACTTTGGCGACCCGGAGATCAGCGCACGCATCAGCCAATATGAAATGGCGCACCGGATGCAGACATCCGTTCCCGAGCTCAGCGATTTGAGCGAGGAGCCAGACAGCACGTTCCGGCTATACGGCGCCGATGCCATGATCCCGGGAACTTATGCCGCCAATTGCCTACTGGCGCGACGCATGTGCGAGCGCGGGGTTCGGTTCGTACAGCTTTACCACATGGGCTGGGATGCGCACTCTGACGTGAACGGCATGACAGCAAGGCTCGCCAAAGACGTGGACCAAGCTTCAGCGGCACTGGTGACCGACTTGAAACAGCGGGGCTTGCTGGAAGACACCTTAGTCGTTTGGGGCGGGGAATTTGGCCGCACCAACTACAGCCAGGGGCTGATGGCCGACAATTACGGCCGAGACCACCACCCGCGCTGCTTTACGATCTGGATGGCGGGTGCGGGCATAAAGCCCGGCATAACGTACGGCGAAACGGACGAGTTTGGGTACAACATTGTGCGGGATCCCGTCCATGTGCATGATTTCCAGGCGACACTGCTACACCTGTTCGGCATTGACCATGAGCGGTTTGTGTTTCAAACGCAGGGCCGGCGCTTTAGGCTGACGGATGTGAGCGGGGCGGTGGTGAAGGGGGTTTTGGGCTGAGGTTTTCACCACAGAGTTACACAGAGTTTTTTTCACCACAGAGTTACACAGAGTTACACAGAGGGTTCACAGAGGTTTTTTCTCCACAGAGTTATAGCGGCTGCGTCGTGTTTTTTAGAAGTATTCAAATCCAAATAATAAGCGCCTCTGTGTAACTCTGTGTAACTCTGTGTAACTCTGTGGTGAAAAAAACTCTCTGAAAACGCTGTGTAACTCTGTGGTGAAAAAAACTCTCTGAAAACTCAGCAATCAAAGCCCTCAATGCAGTGCAGCGGCAAATAGAAACAAATCGAGCATTCCATGAAACGAAGAAGTTTTATTAAACATATCACGGTGGTCACGACCGGTTTTGCCTTTGGCGCAAAACCCGAGCCAATCCTTGGACACGGCGATTTTCGATACCGCATCGACCAAAACTGGTGCAAGGCCGCCCCTTCCGCTTTCCCGGTGAAGAACTGTCATGAAATGGTGCTGGACAAGCAAGGGCGAATATTTATGACCACCGACGATACCCGCAACAACATCCTGATATTCAACCAAGACGGAACGGTGATCGGCGCCTGGGGCCATGAATACCCTGGCGCTCATGGCCTCAGCCTGCACGACGAAAATGGGGAAGAGTTTTTGTACATTACAGATCCAGGGCTGAACCAGGTCATAAAAACAAGGCTTGACGGCAAGGTGATACAAACATTTGGGTGGCCTGCAGAGGCAGATGAATATCAAAAGAAGGAAGAATTCCGCCCAACCGAAACGGCCATTTCGCCCGGCGGCGATGTGTTTGTAGCCGATGGATATGGAAAGGATTTCATCGTTCACTATGGCTCAAAAGGCGAATTGAAGAACATATTTGGCGGCCCAAAACATCTCAAAAACGCTCACGGCATCGCGCTGGATACCCGCGACAAAACAGCGCCGGCCTGGCTTGTCAGCTCCCGCGCCGACAACAAGCTGAAGCGTTTCAGCCTCGACGGCGCCCTGCTCGAAACGACACCTCTGCCGGGTGCTTTTATCTGCCGCCCGGTGGTCTGTGGCGAAAACGTTTATTTTGCCGTGCTGATCAGCCAACTGCCTTGGGACAGCGGCACCGGCTTTGTGTGCATCTTGGACAAAAACAACAAAGTCGTGTCCGCCCCAGCCGCCAGCACGCCGCGCTATGACGAAGCAGGAAATTTAAAGCCGATGTATCAGACTGTCCGCGCTTTCAAGCATCCGCACGACGTGCTGGTTGACGGGGATGAAAACCTGTTTGTAGCCCAATGGAACAGCGGCCAGGTTTATCCGATAAAATTAAGCCGAGTGTAAGATGCGCTATCTGTTGCCTTGTTTTCTGCCTGTGATATTGTTTGGCCAATCCATACAGCTTGCCCCGCCGAGGTTCACAGCAGGCGATGTCTTTTTCAAGGGAGAAACCACGGTTTCCTTGGAATTTGCCCTTGAAAAAGCCATAATACAATACTCCTTCCAGGGGCGTCCCGGCAACAGGGCAGCCACCTATACCCTACCCTTTTCACTCAAGTCCTCGACTACGGTTTGGGCCATTTCAAGGCACTCGGATTTTTTGCAAAGCCCGGTTGTGGAAAGGCGTTTCATTGAAATAATGCACCAGCCAGACAGCGCACGCCTCGACAAACCTGTCCACAAAAATTATTCAGGAAATGGCGTGGCTTCCTTGTTCGACCTGAAAAAAGGCAGCGCCGACATCCAGGACGGCAATTGGTTGGGCTTTGCCGGGGGCGCCCTGACAATCGAAGCTTTTTTTGTTGACATTATCAATTGCAAACAATTGATAATAAGCACTTTAATAGATTACAATGCGTGGATTTTGCCCTGTCGTAAAATCGTGATTGAAGGGAAAACCCATCGCGGGAAATGGGTTGAAATCGGGTATTGGGCTGCTGCTGAACCCGCTGTGCCCATTTCCTCCAAGCCTGAATATGCCTGTTACCGCCCAATCAAATTAAAGCGCATAAAAACCCGAAGCTTTCGCATCAAAATCGAACCGTTCGGCAATTTGCCCACTGGACACCCAGGCGCCGGAACCCCCGCCTGGCTTTTTTTGGACGAAATAGTGTTCCAATAACCCAAGCCTATAATTATCAAATTCCCTAATTAGCACATTATAAAAAATGTTTGGCCACTTTCACCCATTGCTCGTCCACCTGCCCATCGGGATTCTGCTCCTGGCTTTTGTGTTGGAATGTATGGCGCGCTGGTTTAACCAATGGCAGTTGAAGCCTGCCATCCGCATGGCCATAACGCTGGGATTTGTGGCAGCAGCGCTGAGTGCCGCAAGCGGTTGGGCCTTGGCCGCCACGGGCGGCTATGAGGAGGGGCTGGTGGGAAAGCACCGCTGGTGGGGCATCGGCACTGTTGGACTCTTTGGCTTGGTTTGGGCGCTGCGGCACAGCCGTTGGTACTTTCCACTTTTCTCGCTTGCCATTTTGGCGCTGACGGCAACGGGGCATTTTGGCGGCAGCCTGACGCACGGTGCCGAGTATTTGTTTGCCGAAAAAACTGCGGAAAAGCCAACAAAAGGAGCTTCATCACAAGTGTTCAGCCCTGAAACGCCCATCTTTAAAAACATCGTCCAGCCCATTTTGCAGAAAAAATGTGTGTCGTGCCATCGGCCTGAAAAACAGAAGGGGAAGCTCTTGTTGACCACTGAAGAAGGCATTATGGCCGGTGGGAAGCACGGGAAAATAATATTGCCAGGGCAACCAGACAGCAGCATGATGCTCCTGCGCATCCGCTTGCCGATGCACCACGACGACCACATGCCACCTTCCGGGAAGCCCCAATTGAGCGATTTAGAAGTCGAGCTGCTGCAATGGTGGATAGAAACAGGTGCAGATTTTCAAGCATTGGTTCGGGACAAACCAATGCCCGAGGCATTACAACAAATCCTGGCGGAAGCCCAAACCCCGCCAGCGAACCCGGTTTTTTCCATAGAAGTGCCCAATGCAAGCCCCCAGGCTATCGAAAAATTGCGGGCATTGCACATCGGCGTTCAAGCCCTGGCGCCAGACCAGCCCTGGCTTGTTGTTTCCTTAGCAGGGCAAAAAAAGCTCAGCCCCCAGCACTGGGGAGCCCTAGAATCTGTCGCTGAGCAAGTAATCGACTTGGACCTCTCGCATTCTGAGCTGGGCGACAAAGCGCTTGCATCCAGGCATTTCCCGCACCTGATCAAGATCAACCTTGCCCACACCAAGGTGTCGAGCGCAGTGTTGCCTTTTTTGGAAAAATCATCCTACCTGGAATCCGTCAATCTGACCAATACGTTGGTGGACAATGGGTTGGAGGCCATCCTGCCTAAACTTGCCCAGTTAAGGGCCTTGTACCTTTGGCAAACAGAAACAACGGCACAGGCTGTCGCAGCATGGCAAAAACAGTTCCCAAAGCTTAAAATTGAATCGGGCACGGCCATTGACCAGGGCCAAACCCTCACCCTGCGAAGCCCGAAATTGCTGTACGGGCGCTCCTTTTTTGAGGACACCATGCAGGTGGAATTGAGCTTCCCGTTCAAAGGCGTCGATATTTATTACACCCTCTCAGAAGCCGCCTCGCCAACCACTCAGTCGCCTAAATACAAAGATAAAATTGTGCTGGACAATACTGCGCATGTCCGGGCATTCGCCGCCAAATCAGGATGGAACAACTCCCCTATTGTCGAAGCGGTTTTTGTCAAGAAAAAGTTCGGCATCGCAAAGGCTTCCCTGTTGAATCCGCCATCGCCCAAATACCCTGCCAAGGGCGCCGCATCCCTGATTGATGGCGTCATCGCGGATGCCCAGGGGGCCGACACCTGGCTCGGTTTTGAGGGAGAGCACCTTGATGCAACGCTCGACTTGGGAGACGCCAAGGCCATCAACAAGGTGTTCGTCCATTGCCTGGAAAATAATGGCCCCTGGATTTTTAAGCCAACGGCAATCGAGGTTTTGACATCCGTTGACGGGAATAAATTCTTGCACCAGGGCAAAAAGCAGTTTCCGCCAAACAGCAACATGGGCGAGCAAAAAACCCATTTGTTGGGCTGCCATTTTCCTCAAACCGTTCAAGCTCGTTTTGTGCGGGTAAAAGTAGAAAGTCCGCTGAAAAACCCGACGTGGCATCCCGGGAAAGGCCAAAAGTGTTGGATATTTGTTGACGAAATTACGGTGGAATGATTTTCCCGGGACAACTTTTCCGAACCTATCAGGTTATCTGTCCATGAAAAAAGTAGTAGTTGCCATTGCAGGCTCCTCAGGAGCGGTTTATGCAAAAATCTTGTTGGACAAACTCTCGGTTTTGCAGGCGCAGACAGCTGCAGTAGGTGTGGTATTGTCCGAAAATGCCAAACTCAATTGGGAGCTGGAAATCGGTTCGCCAGATTTTTCAAATTACCCCTTCCAATTTTACGAAAAAAACGACTTTTTCGCCCCATTCGCCTCTGGTTCGGCCAAGTATGACACCGTGATCGTTTGCCCCTGCTCGATGGGAATGTTGGCCAGGATTGCTACCGGGGTGAGCAATGACCTCATCAGCCGCGCCGCCGACGTAGCGCTCAAAGAGCGCCGGCGGCTCATCCTCGTCACCCGCGACACGCCCCTGAGCCTGGTCCACATCAACAATATGAAAACCGTGACGGAAGCGGGCGGCATCATTGCACCCGCTTGCCCTTCATTTTATTCCCAACCGGCAGATATTGAAGCCGCAGTTGCCACCGTTATAGACCGTGTGCTGGATTTGGCGGGCTTTGAATTGGAAAGCTATCGATGGAGGGAATGATGAATGGGCAATTTACCATTTTAAAACAACCAACAACCGTTATGAAAAAAATTTACACAGCCCTCTTGCTCATTTCTGCCAATTCCCTGCTCGAGGCGCAGGCGCCCGTCATCAGCAGCGCGACCCCAGTGTCTTCCACCGTAGAAAAATGGGGCAAGTTCGAGGTGAAGCTCGGCATCACAGCCAATTGGAACAACCCTTATAACTATGACGAGATCAGGGTTGCCGCTGTTTTTACGGCGCCAGATGGCCAGACTACTGCCGTTGACGGCTTTTATATGCAAGATTACGTGCTCGCCAACGCACAAACAGGCGCCTTGAGCCCGGTCGGTAACGGCAATTTCAAGGTCCGATTCTCGCCGAACCAAACCGGCGCCTGGAAATATACGCTTTCCTGCACCAATGCCTCCGGCACCGGCGCCTACCCTGAACAAACTTTCCAAGTGATGCCCGTTACAAGCCCCAAAAACAAGGGCTTCGTGCGCGGAAACCAAAGCAATTACCTGCACCTCGACAACGGGGAACAGTTGATAACGGTCGGAGAAAACATCGGCTGGCAGAACGGCAACCCATATGTGGATTACAACAACTGGCTCACCCACCTGACCGACAACGGCGGCAACTTCTTCCGGCTCTGGCAGTGCAGCTGGGGGCTCGGCATCGAATGGAAGAACGGCGTGAGCGGCTACACCGGGCTGCGGCAATACAAGCAGACAAGCGGCTTCTACCAGGATTGGATGTTCGATTTCTGCGCAGAAACGGGAGTCTATGTGCAGCTTTGCCTGCACAACCACGGGCAAGTGTCCACGCAGGTGAACCCGGAATGGGTCAACAGCCCCTACAACGCTGCCAATGGCGGCCCCTGCGCCAACACCTGGGACTTCTTCACCAATGCCAGCGCCAGAAGCCACGTGAAAAACCGCCTGCGCTACATCGTGGCCCGTTGGGGCTATGCCCGCAGCATCCTCAACTGGGAGCTTTTCAACGAGGTGGACTGGACCGACCAGTTCGCGCAGCGAAAAAGCGATGTTGCCAGCTGGCACCAGGAAATGGCCGCCTACCTGAAACAGATCGACCCGTATAAACACCTTGTTTCCAGCAGCTATGCCCAGGATTTCTACGACCCGCAGGTTTGGAACCAGCCAGACATCGATTTCACCCAGACGCATTACTACATCAATACGGCAAACCTCGAGCGCGCCTTAGTCGGCGGCACCCGCAAATACCTCATGGATTTTGACAAGCCAAACCTCAATGGAGAATTCGGTCTGACCGGCTCCGGCGACCAGCTTGGCAACCTCGACCCGAACGGCATCTATTTCCACAACGCCCTTTGGGCCACCCTGTTCGGCGGCGGCCTGGGTACGGGGCTGAGCTGGTGGTGGGACAGCTACATCGCGCCCAAAAACCTGTACTACCATTTCAGCCCCCTGAGCACGGTAGCAGCCTTGGTGCCCTTCAAAAACGCCATCATGCAGCCAGCTGCGGCAACTGTTGCCGGGGCGCCAGCAGACCTGGTGTTGCAGCCTACCCAGGGTTGGGGCGCCCTTTCCGACACCTCAATTACGATAGCCAACGGGACGGTGACGCCCGCTGGCGTGAGCTTGGGGCAATACCTGTACGGTTCGGTATGGAACACACAGTACAGGAGGCCGCCTGTTTTTTACGTGAATTACCCCGCCAATGGCACTTTCAAGGTAAAAACGGCTTCCGAAACGGGGCAGGCCCCAAAAATCGCGATCTGGCTCGACGGCGTGAAGCTACTGGAGCAATCGGCTTCCACAAACCAGACCTATACCATCAACGTGCCGGCCGGGCAGCACAGCATAAAAGTGGACAACACAGGTACCGATTGGATCACCATTTCCAGCTACACTTTCTCCGGGCTGGGCAACGGGGTTGATGCTTACCTGCTGAAATCGGCCAACCAGGACAAATTGGCGGGTTGGGTGCTGAGCAACCGCTACAACCACGAATATGTGGCGGCAAACGGCGCGCCCCCTGCCGTAACGGGGGCTATGCTTACGGTGCCGAACGTAACCAACGGCAATTACAGCATCCGCTATTACAACTGCCTCACGGGGGCTGTGACGGCTGCAAGCCCTGTGGTGGCTGCCAACGGAACCCTGACCATAGCCCTCCCTACCCTATCCTGGGACATGGCTTTTACCTTGGAGAAGCAAAGTGTCGGCATCTCGGAAATTGCCCAAGCTCTGGATTTCAAGGTATCGCCCAGCCCGGCGGCGCCTGGGGCTTTGCTGACCTTGGACTTGCCCGATATAGAGGGGGGTGAGCTGACGTGCAGCTTATTGGACATGACCGGTAGGGTCTTGCATGTTTATGCGCAGTGGGTATCCAATTCGCAGTTGCTTATCCGCCTTCCCGGAAGTTTGCCGAGCGGTTTTTATTGGCTCAAAGTTGAGGGAGGAGCAGGCCCATTTGTGACAAAAGGCTTGGTCATAACAGGCAGTTGACCAAGCACCTTGTACATCAGAGGCTGAATATCCTCTTCATCAACACCCATTTTTCTCCTGGCTTGGCCGAGGGCAGCGCCTGTTGGTAGCGCCACATCAGCGCTTCCCATTCCTGGACTTTTGGGTTTGCTGCGTCTGCTGTTGCTTTTTTTTCAAATGAAAAGGATTCGTTTGCCTCCAAAACCATGAACAGCCGCTGTTCTATCCGGTAAATCTCCAGGCGCTGTATCCCGGCAGCCCGGATGCTGGCGATGATTTCGGGCCACACCGCGCGGTGGTAAGACTCATATTCGGCGATCAGTTCTGGGTCGGGTTTCAGGTCGAGGGCAAGGCAAAATCGCTGCATGGGAAAGTCGGGTTTTGTTAAATGCGATGGGCGAAAGTTAGGGCGCTTGGCCTGGAGTACGCCCCCTTGTTGTATTTTTGGCCATCAAATCTGCAACAGCAAAACAACAAAAAAAACACAAGTCCCTATGCGTCAGCAAATTGTAGCCGGAAACTGGAAAATGAACACGACCCTGGACGAGGGGCTCGAACTCTGCAAGGCCATCCTCGAAAAAGTGGACAAGCCCAAAGGATTAGTGGTGGTCGCCCCACCGCTCACCCATTTGGCCGCAGTAGGGAAAATGTTGAAGGTGCGCAAGAACTTCCACCTTGCCGCTCAAAATTGCCACCACGAGCCCAAGGGCGCCTTCACTGGAGAAGTTTCCGCCGACATGGTCGCTTCCACGGGCGCGGAGTTTGTCATCATCGGACACTCCGAGCGCCGGCAGTATTTCAAGGAAAAAAACGAGGTGCTGGCAGCAAAGGTCAATGCCACGCTCGCCCGCGGCATGAGACCCATCTTTTGCTGTGGCGAACCGCTACACGTCAGGGAGGTTGACACGCACGTCGGGTTTGTCGCCAAACAGCTCAAAGCCAGCCTTTTCCACCTCAACGTGGAAGATTTCAAAAAAGTGGTGATCGCGTATGAGCCGATCTGGGCCATTGGTACCGGCCGCACCGCCAGCAGCCAGCAGGCGCAGGACATGCACCACGCCATCCGCGTCCTGATCTCCAAAAAATACGGAAAGGCCATTGCCGACGCCACCACCATCCTGTACGGCGGCTCCTGCAACGCCCAGAACGCGGCAGAGCTTTTTTCCTGCCCGGACGTGGACGGCGGGCTGATCGGCGGCGCTTCGCTCAAAGCGGACGATTTTTCGGTGATCGTGGGGGCGTTGAAGGGGTAAAAGATTGTCCAAATAAAACAGGGCTATTGTCGTGCCGCCGCCATTACAAAGGTTTTCGGGGCTAACGTCCCTCATTTGCGCTTTTTCGTCAACAAAAACACATTATGATGCCTATTTCCATTCGATCATCCTTGTTTTGCCTTGCTTTGTCAATGGCCAGCAGCAGCCAGGCACAAATCACGTTCCAAACCTTGTCTGCCCTGCCCTTCCTCGACAGCGATTCTTACCTCAACGGGGTCTCCTGGGTTGACGTGGACAACGACAACGACCTGGATGTTTGCGTCACGGGCGCAGGCGGCACGTTCCCCAATTTTGTGAACCGCTCGGCTATTTTTCTGAACGACGGCAGTGGCAATTTCAGCAACACCATGCTGCTCAACAGCACCCAGAAAAACCCCATGCGCCACGGCTGGGCCGATGTGGACAACGACGGAGACCTCGACCTGTACATCGGCGCAACCTGGAACAACAACGGTATCAACGAATTGTGGCTGAACAATGGGGGCGCCAGCCTGGTTCTCAACAACGCTTCCGGCGCTACACCCAATGTGGCACAGCCCTACGAAGGCACCGTCAGTTGGGCCGACTACAACAACGACGGCTGGGTGGACCTGTTCATCCCGCGCTGGAACGACCTAAAGAACAAGCTGTACCGCAATACGGGCAACGGCAACTTCGTGGAAGTGACAACAGGGGCTTTGGTCAACGACCTGGCCTGGACTTCTGGCGGTTTCTGGGGCGATTACGACAACGACGGCGACCAGGATATCTTCGTGGTTAATTACCAGATTGGCCCTACCGCGCCGGGCAACAACAACCTCTTCCGCAACAACAGCGACGGCACTTTTACCAAAATGGCCGCCGCCGGAACCGTGATTACCAGCACCCAGAACGCCCGTTCCGCCAACTGGGTTGACGTCAACAACGATGGCTGGCTCGACCTGTTTGTCTGCCACCAATTCGGGCAGGATATGTTGCACCTCAACAACGGCAACGGAACTTTTGCCAGCAAGACGGTGGGGGCGCTCAACCACACTTCCTGGTCCTCCAACTGGGGCGATTTCGACAACGACGGCGACCAGGACCTGGTCACCATCGGCTTTTGGGGCACCGACAGCCGTTTTTGGGAAAACGACGGGAAAGGCAACCTGACAGATATTACAGCCGAGTATCCCACCCTTTTCCCTACCGCCACCAACGGCTCCAACAGCAACGGCATCGTATGGGTCGATTACGATATGGATGGCTGGCTCGACCTGCACATCACACAACCCGATGCCTCGCCCGACCTTTTTTTCAAAAACCTGGGCGAGCCGTGTACTGCCTGGCTGGAAATAAAATGTGTTGGCCAGCAATCCAACCAAGCAGCCATCGGCGCCACCATCCGGGCCAAAGCGAGCATCAACGGCAGTGCGGTATGGCAAATGCGCCAAATATCCGCCCAGACTGCCGCCACCGGCACCAACCCGATGTGGCAGCATTTCGGCTGCGGCGACGCGGCCATGATCGACTCGCTGCTGGTGCAGTGGCCCTCTGGCAAGGTTTGTGTGCGCACAAACGTACCGACCAACCAATTTTTGGAGATAAAGGAAGATTGCAGCGTCAAGGTGCTGAAAGCTGCGCCCGCCCAGGAAGGCTCCACGCAATCTATTGAGCTTTGCTTGCCTGTGTCAGATACGATACACCTGAGCCCGCCCTCGCCGAGCGGTGGCAGCTGGAGCGCCAATTGTGGCAACTGCGTGGATGGGAACGGGGTTTTTGATCCCCTTGGCCTGATGGCGGGCAACTACCAGGTATTGTACCAACAGGGCGGGATATGTGATGGCAGCACCGATACCTTTTTGATCGCGCTTTTCCCGCAGCCGCAGGTCTCGGCGACCGGGCCAGACAGTGCCAGCATCGGTGAACAGGTGCCGCTCGCCGCAGTGGGCGCACAAAACTACGTATGGTCACCTGCGGGTTCTTTGAGCTGCGCTAATTGCCCAGGCCCGGTATTCACTGCCGATACAACCACTGTTTTCACCGTTGTCGGCACCGATGCGCATGGCTGCAGCGATACGGCAACCCTGAAAGTGAATATCCGGCCAGAAGTCAAATTTGACATGCCCAACGCCTTTACCCCCAACGGCGACCAGGCCAACGACGTGTTCAAACCCGTTTTCAAGGGCAATATCTTCCTCGACTACCGACTGGCTGTTTATGACCGCTGGGGCGAAAGGGTGTTTGACTCCTACCTCCCAAATGAAGGTTGGGACGGGCGCTTGTTCGGCAGCGTTCCGTTAGCATCGGACGTGTACCTGTATGTGCTGGTGTACGAATTGACAAACGGGGAAAAAGGGACAAAAAAGGGCCAGGTCACCTTATTGCGGTAAGCCTTTACCTTACCACGGTCAAATCGCCTTTTTTCTGCACCACCACGCCGTTCACCAATTCGAGCTCGATCATCCAGACATAAACCCCCGGATTCACCAGGGAACCTTTGTAACGGCCGTCCCAAGTGATAGTTGCATCGCCCGGGAAAGCATCCCGCACCTCGTGCAGCAGGCTTCCCCAGCGGTCAAACACACGCATCAGGTTTATTTTCTGCACCGAGGGGCCGAAATTTAGCTCGAAGCGGCTGTTCTCGCCGCCGCCACCGATCGCATTGGGAATGTAAACACCAATGACCTGATCGACGGTCAGCAGCATCTCGTCGCTGGCCGAGCAGCCGTTTTTGTCAGTAATGGTAAGCATATAGCGCACGGTCTGCAGCGGCACTTGCACCACGGGCTCGGGGCAAGCGGCACAACTGAGGTAGCTGGTGTCGCTCCACACATAACTGACAGGGCTGAGCCCCTGAAAACCAATGTTCAATGGGAGCGAAACGCCCAACTGAATGGTGGTGTCTTGAGGCAGGTCGAGCACCAACAGGGGCGGTTGCTGCACGCTTACCTGCACGGTGTCCTGGCATCCGTAAATATCCTCTGCGCGTATGTCATATGTACCTGCCCTCAGGTTGCCAAACAGCGGCGTTTGCATAAATGGGCCGTAGTCGAGGGAGAATGTGAGCCCAGGGTCCGGGCTTTCGACCGAAATGGCGCCATCGCTCAAGCCGAAACAGCTCACGGAGTCGGCATTTGCTTCAAAAATATACGCGGGATAGGATTCGACTGTGACATCCTTCGTTTCGGTGCAGTCGTTCCCGTCGGTCACAGTGAGGGAATAATCGCCAGGCGGCAGGTTTTGGGCCTGCGGTACCTGAGGCCCGGCAAAGCTCCAGGCGAACTGCAATGGATTTACGCCATTTGGCACCGCAACGCTCAAGGCGCCGTTGGATTCTCCAAAACAAGCGGGTGTAGCGTCGATTTCCAATTGAATTTGCGGCAGAACACTCAGGCTGATGACATGGGTGGAGTCGCAGCCGTTTGTCGCGGTGAACTTCCCGTTATAGACCCCGCTGGTGTTTTGCTGCTGTCCGAAAATTTCAGAAAACTCGCCATAGCAAATAGTGCGGTCTTCCAAAAGATAAAAGGTGTCGAGCGGCGCGACACGAACCAGCACGGTAGAGTCGCAGCCAGTTATGGCGCTCAGATTGAAAGATTTTTCCGCTCCCCATTCCAAGTCGAAACCCAGGTACGACAAGGTCTTCCCAAGGCAAACCGCCGTGTCCACCACATGGTTGAAGGTGCCGAGCGCAGTGCCTGCAACCCGAACCTGCACGGTAGAGTCGCAGCCGTGCACCGTTTGGAGGAAAAAAGTGGCGCTGCTGTCCGCAGGGATCAATTGGCCGTTATAATTGACTTTTCCTCCCCAGCAAACTAAGGTGTCCACTTTGTGGTAAAACGTGTCGAATACCGTGATATAGGCCGAATCCCGGTTGACACAACCGTTTGAAAAGCCAGCTTCCAGGATGATCAGGGTTGAATTGGCCGGTGAAACGGTGACATTGGCGCAACCGGTACAGCTCAGGGAGGCAGTTGATGCCCAATTGTAGAAATCAAACCCGGATTCGGAAAATGCCACTGTTTCCCCTTTGCAGAGGCTCTGATCTATCCCGATGTTCACCACGGTGCTGCTGTCGATAGCAATGAGGATGGTATCCGTCTGCAAGATGTTGCATACGTCCGTCACAGACACAGCGTACACCCCGGGGGCGGCTATGCTCAGGCTGGATGTCGTGTCTCCCGTGCTCCATTGCCAGCCAACCAGCTGGTTGCCGGAAACATCCAACTGGATGCTGGTGTTGTCGCAAATCGCTGTGTCCAGGCCAAGGTCAACGACAGCGGGCAGATAGAGATAGTAAAAAGACGCGATGTTGTTGCCAAAGCCGCACTCCCCGATGGCCGTTACGGGGAAATCGGTGTTCAAGTTAAAAGGCGTTGGAGTCGAATTGTCGTCGTTCAGCACTAAGAATATCGTGTCGTTGGCATACCGGGGAACGTTGAAGCGCAGGGTGTCGCAGGCCCCAAGGTTGATGTCGGCCCCAAGGATGGCGCTGCCGATCCAGGTGGCAGCTGTTGTTTGCGGGTTGCCCAGGTAAGCGGAGATCGGGGTTTGTGCGGGCATTATATTGTCGCCGACATTGCAGATTTCCAGGCTTATCTCCATTGAATCGCGGTTACAGGAGACGTTTTGGAAGGAAATGGCGCCATCCGGCGATGGGAATGTGGGGTTGAAATATTGGTTCATAAAGGTGTTCATCACTAAGGAGTCGCCGATAACATGCGGGTTTTGCTGGTATTGCGGCACGCTCAGGTCTTCGTTGATGTTGGTGTTAAAATAGCCATGCTGGTTCCACACTTTCCGCGAAGTGATGTCTGGTGTGCCGATCGCTTCGTACACCACTACAGTGCCGGTGGAAGACCCGCCATTGGTGCCGCACTGGATAACTACTTCTGTCTGCCCGTCGGCATCCACGTCTAAGATTAGGGGCGCCTCGATATGGGTGGCGCTCAGGCATTGATCTTGAAAGCTCACCGCGCCAGTCGCCCCGTCAATTACCCGAAGCCACTCTTGGTCGCGGTACACGATGTCTGCGGAGCCGTCGCCGCAAAAATCAAAGATGCTGGAACAAGTGATGGCTGAGGCATCGTCCACGGGGCGGGTCCACAGCACTGAGAAGTCGTTGTTCAGTGCGTAGAGCCTGGGGTGGCTCACAAAGCTGACTTCAAGCCTCCCATCTCCGTTCAAATCCGCCACGTTCACCCTGGAGGCGCCCTCTGCCCAGTTGTTTATCAATTTATATTGCCGCAAAACAAAGGGGGTTTGTATATCCCAAACAAATACGGTGTTGGCGTTCGTAAAAATGTTCCTGCCCTGCACGATGGCATCTAAGTCCCCATCCCCGTCGAAATCGGCGACGCTGGTGAACCCATCTGACACAGGCCAAAATGCCGAAACAACCGGCGTGACCGCCCCTGTCGCGAGGTTGACGGAAAGCACCTGGTTGCCCGCTACGATCTCAAGCCCGGCGCAATCGGGGCAAAAGGCATCCGGCAGCACGTCCATTGCAACGGGAGAAGCAAATGAAAAGCCATTTGCCGCCCTGGCCGGGTGTTCTCCGGCTGAAACATTTGAGCCGCCTTGTGCCAGCAAAGCGCCGGTTTGCCCGCTAAAAACCTGGTTGCCAATATTGATCTCTGCCCAGCCGTCGTGGTCAAAATCGGCGATGTTCGGTACCGAATACCTGTACCGCGGCTGGTACCCCACTTGGATGGAACTGGTAAATTTTAGGGTGCCGTCATGCTCATAGCAATACAGGAGACGGTCGAAACCGACGATCACGATCTCCCCTAAACCGTCGTGGTCGAGGTCGGCAATGGCCGGCGCGGTGCCACCAGGCCAAACCGTTGGGGCCATCACATGCACCTTGGTAAGGCCGGTCGCGCCGTCGATCACGTACAGGTCGGGCGATTCGTTGCGCGTGGTGACAATATCGGGGATGCCATCGCCGTCCATGTCGCCTGCCACCATTGGGGAATACGTGCCTGTTTCCGCGTCGGAGCTCCACTGTATGCCCAAGGATATTTGCCCGCAAGGTGGGACGTAATAACAATCAGCGTTGCAGGTGGTGTAGTAAAAATCGTCGCACTGGCCTGTGCAGGTACAATCTGTGTCGAAGCAGTCGATAAGCCCGTCGCCGTCGTCGTCAATGCCGTTGTTGCAGTCCTCCACAGGTGCCTGGGCAAACAAAACA
Organism: uncultured Saprospiraceae bacterium; assembly: GCA_964621185.1. GTDB lineage: Bacteria > Bacteroidota > Bacteroidia > Chitinophagales > Saprospiraceae > M3007. The sequence continues at coordinate 14,095 of CAZULM010000022.1, read as the reverse complement.
AAGGAAATAAAGAGAAAAGGGATAGCGAGCATCAGCCGTCGGGCATTCATTTTCAATAGCATGATCGGGTTTTGTTTTGAATGGGCGTGAAACGGGCAAAAATGCGTTTTAATTTGCCCACAACCGCGATTAACAGTCTGTTTTGAAATGAGACCGGGCGGGGTAGCTTGAAGATACGGATTAGGAAGGCAAATGTACAAAGGAGGGGGCTAATGCATCGTTTTTTTTAACACATAACACCTATGTGTTAAATTACTTCTTCGCAATTTTCACCAATTCGTTCAACTTCCACAACGCTTCCACGGGCGTCATAGTATTCAAGTCGAGCCCCAGCAGTTCTTCCTTGATCTTCATGGTGTAGTCGTCGAGGTCAAAAATATGCAGTTGCAGGGGCGCAGCGATGTTCTTGACCTTTTTTTGCATTTGCGACTGGGTTTCCGCCTTTTGCTGCTTGCCATTGGTCTTAGACTCGGCAATTTCCCCTTCCACCGATTGGGATTCCAGTGTTTTCAGTATTTCGGCTGCGCGCTCCACGATGCTCTGGGGCATACCGGCCATCCGGGCCACATGGATCCCAAAGGAGTGGTTAGAGCCGCCAGGCACCAGTTTGCGCAGGAAAATGACCTTTTGGCCGATCTCTTTGGTGCTCACGTGGAAGTTATGCACCCTTTCATGGCTTTCCGCCAACTCGTTGAGCTCGTGGTAGTGGGTAGCGAACAGGGTTTTGGGGCGGGCGCGCTCGTTGTCATGCAGGTATTCGGTCAGGCTCCAGGCAATGCTGATGCCGTCGTAGGTGCTGGTGCCTCGCCCGATTTCGTCCAGAAGGATTAGGGAGCGGTCGCTGATGTTGTTCATGATCAGCGCAGTTTCGTTCATCTCTACCATGAACGTGCTTTCCCCGCCGCTGATGTTGTCGCTGGCGCCCACGCGGGTGAACACTTTGTCAACCAAACCAATACGGGCGCTGCCTGCCGGTACGAAGCTCCCCATCTGGGCCATGAGGGTTATGAGCGCTGTTTGCCGAAGCAGCGCCGATTTCCCCGACATGTTGGGGCCTGTAATGAGGATGACCTGCACAGATTCGCTGTCGAGGAAAAGGTCGTTGGGAACATAAGGCTCGCCGATCGGCAACTGTGTTTCGATGACCGGGTGCCTGCCCTCCCGGATTTCGAGGATGGTGCTGTCGTCTATTTCCGGGCGGACATAGTTGTTTCTAAGGGCACATTTGGCAAAAGAGAGCAGACAGTCGAGGCGGGCGATCAGCTGCGCGTTTTGCTGTACTGCTTGTATGTAGTTGCCAATTTCTTCCACCAAAGCCAGGAACAGGGCTTCTTCAAGCGCCTGAATCTTTTCTTCGGCGCCCAAAATCTTGGCCTCCAGCGTTTTGAGTTCCTCCGTGATGTAGCGCTCCCCGTTGGCGATGGTCTGTTTGCGCGTCCATTCCGGTGGCACCTGGTCTTTCCATTTGGAGGTCACTTCGATGTAGTAGCCAAATACGTTGTTGAAGGCTACTTTAAGGCTCGGGATGCCCGTGCGGTCGATTTCCCGCTGCTGTATTTCGAGCAGCGTGTCGCGGCTGTTGCGCACGATATGGCGAAGTTCGCCGAGCTCGGCGTTGCAACCGTCGGCCATAGCCCCGCCCTTGCGGATGTCTGCGGGCGGTTCCGGGTCGAGGTCGCGCTCGATGCGGGCGCGCAGGGTCTGGCAAGGGTTCAGTCCTTCGGCAAAGCGTGCGATGACGGCGGACAAAGGGCTTTCGGCGACCACTGGCTGTTGGAGCAATTGTTTGAGCTGTTCGATGGCCAACAGTGCCCTGCGCAGCTGCATCACCTCGCGGGGATTGATTTTCCCTACCGAAGTCTTGGCCATCAAGCGCTCCAGGTCGCCGATATGCCGGATTTGGGGCTCGATCTCGCCGGCAAAAGCCTGGTTTTCTACCAGGAGTTGCACGGTATCGTGCCGGTCTTTGATCTGGTTGAAGCTGGTAAGGGGCAGCAATATCCATTTCCGGAGCAGCCTGGCGCCCATGGGCGACACGGTCTTGTCGAGCACCTGGCACAGCGAAACGCCGTTTTCGTGGTTGCTCGACACCAATTCCAGGTTTCGGATGGTGAAACGGTCGAGCCATACGTATTTTTCCGTCTGAAGCCGGCTTAGGGTAGTTATGTGGGTAAGGTGCTTGTTTTCGGTGGCGGCAAGATAGTGCAGCGCGGCGCCAGCGGCTGTTTGGGCCAGATCCAGCTCTTCTATGCCGAAACCTTTGAGGCTGGCGGTCTGGAAATGGCCAAGCAGTTTTTCCCGGGCAAAATCGCGGGTAAAAATCCAGTCTTCCAGTGTATTGGTGTAAAATTTGTCGCCATAAACGGCCGTAAATTCCTTTACCCTGCTTTTGGGCAGCACCACTTCCGCCGGCTTGAAACTCTGCAAGAGCTTGTCTATATTGCTGCTGTCGCCTTCTGATACAAAAAACTCTCCCGTTGAAATGTCGAGGAACGAGAGCCCGAACTGTTCGTTTTTCCCGTAAGCGAGGGTTGCCAGGTAATTGTTGCTGTTGTGCTCAAGGAGGGCGTCCTCTGTGGTCACGCCCGGGGTAACTACCTCGGTCACGGCGCGGCGCACCACCTTGCCCGGCACCGGCTTTTCCATCTGCTCGCAAATCGCCACGCGGTAACCAGCCCGGACGAGGCGCGGAAGGTAGGTGTCGAGCGAGTGGAAGGGGAAGCCCGCCAGCTCGATATCGGAGCCGCCGTTGTTCCGGCTGGTAAGGGTTATTCCCAGGGCCCTGCTGCTCTTGATGGCATCCTCGCCAAATGTTTCATAAAAATCGCCCACACGGAACAGCAGCACCGCGTCGGGGTATTTGGCCTTTACCTGGATAAACTGCGCCATCAAGGGCGTCGTAGCGCCGCCCTTCGTGGATCCGCCCTCTTTTTTTGTCCTAGCCATGGGTTTTTGTTAAAATTCTCCGATGAATCGCGTCGTTTATATTTTGTCGGACGGCAAATGTAGCAAGTCATTTCCCGGCTTTCTAACTTCGCCCAAATATTCAACAACACTTGACATCAACATGGACATTTTCAAGAAATTATCGCAAGAAGAAATAGAAGCTTTGAAGGCAGCCCCGGCCCTGGTGACCATCCTTATTGGCGCTGCCGATGGCAAGCTGGACGGTGACGAAAGGAATTGGTCGGAGAAACTGGTGCGTACCCGCAGCTATGCAGGGCAGGCTGACTTACAAGAATACTATCGCAGCATCGCCGAGGGCTTTTGGGTGAAGCTCCAGCATGAGATGTCCGTTTTGCCTGCCGATACAAGGGAGCGCAACGCAGTACTTGCTGACCGTTTGGGGAAACTGAACCCGATACTGGTCAAATTGGACCGGGAAGTAGCTTACAACCTGTACAAGGGACTGCTCGGCCTTGCTGCAGAAACGGCAAAGGCATCGGGCGGTTTTTTGCGCATGGGCGCTGTGTCTTCGGAAGAGCACGAATGGGTGAATTTGCCGATGATCGCGCCAATTGAGGCGCCTGCGGGGATGGAGGAAGACAAGTCTGCGTTTGACAAGGATATTTGGGGGGAATGAGGTTTCGGGTTTCAGGTTAGCATTTTCCATAGCTTTACTACTTCTGTTGCTTCCTTGACGTCGTGGACGCGGAGGATGTTGGCGCCCTGCTGCAAAGCGACAACATGCAAGGCTGTAGTGCCATTGAGCGCATCTTTTGGGTTGACGCCCAGGGGTTTGCAGATCATGGATTTTCGGGATATTCCAGCCAGGATGGGCAGGCCCAACACCGTTTTGAAGGCATGAAGGTTGCGCAGCAGGGCATAGTTGTGCTCAACTGTCTTGCCGAAACCAAAGCCTGGGTCGAGGATAATGTCGTAAATGCCCATGCTTCGCAGCATTTCAACTTTTTTGATAAAATAATCGAGCACCTCTAACACCACATCCTCGTATTGCGGGTTTTGCTGCATGGTGCCAGGGTCGCCTTGCATGTGCATGAGAATGTAAGGCACCTGTAGTTTTGCTACAGTATCAAACATCTGGGCATCCATGACGCCCCCGGAAATGTCGTTCACAATGGAAGCGCCCGCCCCAACAGCTGCCTGGGCCACCTCGGCCCGCCAGGTATCGATGGACAAAACGGCTTCCGGGAAATGCTTTGAAAGCGTTTCTATTGCTGGAAGCACCCTTTTCAATTCCTCATCTGCCGCGACGGTCGCTGCACCAGGCCGCGAAGAAGCACCGCCTACGTCCAAAATGCTGGCTCCTTCCGCGAGCATCTTTTCTGCTTGCTGCAGCATGGCTGTTTCGTCGCTGTACTTGCCGCCGTCGTAAAACGAATCGGGGCTCAGGTTGAGGATGCCCATGACAGTGGGGTCGGAGAGGGGGAGCAGTTTGCCTTTGCAGTTCATGGTTAAGGTTTTATACCTCATGCCGCGTTGTATTAATCATACTCAATCACAAAAATCAGGCGAATCATAGTATATCAGCTCCTTTCGCATCACCCAATCTACCTGTGGGTCGTCGCCCAACTGGAACACCTTGGTGCCGCATGAAACATACCCATGGCGTTCATAAAACCTCACGGCGCGCGGGTTCATCTGCCAAACAGTCAGCCATATACACTCGGCCCCGGCAATTTTGGCCTGTTCTTGGCAAAATTCGAGCAAGGTAGCGCCATATCCCCTGTCCTGGAAACCGGGATCGACGTACAAGCGCTCGATTTGGAGGGTTTTCCCGCTTGGAACGGCATCCGTATGCGTGTCAAAATTCAATTTAAGGTAAGCCGCCAGTTCCCCTTCGACCCATCCAAGCCAAAAATCGGATTGTCCGGACTGCATTTCTTCCAAAAATTTATCGCGGGTAAATGCTTTTCGGCAATACTGGTTGAAATCTTCCGGATCGTTCATGGCTTCGAAAGCGGCGCGGAAAGTCTTTTCTGCGAATTCGAGCAGCAGCTCAATGTGTTCTGTAGTTGCTTTTTCGAGTTCCATAGATGTCAAACCTGAATCACGCCAACGTTGAACTTTTCCACCGGGGCATTGTCGGCAGCCTCGATGCCCATGCTGATCCACTTGCGGGTGTCGCGGGGATCGATGATGGCATCTACCCAAAGACGGGCTGCGGCGTAATAGGGAGTGGTTTGGGCATCGTAACGGGCTTTTATTTTTTCAAAAAGGGCGTTTTCAGCCTCCGGGTCGGGCGGAGAGCCCTTGCCTGCCAGGGCCGACACCTGAATCTGGGTCATCACCTTGGCCGCTTGCTCGCCGCCCATCACGGCAATCTTGGCGCTCGGCCAGGCGGCGATCAGGCGTGGGTCGTATGCTTTGCCGCACATGGCGTAGTTGCCCGCGCCGTAGGAGTTCCCGATGATTATGGTAAATTTAGGCACCGTCGAATTGGCCACCGCGTTCACCATTTTTGCCCCGTCCTTGATGATGCCGCCATGTTCGGATCGGGTTCCGACCATGAAGCCCGTCACATCGTGCAGGAAAACGAGGGGTATCTTTTTCTGGTTGCAGTTGAGAATAAACCGAGTGGCCTTGTCGGCGGAGTCGGAATAGATCACGCCACCGAATTGTATCTCGCCCTTGGCGTTCTTGACTAACAGGCGGTTGTTTACCACGATGCCAACTGCCCAGCCGTCGATGCGGGCATACGCGGTAATGATCGTCTTGCCGTAGTGCTCTTTATATTGGGTCAATTTCCCCTCGTCCACAATGCGGCGCAAAAGTTCAACTGTATCGTAAGGTTTTGCGCCGTTTTCCGGGTAAATCTCAAAGATTTCCTTGCTGCCGTCGCCGATCGGCGGTTTGGGCGCTTCCCGGCTAAACCCCGTCTTGTCAAATTTCCCGAATTTGTCAACCAGGTCTTTCACTGTATCCAAGCAGGTTTTCTCGTCGGGCATTTTATAATCGGTCACGCCGGAAATTTCGGAATGGGTGGCAGCCCCTCCGAGCTCTTCCTGGTCGGCATCTTCGCCAATGGCCGCTTTGACGAGGTAGGGGCCTGCCAGGAACACAGAGCCGGTTTTTTCAACGATCAGCGCCTCGTCCGACATGATGGGGAGATAAGCCCCGCCTGCCACGCATGCGCCCATGATGGCGGCGATCTGGGGTATCCCAGCCGACGACAATCGGGCGTTGTTGCGGAAGATTCGGCCAAAATGCTCTTTGTCGGGGAATATCTCGTCTTGCATGGGCAGGTAAACCCCGGCAGAGTCCACTAAGTAGATGATGGGCAGCCTGTTTTCCAGGGCGATTTCCTGTGCGCGCAGGTTCTTTTTCCCGGTGATGGGGAACCAAGCGCCCGCTTTCACTGTCGCATCGTTGGCCACGACGATCACTTGCCTGCCCCGTACATACCCGATGACCACCACTACCCCACCCGCCGGGCATCCGCCGTGCTCTTTGTACATCTCGTAGCCGGCAAAAGCGCCGATTTCTATACGCTCCCTGTTGGGGTCGAGCAGGTAGTCGATGCGCTCGCGGGCGCTCATTTTTCCTTGTGCATGGAGCTTTTTTATCCGCTTTTCACCACCGCCCAGATGTATGGTTTCGAGGAGGCGGCTCATTTTCGAAACGGCGAGCAACAGCGAATCGGCATTCTTCTCAGCCTCTAAATCATGTTTTTTTATGGACATCGTCAGGCAAAATTATGGTTGGCCCAAATGTACAGCAAAAGGGAGGGCGCTTGTGCCGTTTTGCCGTACATTTCGAGCGAAATAACGCAATGGACAGGCAGAAACCATATTTTCTCAGCAACCCGGAAAAATTCCAGGAACAGGAAAGCACCTACCTGAAGGTGCGGCGGCTGGAGGGCCGGGTGCTCGGCGACGCAGCCGTCGCGGCGCTTCCGGATGTTTCATCAGACAGCCCTTATGCAAAGGAATGGCGCTGGCGCAGACGCTCTTTCCAGCGCTTGAAAAATTATATGCAGGCACGGAAAAAAGGCCCGGCGCGCATACTCGACGTAGGCTGCGGCAACGGGTGGATGTCGAACCGGCTGGCCGAAATTACGCGGTGGCAGGTTTCAAGCCTTGACATCAACCAGGAAGAGCTTGCCCAGGCGGCCCGCCTGTTTGGCCGGGAAAACCTGCAATTTTATTATGCCGACCTGCCGGGCTTGAGCCTGCCTGCGCTGGATGCCCTTGGCCAATTTGACTTTATTGTTTTGGCGGCCTCCGTGCAGTATTTCCAGGATTTGGCGGAGCTGGTTTCATATCTGAGGTTTTTCCTGCACACCGACGGCGAAATACATATCATTGATTCGCATTTTTACAGGGATGCAGCGGCAGCGGCGGCAGCCAAACAGCGGACATTGGGCTATTACACCAACATCGGGGCGCCTGAAATGGCCGCTCATTACCACCACCATCTATGGCATGATGCGAGGCGCTTGGGCGCAGCGGACTTGAATGCGGGACTATGGGCCAAACTCCAGCAAAAAGCCGGCTATCTGGCGCCTTTCCCCTGGGTTCGGCTGCGGCGCAATTGAGCTCATGACAAATATTTCCCAACAATGGGCAGTCGCCGGCCCATGCCGAATGCCTTGCTGCTCACGCGCAATACCGGGGCGGCCTGTTCCCGCTTGAACTCGTTGATGTTGACAAGGCGCAGCACCCGCAGCACCATCGCCTCGTCGAAGCCCTTTGCAATCAACTCGTTGGGGCCTTGGCGACATTCGATGTACTGGTACAGCAGTGGGTCCAGCACTTCATAATGCGGCAGGCTGTCGCTGTCTTTTTGGCCGGGCCGCAGCTCGGCGCTGGGCGGTTTTACGATCGTGTTTTCAGGTATCAGCGCCTTTGGGCTGTTGAGGTAGCGCGCCAGCGCATACACCTCCATTTTATAAACATCGCCGAGCACCGAAATGCCGCCACAGAGATCGCCGTAAAGGGTGCCGTAACCCACCGCCATCTCGCTTTTGTTGGTGGTATTGAGCAGTATGTAGCCAAACTTGTTGCTCATGGCCATCAACAACATGCCCCGCACGCGCGCTTGGATGTTTTCTTCCGTCACGTTGAAAGGCTTGCCTTCAAAATATGGCTGCAAAGTGGACTCAAAAGCATCGTACATGGGCTTGATGGGCACAATATCGTATTGGACGCCAAGGTTTTCGGCCAAAACACGCGCGTCCTCCACAGAGTGCCCGGTGCTGTACTGGCTGGGCATCAGCAGCACGCGCACGTTTTCCTTGCCCAACGCTTTTACCGCCAACGCGGTGGTGACCGCAGAGTCTATGCCGCCAGACAGGCCGATGATGGCCTGCTTGAACCCGAGTTTGCGGAAATAATCCTGGATGCCCACAATGAGCGCATCGTGGATCAGCTTGATCTTGTCCTTTGGCTGCTCGTTCGATTTTCCGCCTTGAATGACCTCGTCAAAATCATACACTTTGATGTCCTCTTCAAAATACTTCATCTCGTCGAACACATTGCCGTCGGGCGACATGACGAGGCTGCCGCCGTCGAAAATGATGTCCGTCTGCGCCCCTACCCCGTTCACATAGAACATCGGGATACGGTATTGCTTTACGTTGACGCGCACGGTGTGGATGCGGGCGGCGGCATGGGCATAATCGAAAGGGGAGGCAGAAAGGTTTAGGATTAGGTCGGGCCGCTGCCACATCATCTCGTCGAGCGGGCAGACGGTGTAGAGCGGGTTTTCGTTGCCGACATTCCAGATGTCCTCGCAGATCGACAGGGCAATGCGCTTGCCTTTGAAGTTGACTGTTTGGAACTTGTCGGCCGGTTCGAAGTAGCGGTATTCGTCAAAAATGTCGTAGGTAGGGAGCAGGGCTTTGTGCTGCACGCCCAGTATTTCCCCGTTGTAGAGGAAATAGGCGGAGTTGTAGAGGTCTTTGCCTGCCAGCACCGGGTTGCGGCTGGGGGCGCCCACGGCTATGGCGATGCCGTCGCTGGCCTGTCGCAGGGCGTCAACGCTCTTGTTGCAGCGGTTGATGAAGTCGTCGAATTCAAGGAAATCGCGGGGCGGGTAGCCGCACACGGCGAGCTCGCCGAAGGCCACAATGTCTGCCCCTTGTTTTTTTGCTTCGGCAACCGCTTCGAGCATTTTTTGGAGGTTGCCATCGATGTTGCCGATGTGGTAGTTGAGTTGAGCCAGGGCTATCTTCATGAAAGTGGAGCGTTGTTGGTGTAGGATTTTGGCACACAATTGGGCTTCGCCGCGGCAAAGTAACAGATTTGTGGGCTGCCTTGTTAAAGGAATCCCCGAATAAAAAAATCTGCCCTAACTTGACGGCGGCAATTGCATCACTTTTTTCCTTGTTCCAATGAAACGACTTGCAACATCGATTTTTCTATCCCTCCCATTCTTGTTGTTTTCGCAAAAAATGTTTCACAGCGGCGAATGGTGCGCTGAAAACAAGCGACCGCTGCTGGGCATGCTCGGCGGCATCGACGGCCGCAGCGATTCAATAGACCTCACGCATGCGTGGATCGCCCTCGACATGAGCAACGCAGCTGCTAAAACGATTGCCGGCAACTGCCGCTGGGCTTTTACGCCAAAAGTGGCGGGGGTTGACAATATCCGCTTCGACTTGCTGGGGCTAACCGTCGATTCTGTGATCTTAAACCAGCAAAAGGTGCCGTTCATGCAAACGGGCGAACAAGTCGGGATACCGATTGCCCCGGTATTGCCAACAGGTTCCGTCAACCATGTGGCTATTTACTACCACGGAAGCCCGCAAAAGGATGCCTCAGGCTGGGGCGGTTTTTATTTTGAGGGCAATTACGCTTTCAACCTCGGCGTTGGCTTTGCCGCCGACCCGCATGTTTTCGGCAGGGCCTGGTTTCCCTGTTTCGACAATTTTGTGGAGCGCAGCACCTACAGTTTTGATATTTTGACCCTGCCGGCACAGCCAGCTTATTGCAACGGCTATCTCTTAAACGACGAAGTTGTGCCGCAAGATGGCAAACGGCGGCGGAACTGGCTTCTGAACCAACCCATCCCATCCTACTTAGCTTGCGTGGCGATCGGGCCTTACACCACGTTTGCCCGCAGTTACCCCGGCGAACTGAACACAATCCCGGTGGAGATCGCCGCTGCGCCGTCCGATACGGTCAACGTGCGCAATACCTTCCTGCACCTGCCCGAAGCCATCAAAGCGTATGAATACTGGTATGGCCCCTACAAGTGGCCGAAAATTGGGTTTTCGCTGGTGCCCTTCAATTCCGGGGCCATGGAACACGCCACCAACGTGGCCATCGGAAGGGCTTATGTCAACGGCAGCTTGAGCTACGAAACGCTGTGGGCGCACGAATTGAGCCACCACTGGTGGGGCGACCTGGCCACTTGCAGCACGGCGGAGGACATGTGGCTCAATGAAGGCTGGGCAACCTATTCGGAGCACCTTTTCACGGAATATGTTTATGGGAAGGCCGCCTATCAGAAAGCCGTGCGCAGCAATTTTCTCGACGTGCTGCAGCAGGCGCACGTGCAAGAAGGCGGCTACTTAGCCAGCTCCGGTGTGCCGCACAGCCTCACGTATGGGAAGCATGTTTACAACAAGGGCGCTGTTTTGGCGCACAACCTGCGGGGCTACATGGGCGACGAAGCGTTCAGGGCAGGCATCAAGTCGGCCTTGGAAAGCACGAGTTTCGCCGATTGGAGCAGCGCCGACTTGCGCGACAAATTGGAAGACGCGACCGGCCAGGACCTGCACGATTTTTTCACCGATTGGGTGTTCACGGGCGGCTACCCCGATTATTTGATCGATTCCGTGGTTTGGGAGCAAAATGGCTTCGACGGCAAAACGGCCAATATTTTCGTGAAGCAAAAACGGCGGGGCGCGCCACATTTTCACCAAAACGTGCCGCTGGAGTTCACGGTAGTCCATGCCGACAACAGCCGGGAATATTTCACGAAAACGGTTTCGGGCGAAAACGCAACGGTAAAAATCAGCTTCAACGACGCAGCCTTGCCGAACCCGCAAATCTGGGTCAATACCAACCAGAAAATACTCCAGGCCCGTTCCGAAGGCGAAAAAGTGTTTTATTCGGCCGGCACCACCAACTTTCCCGACGCAAAAATGAGCGTGGCCGTGACCAGCCTTGGCGCAGATTCCGTGCTTTTCAGGGTGGAGCACCATTTTTCCAGTCCCGACAATGCCGGGGCAAATCCCGGCAACTTTGTGCTGAGCAACCGTTTTTGGGAGGTGCAAGGCATATTCCCGGCAGGTTTTGATGCGCGCGGCACCGTGTTTTACGACGGCAGGGGGCAGTTGGACCAAATAGATACCGAGCTTTTCGCCGCGACCGGCCCTTCAGAAGACAGCATCGTGCTGCTGTACCGGCCAGGTGCCGGGCAGGCCTGGCAAGTGTGGCCAACTTACACCAAGGGCGTATTGGGCTCCAGCACCGACAAGTTTGGCAACATTCAAATAATGAGCTTGAAAGCGGGGCAATACACCATTGCAAAGGGGATTGCCAGCAGTGCCAGCAAGGAGCCTGAAAGAACCCTTGGCAAAATCGGCGCGGCGCCCAACCCGGCCACAGACATTGTTGACATAAGCGCTGAAAAACCGTTTGAGCTGTTGCAGGTGTACAGCCCATCCGGAGGTTTGTTGAAAGAGGTGGTTTTTGAAAAAACAAGGTCGGTGCAGGTTTCATTAAAGGCGTTCCCGAGCGGGCAATACTGGCTGATCCTTGCAGGGAGGGAGGGCGCTGCAATATTTCCTGTGTTGAAAATGTAGGCAGGTATTATACCTGGATTTGGGTGGATTTGAAGGATTGATGGATACTGAAAGGCTGATTTTCAACAGATTACAGACGTTCCATTTTCACAACCACTTTGCGTTAGCTATAGGTTACCCATACAGTCGTTTGCGTCTAATTCGAAATTGTATTTTCCATTCGTTCGTGCGCCATATCAAACTATTAAACGTCAAGACAAAACATGAACACTTTTTCACGGTGCCGCAGGGCTGCGTTCCTGCTGGTTTTTTCCTTATCCACCATCCGCGTTTTTGCACAATTGCAGGCTGATGGCCGCAACCCTCAACCCCTAAGCAGCTACGGCATGGTCGCCCAAATGGTATCCGATTCCTTTGGCGCGCCCGTTGGGCTTGTGGAAGAATTTATCCGGGAAGCCAAAGGGCTGGAGAAGGACGAAGGAATCCCCGCCACGCTATTCATCGGCATCGCCATCCTGGAATCGACGGGTTTCACAAGCTATTTGTACAAAAACGCCTTAAATCCTTTCGGGATGCGCGCCACCAAAATCTGGCATGGCCCCACTTTCATCATGTACCATGAGGGTGCGGATTCTCCGTTCCGAAAATACGACACGCCAAAAGCGGCGGTGCGCGATTTCAAGGCGTTTTTACAGAGCAGGAAGTGGTTCCACGACGCGCTCCAGTGCCCAGTGAGCGACATCGAGTGTTTTTTAAAAGGCATGAGCGCCAACCCCGCCAAAAAGGAGCCGGGCTACGCCAGCGACCCGGAGTGGGCGAACAAAGTGCGGCGGGTGATCAGGACCTACAAGCTCGAATCGCTGCGATAGCGTCAAAAGCTCCAGCTGCCCAGGTATTTCAAAAACAGCTTTACAAGGTTTTCAGCATCCGAAATGGCGCGATGGTGTTGGCCGGTGAATAGGATATCCTCCATATCGCAGGCTTTGCGCAGGCCGGGGCTTCGCCGCATCCGTCGCATCAACCTGTATTGCTCTTTCAAGTTTACGTGGGCATCCGTCCAGTCCTGGTCGAGGCGGTGCAGGCGGCAATCGCTGGCGAACATCTTTTTGTCAAAATTGCCCCAGGAGCAGAGCACGTAGTCCTCCTCGTGAATGCGGCCCCAATCCCAGAACTCTTCGATCACCTCGGGGAAGGTTTTGGCGCGGGTCACGTCGCGCTGTTCAATGCCCGTCAGTTCCCTGCAAAAGGGCGAAAGTGTAGGGTGAGCCAGCGGTTTCACGAAGCGGTTGAACTTCCCGCGCACCTCGCCGAAATGGTTGATCTTGTACGCGCCAATCTCTATCGTCTCCTGTACAAAATCAGGCGGCGGGTGCTCCCAGCAAGTGGCTTCGAGGTCATAAACGATGTAATTCATACAGTTGCCGAGTTTAGCGCATTCCCGCTTTTTTCAACATATACCACAAAACGAGCCGCCAGCGGCTTTTTTGCGAAAGGTAGAACAATTCCTGGTCGAGCCAAGGCCTGACATGCTTTGACTTTGGGTGTATCAACGGGAAATCCAGCTTTCCGGCACGGATGGCGGCGCGCGCGTCTTTTTTCCCGGTATGGGTGGCGCCCTTTTCGCCGATACCCGTGTTCTGCACCAGGTTTTTGGACGGCACCAAAGACATTCCGCCGGCTTGAAGGATGCTGAATAGCCAGGCATAAGCCCAGGAATTGTTCTTTTTTTGTCGGGTAACCTCAAATTTATCGAGCAAATAAGCCTGTGCCATCGGGTTCGCGGTGATTTCAACGATGCGCTTTTGTGCTGCGAACGCTTCAAGTCCATCCAAGTCCAGCGACATCTTTTGCCAGGCCCTGCGCCAGCTTGCCCAGCCCCAGACAAATACGAACTTTGAAAAGAAATAGCTTTCGATATTGCTTTCGGTGTATGCCGATGCCAGGTTGGAGCCGGCGATGTGCATCACTTTCGGCTCGTTGTGGTATTGTTTGAGCAGTGCTTCGCAGTATGGGAAAAACGAAAGGTCGGGCAGGCAGTCGTCCTCCAGCACGATGCCCATTTCTTCCTGGCCAAAAAACCAGTCCAACGCATTGGAAACGCCGTTCCGAAGCCCCATGTTTTCCCCGCGAAAGAGGGTGAACACCTGGCAATCCCAATCGATGCCCTGAACCAAGCCCCGCACCTCAGCTACACGCTCGGCCTCGCCCGCAACCTCCGCCCGGGGCCCATCGCAATGCACATACACGCGCTTGGGGCACACCCCGCGCACCCGCTCCAGCACCGCACGGGCATGATCAGGCCTGTTAAAAAACAGCAACAACACCGGCACATCACAAGTATATTCAATCCTATCCATCATTTTGACACAACTCAAAGCCCTGAAAGGGCGTAATCACTAACCTCGGGCACCGCCCGAGGCGGAGGGCGTAATCACTAAC
>CAZULM010000021.1:0-87902 GCA_964621185.1 uncultured Saprospiraceae bacterium | reverse complement strand
GCTTTTCGCCGTCCGACCACGTTAGACCTCGTCTGACGGCTTTTCGCCGTCCGACCACGTTAGACCTCGTCTGACGGCTTTTCGCCGTCCGACCACGTTAGACCTCGTCTGACGGCTTTTCGCCGTCCGACGAGTAAGCACACGGGACTCAATGAAGATTTTTGAAACGTATCACCGGAAAACTGTAAGGTCTCCTTTCATTATTTTGGTCGTGCCATCTGTAAGCACAGCTTCCAGCACCCAAACATACACGCCTTGTGCCACGAAATGTCCCCGGAAGGTACCGTCCCAGCCCTGGCTTTCATCGTTCGGTTGAAAGTGCCGATTGGCGAACACCTGATCTCCCCAGCGGTCGAAAATGGCCAAAAATGCGATTTCTTGAACACTCATGTCCCCATAAACCTGGAATATCGAATTGCTCCCGGCGTTTTGACCTAAAGAAATGGCGCTGGGCACATAGATTTTGTGGGCCTCCTCTACTTGCACCAGCCATGCATCGGCGCTTGAGCACCCGTTGGCATCAGATACCACGATCTGAAAAATGGTGTTTTGGACAATTGCCCATGATTGTTGGAGCTGGTTGCCCGCCAAGGTCGCACCGCTCGCTGTCCACTGGATCTGTGCCGGGATAACATTGGCAGGACTCATTAATGCCTGCAAGTGCGCGGCAGCTCCTTCAAACACAAGCGAATCGCCTGTTAATGCTACCGATATCGACGCTGGCTGCGCTACCGTTACCCCCGTTGAAAACAAGCAGTTGTTGGAATCCTGGATGAATACCAAATAGTCGCCCGCAGGCAAATTTTCAAAAACCGGTTCTGCCTGGAATACCTGATTGTCAATGGAATAAGCATAGGGCGCTGCACCGCCCAGCGTTGAGCTTATGTGGATGGCCCCATTTTCTTCGCCGTGGCAACGCACAGAATCGGCAATCACGAGGCCGGTCAGCAAGCTGGCAGGAAGCACTTCCACCACATCGCTCGCCATGCACCCATTGGACAAGTCTGTCACCAAAATGGAATAAAATCCACTGCCAGCGACGCTGGGGCTCAAGGTGTTCCCGCCGTTCAGGATGGCGCCGCCGCCGCCAGCTGCCCAGCTGACGGCGTAACCGACCCCGCTCGACGTTCCTGCTGCCGAAAGGGTAATAGTGTCCTCATCACAAGGGATTTCCAGAAAATGAGCCGCAAGCACCACCGTAGGAGCCGTGGTGTCTGCCGCCACAACAACCATTCCGACTGCCGTGCAGCCTCCCAAGGGTTCGGTGGCGGTGACGGTGTATTGGCCTGCCATCACTATGGTAGGGCTCGACTGAATGGAAGAAAACCCGCCTTCTCCTGCCCACGAATAATCGGTATTGGGCAAATTGGAGCTTGCCGTAATGATGCCGCTGGTTTGTTGACAGGTCAAAGTATCGGAAGTTAAATTTAGGACTGGGAAAGTTCCAAGCTGCAAAACGGTGGTATTACCTGTTGTGGTGCATCCATTCATATCTGTCACCACTACGGTATAAGTGCCTGCTTGATTGGCAGTTATATCCTCTGTTGTCGCGCCAATTGACCATAAAAAGCTGATTGGAGGTGTGCCGCCATTCAGGTTCAAGTCAATCTGTACCTGGTCTCCTGGACAGTTCAAGTTGGCATTTTGCAAGCTAATTACCAAAGCGGGTGGGCTTGTCAAAGATCCAGCAATGGAGCTTGTACAGCCGTTGGCATCAGTAACGACCACGGTGTAGGTTCCGGCTGTCAAATTGCCGAGGTCTTCACTGGTTGAATTGTCCGACCACAAATACGACAAGGCGCCCGTGCCGCCAACTGCACTCAGATCAAGCACGCCCGTGGCCATGCCAGCACAGACGGGATCCGTGCTTTGCAGGCCAAGGGTCAAAGTAGGCGGGTCTGTCAGCGTTGCGGCTTTGGAGCTGCTGCAGCCGTTGGCATCGGTAACGACGACGGTGTAGGTACCTGCCGTCAGGTTGCTCAGGTCTGCGCTGCTTGAATTGTCTGACCATAAAAAAGTCATAATACCCGTGCCGCCAACTGCACTCAGGTCGAGCACGCCCGTGGCAGCACCGGCACAATCGGGGTCTATGTTTTGCAGGTTGAGGGTCAAGGCAGGTGGGTTTGTCAGCGTTGCGCCAATGGAGCTTGTGCATCCGTTGGCATCGGTGACGACGACGCTGTATGTGCCAGCTGTCAAATTGTCGAGGTCTTCGCTGTTGGAATTGTCTGACCACAAAAACGACAGGGCGCCCGTGCCGCCAACTGCGCTCAGGTCGAGCGCGCCCGTAGCCCCGCCGGCGCAAGCTGGGTTCGTGTTTTGAAGGTCAAGCACAAGTGCAGGAGGGTCAACCAAGGTCCAGGAATAAGTGGCGGTGCAGCCATTCGCATCGGTGGCCAATACGGTATAGGTCCCTGCTGCCGTGTTGCTTATATCTTCAGTAGTGGCATTGTTCGACCACAAAAATTGGACTGGAGGCATGGCTCCGCCAACAGTCAGGTCAATCGCACCTGTCAGCCCATAGGCGCATGAAGGCGCTGTAGGATCGGCTGAAATGCTGAGGAGGTTAAGTATGCTCAGGCTCGCTGAATCGCTGGCTTGGCAGCCATTGATGTCTGTCACTTCAACAGTAAAAGTCCCAGGCTGTGCGCTGTTCAAGGTTGAGCTTGTACTTGTATCCGACCAAAGGTAGCTGAATGGCCCATTGCCCGCAACGCTGGCGGTGATATTGG
This sequence comes from uncultured Saprospiraceae bacterium, assembly GCA_964621185.1. Classification (GTDB taxonomy): domain Bacteria; phylum Bacteroidota; class Bacteroidia; order Chitinophagales; family Saprospiraceae; genus M3007. The sequence continues at coordinate 85,170 of CAZULM010000021.1, read as the reverse complement.
CTGGGGCGCCGCAAGTGCCGTTTTGGGTCGCAAGGCTTACTACCGGTATTGGGTTGACCTCTATTCGGACGGAATCGGTGACAAAACAATTCCCTGTTGTAGCGGTCAGGAAAAGTGTGACCGATTTTCTGGCTAGTATGCTGACACTGGGGCAAATGGAGCAGTCCACCGAATCGGCTGGCCACCATTTGTATTCTGAAAAGCCGCTCGTGGAGAGCATTGGCTGTTCCCCGGCGCATATCGCAAGCACGTCCGGGAGCTTGAGCGCTGCGAGGTTGTTCAACACCACGTTCACGGTATCCGAATGTTTGTAACCGCAAGCGTCAAACACGTCCACCCAATATTTTCCAGGTACATAAGCCGTGAAATTTGGCGACGACGAACCGTCCTGCCAGCGGTATTTTTGAAAACCTGCGCCGGCGGAAAGAGCTGTCACGGAGCTTTTGCAAATCGAGATGTCGGGGCCAAGGTCGAGCACAGGGCTTTGGTATTGGATGGAAAATGAGGCCATGTTGTTTTCATAATGGCATTCTGGGATATTGCTAGAGGGGAAACTGCTCGCGAAGCTGAAAGGCCGCGGCAAGGAACCATCGTCATTCGCTACCGCAAAAATATTGGTGTTGTACGTGGCGGGAATTGTCAGTTTTATGGTTTTGCACATCCCCGGGCCAATGTCTTCACTCAAAAGAAGGGGCGGGAACAAAAGCGGCGCAGCCGTTGCGGTAGGGTCGCCGTCATAAAAACTGATGGGCGCCCCCGCCGGCAGGTATTTAGTGCCTTGGTTGCATAGGCTGACAAACAGCGCAAAACTGTCGGTCTGGCAAAGGCTGGAATCGATCCGCAGCGTGGCGTCCGGCGCCGGTATTTTATTGGTAACGAATGGGTTGAGCGAAGAAGGCTGCGCCAGATGGGTGTTGAACGGGTATTTCCCCGAACCGATGCCGCCCATTTCGAGCCAATGTTTTTGCTGGGCTTTCGGCAAGCGCAGGTCGTCGAGGACGTTCAGCCCGAAATAGTTGTATTGGTTCCAAACAGCGCGGGCAGGCTGCCAGGGCAGGTTTGCCGACCCAAACACCCGCAACCTGCTCCGGGTATCTATGTTCTGGGTGTTGAACAAGCTAAAGGTATAGCCTGAAACGGCTATCTCTGCCTCGCCATCGTTGTTCAGGTCTGCCACAACCGGGTATTCGTCCAGTGTGCCGCTACCGGTAACGGTCTTGAACCAGTTGCGCTGCGCATCCACGCCTGGCGGGAACGGGGCTGCCCCGCCGTACAGGATGCGCAAGTTGTCCTGGTCGCGGTACACGATCTCCGCCAAGCCGTCCCCGTTGAAGTCGAAAACGGTAGCGCCTGTTGCGCCAGAAGGGTCATTTGTCGCCAGCTGCCACCAGTATGGCTGAGCAGGGCTGGCCTGGGCTTTTTGCACGTTGAAGCATATCATCCCGAATTGATAACATACGATCAATTCGGGGAAATTCTGGGCAAAGCCGGCCGTCTTGTCGTCAAAAACATCGGCAACGCACACCATACCATGCATCTTGCTGAAGGAAGGGATGCTGAAATCTGCCACAAGCCCGTTTTTGTTCCAGGCATATACGCCCCCAGCGGCATTGTCCCGCGATCCGCTGGCGATCACTTCTGGGATGCCGTCTAAGTTCAGGTCGGCCACAGCCGTGTAGCCGTCGTTGTGCGGCACCGTTGGGTCGAGCAAGTTCAGGTCGCGCTGGATTTTGATTTCCAGGCCATCGCCGTCGTTGGGATCCAGGTCTATCGAATAGATATGGTACCCGGCGGCAATTTCCAAGCCCCTGCAATCGGGGTCGCCGTTGCAGTCGGCGGGCGAGAGCAAATCGGCAGCCGTGGAGCTTTGGGCGTACTCGAGGGGCAAGCCTCCAAAGGTGCCAGTTGCGCCTACACCATTCAGTACCCTTGCCAAGACAGGGGCCGCGGGGTTGCTCAAGTCGAGTTTAAATACATCGTTCCCACAAAAAAGCTCCCCTATGCCGTCGCCGTCAAAATCGGCGGCATATACCCTGGCATTTTGGCTGGACAAAGCCTGGTCAGACACCGCCCAGGGCTGCAAACATGGTGTGGCCGCCGGGTTGAAATTGGAAAACACCCGGATTTTTCCGTCAACCGTCACCAGCACCACTTCTGGGATGCCGTTTCCATCGAGGTCGGCCACCGTGGGGTGAACGGGCAAGTTGGCGACAATGCCTTGTGGCACGGTCAGCACATTCGGGCTGGCGACATTTGAGCCATCGCCCTTGAAAATCAGCAATTTGTGGGAAATGTTTGCCGCCACCGCGTCCGGCAACCCGGCGATCATCATAATTTCGGGGATACTGTCCTCTTGCGGGTTGAGGTTCGCCACGATGGGCACGGTGGCCATCCCCACCTCGTCCACGGCGCTTTGCCAGTTGAGTTTGGCGGCAAAATTGTTGGCGGGAGGAAGGATCAGGCAGGCAGTATCGGCCGTAAAACAAGGACAGTCTGCGTCGAAGCAGTCAGTCAGCCCGTCGTCGTCGTCGTCGATGTCGTTTCCGCAGATTTCCTCACAGGGTATCGGCACGGCGCATACATCCGATTTGGCCCATTTGCTAACGGAATACAAGGTATCGCCGGTTTGTAGGAATACTGGGACGGGGAAAAACGGATAAATGGTGTCATTCCGGGTAACCGAAATATTGACAATGTTCTCAGAAGAACTGGGCGTCAACAGACAATTCTGGGCAGCATCGGTGGTCGGTGCATCTGGGATGGATGCGAATAAAGGTTCCGTAAAGTTGATGTTGGAAACAAAGCGGATGCTGGCCCCTCTTTTGTAGGCAGAGAACCTGCCCCCACTCAGGCCATTGGTGGCAATGCCCTGTATCCAGCTGAACTTTCCTGTTTCGTCGAGCCTTAACACTTGGTTCCCGGTATTGCTGGTTTGAAACCCGACCCAACCCTTGCCAGGGAAGTATTCTGCACCCTCCAGCTTGGAGGCTGGCTGCGTGGTCAAATATTTTTTTGACCAGCGTATCGTGCCATCCGGGTTGAACCGCAATAGCGTTTTGATCACGCTGCTATTGAAAAGCGTATAATTGCCCAGCAGGCTGTAGCCGTCGTCTTGGTGTACAAAAAGTCCGATGTAGTTTGTAGTAGATAGTGGGTCTGGAAACACAAAATGCCGGACATTGAGCAAATTGCCAGAATCGCTGACACGCATCAAAAGATTTGCGGTGTTGGCAATCAACCAATCACCGCTGCCATCGGTGGCCTGCTCAACGCCTGTTACGGCACTGGCAACAAAAAAGTTGCTTACCCGGATTGACCAAAGCCAAGCACCGTCATGACCTATCTTGGTAAAGAAACGTATGCCGGATTGGTTGGAAGTGAAAAAGATCGACCCGTCGGGCGCCACAGCGCATACCCTGGCACTGGGAAAGGCGTTGATAACACCCAAGTTTGCGGTGCTTTTGCGCCAGATAATCTTCCCCGTTTGGTCAAATTTGACCATTATGAGGTTGTAGGTGATCGCAAAAAAGTTCCCGTCGGGCAAAGCCCTGATGTCGGCAAACTGCGATTGCCCTGCTATGGTGTGCGCCCACATCACCGTGCTGTCTTCGTGCACCCGTGCCAACATCGGCTTACCGTTCTCGCTCCCGGCCCAAAGCACCGACCCGTCGGGCAAGGGCAGCACTTTTAGCACGCTCATGAAGCCTCCCGCAACGGAAAACCTGGCGTTTTGAGCGATTTGGCCGCAAATTGGGACTACCGTAATAAGATACCGCTTTTCGGTGGTGCAAAAGGGACTGCTGGCTTGCAACGTCACCCAATAATTGCCGGGGTTGGGAAAAACGTAGGACAGGTTTGTGGTATTGGCCACGGGCTGGCCATTGATAAACCATTCGTACCCCGTGGCGCCACTGGAGCTGAGGTTGGTAAATACAACCGTTTCACCTTCTTTGGGCTGGGTAGGGCTTATGGAAAAGTCGGCGGCAAACGGGCAGTCCACTTTGACATATACATAGGTTTTTTCTGTGCAATTGGCATCGCTGTTGGCGGCCTCTAACTGGATTTGATAGAACCCGGGGCTGTTGAACACCCTTGTCTCCTGCGCATTGTTGGAAAAAGCCGTGCCGTTTTCAGACCAGGTGAAGTTGGTCGCTCCGGTAGAATTGTTGGTCAAAACAACTGGCTGTCCTGCTGGCACAGGATTGGGCAAAGCTGTAAACGCCACCGCAATGGGTTGGGTGCAAGGCTCCTGGCAGCCTTTGGAAGCGAGCAAGCTGGCCCTGGCGGTTTCCAAGGCGCCCTGCATCCTGGCAGCTTGCCCCTGGGTGAAAAAATAAAAGCAGGAGAACGGGGAGTAGTCCATAAAGTCGCCCGTGAAATCATCCACATCCGTGCTGAACGGACTGCCGGGCGCCACATCGGTGGCACAGGAATTGAACGGGCAAGTGGTATGGGTCGCATTGTCGGGAGGTGTGTCGCACACCCTGTCGCCGTCAATGGTGCAATCGTCGTTTTTGCAGCCCCCTTCAAAGGTGTGGTAAAGGCCAAAGTAGTGGCCCATTTCATGGATCAGGACAGCATCTTCACCAGGTCCGGTGCCAAAAGTCTGCGCCTCGCAGATCATGCCGTCTGTCGGGCCGCCGTGTGCGCTCGGGAAAAAGGCGTACCCGGCAACCGCAGGTCCGAGCGAGAGGCTTGAAATTTCGCTCACCACCCATATGTTGACATATTCCTTTGGATTCCAACGGCTTAGATTCTTCGCAGCGACATCATCCGTTTCCATAATCATGTTTGTCAGTTGCGACTGCGTCCGTGTGATGCCCGTGGTGCTGTTCCCGTTGGGGTCTTGTTTTGCTAAGCAGAACTGTATCTGGGTGTTATGGGAAGCCCCTTGCTGGGCATAGTATCCCTGGGCGCCGAAACCCTGGTTCAAGTGGTCGATCGCGGCCAAAACGCGCGCGTCCGAAATGTTTTCCGACCCCCCGTTGTGGATGATGTGCACCACGACAGGCACTACATACGGCAGGCCGGAAAGCCCTTTCTGCTGGGAATCAAGCCCTTGCTTTTGGGAGAGGTGCAAGCGCAGCTGTTCGTCAAAAGATCGGATAAGCGGCGCCTGTTCGGGTGTGCGCAGGTTGTCGAACCCGCAGTCGAAAGTCCCCGGGGCCTGGGCAGAACCGAAAGCTATAGAAATAAACCACAAAAAGGATAGAAGGCAGAGTCGGCATGTTTTCATTTTATTCGAGGACTTGGGTGGATTTGATGGATTGGTGGATACTTTACCCGGCGTAGCATTTGCCAAGGCGGGTGAAAGATTGATTTTCAATGGATTGCAGGCTTTATACTATGATTCGCCTGATTTTTGTGATTCATTATGATTGATTCAACTGATTTTCAATTGATTACAAAGGTCGGCATGCACAAAACCAAGCGGTGTGAGGTATATATCTCCGTAGCCATTTTGCCTTGACCATATTCGAGCCGAATCTAATGATACTGTGACACAAATTCCAAAACTAACGCTGCTCACCGTTTTTTTTAAATTCATCATTCATCATTAACCCACCAGTTCCCTTGCCGTCGCCAGCGCCGAATCGCTCGGCGGGTTCCCGCCCAGCATTACCGCGATGGAGCGCACGCGGTCTTCCGGCTCCAGCAGGCGGATATTGGTGATCGTGCGGTTGTCGGCCACTTTTTTATAGACAAAGTAATGTGCGTCTGCGCGGGCGGCGATCTGCGGGGTGTGGGTGATGCTCACCACCTGGTGGCGCGCGCTCAATTCTTTGAGGATCAGGCCCATTTTCAAAGAAACATCGCCGCTGATGCCAGAGTCGATCTCGTCGAAAATCAGGGTGGGCAGCGGGATGGCGTCGGCCACGAGGCTCTTGGTGCATAGGGTGAGCCTGGAAAGCTCGCCGCCGGAGGCCACGTCCTTGATGGGCAGGAAGCGGGAGCCCACGTTGCTGGCGAAAAGGAACTGCACGTCGTCGATGCCCGTTGGGGACAGCTCTGGAAGCTCGGCAATATCGACCCGCAAACGGGCGTGGTTCATGGAAAGCTGTTGCAGCATCCCGTGCACCTTTTCCTCAAATGCTTTGGGGACGCTGCGCCGGCGCTGGCTCAAGGTGCCGGCTAAGCTCCTGAGCTGCTTGGCCTGCGCTTCGATGGATTGTTCCAGCCGGGCGATCTCTGCGCCCATGTCGCTGAACCCTGCCGTTTGGGCTTCCAAGTCTTCCTGGATTTGCAGCAGTTCCGGCACGGAAGCGACCCCGTGCTTTTTTTGCAGCTTGTACAGCACGTTCAGCCTTTCCTGCACCTCGTTGATGCGCTCGGGGTCGTGCTCTGTCGATTCCGCCGTGCGGTCGAAATCTTTCGCAAGCTCCTGCAAATCGACGATAAGGGAATCGAGGCGCTCGCTCATGGCGGACAGCTCCGGTGTGAGCTTGCGCGTAGAGGCTAGGGTGCGGGCTATTTCCTGCAACTGGCCGGTGATATTCTGTTCTGATTCGGCGATATAAGAATAAGCCATGTTGTAGGAGCGCTTGATCTCCTCGGCGTTGCTCAGTCGGGAAAGCTCGGTTTCCAGCGTTTCCTGCTCGCCTGGCACGGGGGCGGCCAGCAGCAACTCGTCCAATTGGAATTTCAAAAACTCCATCTCTTTCGCGCCGTTCTCGTTGCGGGCGACGAGCTCGGCGAGCTTTTTCCGGTCGGCAGTATAGGATTTGTAGCCGCTTTGGTATTCTTTGAGCAAGGCGCTGTTGTCGGCCAGCGCGTCGATCATCCGAAGCTGGAAGTTGACGTTGTGGATGTCGAGCATGTCGAACTGCTGGTGCAGGTCGATCAGCGACTCGGTGAGGCGCTGCAGCACCTGGTTGTTCACGGGCGTGTCGTTCACGAAGGCGCGGCTTTTCCCGGCGGGCGACAGTTCGCGGCGGATCACCACTTCGTCGTCGTAGTCGAGCTCGTTTTCCTCGAAAAAGGATTTGAGGTCGTAAGCCCCCACTTCAAAGAACGCCTCCACGATGCACTTTTCGCTGTCGTTGTAAAACACTTTCGAATCGGCGCGCTCGCCCATCACCAGGCCCAGTGCGCCTAAGAGGATGGATTTCCCAGCCCCGGTTTCGCCCGTGATGATGGTCAGGTGATCGGAGAACTTGATCTCGAGCGCGTCGATCAGCGCGTAGTTGCGTATATGTAGGCGTTTGAGCATTTTGGTGCGTATCCTTGGTGTTTTGATGCGGGAAGCTGCGAAAGTATAAAAACGCAGCAAAAGTAGGGCAATCAGATGGAATGGTCGCGTTTGTGAAATTATTTGTTTTAAATAGTTGTTTTCTGCTTTCTACTATGAAGTTACGGCAATTTGCGAAATCCCGCAACACCATTAACCCGAATTTTTTCCAAATACCGCCCAAACTTGCATATTTTTACGGCTATACCCAAACTACTGTGGTTTGCGAAAATATCAGAGTCTAAGTCCATGAAAATCAATATGATCCATCCTAAAAACCTCGCAAATCACCAAAATCCTGGTATAAATTAAACCTTACCCCGAACTTTCCGTCATATACTTCCAAACACGGAGACCTGCAGACCGCTGTGACTACGACCAATTCAGACGAAAAAATATTGGAATTGCTGGGCGCCGCGCACACCTACGAGCGCGGGTTCCGGATGCTGATGGCGGAGTACAAGGAGCGGCTCTACTGGCATGTGCGCCGCATCGTGCTGGTGCATTCCGATGCCGACGATGTGCTGCAGAACACGTTTATCAAGGTTTACAAAGGTATTGCGCAGTTTGAAGGCAAGTCGAAGCTCTATACCTGGCTGTACCGGATAGCGACCAACGAAGCCATCTCTTTTTTGCAAAGCAAGCAAAGGCAGGCAAGCGCGTCGCTCGATGATTCTGCCAACTTGATTTCGATGCGCCTGACAGCCGATGTTTGGTTCGAAGCGGATGACATTCAATTGAAATTGCAAAAAGCAATCGCACAACTGCCTGAAAAACAAAAACTTGTGTTTAATCTCCGATACTACGACGAAATGCCCTACGAAGAAATGGCCAACCTGCTCGACACTTCGGTGGGCGCTTTGAAAGCCTCGTACCACCATGCCGCGAAAAAGATAGAAGCGGCGTTTAAAGAACAAAACTGACCCTGAATTGCCGAAAAAGCAAGATGTTATAGTCAACGCAAAATGGTTGCGAAAATCGAAAACCTGCAAGTTGAATCAATCGTACTCAATCACAAAAATCAGGCGAATCATAGTATATTATGGATGACGAACTGAAAAATATCGCGCCCGAGCTCGCAAAGCTGCGCCCTCAAAAAGAAGCCTTCAAATTGCCTGATGGCTATTTTGAAACCGTTGAAGCGCGGGTGATGGGCCGCATCGGAGCCGCAGGGCTGCAAGGCCAGGCCCCGCTGAAGCTTGCCAAAAAGCCCGCCCGGCGCATCGCGCTGCCACATTACATCATGGCCGCCGCCGCTGCCGTCGCCTTGGTGCTGGCAGCCGTCTGGTTCTTCAACACCGCGCCTGCGCCGCCTGACAGCACGGCCTCTGTCGAGCTGAGCGAGGAAGACATTGAAGCCTACCTGCTCGAAAACGTGCAGTACCTGGAATTGGACCAATTGGCCATGCTGCCCGGCGCCGCAGAAAATGAATACCAGCCGCCCGTTTACCAAGAAAAAACAAGCCCGAAAAACGCAGTACCCGACGAGATCACCCCGGAAGACGTGGAGCACCTGTTGAACGATATGACGGAGGAGGAGCTGGAGGAAATACTCTGACCAGAAGATGTGATGCTTGAAGTTGCCAAAAATTGCCGATCATTTCGCAAATTGAACAGGGTTCGCGCAGATTTCACGCCGATTTTACACACAGATTTATGATGCATTTGAGGAAAATCTGCGTAAAATCTGCGCGAAATAAAAAACACCCATGAAGAAATTGGATCTTGGGGTCTTCACTTACCCGAAAAAAAGAAAAATTCACACACCATGAAAAAGTTACTGCTTTTTGCCTTGATTTTCAGCGCCCTCTCCAGCGTGGCAACAGCACAGATAGACCCCGACCGCCGCGACGAACGCCTGGCCCAATACCGCGCAGAGGTATTTACCCGTGTGCTCAGGCTCACCCCTGAGGAAGCCCAGGGCTTTTGGCCCCTCTACAACGAGTTTCTGGACCGCCGTGAGCAATTGCAACAAGAGTACAAAATGGTGAAGCAGGAAGACCAGATGAGCGACAACGAGGTGGAAGAACATATCAAGCGCTACTTCGAGCGCAAGCAGCGCGACCTCGACCTGGAAAAAGACCTCAGCCAAAAGCTCCGCAAAGTGCTGCCCCTGCGCAAAGTGGCCAAGATACCGATGGCCGAACGGGAGTTCCGCGAAGCGCTGATCAAAAGGTTGCAGGAGAACCGGCAGAAGCGGATTCAGGAGCGAAGGGTGGGGCCGCGTGGGTAGTTTTTTAACACATAGTTTTTAACACATAGGCACATAGGGCACATAGTTTTTATTCCGGTGTGCTGTGGTTTGCGAAAAAAGAGATCGATAAAGCACCGATTTTACCAATCCGCAGTTGGTTTAAAATGCATTGGTGCATCCCTTTATTGCAATCAAAAAACTATGTGCCCTATGTCCCTATGTGCCTATGTGTTAAAAAAAACTACCCACGCTCCTTCATCGCCGCCTTGTACACCGCCCGCGCCACTGCATTCGCCACTTTCTTGTCCAGCGCCGCCGGGATAATATGCTCCCGGTCAGGATTCTTCAAATACTTCGCGATGGCAAAAGCTGCGGCCAACTTCATGTCTGCCGTGATACGCGGTGCGCGGGCATCCATGGCGCCCCGGAAAATCCCCGGGAAGCCCAGCACGTTGTTGACCTGGTTTGGGAAATCGCTGCGGCCGGTGCCGTAAACCGCGGCCCCGCCCTTGAAAGCGTCTTCCGGCATGATCTCCGGCTCTGGGTTGGCCATGGCCAGCACGATGGGGTCTTTGGCCATGCTGCGGATATGCTCGGTTTTCAGCAAGCCGCTCTCGCTTACGCCAATAAACACGTCAGCTCCAACCAGGGCATCGTAAACCGTCCCGCTCATGCTGTCAGGGTTGGTGTACAGCAGGGCTTCCACTTTGTGCGGCATGCCGGCGATGTCTTCGCGTTTTTTGGAAATGATGCCTTTCCTGTCGCACAAAATAATGTTTTCCACCTTTATTTTCGGCTTTTTCTGCCCAAAGCCGCGCAGCAGCTTGGCAATGGCGATGCCCGCCGAACCGGCGCCGTTGATCACGATTTTCATCTCGTTCAGGTTCCGGCCCAGCACTTTGGCTGCGTTGATGAGCGCCGCCAGGGTGACCACTGCTGTTCCGTGCTGATCGTCGTGAAAAACCGGTATGCCAAGGTCTTGGAGGCGGTCTTCGATCTCGAAGCAGCGCGGCGCGGAGATGTCTTCCAGGTTGATGCCGCCGAACACCGGGGCGATGTTGCGCACGGTCTGGATGATCTGCTCTGTGTCCTGGGTGTCGAGGCAGATCGGGAATGCGTCGAGGTTGGCGAATTTTTTGAACAGCATGCACTTGCCTTCCATCACCGGGATGGAGGCCGCGGCGCCGATGTTGCCCAGCCCCAGCACCGCCGAGCCGTCGGACACCAGTGCCACCGTGTTCGACTTGATGGTGTAGGTATAAACATCCTCAGGGTTCACGTGGATGGCGAGGCAGGGGGCCGCCACGCCCGGCGAATAGACCGTCGATAGGTCTTCAATGTTGTTCACCGGCACTTTAGACCGCACTTCGATCTTGCCTTTGTGTTTTTTGTGGAGTTCGAGCGATTCGTCGTAATAATTTTTTCCAGCCATAGTACGGGTTCAAAAACCGGGTTGATTAGTGGTTTTTGATGATGTTGAAGGAGCGGCGAATGTATGTTGATTCCGCCCGAACCGACAAGTACTGTCCCTAAAAACAGCATTTTCTTTGGAAAAAAATCGAAAAAAGGTGTTTTGTTGACAAAAAGTGCCGTTTTTTGGAATATGCTTGTGTTGTGCTGGGCATCCCTATTTCACCACACGGCCCCACCGCCGCTCGTCTTTCCGGTGGGAGGAGGCACAGGCCGGGGGCCAAAAAAAAAATCCCGAATTTTTCGATGAGGAAAAATTCGGGAACGATTGATTTGCTGTTTGATAACGTCCTTGCGAATCGCAAGAGCTGGTTTTGTCTTATTTCGCGTCGGCGAAAAAATCTTTCACTTTGTCTTTGTGAACGATCATTTGCTTGTAAGAGTAGCGACCGGTGACCGGGTCTTTGATGGCTTTCACCACTTTGACGTGGTCTTTGCCGGAGCCTGCGTTGGCTGCACGTTGGGCAACACGGGCGTTCTTGGAAACTTTCTTTGCCATAGCCTTTTTGTTTTAGCAGGTGAAATTATTTGATTTCGCGGTGCACGGTGTACTTCCGCATGATCGGGTTGTACTTTTTCAGTTCCATGCGGTCTGGCGTGTTCTTGCGGTTCTTCTGCGTGATGTAGCGGGAAGTGCCGGGCAGGCCAGAGGTTTTATGTTCGGTACATTCAAGGATAACCTGGATGCGGTTGCCTTTGCTTTTCTTTGCCATTTTTTTGAAAACTTAGGTGAACGTGGAATTTGTGTGGGCTGAACAGTTGTCAGCAGCCTTGAGGAGCGGAGCCGTAATAGACCACATCGCCTTTTTTCTCCAACTTCTTGATGTACTGGTAGATACCGAGCTTGGAAATGGTGCGGATGGCGGCAGAGCTCACTTTCAAAGTTATCCATTCGCCCGTTTCAGGCACGAAAAACCGCTTGGTGTGAAGGTTCGGATAAAACCGGCGCTTCGTTTTACGGTTGGAGTGAGAAACGTAGTTGCCGCTAACAGGCCGTTTCCCAGTCAAATCACATACTTTAGACATTTTAAAAAATTTGAGTGTTCTAGTTGAAACAACTTTCAAGAAATGAGCGCTTTGAAAAATAAATGCTCAAACACTTCAAAACTGTGGTGACTCCGAGAGGACTCGAACCTCTAACCTTCTGATCCGTAGTCAGATGCTCTATCCATTGAGCTACGGAGCCATACCTATTTTTCGGGCGGCAAAGATAGCGGAAGCCTATGCAATAAACCAAGCACAAAATTAAATTTTTGGAAATTTCACCGAAACGATGGCATTTCCCCGGCTGATCGACAGCACATAAACAGCCTTGGGCAGGTGGGTGAAGTCGTACCGTACATAGTTTTCGTAGAACTGCTTGGGGTACAGTGTCTCTTCGTGCAGCTGCTGGCCCAGCATGTTGAACACCCGGAACTTGTAGGGGAGGGTAGTGGGGGTCTGGTAGTACAGCCTGACTTCATTGCCCTGCACCAGGGTCTGAACGGTGAGGATATCCAATGGGCCTACAGCGCCGTTGCAGAGTTCCGTTACACCGTTTATTGCCCTTTCTAAGTTCAAATAGCCGCCTGTGGCCGTGATGTTTTTGAGCGCTGACGATGGCTCGGTGTTGTTCAGTATGGCATCGCGGACGCGCAAGGCGCAGGCGCCCGGGTCGCTGAGCGCGTCAACGGTGAAGCCTTCGCAGCCCAGGCTATACAACAGGCCTACTGCGCCTGTGACGTGCGGCGTGGCTGCAGAAGTGCCCGTGAACAAGCCGTAACCGGGGGTGTTGTTGCCCACATTATAGGTGGTATAGGTGCCTACGCCTGGCGCCGCCAGGTCGATGGACACCTTGCCGAACCCGCTGCTCATGCGGGCGCCCAAGGAGTTGACATGGTTAACCGTGATCAGGTATTCGCTGCCGCAGGCGGTGGGCATATCGCCGTACATGTCCACATCGGTATTGGAATTGGTGGTGGCGCCCACGTTCAGCACGCCTACACGCCCCAGAGAGTCGTAGAAGGAGCACCAGTTCTTGAAGTCGGGCATTGAATTGGGGAAGGTGTTGTCGAAGCCGAAGGAGGCGTTGGTGGCCACGACGAAGGCCCCTTGCGCGCCATTGGACTGGTTGTACTGGCGGCGCATGTTGTACACATAGTAGTAGGCTTCCAGGATATTGGCTACGGTTTCAACCCCGGACACGTTCATGATTTTAATGTTCCAGTTGATGCCTGCGACCCCCATATTGTTGTCGCCCACGGCGCCGATAATGCCGCAAACGGCCGTGCCGTGAAAGCCCTGGTTGCCCGTGTTGTCAGCCTGGTCGGAGGGGTTCCAGCCGCCGCGGTCGTCCACAAAGCCGTTGCCGTCGTTGTCGATGCCGTCGTTGGGTATTTCGGCCCAGTTCCACCAGCGGTTGGGAACGAGGTCGGGGTGGCTGAACAAAATGCCTTTTTCCAAAACGGCCACCACAATGGTATCGCCTTTGAGCGTAAGGCCGCCCGTGGACGTCGCCCAGGCTTCCGGGGCATTGATGAGGTTCATGTCTGCCTGTTGGGGCCAATCCGGGTCGTTGGGGATGACGCCGCGCTCCTGGGCGATATAATTGAGCTGGGCAAAAACGACTTCAGCCATTTCATTGGCGCGCTCGGAAAGCAGCCCTGCATTTTCAACGCCTTCCTGAAAGCCGATGAGGAACAAATCCCATTCGGCAACGACCTTTTTTTTCAGGTAAATGCCGGTTTCGTCGCCAAATAGGCGCTTCATCTTGGCGACAAATGCCTCAGGCTGGGCGCCCTTGGCCAATTGGACCACCATTTCACCTGGGCGGCGGTTCAGGTTGCCGTTTTGGTCAGACAAGCTTTGGCCGAGAAGGGCAGGGGCAAGCAGGGATTGGAGGAGCAGGATTGTCAGGAAGTTCTTCATAAGCAGGATGTTGTGCGAGTAATAGTTGTGTTTAGTGCTTGAGCCGACCAGCGGTGAATTGGTTGCCCGAAGAAAAGCCTATTTTTGCTAATATGGTCGTTTTGGGGCTACAAAGTTTGCCCAAAAACGCTATTTGAGCAGTTTGTGCAAGTTCTGGAAATATTCAGGCGCTTTCAAAAGCCGGCTGCCGTACCAGGAGAACAGCTCGCCGTCAACAAGGACGATCCTGGATTTTTGGCAGGCAGCGGCCAGTTCGGCGATGTGCTTTTCCGCGAACGGGTATGGTTCGGACGACAACAATATCACCTGGGGTTTGGTTTCGGCAAGCTCGTACAGGGAAGTTTCAGGGTACCGGGGTTTATGGCCAAAAGCGTTTTTGAACCCGGCCCAGCCCAGCATTTCATGGATAAAAGTCCCGCTGCCTGCTGCCATGTAAGGCTTGCGCCAAATCAAATACGCCGCTGACGGGGCGTTTTCGGGGACTGCCCCCCGTAGTTTTTCGAAGCGCGATTCAATGGCTTTTGCCAAGGTGTTCGCCAGTGTTGCGCGGTCGCAGAGATGCCCGACTGCGCGTATCATGGCCAGGGCCTCGGGCAGGGTAGCGATGTCGCTCATCCACACGGGGAAGTTTCTGGCCAGTGCTTCCACCTGCTCCTGCTGGTTTTCTTCCTTGTTACCGATAATCAAATCGGGTTTCAAGGCCGCTATTTTTTCCAGGTTCAGGGTCTTGGTGCCGCCGACCCTTTGTTTTTCGCGGAACCATTTTTCTGGGCGGACGCAGAATTTTGTAATGCCAAGCACTTGCTGCTCGAGCCCCAGGTCGAACAGCAGTTCCGTTTGGGAGGGCACGATGGACACGATGCGCCGGGGCGGCCAATTGGCCACCTCCACGCGGCGCTGCATCTGGTCGGTAAAAATCACGGCAAAAAAATTTGTGCAAAGAAAGCGCAACCCGTACATTTGCGGGGCATAAAAGCGGAAGTAGCTCAGTTGGTAGAGCATCAGCTTCCCAAGCTGAGGGTCGCGAGTTCGAGTCTCGTTTTCCGCTCTTGATTAGGAAGGAGTTATGACTTGAGGGGTCGTAGCTTCTTTTTGTTTGGGTACGAATTTGGGCTTACATGTTAGTTTCTGACCGAACTTTTCTTCAATAAAAAATCTAAATTTTTTGTTCAACACTTAATTAAGGCGTTTTTGATTTGAAAGGATACATTTTTCCATGGGAATATCCAGCTTCACTTCAGAAAAGAGTGAGGCATTCATCGCTTTATTTTTAGGAGCACCACAGAGTTACGCAGAGGTTCACAGAGGAGAAATGCTTAATTGACGTGCCTTTATAAAAAACTCTGTGAAACTCTGTGCAACTCTGTGGTGAATACAAAAGTACAACCCTTTGACAGTAAATACTTTGCACGATTCCGGAACGAATTGACACGATAATAAAACGTGTACCCTTTCAAATTTTTTTAAGCACCATCCTTTGTTCCGCCGTTCAAATTGACGCATTTTTTAATTAACCGCCAATTATGGACTGGTAATGCTCAGCAAGCCCATACTTCCTGCTTTTCTTAGAAGGGTCAACAACCACCACAAAGCCATCCTCCACCCATGCCGACAATAAATTCCGAGCCGCGCGATTTGAAATGCCAAATAACGTTCCTACATCATGGCTGGTGATGTTGGAACAATGGCGAAACAACTCAAGTGCTTTGCGCTGGCGCGGGTCGAGATGCCGCAAGGCTGGTGCACAATCTTGTGTGCCAGTTCCGGTGGATTCTTGAGCGCGGCGCTTTACGCTTTCAAAACTGTCTGCCATCCCCGCACAGAAATATTCCACCCACTTGGTAATATCTGCCTCAGCACGGCCATCGTAATAATTGTGCCCAGGGCCTACGGTGAGCGCTTCATAATATCCTCCAAGGTTTCGCGCATAGTATTCTTCCAGGGAGTAAAGGCCTTTCAGGCCATACCCACCTAAATGCAGTATCAGTGTTGTCAGCAATCGTGCCGTGCGACCGTTCCCGTCGTAATATGGATGTATTGTGGCAAATTGATAATGCGCGATACCCGCCCGAATTGGGCAGGGTAATTCAGTACGCTCAGAATTGGCAATCCAGGCCACCAATTCTTTCATCAGCATCGGCACATCTTTAGCCTCTGGGGGCATATAGGCGATACTGCGGGTCCGCCCATCGCGGATGACGTTCTGTCCATCCCGATAAGGTGAAGGCTTTACTTTTTTCCGGCCTTCTGCCAGCACCAGGGCATGGAGCGTTTGGATATGGGTTTCCGTTACAATCTTTCCGGTATCCACAATTTGCTCCAGTTTCTCCAGCGCGGCGTAGTAACCAAGCACTTCCTGCTCATCGCGCTCGCGGCCAGGAAAATGCTGCCGATTTTCAATCACCATCGACACCTGTTCCTGTGTCAGGCGGTTGCCTTCGATCATTGTAGAATAATGCGTTGAAAACAGTCGTGCAGTTTCTCGCAGGGTCGCAAGAACGGAAGGTGTAATGGGCAAGTCCTGCACCGCTTGTTTGGCGGCCTCGATGCGCATCAGGCAGGATGCAAGCTTCGGAGTGATATTGAAGTTTGGTGTAAATGGCATATTATCGGTATTACAAAGGTAGATTAAACTTCCGTTATTATGCCGTTAAACTTCCGATAAATCAAGGGAGGTATGGCTACGGCCACACCCCCAAAACTCGCCCCCAGCCTAGGCAGGCACTACATTACCCTTTAACCACCTTCAAACAAACCGCCTCCTCCCCCACAACTTTCAAAAAATAAACCCCCACAGGCAGCTTCGAAAAATCCTGCCGCTCAAGCCCTGTGCCAGCAAATACCCGCTGCCCGATTTGGTTGTATAGCTCGTACCGCGCTGTTGGGTCGTAGGGCCTGACCTGGATATTGTTCGAAAAAGGATTGGGAAAAACTGTAACCCAGGGCTGCTTTCCTGGTATATCGGACACCGCCACCGCCGGGTTGCAAAACGAAGCATTCCCCAGCAATTCAGCCATCTCATGGCACAAATAGCTGTAATTTTCGGCTTCGACGGCGCTCAGGCTGCCATTCAACAGGTTGTTCAACTCACCGGGGTCTTGTTCCAGGTTGTAAAACTCCTGGTGCCCGTCTTTGTCGAACTGCATGAGTTTGTAGGTCTGGTTGCGCATGGCCTTTCCGTCAACATCGCCCGGGATGATGGTGAACACCTCGTTGAACGCCCAGGGTCGGACAGCCGAGCTTTCATTTTTCAGGATGGGCAGGATGCTCTTGCTGTCCACAGGCTTGTTCGCGGCGATCTGCCCTTGCCAGCCTTCAAAGCCGAACAGTTCCAAGATCGTGGCAAAGAGGTCGCTGGTCTGCACCAAGGCATCGCTGGCCCTGCCCGGGTTCGTCACCGACGGCCCGGCGATGAGGAAAGGAACCCGTATGCCGTATTCGTAAATAGTGCCTTTTGCGCGGTCCAGGTTGGCGATTTGGGCGGTTTGCCGCGCATTGCCGTTGTCGCCGATAAAAATGATGTCGGTGCTGTCTAATTGGTTGGTGGCTTCAAGGTAATCGAACAGGCGCCCTATTTCAGTGTCCAGTGCCTCCACCGAGGCTTTAAAATAGGCTTTGGGGTTCTGGTTGATGTCCATTGGAGTGCCGCTCAAATTGGTGTAGGAATGCAGCCCCGCCGGCGGCAGGTGGAAGGGCGAATGGGGCGCGTTGAAGGCGAGCCACAGGAAGAACGGCTTGCTGCCTTGGCTGCCGATCCAGGAAATCGCGTTGTTGATGGTCTCGGTGGTGGCATAATTGGTCACGGTGGCGGAAACGCCGTTTGTCACCTTGGTCCAATTGTAGTAACTGTTCAATTGCCCGATAAAATTGCCCGCGAAATGGTCATAGCCCATGATGTTGGGGTTGTTGAGGTTCGACACGGGCATGGCTGCCTGGAGGTGCCATTTCCCGATGTTGGCAGTGGCGATGCCATTGGGCTTGTAGATTTTAAGCAGTTTTGGGAGGGTCGTTTCATTGACGTTCAGCTCTGCGCCGCCGCCGCCGACCACTGCGCCCACGCCGGTACGGAAGCCGTAGCGCCCGGTGAGCATGCTCGCGCGGGTGGCCGAGCAGAGCGGGTTGGCCCAGGCATTGTCAAAACGCACACCTTTGGCGAGCATTTTGCGCACGTTGGGCATGGGAGCGGTGTCCTGGTGGTTCTCGTAAAAGCCCAGGTAATCGGGGCCCAGGTCGTCGGCGATGAGCAGGACGACGTTGCGCTGGGCTTGGAGCTGCCAACCGAGGGCGCATATCAGGAGGCTAAGTAATGATTTTTTCATGCTGCAAGATATTTCATTTAATTTGACGGCAGTTTCAGTGCAATGTTTAATAATGAATTCGGAAAGGCGTTAGCCCAAAAGATGGAAAAGCAAAAAAAACCAGGTTATCCAAGTTTCGGCGAAGCATTCACGGTTTGGCTGAAGGTGGCGCTGTACAGTTTCGGCGGCCCCGCCGGGCAGATCGCCGTGATGCACAAATACGTGGTGGAAGAGAAAAAGTGGCTGGGGGAAAACCGTTTTCTGCACGCCCTTAACTACTGCATGTTATTGCCTGGCCCGGAGGCGCAACAGCTCATTACGTATATTGGCTGGCTGATGTACAAAACCCGGGGCGGCATTGTGGCGGGGGCATTGTTCGTGCTGCCGGGTTTCCTATCTATTTTGCTGTTGAGCGTCATATATGCGCTTTGGAAAGACGTTGCGCTTGTGCAGGGACTGTTTTACGGCATCAAACCGGCGGTGCTGGCCATCGTGGTCGGGGCGGTTATCAAGATCGGGAAAAAGGCATTGAAGAACGGGATCATGGTGGGCATTGCCGTTGCATCGTTCGTGGCCATATTCTGCTTTAAAATCGAATTCCCATACATTATAATTGCTGCCGGGCTGGCCGGTTGGCTAGGTGGCAGGTTTTTTCCAGGCCAATTCCTGGTCATCAAAGGGCACAGCGACACGCAAGGCAGTGCTGAGGGTATCCTCGACAGGCTCGCGCCGCCGGTTGTGCCTGCGCTCGGCAAAACGCTCTGCACTGCTGTTTTTTGGTTGGCGGTATGGCTCGTCCCAGTTTTTGTGCTGCTGCTGTTTTTGGGTTTTGACAATATCTTCTCCCAACAGGCAGTGTTATTCAGCCAATCTGCGGTGGTCACTTTTGGTGGGGCGTACTCTGTGCTGGCGTATATTTCTCAAATAGCGGTAGAAACGTACGGCTGGCTGCAACCGGGCGAGATGCTCGACGGCTTGGGCCTTGCTGAAACCACGCCCGGCCCGCTCATTCAGGTGGTCCAATTTGTAGGGTTCATGGGCGCATACCGCAACGCCGGGGCGCTCGATCCCCTGTTGGCGGGCGTGCTTGCATCCGTGCTGGTAACTTGGGTGACTTACCTGCCTTCTTTTTTGTTCATCTTCACCGGCGCGCCCTATATCGAAAAACTCAGGGGCAACAGGAACCTGGGCACAGCCCTTTCCGGCATCACGGCAGCAGTGGTCGGGGTGGTATTGAACCTGGGCCTTTGGTTTAGTGTGCATTCCCTGTTCGGCAAGGTCGTGGAATACCCTGTAGCAGGAATGTGGCTTCCTTTGCCTGCTTGGGAAAGCTTGGATTGGACAGCGTTGGCGCTCACCGTTGGGGCGCTTTTTTTCTATTTCAAATTGCGTTGGGATATGTTCAAAACAATTTTTGTAAGCGCCTTGCTTGGCATTGTTGCCTATTTTTTTGCCCAATGACAGACCACTAATCATGGGGAAACCCAAACCGGGGGTCAAATAAAAACTCCCGGTCGGTCAGGGTGAGCAGGAAAGCGACCAGATCGGTCTTTTCATTGGGGCTCAGGACAATTGGTTTCTTCAGCCGTGCATCCAACGTTTTGCCCTGCTGCATCCCATCGGTATAGTGGTTGAGCACCTCATACAGTTTCTTGAAACGCCCATCGTGCATATAGGGGAAGGTAAACTGGATGTTGCGCAGGGTCGGCACCTTGAATTTCAGGGAATCCGCCGGGTTTTGGGTGATTTTCATGCGGCCAATATCCATCAAAACCGTATCCACCGGCAGGCCGTTGTTGGCAAATTCACCACTGCTGAACAATGGCTCGGGGTGGCAGGAAGCGCAGTTTTTGCGGAACAAAGCCAGGCCGTTTTTCTCTTGTTCGGTAAATTCTCCGCCGGCTTCCTGGCGGATGTATTTGTCGTATTTGGCGTTGTAGGAGTTGAGCATCAGGGCAAATTGCGACAGGGCTTGCAGGGTTCTTTGGCCAGTGGCCACGCTGTCGCCAAAAGCCAAATGGTACAGGTTTCGGTATTTTGGCGTTGCGTTCAGTTTGCGCAGCACGTTTTCCAGCGTTTCGTTCATTTCTTCCGGACTGCTAATGGGGCTCAGCGGCTGCATGTCGAGATGGTTCACGCCGCCGTCCCACATAAAGGAACGGCTCCAGGCGAGGTTCATCAGCGCAGGGGAATTGCGCGTGCCGATCCTGCCCTCTATACCATGACTCAGTTTATGATCGACATGTGTGAAGCCCGTAGCCTGCAAATGGCAGCTTGCGCAGGAGATGCTGGAGTCGCGGGAGAGTATGGGGTCGTAAAACAGGCGCCTGCCCAACTGGAAACCGGCGTTGGAAATGGGGTTCTTTTTGAAGTCATAATGCGGCTTCGGCCAGCCTTTCGGCGTCACAAATACCGGGTCGCCCGTGTCCGTGGAAAAGGACAACAGTATGGAAAGAAGGGCCGCCAGGGCAAAGCAGGACTTAATATTGTTAGCGCTCAAAAAAAATATATTGACTTTCGCATGCACTTACCACCACACTAACGCGCAATCATTATTTTATCCACCCCGATCAAGCGACCTTCCGACCATATCTGAAGCCAATACGGCCCTGCGGGCAAACCGGTGGTTCCTATGTGTAACTCCCCACTGCCGCTTGATTTTTGGACAATGGCCCCATTTTCCCGTACCAATTGCAATACAGTGGGTTGTGTTGTCCTTACCAGCAAAAAATCTACTGCCGGGTTGGGGGAAATTGTATAGGCGGGGGCTTCCGTGCTTTCCAGGGTGGGGGTCGTAAATGCCCAACTGCAACCATAAACCTTGTTTGACACCTTTTGGCCGGGGCCCATGCCCCCAGCCATGATAAAATAGGAGGGGTCAATTTGCGCTATGCCCCGCAAGTCCATAATATTGGGCAGAAAACCTGTGGCCGGGTTTTCACTCAAGCCGAAGAATTTGTCATAAACCTTCATGCGTGCCAGCGCCGGAACCCCGCCGCTGCCGTTATACGCCACCCCGTTGTAGTTGTAAGTGATATCGGAGCCGCCAATCCACACAGGCATGCCAGCCATAATGGCCGCACCCATCCGATAGCCCTTGGCCGCCAGGGTGTTTTCTGCCGACCAACTGATTTGCGATGGGTCATTGGGGTTGATATAGCCTTTTCTCAGCACAGTCGTCGGCGGGAAATTTGTGCCGGTTCTGGCCCCGCCGATATAAAACAAGGTGTCGCCTTTTATGATACCGGATGCGCCAAAAACCTTGTAATCATTGTTGTTTGGCACGGGCGTACCGGTCAGCCAGGAATCCGTTGCCGGGTTGTACACCTGCACATTGGGGACATTGGTGCTGTTGCTCCAGCCCGTTACCACAAAAATGAGGCTGTCGCGCCACACCGCCTGTACATGGTCGTCGATGGGTATGGGCAGGTTAGCGCCGGCTGTTGACCAGGAATTTGATTGCGGGTCGAATCGGTGCACGCGGTTGGAGGAGGTTTCGCTGCCGTTTTGGGCCACGTGGTAGCCGCCGATGACGTATATCTGGTTTTTTACCGTACTGGCCGCTGCTGCGATCAGCCCGCCGCTGGGGTCAGGCACGGGAGGCAAGGCTGTCCAGATGGCGGTTTTAGTGTTGTAGCGCCAGGCTTTCAGGTGTATGCCCGACCAAATTTTGCTGCTGTCCAAGCCCATGAAAGAGTACACAAACACCGTGTCATTGACCTTGGCGGCGCAGATGGCGTTGTTGGTAACAGCCTCTGGCATAGGGCTCAGTTCAAGGTAAAATGCTCCTGGGCTCTGTGCAAAGAAATTCGAGACTGGGCAGAAGCTGCACAAAAAGATGGCAAAAATGTACTGTTTCATGTCATTGGGCTATCTAACGAACGGAAAACACCCCCTTGAAAAAATCGGCCATTTGCGCCGCCTTCGCCGAGGGGATCATGACCTGATTGAAGGTATTGAGGTTAAAGTTAGCGAAAAACTTGGAAAGCTCAACTTGGATATCCATTGAATTGCCCAATACAGGCCAATGATTTATGGGCAATGCCACCCGCCGAACCGTCTGATGAGGCGGCATATACCCGCCGATGTGGAACTCGAAACTGTGGTAGCGGTTGTTGCAAGAATTGCTGCGGCCTTCCAGCTTCAGGTTGATGTAGCCGCTGTTCCAGGCCCAGTACATGCCCAATGTTGGGTCCAAATCGCCGCCCATCGCCCCGGAAACGTTGATGAGGCTATCAGTGCCGACCCAAAAAACCAGGGAATCAAATCGGCCAGGGGGTACATTTTTCAAAGCAATAGACAAAGAAGCGGCTTGTTCTGCGTCCAGCAAATGGTAGCTTTCTTTTTCAGCGTAAGCACCGTTTTTGCCTTTCAACTGAATGCCGGACACATAAAAACGGAGTGCATCCAGGTAAAGGCTGTCGCCGGTGGGGGAGTGGTACAACTGTTTGCCCAACTCCAGGGTCTTCCCAGAAAACTGTAGTTGAAAATCCAGGGCAAGGCTTGTCTGCCCTTTGTTTTGGGCGCAGAGGCTGCCAGTCAGGGCCATTGCTAAAGCCCATGTATTTAATACCTTCATTGTCTTTCGTTTTTATTTCCCGGCCCTGGCCTCTCCGGCATGTGGGGCAGCACAACCTGCATCAAATCGGGCAGCAGCGCTTTGAAATTGCCGCGATTTTCGGGGCTGGAAAGCGCTTTCAAGTCTTCAAAATGCTGAAAAGTCGTTTGCGCGCGCAGTTGTTGGATGCGGACGAGGATGTTTTCCAGGGAGTCTTTTTCTGTGGGAAACACACTGTCTTTGGCAAGCAGGGAAAAATAATGGCCCAATCCGGCGGCGTATTCCGCATCAAGCTGGTGCATTTGTTCGTGGTGCGTCTTTTTTAGCGCCTCAAAAACCTTTTGTTGTTCCGGCTTGAGGGCGAGTTTTTCCACGATCAGGCGCTCGAGCTGCTTTGGCGGCAGGCCAGCCGGCCTGGGTGGTTTGTGCAGCCACAAAAAACTCAGGGTGCCGATGTTCAGCAAGAACAGCGCAGCGACAAACCACATCAGTATTTTTTCTCTTTTCATAAATCGCTGTTTATTGGTAGATACTGAAATTGGCGTTTTCAATTTGGTAAACTGAAGGCGTGCTCGTTTCTGCACTCCTGCTTGCCAACAAGCTGATGTTCGCTGTGATCAGCAAGGCCAAACTGGCGGCGGCGAGGGCCAAATACGGACGCTTTACTACCTGCATCGCGCCAATGCCCACAATTTTTGCCTGAATGGCCGCATATAGTTGTGGGTCTGGCTGGGCGCGTTGGGCGCCTTGCATGCTTTTTAGTACATCATCTTTCCATTGTTCCATGGTGGTGGTTTTTATGAATTAGACGCGCTTTTGTTTTATTTCCTTCGCTCTGGGTGAAAATTTTCCAGCCGCTTGCGCAAATTGCCTTTGGCGCGCTGCAACAGGGACTCCACCGCTTTCAGCGAAAGTTCCATCACCTCCGCCACTTCTTGCCGGGGGAGTTCTTCGACAAAGCTTAAGATAAAGGCAGTTTTTTGCTGTGGGGGCAATGATTCGATGGCCTGGAACAAGATGCGCGCGTTTTCCTTGTTTTCCAGCGCAACCCCCGGGTGCTCAAAATGTGGCAGCTCCAGGCTGGGGACGCCCGTTTCCGGTTGAAACAAACGGACGACAAAGCCGAAGCGCTTTTGGCGCTGCCTGTGCTGCAGCATATCCAGCGAACGGTTGACGGTGATGCGGTAAATCCAGGTGCTGACGGCCGACTTGCCCTCAAAGCGGGCAGCGGACTGGAATATTTTTACAAAAACATCCTGGGTGACTTCTTCAGCATCCGAAACATGCTGCAGGTAACTGAGTGCGGTATTGTACACCTGGTCTTTAAAAATTTGGTAAAGTTCGCCCAGGGCGGGTTCACTGCCCTGGGCGACTTCACGCATCAATTTCTGGTGCAATTCTTCCACCTTATCGTATCAAGGTCACATCCCCTTTGAACACTTCCAACTCCCCGTCTTTGAACAATATTTCAGCAAAATACACAAATACACCAGGATTCAAAGCTTCTCCCTTGTAGGTGCCGTTCCAGCCTGAGGCCGGGTCGTTTGGTAAAAAGTCGCGGTATTCGTGGATGGCATTTCCCCAGCGGTCAAAAATCAGGAAAGACTTCACCCTGGCCACGTCAATCCCGCCAAATACCATGATCAGGCCGTTTTCCGAAGAATTTGGTTTGATGATGTTGGGGATGTACACCCAGCGGTCCCGGTCGACAAGAATGTTTCGGTCATCCCTGGCCTTGCAACCATTGGAATCAAGCACTTCCACCTGGTAGCGGAATGAATAAGTGGGCGTTAAAGTATCGGGTAGCAAAAGCGTGGCAGGTGTAACCAGTTTTTCCACAACCCTGTCCGGATCGTTGGTGATGTTGTCCAGGGTCAGCACAATACTTTGGCCCAGGTGGATGGTGGTGTCTGGCCCTAGGTTCACGACAAGTTCCTCTGGTTCGCCAATGCTGAATGTAGTGATGTATTCGCAACCATTGGCATCCTGTACGATGAGGCTGTGGGGGCCAGGGCTGAGCGATTGATACGCCAATGAGGCTGTAAATGGTTGGTTGTCAATAGAGTAAAGAAATGGCGGGGTGCCGCCCTGTATGGAATCTATGTGCAGGGAGCCATCGGTATCGCCATAACAACTTACGCCTTTTATCAGCAATGAAGCCCCGGAAGGTGTGGCAGGATCTACCAATACCGTCACGCTGCGGGTGCTGCTGCAGCCGTTGGATAGGTCGGTGGCCTGCACAGTGTACACGCCCGCTTGCGTCACCTGCGGGTTCGGCGTGGTGGCGCCAGAAAGAATCGCGCCGTTCTGGGTGCTCCACTGGAAAGTATATTGCCCGGTTCCTGCCACGCTGGCGCCTAAACCCACCTGGGTAGTGCTGCAGTCCAGTTCGTTGGGGATCGATGTCGTCAGGTTTGGCTGACTGGTATTGGCCAATACAACCGCGATTTTTGTGCTCACGCAACCATTGGCAGCCGTGGCCGAAACGCTGTAGTTGCCGGCTACAGTTGCCGTCGGGTTCTGGAGGTTGGAGCTGAAATTGCCCGGCCCTGTCCAGTTCCAGGTCACCCCAATATTTGAAGAGGCGCTTAATGTGACGCTGGTCGCAAGGCAAGTAATGGTACCGCCGGTGGCCGTGACGACAGGCGCATTCACATCCGGCGCGACGATGGCCTGTGCGCTGGTGCTGCAGCCGTTTGTGGCCGTGACCACAACCGTATAAGTGCCTGCAATGGTAACGCTGGGGGATGGCAGGTTTGAGCTGAAATTGCCCGGCCCTGTCCAGGCAAAACTTACGCCCTGGGTGCTGGAACTGCTGTTTATCTGCCCCGACTGCTGGGTGCAGGTGAGGGTATCGCCACTGGCGGTTACGTTGGGCAGGTTGATATTTTGGGTGACGGTGTAATTAAAAACTGCTGTGCAGCCGCTCTGGGCCGTTGCCACAACGGTGTATAAACCCGGCAGGCTGGTTTGCGGGTCTTCTGCTGTGGAGCTGAAATTATTGGGGCCTGTCCATACAAATGTAACATCGGGAGTCATGGTGCTGGCGTTCAGCACGACAGATGTAGTGGTACAGGTGAGGGAATCGGCTTGCACGGAAATATCCGGCACAGTCGGGTCTTGCGTGACGAGCGCGGTGGCGGAAGCTGTACAGCCGTTCACTGGGTTGCGCACGACAAGGGTGTAGGTTCCCGGGGTGTTCACGGAAGGGTTCTGCTGGGAAGACATGAAGTTGCCCGGCCCTGTCCAAGAATAAGTTGCGCCCGGCGTGCTGGAATTGCCCTGCAGGGAAATGCTTGGGAAAGAGCAGTTCAGCAGCCCGCCCACGGCATTCACCCCTTGCGGCGGCGCAATATCCTGGATGATGTTGAGCGAAGGGGCTGAAATGCAGCCATTTTGAGCCGTTACAGTGTAGGTATAAGCGCCCGGCGTGGAAATGGTGATGTTCGCCGTACTGGCGGTGAAGTTGTTTGGCCCAGTCCATACGCCCGTCGCGCCCATGGTGCTGATGGTCGAAGTCAGGGTGATGGCGGTCGTTTGACAGGTAAGCGGGGCGGCCCCGGCAAGGGAAACCACCGGTGAAGAAGTGTTTTCCACCACAGTTGCCGTTGCAGTCGTGGTGCAGGCATTTGGTCCTGTTACCGTCAGCAGGTAGGTACCGGGGGTGGAAACAACCGGATTTTGCTGTGTTGAATTGAAATTGTTGGGCCCCGTCCAGGCAAAGCTGGCGCCATTGGTGGCAGAATTTCCGCTCAAATTGAGCTGTCCGGAAATACAGTCCACGGTGCCACCCTGTGCAGAAGCATCGGGCGCTGCGACATCCTGGCTGATTGTTACCGAACTGTTGGCGGTACAGCCGTTCGGGCCGGTGACTTGCAAGAGGTAAATGCCTGGTTGGCTGGCTGTTGAAACTGCGGTGCTGGCGTTGAAATTGTTGGGGCCACTCCACAGATAGGTCGCCCCCGTTGTTTGGGAGCTTCCGGTCAGCACCGAGCTCAGATCGTCACAATCCAGATTGTTGGCGCTAAGGGCGGCCGCTGTCGGCGGCAAGGTGTCGATGTACACGATGGCTGCAGCGCTTGTGGTACATCCATTTTGCGCGGTCACGGTCACGGTATAAGTGCCGTCAAAGCTGGCAATCGGGTCTTCGTCCATGGAGCTGAACCCGTTCGGCCCTGTCCAGTTGAAGGTCGTGCCCAAAGTCTGCGATGCTCCGTTCAGCGTAACCGTGATCTGGGAGCAGGTCAAGGTGTCGCCTGTCGCGCTGGCATCTGGTGGGGTGGTATCTTCTTGGACGACAATGTTTTCCGTAGCTGTACAGCCATTGATCCCGGTGGCTACGATGGAATAGGTTCCACCTGCAACGACCAGTGGGCTGATTACAGTAGCGCTGAAATTGTTTGGGCCAGTCCATGCCACCCCTTGCAAGGTTGAGTCTGGCGTGATGGTGGTCTGAATATTGACAGAAGGCGCAAAACAGGTTATTATATCGTTTGCGGTAGCCGCAATGATGGGCGGATCGGTATCCAGGGCCACGGTGGCCGTTGCGGTGCTGCTGCAACCGTTTGCGCCGGTAGTGGTTACGGTATAAATGCCGCCAGTGTCAACGGTTGGGTTTTGTAGGCTTGAACTGAAATTACCCGGTCCTGTCCACAGATAGGTAACCCCCGTTGTGGTATTGGCAGAGATGGGAACTTGGGGGGTGTTGCAATCAATGGTGTCGCCGCTTGCCGTTGCGCCTGGGGCTGTGATGTCCTGATCTACGGTGACAACAAGGGTGTCAGCGCAGCCGTTCCCGCTGGCTGTTGCGACCAGGGTATAGTCGCCGGGAATTGTTACCACTGGATTTTGGCCAGAAAAAACGAACCCGCCGGGCCCGTTCCATTGAAAGGTGGCTGCCAAATTGGCGCTGCTGTTCAAGGTCAGTGAATCGAGGGTGCAAGTAAGCGTTCCGGTGCTGGAAGCTGCTTGCGGCGCTGTTTGATCCAGGGCAACTACTGCTGTACTGCTTGAAGTACACCCATTAACGGTGCTGCTAACGGTCAATAGATAATCGCCCGCCACATCAATGTTCGGGTTTTGAAGGTTTGAACTGAAGCCACCGGGGCCCGCCCAACTCCAGGAAACGGTGTTTGTTGGAGACGAGCCGTTAAGGTTCAGGTCAGGAGCCGCACAAGTCAGGGCGCCACCCATGCTTGCTGCCCCGGGCGCGGTATCGTTCAAGGTGACGGTGGCTTCTGCTTCTGCGGTGCAGCCGTTCAACTGGTTGGTCACGGTGAGGGTATAGGTACCGGCAATGGTGACGGTAGGATCTTCCAGCGTTGAACTGAAGCCGCCTGGGCCATCCCAGGCAATGATTACGTTTTGTGAGGTGGTGCCACCGTCCAATACGATGCTGGTATCGGCACAGGTAAGCTCACCGCCGTCTGCAAAAACATTGGGTAAATTGGCATCCGGCAATACCTGCGCAATGGCGGTGTCTTTGCAGCCATTAGGGGCTGTTGCGGTCATAACGTAGTTCCCGACCGTTCCAACAGTAACAGCGGGCATGATCGACATGAACCCGCCGGGACCTGTCCATTTCAAGGTCGCGCCGGGCGTGTTGCTGGTAGCAGAAATGGTGACGGTGGTTTCAGTACAGGTAATGCTTCCCCCCGTCGCGCTGACATCCGGCAGCTCGAAATCGCCCAAAACCAGGGCTGTTGCGGTATTGGTACAGGCGTTTGGCCCGGTGACGGTCAGGGTGTACAGGCCGGAATCCGACACCAGCGGGTTTTGCAAGGTTGACATAAAGCCGCCTGGGCCATCCCATCCGAAGGTGGCGCCCAGGGTACTGGACATGCCACTGAGGCTGATGCTCTGGGCGCCGCAGGTTACGGTGCCGCCGCTGGCGCCGGCATTGGGCGGAATTGTATCGCCTGTTACCATGGCGGATGCCGTGCTGGTACAGCCATTGGCGCCGGTGACAAGAACGGTATAACTTCCTGCTGCAGTTACGTTTGGGTTTTGAACAATTGCTGTGAAATTGTTGGGGCCCGCCCAGGAAAAAGTATTCCCGGCGGTTCCAGGGCCTCCATTAACGGCAACGGCAGGCGTGGTACAACTGATAACCCCTGATGTCGCCGCATTGGCGCCGGGCGGCGTGTTGTCCAGTGCAACGACAGCGGTGCCACTGGCGGTACAGTTGTTGATGGTATCTGTAACAATGACGGAATAGGTGCCTGGCACCATAACCGTAGGCGATTGCAGCGTTGAGCTGAACCCATTTGGGCCAGTCCATTGAAATTTCACCGTGCTGGGTGTTGATTGGGCGCTGATCTGCGTGGAAGTTACCGCACAAGTAAGCGTAGCGCCCACGGTGCTGATGCTTGGCGGGGTGGTATTTCCGATGACGGTAGTTGTTGCGGTAGCGGAACATCCATTGCCGCCGTTGGTCACGGTGACGGTATAGGTGCCAAGCGTTGAAGCCGTTGGATTGGCGGTATTGGCGGTAAAACCATTGGGGCCGCTCCATGCCCAGGTGGGCGGGTTGGCATTGGAACTTGCGGATAACGTGACTGAATTGACCGTGCAATTCAAGGTGCCGCCCGTGGCCGACAAGGTGGGCGGGATGGTGTTCGACCCAATGACAATGGTGTCGCGTTTTATGCACTGTATGCCACCGCCATTGAGCGTGGCGGTCAGGATGTAGGTTCCAGCAGCGGTGACCACCAGGCTGTTGGTATTGCTCAATGATTGCCCCGCCAGGGTCCTCCAATTGAAAATTGTCCCCGTTTGGGAGGGAGAGGCTGTCAGGGTAAAGGAACTGGTATTACAGGTTAGGGTGCCGCCGCCGTTGATATTGGCCACGGGGGCGAGCACAGAAATTGAAAAGTTCACCACACTGTCGCAGCCTTGGTAGGATTGGCACATGTGTGCGTAACTGCCGCCCGTGTAATAGGGTACGCCACAAATTGACACAAAATCGCCGGCGCAGATGGTTTGGGGCGTCAAAAAGGTCAGCAGCGGTGTTTTGATGTTCACCTGTTGGCGCACAACGCTGTCGCAGCCGAGGTAGGATGTCATGGTGGTTTGGTACAAGCCTGACATGGGAGCTTGTTGGCCCCAGGGCAAGGTGTAAGGTGTGTCTTCGAAACAAACGGTTGCGGGCGGTAAGGTTGTCGGCGGGATGGGCGCGACCATAATTGACCTACAAGTAGAAGGCCCGTTTGAATTACAGGAGTTCACTGCTTGTACACATATTGTCCCGCTGTTAGGCCCAAAGGTGATTTGCACCGAATTGCCGCCATCACCTGCCAATACTTGCTGTGGCGATGTCATGCCATTGATGAGCCAGCCATTTGGCACCGTCCAGTTATAGGCGCCTGCATTGGCTACGGGTGGAATCGTATAGGTCACCGTTGCTCCGGGGCAAACGGGGTTGGGGCCTTGGATGGGGCCGATGTTGTTGCCGATGGGCGGTGCAATAACCGCAATTGGGGGATCTACCGTGATGTTGAAAGTACATTGGTCGCCACCAAACCCATCGATCAACAGATAGTAATTCGATCCGGGGTTGAGCGGCACGTCGAACAGGCTGACTGGGTTGCCGCCATTGCCCATTGATCCACCATTGCAGTCAATAGGCGGTGAGTTGCAATCGTCGTACAAGGCAATCTGAATGCCATCGCCGTTGGTACAACTTATGGGTGTCGCGGTAAACGTAGCTTGCGGGGCGCCGGCAATAAAGCCCAGCCACTGCGAATTTTCAATGGAGCCGCAAAAACCTGTGGCTGGCCCGGGGTTGTAATTCATGGTGGAACTAACCAAGCCGTTGAAATTGCAATAGATACAGGCAATATCGCAATCCTCGGCAGGCGCTTGGCCGGGCATACACGGAGGCGGTAGTTGGGCCATGGCGGAATATGCTGCCGCTATAAAAACGGCCAGCAATAAATAAACTCTCATGTCGAAAAAATTATCGGACCAATGTTAGGTCACCTTTGTACAGAATAGTTTCCCCATCAATAAACCTGACGGATGCCTGATACACAAAAACGCCGGGGTTCAGTAGTTCTCCCTTGTACCGCCCGTCCCAACCCTTGGCTGGGTCATTCGGCATAAAATTTTTCATTTCAAAAACCTGGTTTCCCCAACGGTCAAAAATCAAAAACGACTCCACTTCAGCAACATCGCTGCCGCCGAAAACGTAGAAGAAAGGTTCCTGCCCGTTTTCAGGTTTGAAAATATTGGGGATGTACACGTTCCTGGGCTTGTCAACGCGTACCAATACCTCGTCTTGTGCAACACAGCCGTTGGTATCAACTACTGTGACGGTGACGCGCCAGGATTGTAGTGGCAAAAAGTTCTGTTCCCAGGGTTTCCGGGTGAGCGAAGAGTCGAGTAGAGGCTGCCAGGTGATACTTTTTAAGTCCGAAGGCGGCAGCGTCGCTTCCACGTTCAAATGCACTGAATCGCCCAGCACGGCTTCGACATCCGCGCCAAGATCGGCCAAAAGTTGGTTTGGTTGTGTTAAAGTTAACTGTGCAGTGGTGGATTCGCAGCCATTTGGATCTAATAAGGTGACAAAATAGTCCCCAGGACCCAGGTTGTTGAAAACCGGGCTTTGTTGAAACGCTCCATCGTTCAGGGCGTAAACCAAGGGGAGATGTGCTGCGCTTGCCATATCAATGGAGATAGAGCCGTTCGCCTCTCCAAAACAGCGGATGCCGTCCAGGGATATTGATTCTGCCACAGGCGCCTGGTTGTCTAAAATCACCGTCACTTCATCGGAGGCAGTGCAACCGGCTGCGTTCGTTACCAACAACGTGTAAGTTCCGGCATCAGCGACAAATAATTGTCTGGTATTGCCGACGGGCATGGTGTCCAAAACCCAGGCGTAGACACCAGGGCTGGTATTGTTGCTGCCCAGTGTAACGGCGGTCTGGTTGCAATTTATGGCCTGGTCTTCACCAGCATC
The DNA here is from genome assembly GCA_964621185.1 of uncultured Saprospiraceae bacterium. Classification (GTDB taxonomy): domain Bacteria; phylum Bacteroidota; class Bacteroidia; order Chitinophagales; family Saprospiraceae; genus M3007. The sequence continues at coordinate 53,556 of CAZULM010000021.1, read as the reverse complement.
TGCCACCGGCGTTGGGTGGATGATAACCGTTACAGTTTCTTCATCGCTGAGGCAAGGTGCAAGGGCTGTCAGACGGTAGCGGAAAGTATAGACGCCCGCCGCTTGTCCGCCCGTACGAAACTCGCCAAGGGCCGCGTTAAAGGCGCCGGGAAGCGAGGGCTTGGTCGAGGTTTCAGTCCATTGACCACCAAAATCTGCCCCGGTTATCAGGTTCGACAAAACGATGTTCAGGTCAACACCTGCGCAAAATTCCACAGGGTCGTTGGCGATACCGGCATTCACGGGCTGGTTTACCGTAATGGTCACCGATCCGTTGAGCGGGGTGCTGCAGGTGGGCAATGTGCCATCTGAAACGCTCTGCAAATTGTACACCGTAGTGCTCGGATGAACGGGGTTCAATACCAGGGGTTGGTTGTTGATGAGGGTGACGCTGCCGGCTATGCCACCGTCCAAATAGTTGATGAGCAGTGGGTAAGTCCCCGTACCGGTAAATGTGATCGTTGCCGCATCACCTGCACAAAGGGTGGCATCGCCGGTCATGGTTGCGCCTGGCATGGGCTTCCATTGAACAGGCGCCCCAGGAGCAATACTGAGGCATGGGTCATTTGCGTCCACGTTGCCGCCTGAATTGTTGCCCGCAATGGCAGAAATATAATAGGTTATGCCTGTTTGCAGCGGTGGGGTGAAGTTGAATGTAGGTTGGGCGTTGGTCGCATACACGGTGCCAAGGCTTGCGCCGGGCGCGCTGTGCAGGATAAAGCGGATGATGTCGTCGCCATCGGTATTGCCGTTGTTGTCCCAAACGCCCGTGGCTGGGGTGTTGGCGCAAAACACCTGGGGCGCTGTTTGCATGGTTCCGGCATCGGTGGCGCAAACACAGGTTTCCACTCCGTTGATCGGCCCTACAGCGCAACCATTGGCATCCGCCAGCTGGAAACTGTAAGGCGAGGCGCTCGCAATCGGGCTGGAGGTATAAACATTGCCCGTAAACCCGCCGGACAGCCCGGTAACGGTATAGGGTGGTGTGCCGCCAGCCACCGTGAACGACACCGTGTATTGGGTGTTGGTGTTGTTGCAGGCCTGGGCCAAGGCATTCAGGTCAGGCGTATCGAAAAACCGAAAAATCACCTGGTCGCTGCCGACGCAGCCGTTGTTCGTTTCCGTCCATTGAAAAATATACGTTCCAAACAGGCTGACTGACACATCGCTGTCGGTATTGGTTGGGGCGGAAAAAGTGGCAGTCCCCGGGCCCAGCACTTTTGTCCAGAGACCTGCATACCCACCGCTGATCGCGGCAAGTGATAACGTGTCGCCGCAAATTGATTTGTCCGTCCCGGCATTTGGGGCGGGGTTTTGATGCCACACCACGGGCCGGCCAGGCGCCACCGAGAAACATGGATCGGAGGGGTCGGGGAAGCCGCCTGCCGGATTGCCGGCTACGCGCGAGATGTAATAGGTCGTCCCGTACACCATGCCCGGCTGAAAGGTAAAAGTGCCCGTGATGTTCTGCGCGAACACCTGCCCCAGCGCAGGCCCGGAGCCAGAATGCAGCACATAAGCGCTCACGTCATTGGCATCGAGTGTTTGGTTGTTGTTGCCGGTTGCAGTAATGGGCAGCCCCTGGCACCTGGAGATCAGGTTGGCCGACATGGTGCCGGCATTTGTGCTGCAATTGCAGCTGAAAGCACCGGTCACATCGGGCATGGTGCATCCGTTCGCGTCCACAACGGTGAACGTGTAGTTCTGGCCATTGGCAAATGACGGGGAGAAATACATGGCTCCCGGCAGTGTGCTGCCGTTCACGGTATATGGTGCCGTACCGCCGATGATCGTCAAAGTGACCGTGAAATTTTCGTTGGCGGCGTCACAGGTCCTGACTATGTTGGCTAATGTCGGGGATGGGTGGAATTGCAAGGTTACCTGGTCGGCGCCGACACAGGTGTTTTGGGTGATCGTCCAGGCTAACACATAATTGCCCGGCTGCGTTACCGTTGCCGTAGCCTGTGGATTCCCCGGCTGGCCAATGGTGATATTGGCCGGGTTGCCGGAAACAATCGACCATGCGCCAAGTGCATTGGGCAAGCTGTTCCCGTTGAGTGTCAGCGTGTTGCTGCAAGTGTTTAAATCCACTCCCGCATTTGCAACAGGGTTTTGGTAAAATACAACAGGCTGGCCGACAGAAACCGAAAGGCAAAAGTCGCCGAGGTCGGGAGCTCCGTTCACATTGTTGCCAACCACGTAGGAAACATAGTAGGTAGTCCCGAACACCATGCCCGGCTGAAAGCCGAACACGCCCGTCGTGTTGGAGGCATAAACCGTCCCCAGGCTGTTCCCGGCCCCGGAATGCAGGAAATAGGCGCCGATATCGTCGCTGTCAAGCGTTTCGTCACCAAAATGGGTGGCCAGGATGTCGGCGCCTTCGCAGGCAACCTGCATGGGCGTGTCCATGGTGCCGGCATTGCTGACACAGTTGCAGTCGTTGAAAGTCAATGCCACCGTATCGGCTGCTGTACAGCCGCTGTTGTCCAAAGTCCAGCTGATGACATAGGTGCCATAGCCATTGGCGGTGGCCGTGCTGTTGGGGTCCGTTGTCGAGGAAAGCGTGAGGTTGCCGCCGCTTGGCACAGTTACTACTGCCCAAACCCCCGTACCGATCCCTGAACCTGAAAGGCTGAGTGTCGCGGCGCAGGTACTGGAATCTGTCCCGGCATTGGCGGTCGGAATTTCATGAAAAACGACTGGTTGGCCCGCCGAAACCGACAGGCAAGGGTCGGCAAGGTTGGGCAGACCACCCATGTTGTCGCCAACGACGAAAGAAATGTAGTAAGTCGTTTCAAAAGCCATACCCGCCAAAAGGCTGAAAGTCCCCGTGTTATTTTGGTCTAAAACTGTCCCCAGCGACGCCCCGGGGTTCGTATGCAGCACAAAAGCCCCAATATCGTTGCCGTCCAGGGTTTCGCCACCGATGTGGGTGGCGCTCACCTGTTGACCGGCACATGCCGACAGCGGGCTCAGGCTCATGTTGCCGGCAGCAGAGCTGCAAAGGCAGGCATGTACACCCGTCACATTGGCGGCACTGCAGCCAATGGAATCCGTAATAGGAAAATTATAGCCTTGGCCGCTGGCAATAGGGTTGGAGGTGAATATGCCGGCAACGATGGTGCCGCCCGGTATGGTGTATGGCGGGTTGCCCCCGCTGACCGCAAAGGACACGGTATAAAACGCATTGGCGGAGTCGCAGCCAATGCCGACCGGCCCACTGAGCGGGATGCCCAGCCCTACATTCAGGCAGGAATCGGGGCTGGAACCACAAGTGTTGGCTGCATTGGCGCAAACGGTGCCGCTGCTGGCGTTGTTTGCCCAATTCACCTGAATGGTATCGTTTCCTTGCCCGCTCAAGATCATGCCGTTGCTTACCGTCCAGTTATAGCTTGTTGCCCCGGGAATCGGAGCAAGGGTGTACGTTTCATTGGCGCCAGGGCATGCGTTTGACGGGCCTGCCACCAGCGGACTTTGTGGTATTGCCGTTATGTTCACCGGCAGGCATACGTTCTGGTTAGTTCCACAAGACCCGGTAGCGTTCACACAAACGTTTCCAGTGCTGTCGCCCCAAACCACGGCAATGGCAGTGCTGCCTTGACCCAGGATGATGTTGCCGCCATTAACGGTCCAGGTGTAGGTAATAGCCCCGGCGATGGGTGGTATGGAATAGGTCTCGGTGGCGTTGGCACATACATTGGTATTTCCGCTGGGTTGTGCCGGCGCGGGTAATGGCGTAACCGACACGGCCGTGCAGGTCGGCGCGCTGGTGCCACAGAGGTTGCTGGCAGCGGCGCATACGTTGCCCCCGCTGGCGCTGTTCCAGGTGATGTTGATGGTGGCGGTGTTTTGGCCGGAGTTGATGACAACCCCTGGTGGCACCGTCCATATATAGCTGGTGGCGCCGACCACGGTGGCAGCAGTGTAGGAGGCCGTTTGGCCCTGGCACAGGGTTGCAGGCCCGGCAATGGAATCAGGCACCGGCGGCGGGTTTTGCTGTGCTGTGACGGTCACCTGCACGGAATCGCAGCAGGTTGTGCCGCCGCCTGATTTGCAAACCTTCAATTGATAGTTGCCCGGCTGGTTGGCAACGGCAGTGATTCCAGAGTTGTTGCCAACTATATTGCCGCCATTGCTTGCCGTCCACAGGTAGGTGACGGTTGCGCCGGTGCTGGAGCCGACCCCGGAAAGGGTAACGGTGGGCTGGCTGCACGACAGCATTTGGGGCGGCGCCACGGTGGCCAATACGTTCAGCACCAACAAGTTCAGGTTGACAATGCTGTCGCAGCCCGAGCTGCCCGTAAAAACGGCCTGGTAATTCCCCTGGGTGCAACTGGTCTCAAATCCCGGGGTGTTGGAGCACTGGTTGGCGCATATCGTCTCGATGACGTTGTTGGTGACAGGCTGGACAACCGTCAGGTGCAGCACCGCAGTATAGGGGCAACCTTGGGCGGAAGTCAGGCTCCTGGTGTAGGTGCCAGTTTGGCAATAGCTTTGGTTGTGAAAAATATGGCACATCGGCGCGCATACCGTCACAAATTCTTCCTCGTCGGGCGGGTTGGCGTTGATGGTGACGTTGACGCAGTTGCCGGTGACATCACCGCAGAAAGGCGGTGTTGAGGATGCCAGTTGGTTCCGAAGCTGGGTGATGGTCAACGAACCGTTTGGGGGCGGGATCAAGCTTTGTTGCGCCAACAGGTAAGACATGCCGCAAATGGTATAAACGCCCGGGTCGTATCCCGTAAGGTCTGGGCTGGCTTCGTATGCCAGGATGACGCCGCCCGTGCCGCCGATAACGTAGGTATATCCATAATCAGAAGATGGCGGCGCCATCTGGGGGGGCGTATATGTTGGGGGCAAATTCATGTTCAGGCTGGAAGCCCCCTCGCAAGCCACCACGTCGGGCTGGGGCAAGTTCCCGGCTTCCGCGGCACAGGAAAAGCAGTTGATGCCGGACGGGTCGCAAAAGATAATCTCATAGTCGTAAAAATTGCCCACGTCGTTGTTCTGCCCATCTGTCACCGTGAGCGTCCAGGTGCCGTTCACGGGGCCGGTGTTGAAGTTTTCCAGGCAGCCCGCAGCGGGGTAATATGAACCCGTAAAGTTGCCGAACATGCCCCAGGCCTGGTTGTTGCTCCACTGGGCGTTGAAGCCAGGGTCTGGGTTGGCCACATCGCCACAGGGGACGAAAGACACGTTCCAGGTAGAAAAGTCGGTCATGCCGAATAGCCCGATCGGCCCTACCAGGGTCACCGATTGGCCCGCAGGGGAAGTCAGCACGATGCTCAAGTCGCCGATATATTCGTGGTCGAAATGCATGTTCACCCCGCAGACCCCCTGGCCGTTCTGTCCCAGGGTGTTGTTCGTGGCGCCCATGACCGTGATCAGGAAGTTCCCGATAAAATTGTCGGGCATGAATTGGGGGCAGTTCGTGCACACGCAATCCTGGCTGCGGAGCTCCATTTGGCCTGAAAAAAGCAGCAAGCACAAAAAAATCAGGGATTTGAAGCGAAAGTTAAGGCGCTTAGCGGTCACAGTAATTTGTTTATTGTTTGACAAATTTGCGGATTCGTTCGAGATTATACTGAATTGGCCAGGGAACAGGCACGTATTCAAGCAATTATTTGGCGGCGAGTGGTGTGCAATTGCAGCGATAAGGTAGAAAATTGCCCGAACATTTTGACAAAAATATACCTATCCCCTAGATTTGCCTTGTCCCATCAATTCATGCTTGCAAATTTGCCCAAGAATTGATTCGTAAAATACCGATCGCTGTCGTGCATACTTTTAAGATGAAATGGTTGATAAATACGCTGCCTGCAATCCTTTGGGCTTTGCTGGGCTTAGCCTCAGAGCTTGCCGCCCAACAAGCCGTGCCTGGGCAGTGGCTGTTGCGTTTCCGCAACAATGCCCACCCTGACATGCTGGTGCGCCGAATAGACAGCTTGCTGGCTGAGGGAATGGGGCAATATGCTACAGAGAAGGCCAAATCCCATTGGTCAAAAGCAACCTATCCCGACCTGAAGTTGATTTCTCCTGAAATGGGCGTTTGGCTCCTGAAATTGGAAAACTGCCAGCATGACCTTCTGCCCTGGCTCTTACGGCAGCCTGAACTCGATGTCGCCCAAGCCGACCACTACCTGGGCCTGCGCAGCAACCTGCTGCCCAACGACCCGCTTTTCAACGAGCAGTGGCAATATGTCAACAACGGGACGAATGGAGGCTTGCCCAACGCCGACATAGACGCCGAGCTTGCCTGGAATATCGGCACTGGCGGACTGACTATGGCCGGCGACACCATCGTAGTGGCCGTGATCGACGGGGGAGTGCAGAAATCCCATCCCGACCTCAGCGCCAATCTCTGGAAAAACTGGGCTGAAATACCCAACGACGGCATCGACAACGACGGCAACGGCTATGTGGACGATTTCAGGGGCTGGAATGTTTTTTCGCAGAACGACAATATCGGAGGTGTTCTCACGGCGCACGGCACGCCCGTCAGCGGCATCATCGGCGCTTCGGGCAACAACGGGATTGGGGTGACGGGGGTAAATTGGAAGGTGAAGCTCATGTTCGTCGCGGGCGGCAACCTCGAATCGGAAATCCTGGCCGCGTATGAGTACGTGCTGCAAGCGCGCAAGCAATACAACCAAAGCAACGGCGCCAGGGGCGCGTTTGTGGTCGCCGTGAACTGCTCCTGGGGCATCGACTACGGGATGCCCGTCAATGCCCCGCTCTGGTGCGCCGCATTTGACCGGTTGGGGGAGGCAGGCATCGTCAGTGTGGCAGCCACCGCCAACAACGCGGTGAATGTCGATATTGTCGGCGATCTCCCCACCACCTGCCCCAGCGACTATTTGATCGCCGTTACTTCCATCGACAAGGCCGACCAATTGGCGTTGTCGGCGGCCTGGGGCCCTGTCAGCATCGACCTGGCGGCTTATGGCCAGGATATCTTAACAACTGCCGCCGGGAGCCAGTACGGCCTGTTTTCTGGCACCTCTTTCGCAGCGCCCCATGTTGCGGGCAGCATCGGCCTGCTGTATTCGGCACCCTGCCCGGAACTTGTTGCGTTGGCAAAAACGAACCCCAAGGCCGCAGCGATTTGGGCCAAAAGCCTCGTTTTGGGCAGCACAACGCCCAATGCTTCCATTGATGGGCTGTGCGCCAGCAAAGGCCGCCTCAACCTGAGCAACCTGATGCAGCAATATGAGGCACAATGCGCTTCATGCCCCGCCCCCTTTGGGCTGAAGGCGCAACCCATTGGCCCCTATGCCAGCTTGCTGAAATGGTCGTTGCCCGCAGGGTCGCAAAGCGCCGCCCTGCGCTGGCGCATTTCGGGCACAGCGGGATGGACGGTTGTGCCCGGCGTTTCTGAAGAATATTTGCTGGAGGGCCTCGCAGCCTGTACCGATTATGAGTTTTCCCTGCAATGCCTATGCCAAAATGGGGATACGAGCGATTGGTCGCCTATACAGCCCTACACCACCACGGGCTGCTGCGAAGCAACAAGCTTCCAGTGGGCAGTGGCGCCTGTGGCCAGCAGCTTTAACGTGTCCTGGACTATGTTGCCAGATTTTTCCCTGTACAAGATACTCGTTCATAAATTGGGCAGCCCGACCTGGCAGACGTATATCACGGGCGGAAACACTTTTGTTGTCCCCGATATTTGGGGTTGCACCCAATACGAGATACAAATCCAAGGCTGGTGCGTCGATTCCTGGATCAGCCTGGCGCCAATGAACCAGTTCACGTCGCTCGGCTGTGGCGCTTGCCTCGAAAAAGTGTACTGCACAGCCGCAGGGCTTTCGGCTGCACAAGAATGGATTACCCGCGTGAAAATCGGCGCTTGGGAGCACCAATCGGGCTGGGGTGGGGGCGGCTATCAGGATATGACGGGCATACAGGCCACGATACCCCAGGTTTTCCCGCAAAGCACCCTTGATGTGGAAATCACGCCCGGTTTTTGGGGCGCCCCGTACAAGGAGTTTTTCAGGGTCTTTATCGATTTCAACCAGGACGGGGATTTTGGCGATTCAGGCGAGTTGGCCTTCGACCCAGGGTTTTCGCAAAGCGGCACCGCTGTTGGCAGCATTACCGTGCCCCCTTTTACCCAAACGGGCATCACGCGCATGCGGGTGCTGATGAAATTTGCCGACGACAACCAATTGCCGCCAAACGCTTGTGGCACCTTCAGCTTTGGCCAGGTTGAAGACTTTTGCATCGAATTAGCCAACACCCCGACCGATGCCAAGACGACGCTAGACTCGAACTTTGTGCTGAAAATCTACCCACAACCGGCCGAAAGCTTTGCCTGGATAGAACTGCCAGGAAGCGATGCGCTGGAATTTGGGTTGACAATATGGGACATCGCTGGCCGGAAAAGGATGGCCCAATCCTTGGCAAACAGGCGGGACTCGGCGCATTACGTGGACCTTTCTTCCCTTTCTCCCGGCATTTATTTTGTCTCCCTCCTAGCCGAAGGCAAGGCATATTATGGCAAACTTGTGAAAAAGTAGCACACTTCCGGACATTTTTCGCGCAGATTTCACGCAGATTTGTTTTCACAGATTTTACGCGGAAAAATCTGTGTAAAATCTGATTCTTTTTCTGCGTGAAATAAAATGTCCAGTAGTGTGAAAAAGTTGCCCATTTTTTCAACAAATTCTTGTCAAAAACCCGAAACCTGAAACCACCTACTGCACCTTATCCCCCCGCAGCACCCTGAATTTTTTCCGCGCTTCCACCGCAAATATGCTCCCTGAATAGTCCATGAAGATTTTTTCGTACAGTTCCTTGGCCTTTTCCAGGTCGTTCAGCTTAGTTTCGTAGATTTTGGCCAGTGCGAACAGCGCATTGTCGGCGCGAATTTCCTCCGGGTATTTCTCTGCGATGTCTTGGTAGAGCGCGGCGGCTTTTTCCCAGTCCCGTTTTTTCTCGTGAATCTGCGCTTCTAAGTACAGGATGTCGTCTTTCAGGGAGTGGTCGGGGAACTCGCGGCGCAGGGTGTCGAGCTTGGCGAAAGCTTCATCGAATTTGTTTTGGAAAACCATGAGCTCGGCGCCCGAATAGAGCGAAATGGCTGCCGATGAAGTGTCGAGGTTCAGGTTGTCCATGATGAACACGGAGAGGTCGAGCGCGTCGTTGGCGATGAGCTTGGAGGTGGAGGCTTTCAGCACGTCGAACTGGGCCTGCGCCCACTGGAAATCGCCGTTGAAATAGGCAAGCCGTGCATTTTTGAACCGCGCTTCTTGCCCGATGGTCTCCTCCTTGAAATCTTTGTCCACCTGGCTGTACAGCAGGGTGCTCTCCCAGATGTCGCCGTTGATGAGGTAGAAATCGCCCAGGTTGATCTTGGTGCGGGCCAGGGTTTCGCGGTGCAGGCCAGGCATGGCTTTGAGCTCTTCCAGCAGCGCTATTGCCCTGGAAAGGTTTTGCATGTAGTATGCTTCCAGGTCGGCCAGTTGCAGGGTAAGGGGTGCGGTTTGCACCGTTTTCCCAAACTGCTTGATGAAAGCTTCGTATTCGGCTTCCAGGGTCGTAAGGTCTTGTACGTTGTAAGAAAAGCCCTCAGTGATCTTTTTGCGCCGGCACTCCATCACCTCTTTTTTGGCATCGAAGAAAAACGGGCTCAGGCGGCCTTTTTCGGCGATGATGTATTCGTAGCCGTCGATGGCCACGTCGTAGTCGTTGGCCATGGCGGCGTCGCCGGAGAGGTTCATGATGCGCTGGCCGTTCTCGCCCAGCCGCCGGTCGAGGGCCTTGAACTGGCGCAGGGCGCTCTTGAAGTCCTTGCGCTGCACGAACGACCAGGCAAGTATCTCAATGTAATCGGGGTTGTCGCTGCTTTGGACACGGGCGTACAGCTGGGTTTGCAGTTCGGTGTATTCTTCTGGCGCCAGCACTTGGGCCAGGCGGGTCTGCACTATGGAGAGCTTCCCGGGGTCGGAGCCGAGGGCGTTGAGGTAGGCTTCGATCATTTTTGCCGTTTCGCCCTTACGGCGGTACAGTTCGCCGATATTGAAGGCGAAGCGCTGCTGGTCGCGGGTGAGGGTGGCGCCTTTTTCGTAAGTCTGGAGCGCCAGCTCGTATTTGGACAGGCTGGTGAACAGCCGTGCCAGGCGCTCCACGGAGGCAAAGTCCGCCGCCATCTTGTCGATGGCCCGCTTGTACTGGGCGGCTGCCTCCTGCTCTTTGTTCTGCTTGTCGAACAGGTTGCCGTAAGCGACGTACAAACCCGTGTTCTCTGGCGACTCCTTGATCTGCTTTTTGATCACTTTTTCGCACTCGGCATACTGTTCCAGGTTCATCAGGCAATCGACGTAGCGGGTGAAATAGTACTCGCTGCGCCGGTCTTTTTCCAGCAGCTGGTTGTACAGGGCAGCGGCCTTTTCGAACTCGCCGTCGGAAAAGTACTGGTTGGCTAAGTTGGGGTCCTGTGCTAGCAAGGCATTGCTGCTCAGGCCGATGAAGAGCAGCGTGAAAACGGCAGATAAAAAAGTGCGCATGGGTGTTGTGTCAATTTTGTGCGGGCGGGGTGGGGGCAAAGATAGGGGTTATAACGTAGGAAGCGGGGGCGATGTTTTGAGTGGTAGGTCGTCCTTTACTTCCAAAGCAACATTTCTCCTTTGGTATTGATATGAAAGACTTCGGCGTACGGCAGTTGTAGCACCTGGGCCCTACCATCCCGGAAAGGTGTTGCAAAGTCAAATCGGCAAGGGATTTTTGTAACAGCCTGAATGCGGCCTTTTTTGTCTTTTTCACAGGCCACCCATCCCCATTTCCCTTTTTGTTGTACGCGAACCCAGCCATTTTCTTCTGCGGCGTAACCAATTTTTTCATAAAGACAGGGCAGCATAACATTGTAATCAGGGGCAAAAAGGCCAAATAAGCCATTTTGTTCTAGTAAATAAATCCGGTAGCCCACAGGGGTAATACTGTAATATTGGGCAGGAAGCACTGTATCCAGCGCTGGGCTAAGGAGGCCAAGGAGGTCTGATTCATTTCTGAACAAGTTCAATCCGCCCCATGTACGCTCAAATGGTGCCTTTACAAACTCGTTTGGGCTTAGGGTATGGACTTTGTTGTTTATGTCCACGCCAACTACAAACTCTTTTTCCAAGTTGTCAATGCAGCGATAATAATGTTCAAAATGCTTTGAACCCAAAAGTATGATTGCCTCTTCATTTGGGGCAAATCGTGGATCAGGGTAAATTGAGGCTATCGACTGAAAATGAGGAGGTAATATTATATTGCCAAGTGTGTCGATTACGCCTTCTCCAGTCTCAGTTTCCACAATTGCCAGCCCATTGTCAAATGGCCAGGCACCCAAGTAATCAGCAGGTATCCTCCATTGGGCGGACTTGTCTAAAAAACCAACTTTATCATTCTTGGATGCAACAGCCAAACCATTGGTAAATGGAAATTTTAGGCCGGTATTTGGTGAGATAACCCAGTTGCCATTGGTATCCAACGCGCCCAGTTGCCCATCAGGCATTCCCACATAGACTAGTCCATCAATAATAGCAGGAAATGGAAGCCTGGGCAGGGAATCGAATTGATGCAGGACATTGCCATTCCTATCTATCAGTAGTATAGCTGAATCGGATTGTACAAAAGCTTTTCCATGAACAAAAGGCGCGGCTTCAGTAAAGACCGGCTTTATGGCCCAATTTCCGGTGCTGTCCAAAAAACCAAAAGAATCACCTTGTTGAGCCACTGCCCTGTTGCAGGAAAAATCTGAAATAGCATCATATTGGGCTGGGATAACAACCTTGCCCACCTTGTCAATGAATCCGTATTTGTCATTCAATGAAAATGATGTCAGGTTTTGGTTTTGATAAAATTCATTGTAGTCATATAATTGGAATTCCAAAAAATCCGCTATAGCAGCCAACCAGTTGCCAAACCGAAGGCTGTACGTCCGGGGGTCAATTTCTATTTCCTGATAATAAGGCTCATTTCCAAACGCATCAGTCATGGTGTAGCCGTCTTGCGTATTGGATATTGAATATTTGGTGTCGGGGCTGCGTTTTGCATGTTCATAAGCGAAAAGACTAGGCTCGTTCAAGCCCACCACTATCCAAATAGAATCTTTCAATACCAGCAAAGTGCTGTCATTGATTTTTTCAAAATCTATAAAGGCTGGGGCTTGAAGGGTGTTGATGTGGAATCGGCCGTTAGGATAAATTCGATTGGGAATGGTGTCCAGTACAATAAAATATTTGCCCACAACTTGGTAAACATAATCTTGGGTTGATGCCAGGATTTGGCCTTTCAGGTCGATTATCGCTGATGTGTCGCCAATAACCACGTGTGCAGAACTATTGACAAAAGGTTCGGCATGATCGAACTTGTATTCAACGACAATTTTGTTCTCCGAATTTATATAGCCCCATTTGGCCTGTTTTTTTGCTGGCGCCAACCCGCCCGAAAAAATGCTGCAGCTGACGTATTGGATCGGTATCTTTATAGTGCCAGTTTTATCAATAAACCCCCATAAACTATCTTGTTTTACATTTGCCAACCCATTTGAAAATGACCAGGCCTCGTCATAAATCGGTTGAATGACCCAATTGCCAGAATAATCTATATACCCCCATTTTTGATTCAACTTCGCTGGTGCCAAGCCCTCGAAATATGACCAAATATTATCAAATTCAAATGGCACGACTAAGTTGCCTTTTTTATTGATGACGCCGAATTTGTTCCCGAGTCGTACTGGGGCGAATCCCTCCGAAAAGGGGCCGATGTCGCTGAAAACGGGTTGTATCGCGAAGTTTCCCAATGAATCCAACAAGCCCCACAAACTATCTCTGTAGGTTGCCTTGATGTAGCCGTCGGGCCTGCCTGGAATATCAATGCCAAAAATGGTTTCTGCGCCGACGGTATAAATTGCCGTATTTTTATATATCGGCATGTGATAATGGTACAAGGATAATGGGTCTTTATCTGGCGCACGCGTACCGAAATATCGTTGGTTGAAGCCTACCAGGTATTTGTTGTTTTGGGCTAAGATTAGGTATTCAAAATGTGGCGATATTTCCAGTCCTTTGGCATTCAGGAAGACAAAGCGCGTTTGGTTGGCATCTCTTGTTTTTGCATAAGCAAACCCTTGAGAGAACTTTTCCGGCGCTTCGTACCTGAATTCGGTCAATTGCTCCCCATTTTTATTGATTACTGCAAAAAGGCCGTTCTCGTTGTTGTAGGCCCAGGAGGCATCTTCCTGGCCAAATTTGAAAAACGAGCTGAGTCGTTTTGATTTTTCAAGTTCAGCTTTGGCTTTTTGCTTGGCTTTTTCTGCTCTTTCTTGGGCCAGCAGCGCTTTTTTTTTGGTCGCTTCAATTTTCTCAAAGGCTTCCAGAATCAAGCGGTTTGCCTCGGCGGAAAGTGCTTCGTCGCAGACTTTTACCCAAAGAAGGCTGTTTATGGCGGCAGCAATACTATCCTTTTCAAGCTGTTGTTTGGCATGTGCCAACCTCGTATTACAATCGTCCGAGGTTTGTGCGAACAAACGTCCAACTAATAATAACGTGATAACCAGTATTATGATTGATTTCATATTAAGTCATCGTTTTTCTAAGCATGCTTTTATCCGTTCACGTACATGCATATTGGTGCTGTCTAGTTGAAAGGCGGATTGATATGCTCTCAGTGCGGCTTCATAGTCGGGCTTAGGCAGGATAAAATAACCGTCGCCTTTTTGGATATATGCTTTTGCTTCAAGTTTTTGGCTCCTTTCCTCTGCCAAGTTTTTTTGTCCATATGCCCAGATCACGAAAAAAATAGCGATTGCAACGACAACCAACATGCCCACCACGAGTGCTACGAGGCGCCGCACTCTTTTAGCCGCTTGTTTCGCTTCCCAATCCAGCTTGCTTTTCAGGATCGGCGTAAGCAATGTGTCGTGAGAGATCTCGAAATAATCTCCTGTTTCGCGCACGTCTTGACGCAGGAGGCGTTTGTTTACCAATAAGTCGAGTGTGGTAGCAGACACGCCGTGAGTTTGCACGATGGTGGTTTCATCAACGCTCACGCGGCGTTCGTTTTTTACCAGCGCATCTTCCAGCAGCCTACGGGCTTTTTCCCGTTGCTTTGAATCGGAAATGGCCGAAAGGGTGTTGATGTAGAACTGGGAAAGGATTTGCTCTATGCCTGGCTCCCCCCCGTAAAACGTGGGGCTGACACTGCCTCCGTGGCCCAACCTTGACAGGGAACTGGCGCTTCCAATGACTTTGCGCTCGATGAATTCGCATAACAACTGCAATTGGAACGACTCTATTTCAAGAGCTTGCCGCGATCCTGCCAACAGCGTCTGCTGCCTGCGGGAGAGATAGCCCACGATTTGTTGCACAGCCTCTTCTGTAAATTCAAAAGGCGGCGATTCGTAATCGCCTGTCTCCTTAGGCTGCAAAGCGGGGCTGATAATTGCTTCCCTAGCCTGTTCAGGGCGCAATCCCAGCAATTCAAAACGGTTGCGGAGAATCGAAGGGATTTCGGGCGACAAAAGGTGCAAATAGTGCAAGAGGTCAGACCGAATGGAGAGCACGATTTTTACCCTGGGGACTTGCTCCAGTTCAGCCAAATGGGCAGCATTCAGCCTTCCACTTACCATGCCTTCACGTATGCGCTGGCGCAGTGCGTCGGGAAGGTTGCCATTGATTACATCTGCCAATTGCCGTACAAACCCATTTCTTTGCCCTTCCGAGTACAACGTGAAAATTTCTTCAAACTGGTCAAAGATGAGTAAGGGGGGTCCGTTGTGCTCCCGGTTGTAGCGGATGATTTCTGTCCAAAGGCTGTGCTCCCCAGGCACCATTCCGGGTTCCTTCGGAGCTCCCGCGCCAATGGTTGGATCGGGTGCTATTTTGCGCAATAATTGATGATCTAAGGGGATTTGCACGTCGTTGAGGCGAATAATAATGGGATCAAATACAGAAAAACGCAGCCTCGGGACGATTCCCGCTTGTAGCAACGAGGTTTTTCCCATGCCTGATTTGGCGAAAAGCACCACCAGGGGCTGCACCACAATCAGATCGTACAAGGCTTTCGTTTCGCGCTTGCGCCCGAAAAAAAGTCCTTCGTCTTCTTCGGTGAAGGATTGTGGGCCAGGGTAGCGGTAGTTCATCCTTGCAGGTTTTCAACGATTGTGGGCAGGTATTTTTCCAATTCAAGCACGATGTTGCGGCAGGCAGCATCCTTGTCTTCCCATGCTGAAATAGGGTTTTGTTTTCGGGGCAGGATGAATTTTGACTTGGAGAAAACGGCGCCTTCCCAAGCGCAAGGGCGAACGAGTATCGGGATAATATACGCTTTCCCTTCGCCACTGCGCTGCAAAGCTTTGCGGAGCTGATCGTTGTAAAGCTTGTCGCTGGCCAGGAAATCGCTGCTGACCAGCAAGAGGATCAAATTGGCTTCGTCTAATTGCTGGTTAATTCGCTCATCGAACAGTTCGCCACCGCGGATCATGGATTCGTCCCAAGTGTGGATGCCCTCGGTGCGCTTGAGCACTGCGAGGTGTTTGTCGAGCATGTTTTTCCAAGGCTCGTCGGCTTGGTCATATAGGTAAACGGCACGAACGGGGGGCTGTTGCCCAGTCTCATCTGGTGTATCTGCGAAGTTTTCCCAACGTTTTGCTAATTCTTGAACAAAGGAATGGATGTCCAGGGGCAAGAAATCCATTTTGTACTGTGTCTGAAAAAAAATCATGGCGCCTTTTGAAAGCACCTGCCCGCCATTTGGAACCAGCACCGGGGCGCCGATCTCTTCTTTTTGAAAAATCTTTTTGGGTAGGATGCGCAAGTGCCATTGCTCGAAATCAAACCCTAAGAACAACACGATTTTGTCCTCTTTGAATTCTTTCAAGATCGCATTCGGAATCGCATTGTTGTGTTGGATGATGTCTTCTATGAACTTTAGCCGGTCTTTTTCGGTCAGCACAAGCGATGAAGGGTCTTCCACACTGCCAAACAGGTTGTAGAGCAGCGGGCAGTCGCTGTGCGGATCTTCAATTTGAAGCCCAGCTTCTTCTTTGCTGCGTTCTTTGTGGAGGCTGTAGTAAGTTTTGTTATATTGCTTGAACTCACCCATCCAAGCTTTTTCTAGCAGGATGTCTGGGGCGGTGTTTATGACTAGTGTAAAGGGCAGCTTTGCGATCCCTCTAAGCAGGTCATTGGGCTTTTTGCCTTGTTCGCCATAAAAACGCTCCACTTCCTGCTGCAACGCCACGTTTGATTTGCAGTGCTGCAAATACTCTGTCGCCACATACAAAAGGCTCCCAGACTCGCTTTCTTCGATCGGATAATCGTTCCGCCTGAGCTGCCCCGCCAGCTCCAATGCCAACCACTCCGTCAACGGCCGCGTCACGCCGTCCTTGGTCAGCGTAGAAGCCCCGGCGCCGAGCATGAGCAGGCACCTGCCTTTTTTGATGGCGTAAAGCAGTCGGTCCCATTGGTCTTCCGTCATGTTGCGCGAAGGGTTTTGGTATAGCTTGAAATGCAAATGTATGTTTTGTTTCGCTAATAACCGCCCCCCGCCAAAAACCCCATCACATCCACCCCGTCCGCATAATCGCCCAGTTCCGGCTCCTGGCTCTTGCCGAAGGGCAGCACCTGGAAATCGCTGAGCTTGACATTGCCGACCACGCATTGGACCTGATCCTTTTTCTCGGACAGCAGCCCGTCCAGCTCGTACAGGTCGTCGTAGTACTCATAATGTACCGAGGCGATGCGCGCCTGCAGCGATTCGTCTTCGCGCAGCAGCAGGCAGCCGTTGTTCCGATGCGGCATCTGGTTGAGGATGTACAAGGTGAAGTTGTAGTCGAAATTGTTCTTGTACTTGTGGTGATTGATCATTTCCCGGTACGCGTGCAGGGCTTCGAGCAGGGCGTCGAATTGGTATCCATGCGGCACGTACAGCTTGCTCACGTTGCGGCAGCCCAGCCCGAAGTAGGTAAATATGTCGCGGCCCAGGGCCAGCATGTCGTCTTGGGTCTCCATGCCGGTCAGCACGGCCACGGCGTTGCGGTGGCCGCGGATGATGTGGGGGTGTTTGCCGAAGTACTGTTGGAAATAGCGGGCACTGTTGTTGCTGCCCGTGGCGATGACGGCATTGAAGCCCTGGAGCTTGTCGCCTTCGCCCAAAAACTCCGTGTAGGCGCGGGATTCGTGCTTCCATTCGCCCATTTTCCCCACCAGGCAAGGCAGCAGCCGTTTGTCCTTGTCGCTCAGCTTTACTTTGGCGCGCTGCCCGGCCACGAACACGCAGAGCCAGTCGTGGAAACCTACCAGGGGGATATTGCCCGCCATTACCAGCCCAACGGTTTTTTCCGGGAAGCCGTGGT
Source organism: uncultured Saprospiraceae bacterium (assembly GCA_964621185.1). Classification (GTDB taxonomy): domain Bacteria; phylum Bacteroidota; class Bacteroidia; order Chitinophagales; family Saprospiraceae; genus M3007. The sequence goes on along the minus strand of CAZULM010000021.1, from coordinate 36,176 downwards.
CTTTGATGGGGTACTGTGCTGCCCAGGCGCCAAGTTTCTCCGGGTCGAGGAATGTCGTGGCGATGGCCTTGAGCGCGTTGCGGGTGTTTTCTTCCGTGAACCAGTTGTTTTCCTGATATGCCTGAGCGATGGCGATGTTGAGCTTTTCGTCGCCGCCGGAGCGGATAAAATGGCCGAGCTCGGCCAGCAGTTCGATGCGTTCTTGTAGTGACAATGCTTGAAATTTTGAGCGCGAAGGTAGCGCATGGTAAACAAAGGCCAACGCCGGGTGTTTTGGATGCACCAGACAAAATGATATGCCAACACCTTTAACAATCGAACTGACGCCGGTCCGCCGCCTCTTGCGGCTGCTCGGGCAATACCGCAAGGAGATCAGGTTCATCTTGTTGTACGCCGTAGTCGCCGGGCTGATCAACCTGTCCCTCCCTTTGGGCATCCAGGCGATTATCGGCCAGATCGCCGGCGGGGCGCTCAATGCCTCTTGGGGCATATTGGTCTTGTTCGTCATCGTGGGCGTATTGCTGGCCGGGCTGTTGCGGCTCATGCAGCTGTCGGTGATGGAGTACATGCAGCGGCGGATATTTGCCGATTCGGCCATCGAGTTTTCGATGCGCATCCCCCGCCTCGACCTTGAGGCGCTGCGACATGAGCATATCCCGGAGTTGGTCAACCGGTTTTTTGACACCCTCACTTTGCAAAAAGGCCTGCCCAAGCTCCTTATCGAGGGCAGCACGGCGCTGTTGCAAATAGTTTTCAGCTTGTTGCTGCTGTCCATTTACCACGCTGCGTTCGTCACGTTTTCCTTGCTGCTGTTGTTTGTGCTGGCCTTGTTCTTTTATTGGGCGGCGCCAATAGGCATCAAAAGCAGCCTGCTGGAATCGAAGTTCAAGTACAAGATCGCTTATTGGCTGGAGGAATTGGGGCGCATGGCTTCCACGTTCAAGCTGGCGGGGGAGGAATCCTTTACCTTGCGCCATACCGACGACCTTACCGTGGCATACCTCGATGCACGTGCCAAGCACTGGCGGGTGTTGATGGCCAAGTTTGTGGGCGGCATGGTGTTCCGGGTGTTGGTGCTGGGCGGGTTTTTGATCCTGGGCAGCTTGCTGGTTTTTCAGAACGAGCTGAACATCGGCCAGTTTGTTGCCGCCGAGATATTGGTCATCTATGTCATTGAAGCCGTGGAGAAGTTGATCGTCCTCCACGAAACAGGCTATGATGTGATCACCGCTACCGAAAAACTCGGCCAGGTGGCCGATTTGCCCCTGGAACGCGAGGGCGGCGTTATGTTGCATGAATTCAGCAAACCCAACCAGGCCATTGAAGTGGAGATGCGCAACCTCGGCTATCAATATGAAGACGGGGAGGAGCCGGTGTTGGAAGACATTACCTTGAAGATCGCTGCGGGAGAACGCTTGCTTGTAGCCGGTTATGGTGGTTCGGGGCGCAGCACCTTGATGCAGGTACTGTCGGTTTTGAAGCGCAATTTTACAGGTTCTCTGCTGTTCAACGGACTGCCTAAAAGGAACATCAATCTCCGCAGTTTGCGCCAGCGCATTGGCGACTTGTCGTCACAGGAAGATTTGTTCAAGGGCAGTATCCGCGAAAATATCACCCTGGGCAACCCCGCCATCTCCATGCAGCAGCTGCTACAGGTGGTAGAACAGGTAGGGCTCAGCAAGTTTGTGCAAAATGCGGCACAGGGCATCGAAACGGAACTGTTGCCCGGCGGGAAGAACATCCCTGGCAGCATTGTCTCCAAAATCCTCATAGCCCGGGCCGTGATCATTTCCCCAGGGCTCTTGGTCATGGAGCAGCCTTTGGCCAATATGAACCAACGCGACAAGTTGCTCCTGTCCAATTTCTTGACAGATAAAAAGCATCCCTGGACGCTGATCTGCGCCAGTGAAGACCCTTTGCTTGCTTCCTTTTGCGACAGGATACTTGTGTTGGATGCCGGGAAGGTGGTTTTTGACGGCAGTTTTGAGGATGTCCAGAAAACTGAACATTTTGAAAAAGTATTCCACACCCTGTACCGCTCGGAAAAATAATGCCGCAACCCTAACATAAAAAAATCGCCGAATGCTCAACATATCCAACAACCGCGCCCCGGTGAGCCCTGAAATGGGCGAGCTAAACGCTTATCAACTGACCAAAATGCCCAGCTGGCACTTTTCGTTTCGCCGTTTGATGTTGACATTGCTGTTGGTTTTCACGGTGTTCATGCTGCTGCCCTGGACCCAAAACGTCCGGGCCGATGGCCGCGTGACCACCCTGCGGCCCGAACAGCGCCCGCAAACCATCCACGCCACCATTTCTGGCCGCATCGAGCACTGGTACGTGGTGGAAGGCCAGGCGGTGAAACGGGGCGATACCATCGTGCACCTTTCCGAAGTTAAAGCGGAGTACTTCGACCCGCAACTGGTGCAGCGTATGGGCAAACAGGTAGATGCCAAGCAAGGCTCCATAGAATCTTATGCCCAAAAAGCGGATGCTCTGACCGCCCAGGTAGCGGCCATGCGGCGGGAACTGGAAAGCAAAACCCAGCAGATACGACAAAAGATCGCCCAGGCCCTCCTCAAGATAAACAGCGACAGCCTCAAGCTGGTACAGGCAAACATCGACCTCCAAGTGGCGCAGCGCCAGTTGGAGGGCACCAAAGCGCTGTACGACAAGGGCCTCAAATCATTGACCGAGCTGGAAGAAAAGCGGCTCAAACGGCAGGAGGCGGAAACCAAGATCGTCGGCGCAGCCAACCAGCTCGACGCCAGCCGCAACGACCTGGAGATTTACCGCACCGAGCTGCGCCTGGCGCAGAACGAGACGGCCAACAAGATCGCCAAGGCCGAAAGCGAGCGCTACAGTACCCTGAGCGAACAATTTGATGCCCTGGCAACGGTGAGCAAGCTCCAGATCGAACGGGAAAACTACGCCCGCCGCACCGCATTCTACTATGTGGTCGCCCCCCAGGATGGGTACATCGTGAAGGCATTGGCGCCGGGCATCGGGGAAATCATCAAAGAAGGCGACCCCGTGGTGAGCATCCAGCCCGCCGACTACCAATTAGCCGTGGAGCTATACGTGAAGCCGCTCGACATCCCGCTGCTGTCGGTGCACAACAAAGTGCGCTTTATTTTCGATGGCTGGCCGGCATTTTTCTTCAGCGGCTGGCCGGGCGTCTCGCTGGGCACGTTCAGCGGCAGGGTGGTGGCCATCGACCGCAACATCAGCGCCAACGGCAAGTTCAGGGTGCTGGTGGCGCCCGACGATGCCGAGCAGCCCTGGCCATCGGCACTGATGCCGGGCGGCGGGGCCAAAGGGATCGCCCTTTTGAACAACGTGCCGCTCTGGTACGAGCTCTGGCGGCTGATCAACGGGTTCCCGCCCGACCTTTACAGCGAATTTGGCGACAACAAAGACAAAACCGGGAAAAAATGAGGCGCAATTTCTATTCCCGGATGGTTTTGTTTGCAGGTATCTTCTGGCATTCGGACATGTCGGGCCAAGCCCTTGGCTGGCCTGCTTTCCAGCAGCAGGTGCTGGAAAACCACCCCTTTGCCCGGCAATCGAACCTGTTGCCAGAGCAGGCCGAAGCTGCCCTGCTGCGCGCCCGTGGCGGTTTCGACCTCAAATCCTTCTCCAGCTATTCCAACAAGAGTTTCAGCGGAACGAATTATTTTCAGTTTGCAGAAGCCGGGCTGAAATTGCCGACTTGGGCCGGACTGGAGCTGAAAGCAGCCTATAACTATGCCAATGGAGCGTTCCTGAACCCCGAGAACAAGATACCCAAGGCCGGGCAGGCAAATTTCGGCCTGGAATGGTCGCTTGTCCAGGGGCTGCTCTTCGACGAACGCAGGGCCGATTTGAAGCTCGCGCGGGTGGGCGTGGAAATAGGCGCTGCCCAACGCCGCGCCCTGCGCAACGACTTGCTGCTCGAATCCGCCAAAGCTTACTGGAACTGGGTGCTGGCACAGCAGTCGGCCAAGGTGACGGCGGAGGTGTTGGCGCAGGCGCGTTTGAGGCACCTCGGACTTGTAGAAAGCTTCCGCCAAGGCGACAAGCCCGCCATAGACACCCTGGAATCGTTCATCCAGGTGCAAAGCCGGCAGCTCGACCTGCAATTTGCCCGGACCGATGCCCAGAACACCGCCTTTGCCCTGGCTGTTTTCTTATGGGACAACGATAACCAAGCTCAAAAAGCGGAAAACCTGCCCCCGGCGCCCGAACTTCCGACGGAAGGCCCGCGCAGCGAGACGGCGCCAGATTTGAATGCACAGGTGCTTCTGGCACAAGCCAGTCACCCTGAAATACAGATGTACCAACTAAAGCTCCGCCAATTGGCCACGGAGCGGCGCCTCAAGCTGGAAAAACGGAAGCCCTCCCTAAACCTGAGCTATTACCTTTTGGGCAACGGCTGGGAGTTTTTCCCCGGAAGCACCGGCCAAGGCCCCGGGGTGCTGGCCAACGACATCAAATGGGGGCTCGATTTCACTTACCCGCTTCCCAACCGGAAAGCGCGTGGCGATTACCAGCTCACACAACTTAAACTGGCACAGACGGAACTGGAACTGCAGCAAAAAATACAGGAGGTGTCGGCAAAAGTGAGGCAATACGGCAACGAGGTGCTGAACCTGCGGGCACAGGTGCAGCTGTTCGGGGAAATCACAGACAATTACCGCCGCCTCTTCGAAGCCGAACAGGCAAAGTTCCAACAAGGAGAAAGCTCTATTTTTTTGATCAATACCCGGGAGCAGCGCTGGCTCGACGCCCAGTTGAAGCTGCTGAAATTGCTGGCGGAGCTGGAAAAGGCAGAAGCCGGCCTTTTGTGGGCAACTGGCACCATCTCTCCCTACTAAGCTGCCGCTACTTTTTTGCCTCCATGAACGCGAACAGGTTGTACCCGACCGCAACATAAAACATATTGCCCCCCAGCAAGTAGTTCTGGCCTTTGAAATTGAGCCAGTTGTAGCCCACCTTGAGCCGAACGCCGTGGTACGAGCCCTTTGGCGCTCCCCATTCTTCGGTGTTCTTCCCAAAAAGCTTGGCATCTGCGGTGACAGAAACCGCAAGATGGGCTTCTAAATAAGAAAAATTGTCGTAAATATCCAGCTCTTCGTCGCTGGCATCGTCGCCCGGAGCCGGGGGCCGCAATGACGCCACGGCGCCGCCAATGGCTGGGAAAAGCCGGACTTTGCCGTTGTTGACAATGTCGTAGCCAAGGTCTAACCCAAAAGAAAAGAAATTTGAAGGCTCCTTCTTTCGCCAGGTATAGGAGCCGTCCGGGATTTCACGCGCAAGTTTTTGGCCTCCCAGGATCATCGTAGCGGAAAGGTTCCAGCGGTCAACCCAGTAATACAGGTCGAACTGTGCGCCAAACAGGGGGTTCAGGCTGCGCTCTAATTGGCTCGACCAGCTTCCGGAAACAAATTGGCCGGAAATGCCGAAGGCTTTGTTTGCAGGGATCAGCGCAGTGTTTTTGGGCTGTATGCTTTTCAGGAAATAGTTGAACTTTGATTCGGGATATGCTTTCCCGAAGGCTTCCTTGCGCGCCATAAAATCGGCCTCGTCGGTGTCGAGCCGGAGCAGGTATTCGAGCAGCAGGGAGGCAAATGCTTTTTCCTCGGCGTTCAGGAACCCTTGCTGTATTTTTTGGAAAATGACAAAGCGCTGTTCATATACCGTTGCGTCAATGATTTCAAAAAGGCTGTCGGCAGGTGGTGCTTGCTTGTAGGCCTGGGCGACGCGCTCGTTTGTCCCAAATATGCTCGCCTCTGCCAACAGGGCGCCCAAATTGTCGGCCCAATAATAGAGCAGCCAGCGCTCGTCCCAGTTCAAGCCGATATAGCGCTCGTCCTCAAGGTTGTTGAGCGCTTCTGTCCAGATGCCGACTTCGGCCTGCTCAGCTTTCAGGAAAGCTTCCCGGAGTGCTGTTCGCGCCTGGCTGATGCGCTCGGAAGTGCTCAATGGCTGGGAAAAAAGGATGCTGTCGGTTTGGGCCTGGACGTCGATAAGCAGCAGTAAGAAGTAGAAAAGTAGCGAGTGTTTTGTTTTCATATAAAACGGCAATGATTGTGTAAGAACGGTAGCGCTACCGCAATTTCCGCCAAAGGCTCAAGGCCAGGCCGAAGAGCATGAGGATTGAACCGACCCAAACTAAGTTGATACCGGGGAAAATGATCGCCTCCAGCACCACGTAATCCGACCTTGGCGCGTCTTCTACCAGCTCGAAAGGGACTTTCATCGGTTTCAGTGATCGCCCCTTGGCTACCCCGATCTTCATGATCCCGTTTGTCGGGTCGATGGTTTCGAACTTGAAGTGCAAGCCCAAGGCCGACACCTCGTCTTTCAAGTTGAACTGTTGGTTGCCCCGGATCAGGAAAATGGGCATGGCGCTGGCCGTGCTTCCATCAGGTGCCGTTACGGCGAGCTCGGCGCCCACCGCGATGTCGCCCGCTTCTGGCTGGTAAATATCGCTTTTGACGTCTTTTACAAGGTTGTCCAGCAGTATTTTATATCCCTTGTAGTTGAAGGCTTCTCCTGCCTTGACCCCAAAGGTTTGGTATTCCAGCGCCAGGTCGGCCTCATAAGCAGCCTCCTCTGCCTTGAAGACTGCGTTCAGGCTGGCATCGGTGAGCCGTACCTTCAATTGCAGTTTGGCTGAGATGTCTGAATTGCCAAATGCGCCTTCTTTTGGGCGGAAACACATCATGGGGGCGAGTTTGTGGGGCTTGTCCTCTCCCAGCTTGTAGGCGACGAAGTTCAGCCCAAATGCCATATCGCCTTCTTCTGGCGTATATCCGGGGTGTTTGGGCGATTTGGTGATGGATTCCAGGATCAATGCGTGCTGTTTGGTAAAAATGGTGTCGCCCACTGCGGCCTCGTACCCCACATATTGGAGGCTGTCTTCCTGCCGCTGGGCGAACTCCTTGTCGAGCTCCGCCTTGGGCAGCGAAGTGATGAGGGTGAACACGTCGTAGTTCCAGTAATGTTGGGTGGAAGGGTTGTTGGCCACCACTTTGCTGAACTGGCGGTCGTACATCACGTTGGGGTACAGGGTGAATTGCTCGCCTGTTGGGTTGCCCGCTTCGTCTTTGCGGGTGAACTGCACGGAGAAGGTGCGCGTTTGTCGTTCCACGGTATCTTTCAAATAGGTGGCGTCGAAGCCTTTGATGGCCATTGGCGCGTCGCGCAGCAGGATCACATTTTTGTTCACGTCGTCGGTGCTGGCCCCTTCGATCATGTCCTGCATCATGAACTTGTTGGTGGAAATCCAGGATTTGCCCAGCCCGGTGCTGAGCACGCCCAGTATCAAAATGCCGAACCCGACGTGGGAAATGGCGGCGCTGGCCATTTTGATGTTGCCTTTGGCCACCGTGATAAGGTAGTCGAGGTTGGCCGCCACGGTGAACATGGCGGAGAACAGCAGGATATGCAGTTGCCAGGCATTGATATCGATCCAGCTGTTGTGGTACCAGCTGAGCAATGCCGCTATGACGGCAGCGATGCCGATGTGCAGGGCGAATTTGCGCCAGCGGCCTTTCCAGTTCCGTTCGTTGTACCGGGTAAACTGCGCGATCGCGCTCAGGAAACCGATAAAGACCGCGATCCAAAGCTGATAGCGGTTATGATGCTCCACAGGGTCGCGCAGGGCTGCGCCAACGTATTCGGGATTGAATATCTTGACAATTTTGTTGAAAACCGGCAGCGAAGTGGCGCCCGTGATCAGCACTGCCGAGAACAGCAGCACCAGCGCCCCGATAAACATCCAGAACTCGCGCGAAGTGGTGCTTTCCTCTGCTTTTTTGTTGATCTCCGTGTGCAGTTCTGCCACCTCGGCGCCGTCTTCCGCAACAACGTTGTTCAGCTTTTGCTGCACGGGAACCGTAACGTCTGGAACATCCTTGTAGCGCGAAATCCAAAGCCAAAGGCCCAGTATCGCGAACCCGGCGAACAGCAGGATCAATTGGTAGCCCAGGCCCATTTCCGTGAAAGAGTGCACGGAGGTGTCGCCCAACACCCCGCTGCGGGTCAGGTAGGTAGAGTATAATATCAGCACAAAAGTGAGGATGTAAAACCCGTAGGTGCTCCTGATGGAGTATCCCGTTGCCCTGGCCACCAAGTTGGTGTGGATGCCTGCCACTAAGGTGATCCAGGGCACCAGCGAGGCGTTCTCCACAGGGTCCCAGGCCCAATAGCCGGCAAAGGAGAGGGCCTCATAAGCCCAGGCCCCGCCCATCAGGATGCCGGTGCCGAGTATTGCCCCTGAAAAATACGCCCAGCCCAGCGCCGGCTTCAGCCATTCCTTGTGCTCGCGCAGCCAAAGCCCGGCGATGGCGTAACCAAAGGGCACAATGGTGGAGGCGAAGCCCAGGAAAAGGGTAGGGGGGTGTATGGTCATCCAATAATTCTGCAAGAGCGGGTTCAGGCCGTTGCCCTTGATCTTGGCGAGGTAGTCGGCGGTGTTGAAAATGGGCGCGTCCATGGTGTCGCGCAGCAAGTCGAATGGACTGGCGCCAAGCCGGAAATCGCCGAAATACAGGCCCAGCAACATGCTGGCAATGAGGACTTCGGCTAAGGCAATCATGGTCATCACCGGGGCTTCCCATTTGCCGGCGCGAACCATCAGCACGATGGACAGCCCGATATGCCAGAAGCTCCAGAGCAGGAAACTGCCCTGCTGCTCTTTCCAGAAGGCGGAAAAAACATAGCGCTTGGGCAGGTCGTCCGAAACGTTGGCCCAGGCGTACTGGTATTCGTACATCTTGCCCGTCAGGATATAGAATAGCAACCCGATGACGCAAAAAGTAGCCAAGCCGTGCAGCAAAAAGGAAAAACGCCCCAAGTTCAACCAACTGTCAGATACAGCCGTTGCGCGGAATTTTGTGGCGTAATAGTAGGATATTGTGGCCAAAAGGGCTGCCACGAAAGAAAGCACCACACAGAAATGGCCGATTTGGCCAGGAAGGAGGTGTTCGCCGATGTAGTTCATGTGCGCGGAGATTGAGCCGCAAAATTGCAAAAAAAGGGCGATGTCGGAGGAGGAATTTGGAATTAATTGCGAATTGCGCGCCATTAATCATTATTTTTTTCCCAGCCTAAATTACCCGGGATTTAAGCGGAAGGTGTTCAGTTTAAACCTTGTTGACTGGTTGCGCATGTGTGGTGGAATCGCTCCTGTATGCTGCAACAAGATTTTATCCTTATACGATGCATTACAAAATACTTCCACTGGGCGATCAGGGCCTCTGCATTTCCTGGGGCAATACCTTAGATGAGCGCATCCATGCGCATGTTTTGGCGGTGTATGCACAATTCCTCGAGGCCAACCTGCCAGCTGTACGGGACATCTTACCGGCATACAGCTCGCTCAGCATAGTTTGGGATGTTCAAAAACTGTTGTGCGCGCAGGCCGCCGAGTCGCCCTTCGATTTCATGCGCAGCAAAGTTGAGGCCATCCTGGAAACCGCGAGCGTTGCAGCGGATACGCCCGGCAGGCTTCTGGAAATCCCGGTTTGCTACCACCCAACACTGGGGCCCGACCTGCAAGCTCTCGCCCTGAAAAAGGGCCTGTCGCCAGTGGAGCTGGTACGGATACATACCGGCAGCGAATACAGGGTGTACATGCTCGGCTTTTTACCGGGTTTCCCGTACATGGGCGCGGTAGATGCGCGCATAGAAGCTCCGCGCCTGGCCAGTCCGCGGCAAAGCGTGCCTGCCGGAAGCGTGGGCATTGCCGGCCGGCAAACGGGCATCTACCCGCTGAATTCACCAGGTGGCTGGAACCTGATCGGCCGGACACCGTTGCGCATTTTTGATCCGCAAAAACCTGATCCAGCCCTGTTTCGGCTTGGCGACCGGGTCCGCTTTGTGGCCATTTCTTTGTCGGAGTTTAAGCAAACAACCGCCGCGCCATGAGCTTGCATATCTTGAAACCGGGCTTATTGGACACAATCCAGGACCGCGGACGCTACGGCTATGCGCAGCTGGGCATCAACCCCAATGGCGCGATGGACAAGCTGGCCATGGCCGTGGCAAACGCGCTTGTGGGGAATTTGGAATCCGAAGCCGTGCTGGAGCTGCATTTTCCCGCCGCTGAAATCCAGCTGGAAACACCAGCACTGCTCTCCATAGCCGGCGCCGATTTTTCAGCGCAAGCCAATGGCGTTGCCATTCCAGCCAATTCAGCCGTGTTTCTGCCGGAAAGGGCGCTTTTGACATTCAAGCAGGTTGCCAGCGGCGCCCGCTGCTACTTAGCTGTGCAGGGCGGTTTTGACCTGGCGCTCTGGTTGGGCAGCTACAGTACCCACCTTGCTGCAGGTGCGGGAGGCTGGAAAGGCAGGGCCTTGAAGGCAGGAGACAGGCTTCCTTTCCGAAAATCAAGCGGCAGTTGCCATGTTTTTGCAGAAAATCAGGTGCTTTCACCGCTATGCCGTGCCAATACTTCTATCTTGCTTTCGACCCAGGCTGCCATTCGATTCTGCCCGGGCCCGGAATACGATTGGCTGGATATGGGTTCAAAACAGCAATTTCTGCAAAATGAGTTTGAGGTCAGCGCACAAAGCGACCGCATGGGATACCGCTTGCGCGGCCCGCGACTGCATCAAACTGATGCCCGGGAGATGCTTTCCAGCGCTGTGTTGCCGGGTACTATTCAGTTGTTGCCCAACGGCAACCCCATCGTATTGATGGCCGATAGCCAGACGACAGGCGGTTACCCGCGCATTGGGCAGGTGATTCAGGCCGACCTGCCCAGGCTGGCACAAATGCGCGCTGGGGGAAAAATTAATTTCCAGGAAGTACCTTTGGCACTGGCGTACGCCGCCCTGCAAGCCCAGGAGCAGGGGCTTCGACGTTTGAATGTTGGCTGCAAATTGCTCCTGGAATACCACAAGATTTATTTTACCCCATAACGCAAAACGAAATGCACATCGACCTGAATTGCGACCTCGGCGAAGGCTACCCAAACGATGCCGCTCTGATATCCCGCATCAGTTCGGCCAACATTGCCTGCGGCTACCATGCCGGCGATGCCGAAACCATGCGCCGCACCATAAGCCTGGCTGTTGCGCACGATGTTGCCATTGGCGCCCACCCAGGTTTTGCCGACAAGGAAAATTTTGGCCGCCGGGAAATCCAGCTTTCCAAACAGGGCTACTACGACCTGGTTTCGACCCAATTGGAAGCAATCAATGCCCTGGTTGTGGCTGCTGGCGCCAGGTTGCACCATGTCAAGCCACATGGCGCCCTGTACAACATGGCCGCCCGCGACCCAGAACTGGCCTATATAATCGCCCATGCGGTACTTGATTTTGACCCGAAATTGCTGCTGTACGGGTTGAGCGGCAGCCATTCAGTAGCACAAGCGGCGGCGCTGGGCCTGAGAACAGCCAGCGAAGTGTTTGCCGACCGCAGTTATCAGCCTGATGGTTCACTCACGCCGCGTGCGCAGCCGGGCGCGCTGATTACCGATATTGAAAAATGTTTGAACCAGGTTTTGGACATGGTGCAAAAAGGCCAGGTTCAGGCCGTGGACGGCAGCATGGTGCCCATAAAAGCAGAAACAATTTGCCTGCACGGGGATGGTGAACACGCCGTGGCATTCGCGCAGCGGTTGCAGCAGGTATTCCTTGAAAACAACATTGAAATTAGACAATGATTCGCCTGATTATTGTGATTGAGTTTGATTGATTCAAGTGATCTTCAATTGATTACAAAGATCGGCATGCACAAAACCAAGCGGCGTGAGGTATATAGGGCCGTAGCAATTTATAGCCAACGCAAAGTTGTTGTGAAAATCGTGATCGCAAAATCATTTGAAAAATCAGATGTTTTTAATCACTCAAATCATACAAATCACTTTAATCAGCGTATATGATGATTAATCGGCTAAAATCGCCCTTGCTGGGTGCGGCATTTCTCATGGCAACCTCGGCCATTGGGCCAGGGTTTCTAACCCAGACGGCGGTTTTCACCGAACAACTCGGCGCTGCCTTTGGCTTTGTGATCCTGGCGTCGGTGCTGCTTGATTTGGGCGCTCAACTGAATATCTGGCGTATTCTGACCCTGCGCAACCAGCGCGCCCAGGAACTTGCTGATGCTGTGGCGCCGGGCTTGGGCTATGCATTGGGCGCCCTGGTGGCTTTGGGCGGCCTGGCTTTCAACATCGGCAACATCGGCGGTTGCGGCCTTGGCCTGAACGCCTTGACCGGGATGGACATGAACACAGCCGCGCTGCTCAGTGCAGGGTTGGCCATTGCCCTATTCTGGGTCAGGGAAGCGGGAGCGTTGATGGATATTTTGGTCAAGTTGCTTGGGTTGCTGCTCCTGGGCTTGACAGTTTACGTGGCTTTCGTTGCACAGCCACCGGTGGGTGAGGCAATTTTACAAACATTTTGGCCTGAAAAGATTGACGCACTTGCCATTGTCACCCTGGTGGGCGGCACGGTAGGCGGTTATATCAGCTTCGCGGGCGCGCACCGCCTGCTTGATGCCGGCGTGCATGGGCCAGAAGCCTTGCCGCAGGTTGGCAGAAGCGCAACAACAGGTATCATTGTAACAGCGGTGATGCGCTATGTTTTATTTCTCGCGGCATTGGGCGTAGTGGCTGCAGGCATGCGCCTCGACCCGTCGAACCCTCCGGCCAGTGTGTTCCGGCATGCGAGCGGAGAAGCAGGCTACCGCTTGTTTGGCCTGGCAATGTGGTGCGCCGCCATTACTTCCGTCATCGGCTCGGCGTACACGTCTGTGTCCTTTGTCAAAACCTGGCACCCCTGGCTTGGTCGAAACTGGCGATGGCTGACGACGGGCTTCATCCTGGTGTCGGCTGTGGTGCTGACGGGCATTGGCAAGCCGGTGCAGTTGCTGATTTGGGCAGGCGCGCTCAACGGGCTGATACTGCCGCTGGCCTTGGCGGTGGTGCTGCTGGCAGCTTCAAGCTGGAAGTCAGGTGCGGCATACCGGCATCCACTGGGCTTAACCCTTGCTGGTTGGCTGGTGGTGGTGGTGATGGGCTGGCTCGGCATTATCGGGCTTTTTAAGTTATGATTTTGGCCTGGGTGTTCGAGTTAACGCGAGCAATGAATGTTTAATGCTCGCTCTAAGTGCCTATTTTTACCTAGTTAAAGCGAGCAATAATTCAAAAAACAACCTTATTTGACTGCCCTTTTTCCCCATTTTTTATGAAAAACAAACACCTGCTCCTGATATTTTGCTGCACGCTACTGCTGGGCCTGCTTGCCCGGTACAGCCCCTGGTTCAAAAACGAAATTTTTCACACCGATTTGGTGCACATCGACAGCAGCAAGATCGAACGCATTTCCATCCTGCAGCCTGGCCAGCCGGAATTGCTGCTGGAACGCAGCGACGAAGGCTGGGTCGTTTCTCAGGAGGAATTAACGCGGTGGACGGCAGACAGCCTGCTTGCGCCGATCCTGGAAGCGCTGTCGGCGATCCGTTCGCGCCGAATTGTGCGCACCACGAACAGGGACACATTGGGATTGCTGCCGTTACAAGCAGTGCACGTGGAGGTTTTTATGAAAAATGGCGCTAAAGAACGCTTCGACCTGGGTCGGGAAATTTGGGAAGGCAAGGCGCCCGCAACGTACATCGAAATAGACCAGCATGATGGCATATATTTGGCCGACAAGCATTTGCGCGGTGTTTTTTCGAAGCAGATCAACGATTTCCGCAGCAAAACCGTGCTGAACTTTTCACCGCAAGCCATTCGGGCATTTTTAATTTTAGGGCCGAACAGGGACAGCCTGCGTTATCAAAAAAGCGATACTGCGGCTGTTTGGCAACGCTGGGGGCAACCTGGAATTTTCACCCAGGAGCAGGTGGAAATGTGGATGCAACACTTGCAGCAATTGAAGGAATTGCCGTTTGTAACAGACCCGGGTGAGCGGCTTTCAGGCGAACATTGGTACGGAACCGTGAAGCTGGATTTTCTGGATTCCGAAGAGTCAGTTTCGTTGAGCTTTTTTGACATAATCCCGGTTGAAACTGTTCCAAAACAGAATTTGCCTCCATTTTTGTTGATTTCCACCCAAAATCCATGGACGGGTTTTTCTATGGAGGACACTTCCCTGCTTCGAAAAATATTGACAGGGCCGGTTACTGCAAACGATTGATCTTTTCCTGAATCGCCGGGTTTTTGCTGATGCCGAATGCTTTTTCCCACAAATCCTTGGCCTTACCCTTGTCGCCTTTGCCCAGATAGGCATCTCCCTGCAGTTCAAATATTTCCGCCAGCAGCAGTGCATCTTTGCCGGCCATAATCTGTGCCTGGCTTAGCGGCGCTATGGCTGCGTCGAAGTGGCGGTTGGCGATGGCGGCGGCGGCGTAGTGCAGGTATGCCTTGGGCTGGTTTGGGAAATAATCGAGGGCTTTTTCTGCTTCCTTTTCTGTTTCGGCGTAGTTTTTCTGGAGGCGCAGGATGTTGAGCATATTGTCCCACACGGAAAAAACTCCGGGATTAAGCCTGATGCAGCGGCGGTACTTTTCCAGGGCTTCGGCGTTTTGATTGTTGAGGTAGAGCAAGTCGCCGGAAGCGCTCCAGGCTTTGGGGTCATCTGGGTGTGCTTGCTCCAACAGGGCGCCCAAAGCCAAGAGGTTTTGTGCGAGCGCGGGGTCTTTGCCACCTTCAATTTTGGATAAAAAGGGCATCAATTCCTTTATTTTGGAATCGATCGGGACTTTTGGGTCGGCAAACACCGGGCGAATGGAATTCAGGTATTGGGCATCCGTGCCACCGGGCTGTTGGGCCAGTGCCAGCTTGGCAATCGGGTCGCCCGGGAACCGCTGGGCTATGTCTTCCCAGGTTTTGATCGCATTTTTCTGATCGCCGATGCGCTCATAAAAATCGGCCAACTGATAGCGGTATTTTTCATTGCTGGGGTAGGCATCGGCGAGTTTTCGGTACTCCTCGGCAGCGCGTTTGTTGTCGCCCATGCCGACATATATCAGGTGTTTTTTGGCGATGTTGTCCTGGCGTATCCCGATTATTTTTTCCAGTTTGTCGAGGGCTTTCAATGCGCTTTTCGGGTCTTCGTTGAGCACAGCGAGGTAGGCGAGCTTTTCGTAGAATTCCGGGGTTTGGGGAAATCGTTTGATGAGCGTTTCATAGGTTTCCATGGCATCGCGGTTCCTTCCGTTTTTTTCGAACAAATCGGCTTGGTAGAGGAGATACCACTGGTTGTCTGGCGCTAAGGCGATTGCTTTTGAAATGGCATCAAAGGCGTTCACCATGTCTTTGGTGGCGGCATACGTGCGGGAAAGCCCGTACCATGCGGCATCAACATCCGGGTTGTCGAACAAAAAGGCTTTGTAGGCTTCCACAGCTTTGTCCCAATGGCCGAGCAGGCGCTCTTTTTCCGCTTCCAAAAAGGCGCTTTGTTTCTTTACCTCCGATTCCGGCACGGTGGTTTTTACGCCGCCGATGGTGTTTTGGGCGCTGGCAAATGTGGCGATACAAATTAGGAAGAGAAAGCAGTAATTTTTCACGGTGTGGTGTTTTAACGCATGGTTTTTTAACATCAACGTTTGGACAAGTTGGAGAAATCACCCAGATCCAGTTCGTCTTTGGCGCCGGTATAGTGGCTGGAGTTTCCCACCATAGAGGAATCGAGCACAGCATTGGCGATATGGGCGTTGTTTTGGATGATACTGTTGGTAATAACAGCGCTATCGATGGAAGAGTTGCTTCCCACACTCACAAACGGCCCCAGCACTGAATTTCGTATAACTGCCCCGGCGCCAATGAAGCAGGGCGGGATGATGACCGAGTTTTCAAATTTTGCCGCGTCCGACACCTGGCCATTGTCCCGATGAAATTCCAACATGCGGGCATTGGAGTGCAGGATGTTTTCCTTGTTGCCACAGTCGAGCCACTCATCCACGGCTGCGGTGCTGAATTTCAATCCCTGGTTTTTCAAGGCTTCCAAGGCTGTGGTGATTTG
This sequence comes from uncultured Saprospiraceae bacterium, assembly GCA_964621185.1. Taxonomy (GTDB): domain Bacteria; phylum Bacteroidota; class Bacteroidia; order Chitinophagales; family Saprospiraceae; genus M3007. The sequence goes on along the minus strand of CAZULM010000021.1, from coordinate 20,220 downwards.
AAACTCGTTTTTGTCCAGGATGTTTTTTTCGATAATATGCAGCAGCGCGTCGCGGAGTGATTCGCCTTTTTTGAAATAATAAATGCCCACGATGGCCTGGTCGGAGACGAATGTTGTGGGCTTTTCTACAAATTCGCTGATATGCCCGTTTGCATCCAGTTTCACCACGCCGAAAGCAGATGGGTCATCCACTTTTTGGGTCCAAATTACCCCATCCTGTTCGCTGTCGAAGCTGAAGTCGGCTTTAAAAAGCGTGTCGGCAAAGGCGATCATGCACTTTCCGTTCAGGCTATCAGCGGCACAGGCTATCGCGTGGCCGACACCCAGTGGCTTTTCCTGCTGGTAAATTCGGCCGTGTGCGCCCAGTCTTTCAGCAATGCGCACCAATTCCCGCTCCACTTCCGCGCCAAAATCGCCCACGACAAAGGCTATCTCTTCAATTTCACCTGAATAAGAACTGGCAAGGTCTTCCACTAAGCGCTGGATGATGGGCTTTCCCGCCACCGGGATCAGCGGCTTCGGAACGGTCAGCGTGTGAGGCCTTAGACGCGTGCCACGCCCCGCCATGGGTATAATAATTTTCATAAAACAAAAATTCAATTGATTAACACTCATCACTCATCTCTCATCACTCAAACGCCGGTGCTCCCAAAACCTCCGGCTCCCCTTTCCGTTTCCTGCAGGCGTTCAACTGCCTGCCAGCTTATTTGTTCAAATTTAGCGATCACCATCTGTGCAATCCGTTCGCCCGGTTCTATGGTTTGGGCTTCGTTTGAGAGGTTGACCACAATACATTTTATTTCACCCCGGTAATCGCTGTCGATGGTGCCGGGTGAATTGAGCAGCGTGAGTCCGCGTTTGGCGGCCAGGCCGCTGCGCGGGCGGATCTGTGCTTCCAGTCCTTGTGGAAGTTCCATAAACAGGCCCGTCGGCACCATTGTCCGTTCCAAGGGTTGCAGGGTGACGGAAACCGCGATGTTGGCGCGCAAGTCCATGCCTGCGCTGCCACTGGTTTCATACTGTGGCAAAGGGTGTGCCGATTGGTTGATGATTTTGACTTTCAAAACTGTTGATTTTTGGCAAAAGTAGCGTTTCGGCCCATAAACAAGCCAACAGATATAGCCTGAAGGCCGACATTTTCGACCTGAACCGGGATATTTCCTTGAAAGGCTGGTAATTTTGGCCTTCCATAATCAGACACTATCGCATGAAATCTCTTGTAGTCATTCCATTTGCCGTATTTGCCTTTACCCTTGCCGCCGAACCTCCCAATATAGAAAGCCGCACCGTTTTATTTGAAAAAAATGTGCTGGGCACAGGCCAAAACACAAGTGCCGATACTTGCCTCAACCTCGACTTGGGGCCGGATGCCAACGTGTGCTTAGGCGCTGTTTTTACCCTGAACGAAAATGCCATCCCGGGCAATTATTCCTGGATCGGGTCGGCGAATCTGAGCTGTACCGACTGCCCTTCGCCGACCTTCACCGCCACCAGCACAGGTACGTTCATCATTGCCTGCGTGGTGAGCAACCCTGTATGCAACGATACTGACATCATCCGGGTGAATGTGGTGGCGGGATTGCAGCCATTGTTGACCATCTCCCCTGATCGCGATATTTGTACCGGGAGCGTGGTTTCGCTGGGCGGCCCATCTTCGCCAGGCCATTTATATTCCTGGACATCCAACCCGCCCGGGTTCACTTCTACCCTGGCGGCGCCGTTGCCGGTGGCCCCGATGGGCAACACCACTTATTACATCAAAGTTACCAGCCCTGCCTGTGCTTTTCCCCGCTTCGATTCGGTCGTGGTGAACGTGTTCCAGCCGCCGGTGATTTCGCTGGTTTCCAGTTCGGCGATATGCCTTGGTGACAGCGTGCTGTTGGGGAATACCCAAGTGCAGACGGGCGTGAGCTACGTATGGGCGCCCAACAATGGCGCGCTCAGCAACGATTCCATTGCCAATCCCTGGGCAACGCCGCAAACCGCCGGCCTGCACCAGTACGTATTGACAGCCAGCAACCCCGGTTGCACGGTCACCGGCCAGGCATCGGTTATTGCCACCGACCTTCAACTGAATTTGAGCGTGGCTGATACGATCTCAATTTGCAGGGGATCGTCGGCAACCATTCAGGTCGCCGTATCGCCTCCGGGAACCACGATTGGTTGGAGCCCTTTGCAGCAGCTTCAGGTGACGCCTGACGGGCTGACGGGCGTGGTTTCGCCGGCCAGCGATTTTACCTACACCATAAAAGCGACCGCCCCGGGCTGCGTCAAAAGCAAGTCTGTTTTTGTGCATGTTGACAGCCTGCCTGCCAATCTGGGCGTTTCCCCGATGGATACGAGTATATGCGCCGGAAGCTTGGTGACGCTGGCGCCCAACGCACTATATGATCCCGCTGATTTTCCGGGCATTTCGTTTTCCTGGACGCCCGCCATCTGGAATCAAACAGCCCTGAATTTACCCGCATTGATTGTGAAACCCATAGATTCGATTGTTTATCAAAGGATTACGGTAAATGGTGTTTGCCGGGATACCTTATATGCCCGGGTGAATATTATTGATCCGCCAGCCATCGGCATCCAGCCTGAGACAGCTACAATATGCCTTGGAGGTTCGGTGCAACTGACGGCGACAGCGACCGGAGTCGATAGCCTGGTTTGGTCGCCTTCCAATTCCTTGAGCTGCAACAATTGCCTTAACCCGACTGCCAGCCCAACGAGCAGCACGACCTACACCCTCTCTGGAAAATTCAAGGGCTGCCCAACGGCACAAACGGCTCAAGTGGAGGTGATTTCGCCGCCCCAGTACCAATTCCCGGCTGTAGCCACGAAATGTGCCGGCCAAACATTGCAGCTCAACCTGTTGCCCGACACAACGGGCGCTACTTTTGCCTGGACCTCAAAACCAGCCAGCACCATACCGCAGGTAGCACAACCGACGGTCACGCTCAACGGCCTGGGCCAACAATCGATCACCTATTACCTCGAAGCCAGCAACGGTATTTGTAGCGTCCGGGATTCCTTTAAAGTTCAGTTTTTTGGCATCGACCTGATGGTTTCTCCGCCGGACACCATTTGCCCGCAGGCAACAAGGCTGCTCACCGCAACGAGCTCCCAGGGCGGTGGACAATATTCCTGGAGCAATGGCGCAACAACGCAGGCAACCAATGTAGCGCCCTTGCAAACAACGACTTACACCGTTAGCTATACGCTCAATGGCTGCACTTTTCAAGACAGTGTGCAAATAGTGGTGCAGGGGCAAACGCCTGAAATAATGTTCCCCGCCGATGTTGAGCTTTGCCCCGGCGATGCCATTGTGCTCAACAGCGTGGCAACGCCTGGCGCCACCTATTCTTGGACGGCAAGTGTTGGCGGGTTCAGCTCCAACATAGCCATCCCGCCTGCCCAGACGCCGTCCCAATCCACCACCTATACCGTGACCGCTACCGGCCCCGATGGCTGCTCCGTTACCAAAAAACTGGATGTCACAGTTTTCAAAGCCACCTTGAGCGTTTCGGACGATGTCATGGTGTGCGCCGGGGTGCCGTTTACCCTTTCGGCCACGGGCACCGCCACCGGCACTTACCTGTGGAACCCCGACAGCATCATGTCGCCCTCTTTTACCAAAACCCTGAATTCAGAACAGACCGTCAAATATTCGGTACTGTACACCTATGGCACCCCGGGCAATGAATGTTACCTGAGCGACACGGTGCAAGTGAAGGTATTGCGCAATTTCGGGCTCAGCATTGTATCAGACCCCGATAGCGTGCTGAATGCGGGCGAGTTGGTTATGCTAGATGCGATCATTTCCCCCTCCCAAAACCTGAACGGCTTTACCTTCAACTGGCTTGAAAACAACACGACGAATATTGGAAACACCGAACAAGTGAGCACGACGGCGATGACCGCCGATACGAGCATTCGCTACACGGTGGTGGTGGTGTCGCCCAATGGTTGCAGCCAGACCAAAACCCTCCGCTTACGGGTCTTGCAGCCAATTGTGGAGTACCCCAACGCTTTTACCCCGAACAACGACGGCGCCAACGATTCGTTTGGCCTGGCAGTGCTGGAAGGCATCGCCATTGTGGAAAACCTGGAAATTTACAACCGCTGGGGGCAAAAGATATACGAAAGCCAGGAACCCGATGCGCGGTGGGATGGGCGGGACGCGCCCTCTGATGTGTATGTATATAAAATCCGGTGGCGGCGCAGCGACGGTTCGCTGACGATAAAAGTAGGGGAGGTGACCTTGCTGCGGTGAAACATTAAGAAGACACTTGCCGCGACTTTATGGTGGACGGCGAAACGCCCAAGTCCCTATCGACCTTGATTGCAGGGAAATTGCAACGGATGCCGATCTTTATCATTGCCAGGTGGTGGATGGCGTGGTCATACACAAAAAGCAGCTCGCGACCAAGGGTGCTGTTGTACTCCGGGCGTTCCTCACCGCCAAATTCGGCCTTGACGGTCAATGTTTTGTCTTCTATGGCAGTTTCCAGCAGTTCGGTAAAATCGCTGAACGCCCTTGCCGCAAACAAGGGATTGTCTTCGTACAGCATGTTGCGTTCCCTGGAGGCGTAATCGATGCAGCCATTGCCGATGCCTTTTTCGAGGCACTGGAAAAACTCCAGGATGTGGCGAAAATGTTGGCCCAAAGTGCTGCCGTCAAATTCCGGCAATGGGCGCCTATAGTCGTGAGGTTCAATTTGTTGCAACAAATCATCCATTTGCCGGACAATGTGCAGGATGGCCTTATTCGCTTGTATCATTTGTAAAGTTTCGAGCAGTTTCAATGCTCAAAAATAGAGATGATTTCCTGGAATCAATGGATTCGTTGCATTTTTGCCCGATCAATTGTCCGCACTACGTCTTTCCACATGCTTCCAGCTCCATTTATTGCTCAAATGCAGCGCCTGCTCGGCGATGAAGCATGTGTGGCATTTCGCACAGCCCTGGCACAACCAAGCCCGGTAAGCATTCGGCTCAACCCCCACAAGGTTTCTGAAATATCGGGACTCCACGAATTGGAGCCCGTTGTTCCGGTTCCCTGGCACCCTCAAGGCTATTATTTGGAAAAACGCCCGGTGTTCACCCTCGACCCTGCCCTGCACGCCGGCGCGTATTATGTGCAGGAAGCATCTTCTATGTTTTTGCAGGAAGCGCTGCGCCAGGTAGCCGATTTTTCCAAATCTCTGAAAATCCTTGATCTGTGCGCCGCACCGGGTGGGAAAAGCACCCTCCTGGCCTCCATGATGGGCGGTAAAGGCTTGTTGGTTGCGAACGAAACCATCCGGACGCGCACCAATGCGTTGCGTGAAAACCTGGAAAAATGGGGCCACCCCAATATTGCCGTCACCAGTGCCGAAGCAGAAGCCTTCTCCGCGCTCGACAATTACTTTGACATTGTCGTGACTGATGCGCCTTGCAGTGGTGAGGGTCTTTTTCGAAAAGACCCGGATGCTGTGTCTGAATGGTCGCTTGAAGCCGTGTCGATGTGTTCCGCACGGCAAAAACGAATTCTCGCGTCTGCCGTAGAATGCCTAGCGCCAGATGGCATCCTGGTTTTCAGCACCTGCACCTACAATGCGGCGGAAAATGGCGACAATGTGCAATGGCTGACTACGGAATTTGACCTGGAGCTACTGCCATTGGAATTGCCCGCCGAATGGGGCATCGAGCCTCGTGGCGGCGGGTATCAGTTTTTCCCGCATAGGCTGCGCGGGGAGGGTTTCTTTATCGCAGTTTTTCGGAAAATGGGCAGCACAAGCAGCAGAAAACACGCTGCCAGCAGCTTTCGCAGCTTGTCGCCGCTTTCAAAGACGATTGTCCCGGAAGCCAGTCGCTGGCTCCGCCCGGATGCTGATGTAAAGTTTTTCCAAACAACGACCGGCAATGTGCTGGCTTTGCCCACCGCCTTGGAAAACGATTTTTTATTGTTGGACAAACATTTGAAAATCAAATGGTTCGGGACGCCGATCGGGGAGTTCAAAGGCAAGGATTTTGTTCCGGATCATGCGCTGGCGCTCAGCCTATTGGCTTCTGCGCAATTGCCCGGCATTGAATTGAGTCTGGAACAAGCCCTGCGTTTCCTGAAAAAAGAAACTTTTGAACTCCCCGAAGGCAGTCCCACGGGCTGGTTGCTATGCCGCTATGGCGGACTCAAGCTCGGCTGGATAAAAGCGCTGCCGAACCGGATGAACAATTATCTGCCGCCGGAGCGAAGGATACGGATGGAGCTTCGGTAAATAAACGCTGTCAAAAACGCAATTGCGCATACGTTTTGTAATCCAATTCTTTCGGCGAAAAGATGACAAACACCCGTGCCTTTTCGGCATCGCTGATGTACAGCGCGTCTTGCCCTTCCACTAAAACAAAATCGCTGGCACTGACGGTCTCACCGTTGAATTTGGCGCTGCCTTCCAATATGTAAACAGAGCCGATCTTGTCGTTTGGTACGGGCAGGCTAAAATCTCCTGCCGGAATGTCGATGCGCAGGATTTCGATGCCGGGTGTGTCCATGCGGAAAGGGCTGCCTTCGCCCGCCAGGGTTTTTATGCGGGCAGCGCCTACTGTTTTTTCAGGAAAATCGGCGCTGCGGTAATCATCGTAACTGGCGGGTTGGTTGATGGTTTTGTTCAAATTCGGGTCGAACCAGATTTGAAACATTTCCCCGTCTTTGCCCATCCATTCCGAGTGGCTGATGCCGTTGCCCGCGCGGATGATCTGCACATCGCCAGCTTTCAAGGGCCGCCATTCTTTCAGTTTGGTGTCGTAGTGGCGAATTTCACCTTGCAATACGAACGAGCAGATTTCAAATCCCTGGTGCGGGTGCAGGCCGATGGTGCTTTCCGCAACTGCGCGCGCATGTGCCCAATAAAAGAGGTTGGAATAGGGCTTAAGGCTGGATTGGTCTTGCGGAAAGCCGATGGGTTTGTTTTCCACAATTTCCCCGCCGTTGAAGGCGCCATAGCCCTGTTGGGCTTTGGGGATGATGCGAATAGACATTTTTGCTCCTTTTTTTGAACCCCTATAACAACGCTTGAGCAAAAGGGTTCGGAAGAAAATCAACGTTTGGGCATCAGGGCGGGCCGCTGCGACATTTCATGATAGCAAATCACCCCTTCGGCGTAATAGTGGCAGACCATGCTGCGGCGTGTTGCGCCGGGGCGGGTGATGGGGCTGCCGCCGTGCAGCAGGTTGGCGTGCCATATCAGCACATCGCCGCGCCGGGGTAGGAAGGTCTGTTTTTCCAGGCCTTTTTCGGCAATTAGCGCGGCTATTTTGTCTTCGTATCGCCGGTTGCTGTCGTGACCAATGGTGAATTTGGAGTTCCCGGAGTCATAATCCTGGGTGGAAACAAAGGGCAGGCGATGGCTGCCGGGGTAGTATGCCAGGGGGCCGCAGCCTTCTTCCACGTCTTCCAGGGCCGTCCAGGTGGCGATGAGGTAGCCTGGGGGCTCGGTGGTCATGTGGATGGAATCGGAGTGCATGCGTTGTTCGCTTCCGAGGGTGAAATTGAGCGATTGGAAAGGCACCGCTTTTTTGCCCATTAAAAAGGATAGCAGCGGCAACAATTCGGGGTTGCGGAAAAAGCGCTCATCGGCCAGCTTGCTGATTTCCCAGAGGTTGAAAATCTTGCGGCCCGTGAAATTGTAGCCCGCCTTGCCTTTGGCCAAAAGGTCATCAACTTCAGCGTTGAGCGCTTGTGTTTCCGCTTCCGGGTAAACGCCTTCCAGCACCATAAACCCATCGCGCTCAAACTGCCGGATTTTTTCCTGCAAAGGTTTTTCAAAGGATTGAAAATCTGCGTTTTGCTCCAAGGCTGTCAACCTGTCGTCCCGGTCGAGCCAGGGAATGTCGCCCGAATGTCCCTGCTTGTCAAAATCGGCATGGCCAAGCGGGCTGTAGATGCTTTTGTGCAGCCCGTAGCGGCGGTACAGTTCGCGGTTGTGCTTCAGGCGGCCCGAGTTCAGGATGTTATTGACCACATAAGCGGCTTTCATGTCGCGGATGAAGCCGGTGTATTTTTGGAAGAAGCGGCGGAGCATTTTTTTAATGTGATAATTTTTAATTTGATAATTTGATAATGGGGCCTTGGTTGAGGGGGAGCAGTTCAACTTTTAAGTTATTCGGTGAAATACTGCACCGCTACACAGCAAATACGTCTTTTAAGTCAACTTCCAGGCCTGGTATGATTGGTGTGGTGACAATATCAGTTTCTATTGACGGTTGCAACCCGATGTAGCGCCCATTTTCGTCGAGCTTGAAAACCTGTACGCTTCGCTCAGTTGGGTAAACGATCCAATATTCGAGGACTCCTGCTTCTTCGTACAATTCGAATTTATCTTTCATCTCGGTTTTGCTATTCCCAGGGGAAAGAATCTCAATAACGAGGTCGGGAGCACCAATACAACCTTTGTCGTCCAGCTTTGACGGGTCGCAGATTACGCACAAGTCGGGTTGTACAACGGTGCTCACATCTTTGTTTTTTATTTGGCTAAACCGCGTGAGGCGAACGTCGAAGGGCGCTGCATACACCTTGCAGGGGCTTTTCCAGAGCGCGTTGGCAAAAAGCCTGGACAAGTTTAGGCTTATACCCTGATGCACCCGGTTTGGGGCCGACATTTCCCTGATCTTTCCACGCAGCAGTTCTACCCTTTCCTGGAACCTCCAGCTGAGGTAATCGGCGTAGGTGTATTGGGCGTTTCGGTCGAGTTGATTGAGCGAGGTGATCATGGTACTGCTTTTTGGCAAAAGTACTTGAAAATGGGGTGAAAATAAACAGGCTGTTGAATAGGTGGTGCTGATTCGCACTGTCGTCAGTGGGTAAATTCTACGGATAGGGAAAATACATAACAACAAAAAGTACGGAAAAACTGCTATTTTTGTCCCAAATTCAGCTTATGCTAACAAAGCTAACCATCCAAAACTTTAGATTGTTCAAATACCTTGAGATAAAGGAATTGAAAAGGGTGAACTTGTTCGCGGGTAAAAACAATACCGGAAAATCAGCTTTGCTTGAAGCGCTCAGAATCATGGCCGCGAAGAACGATCCCTCAGTTATGAATTATATCTTACAGCAACGGGGGGAGAAGAACTTGAATCCTTGGGAGCAATATGATTCTTTTTTTTACCGCCCCGCACTTTCTCAAAATCTAAAAGCTGTCAAAGAGCCGCTGCATATCAACATCAACAATTATCGGCTTGAGCGAATATATCTTGGTGATAGGCATGTGAAATTCAACTATTTGCCTCTGGGTGCTAAGACACCTACAATCAAGGATTGGTTAAATTCCCCATCTACCCCTTTGATTCCAAGGGATGTATTTGTTTATGTCCCTTACAGCGCGAGCGATCACTTTCCACTTAGTTATTACTGGGAGCAAATTGTGCTAACGCCCAAGGAAGATAAGGTGCTTGAAATTCTGCGGGCCACCATCTTGCCAAAGCTCATCCGGCTTGATGTGCAGCAAAACGAGCGCATCATGGTCCGGCTTGAAGGTGAGGAGCGCCCGGTTCCGCTCAAGAATTTGGGCGATGGCGCCCAGCGCATGTTGTTGATCGCCATCGCTTTGGTAATGGCCAAGGACAATGTTTTGTTAATCGATGAGATAGAGTCTGGTTTGCATTATTCCGTTTTGGAAAAGATATGGGAGATAATTTTCAAGTACGCTGCGGAATTGGATGTACAGGTGTTTGCGACCACGCATAGCCAGGATGCTATTCAAGCCTTTACCTATTTGTTGGATAAGCCAGAAAACAGGGATGAAGGGGTTTATTTCCGCTTGCAGTTCAACCCCAAGGACGGTGCAGTTGAGGCCATTCGATACGAACCAGAAAGCCTGGAGCTAAGCCTTGAAGCAAACCTAGACCCGCGCTAAGATGGCTCAAAAACTGATTGTCGAGGGCAAAGATGCCATTGTATTGGCACAACTTTGCCATTTGTGCGGGTTAAATCCGCCATTGGGATATGAATCGGCACCAAAATTCAAAAAAAAATTTGTTTCAGATCCTGAGGGGTATGATAAAGCAATTTTAACGCTAGGGCAGGCTATTCGGAATCCTGAATTTACTAATATTGGAATTATCGTAGATGCAAATGAAAAGGGAGCTTTGGCACGCTGGCAATCAATTAGAGGAATTCTCGCCGAAATATTCAGTACGGCTACCTTGGAAACAGCAGATGCCCAACCGGGCGCAAAAATTATTCAAGAAGAAAAGCTCCCAACAATTGGCGTTTGGATTATGCCTGATAATTCTAGTAATGGTTATTTAGAGCATTTTTTGGCAAGCCTGGTGCCACAAACAGAAGAACTGTGGGCATTTGCACAGCAAACCCTTGAAACATTGCAAGACCGAAAATTTAATGAGTTGACTAAATCTAAGTACGAGAAAGCCCTTCTGCATACTTGGCTTGCCTGGAAAAAAGAACCTGGCAAGCCATTTGGCCAAGCTATGGCCTCAAAATATTTTGATATTGCTGCACCTACTGTTGCTCCTTTTATTAATTGGTTTCGAGATACCTTTCAACTTTCATGAGCTTTTAAGAAAAGTTCCTCCATTTTCTGCGCCAATATCCCTACCTTTGCGCCCCTTTTCAAAAATTCATTTCCATTTCTATATGCTATCAGTAAACAATGTTGCCTTACAATACGGCAAGCGCGTACTTTTTGACGATGTAAACCTCAAGTTTGTAAAAGGCAATTGTTACGGGGTTATCGGCGCCAACGGCGCGGGAAAATCCACTTTCCTCAAAATATTAGCGGGAGAAATTGAGGGGGCCAAAGGCTCCGTAGAGATCACCCCGGGCGAGCGCATGGCCGTGCTCAGCCAGAACCACTTCGCTTTCGACGAGTTCCCGGTGATGGACACCGTTATCATGGGCCACAAACGGCTCTATGATATCATGACCGAGAAAAATGCTATCTACGACAACCCCAACGCTACCGAAGCCGAATCCATGCACGCCGCAGAGCTGGAAGGCGAATTCGCGGAAATGAACGGCTGGATGGCCGAAAGCGATGCAGCCGAACTGCTCAGCAACCTCGGCGTGCACGAATCGGAGCACTACAAATTAGTGAAGGAACTGGAACCCTCCGACCGTGTGAAAGTGCTGCTCGCCCAGGCGCTCTTCGGATCGCCCGACATCCTGCTCATGGACGAGCCGACCAACGACCTGGATGCCGAAACCACCGATTGGCTTTGCAACTTCCTGGCCGATTACCAGAACATCGTCATCGTCGTGTCGCACGACCGGCACTTCCTCGACATGGTGTGCACCCATGTGGTCGATGTCGATTTCGGCAAGATCAAAATGTTTACCGGAAACTACACTTTCTGGTACGAAACCAGCCAGCTGTTGTTCCGCCAGATGGCCGACAAGAACAAAAAAGTAGAACAAAAGCGCCAGGAAATGATGGACTTTATCGCCCGTTTCTCGGCCAACGCCTCCAAATCGAAACAGGCCACCAGCCGCAAAAAGGCGCTCGACAAGCTGAACCTGGAGGAAATGCAGGTCTCATCGCGCCGCTATCCCTACATCGCCTTCAAGCCCGAGCGCGATCCGGGCGATGTGATCTTAGAAGTCGATAACCTCTCGAAAAAGGACCTGAACGGCGAATACCTGTTCCAGAACCTGTTCCTGCGTTTCAACAAAGACGAAAAAATAGCCGTGCTCAGCCGGAATGCCTCAGCCATCACCGCTTTATTCAACATTCTCGCCGGGGAAGACACGCTCTATGAAGGCCGCTATCAGTACGGCCAAACCATTTCTACCCAGTATTTGCCCAACGACAACAGCAGTTATTTCTCCGGCGACCAGGACATGAGCCTTATCGATTGGCTGCGACAGTATTCAAAAGAAAAAGATGAGTCGTTTATCCGCGGCTTCCTGGGCCGCATGCTCTTTGGCGGCGAAGAAGTGTTCAAAAAATCGGGTGTATTGTCGGGCGGCGAAAAAGTGCGCTGCATGATGTCGAAAATCATGCTTGCCAACCCCAACTTCCTCATCCTTGACGAACCGACGAATCACCTCGACCTGGAATCAATAACGGCGCTGAACACGGGCATGCAAGAGTTCAGCGGCAATATGCTGTTCAGTTCCCACGACTACCATATCCTCGACTCTGTAGCCAACCGCATCATCGAGATCACACCAAACGGCCTGATTGACCAGTACATGAGCTATGGCGAGTACCTGCACAGCCCGAAGGTGCGGAAGATGCGGGAGGAGATGTACGCGGAGGGCGCTTTTGCTTGAGCGATGAGGGGGCGCAGCGTTTGTATATTGTATGTTTTTGAAGCCCTGTACCAAGCCATAGTTAATTATTACTCTGGTGCTGGAAAATCAATCCTACGAATACCATACAATGTTGTGCCCTCTCAACGCTCATCGCTCATAACTCCTTCAGCCGCCGCAAGAGCTCTTCTCGGTTATCCCTAGACACATCTACCTCGACACCGCCCCGCAGCACCAGGTGCGCCTCTCCACGGTTGTATGATTCAACCTTCATCAGATTGACAATATGCGAACGGTGTACCCGCATGATGTGCGGATAAGGGGCCAGTTGATCGGCGTAATTGCCGATATTGACCGCGGCAATGAGCCTTTTTGTCGCTCCTTCGTAAAAAATCTCTGTAGAGTTCACGTGCGCATCCAGCTTTATGATGTCGTCAACGGGTATGTAATGAAGCCCCTCCAGTGTGGAGACCATCATCCGGGTTGGCAGTTTCTTTTGGGTCAATTGTTGGAAAGATTCGAGCGTGTGCATAATCTGCTCGGTTAATTGTGCTGCTTTGTGCCTTGCCCGCACCCTCACCAGGGCGCCTGCCAAATCATCCTCGCTGATAGGCTTGAGCAGGTAATCCAAGGCCCCGAACTGGAGGGCCCTGATCGCATAACTGTCGTGCGCGGTGATAAAAATAACGAAAAAGTTGTAATGCTCCAGGCGCTGGAGCAAGTCGAAGCCTTTCCCGTCGGGCATTTCAACATCTAAGAAAAGAAGTTCGGGCTGGTTTGCCCTTACCAGTTGGACACCTTGGGCGACGTTGAACCCGGATGCCACCACTTGGATATCAGGGTGGGCTTCCAACAACCTTTTCAGCACTTCATGGCTGTTCTTTTCGTCATCTACGATGATCGACTTCATGGCTATTCGTTTTGTACGTGCAAAAAATCTGAGCGCGGGTGGGGCAGTTTCCTGGTATTGTGGCGCTTTTGGCAGGATTCAGGGAGGGCTAACTGATGTGGCAGGGCGAAGGTATTGGTTTTTGTTTGGAAGGGCCTACCAAATAATGGCAAAAATTAAGGCGCTAAGCCCTCTTTTACGTTGTCTGCCAGCAATATAGTAAAAGTTTAATATCGGATAGCATAAAAATTGTACTGTCCGATATTTTCTCCAACGGATTTTTCAGTTTGTCAGCGATTTAGCGTCTCTACCAACTTTATGATCGCCCTGGCCCTGTGGCTGATCTTGTTCTTCACATCATAACCCAGCACGGCGAAGCTTTCCGAATACCCGTCTGGCACGAACACCGGGTCGTACCCGAAGCCGCCCGTGCCGCTTTTTCCGAGGGCGATCTGCCCTTCGCATACCCCTTCGAGCAAGGTTTCGGTTTCGCCGGAGATAAGGGCGATCACGGTTCGGAACCGCGCCTTACGGTTTTCCTTCCCCTTCAGGTTTTTCAGCAAAAGCCGGATGTTTTCCTCTGGGTCGCGGCCTTCGCCGGCATAGCGGGCGGTATGTACGCCGGGCGCGCCGCCAAGGGCTTCCACCTCCAGGCCGGTATCTTCGGAGAAGCAGTCGTACCCGTATTTTTCTTTCACATAGCGGGCTTTCAACAGGGCATTCCCTTCCAGCGTGGCCTCGGTCTCTTCAATCTCCTCTTCGCAGCCAATGTCTTTCAAGGTTTTGATGGTATAGTCGGGGCCAAGGATAAGCTCCACTTCTTTGGCTTTGTTGGGGTTGTTGGTGGCAAATACGAGGATATTCATGTGTTGTTGTCAAATTAAGGTCATCACAGCTCGACTTTCTCCATTTTTGGCGCAAATATATGCATGAGCGCCCAGGCCAACAGGTAGGAAAAGCCGCAAATCACGAACAGTATGTTGTAGCCCGCGCCGATATCCCCCGCAGCTTTGTAGGCATCGAGCAGCCGGCCCACCAGCATGGGGAAAAAGATGCCGCCCAAGGCGCCGGCCATGCCGCCAATACCGACCACGGAGCTTACCGCCTTTTTGGGGAACATATCAGAGGCTGTGGTGAACATATTGGCGCTCCAGCCCTGGTGGGCGGCCATAGCCAAACTGATAAACCCCACCGCCGCCCAGATATTGGGCGCGTGTTTGGCAAAAATTATGGGCACGACACAGAGCGCGAAAAGCAGCATGGCCGTTTTCCGCGCCCGAAAAATCGGCCAGCCCAGGCGCATGAAATAGCCCGAAAGGTACCCGCCGCCGATGCTGCCGACAGTGGTGGCGGTGTAAGCGATCGCCAGTTCCCAACTGGGCTTTTTCAGGTCGATCTGAAAGGTGCTGGTAAAATAGGAAGGCATCCAGAACAGGAAAAACCACCAGATCGGGTCGCTGAACATTTTGCCGAAAAAGAAGGCCCAGGTTTGCCGGTAGCGGAACAAACGCAGCCAACTGACGGGCTTTTCCTGCAATGAGGCGTCCCCTTCACCGTCCTGTTGGATAAATGCCCGTTCTGCCGCCCCCAGGCGCCGCTGCTTTGCCGGGACTTCATAAAATGCTATCCAAAACACCAGCCAAACGAAGCCTGTGGCGCCAGTTGCGACAAACGCCTCTTTCCAGCCCCAGGCGCCCAGTATCCACGGCACCATGATGGGCGCCAGCACCGCCCCGATGCTGGTGCCAGAATTGAAGATGCCCGCCGCCAGGGCGCGCTCCTTTTTGGGGAACCACTCCGCAATGGCCTTGATGGCCGCCGGGAAATTGCCCGCCTCGCTCAAGCCCAATGCAGCCCGCGCAAGGCCAAACCCGAAAGTGCTGCGGGCAAAGGCGTGGCCGATGGCGGCAATGCTCCAGGCGACTACCGCCAGCGCATAGCCTGTTTTCGTCCCGATATAGTCGATTAAGCGCCCAAAAACCAACAACCCGATGGCATAGGCACTGGAAAACATGATCACAATATTGCTGTAATCGGTCTCGGTCCAGGCAAACTCGGCCTCCAGCGTAGGCTTTAGCAGCCCGATCACCTGCCGGTCGAGGTAGTTGATGGTCGTGGCGAAAAAGAGCAGCGCCACCACCGTCCAGCGGTATTTTCCGATTGTTTGTTGCATGTTGTTCTTGCGTGTCATGCTGGTGTCGTTAGGCCATCCTTTCCTCGGACAGCTTCCAGCAATCCTGAAATGTGCGCACGGAGCGCGGAAAAGTCATGTGAAAAATCCCCTTTGAACAACTGGGAGCCTATGCCGACTGCCTGTGCCCCCGCGCCGAGCCAGGCGCTGATGCTTTCCAAAGTCGGCTCCACGCCGCCGGTGACCATCAGCGGCACATCTGGCATGGGGCCGCGCAGGGCTCGGATATAGTCGGGCCCTACCATGTTGCCGGGGAAAACTTTCACCACCGCAGCGCCCATTTGCCAGGCCGCCCAAATCTCGTTCAAGGTCATGGCGCCCGGGATCCAGGGGACGCCCTGCTTCTTGCAAACCGCTGCAACGGCAGCGGTGGTGACAGGCTGCACGACAAAACTGGCCCCGGTCCCGATAAACCGCTCGGCATCCTCCGCTGTATAAATGGTGCCGATGCCCAATTGAAGCCCTGGGCAATGCGCCTCGGCATGTTTTGCCAACTGCCCGAACACCTCGAATGCCGCTTCTCCCCGGTTGGTGAATTCAAAGAAGCGCAGCCCGCCGGCGTAGCAAGCGTCAAGGATATTCCGGGCATAAACGGCATCGGCGTGGAAAAAGACCGGGACTATGGGCGAGGATTTGAGTTTCAAAATTATGCGTTATGAGTTATACGTTTGGACACGCCCGTTTTGGGGAAAAACGTGCCGGAAGTTGCAGTTTCAGCGGAGTAGGGTTGGCTGTTGGTCGGCATTACGGTTGTTTTGTAAATCCAAAATAATGAACGGCGTTGCGGTAACAAATATCGCGGACGATCTCGCCGATCCATTCAATTTGGTCGGGAAGTTCGCCATTTTCGATTTCGCGGCCCAACAAGTTGCACAGGGTGCGCCGGAAATACTCGTGCCGGGGATACGACAGAAAAGACCTGGAATCGGTCAACATGCCCACAAATCGGCTCAGCAAGCCCAAGTTCGACAGCGCGTTGAGCTGTTGCTCCATGCCGTCTTTCTGGTCTAAAAACCACCATGCCGAGCCGAACTGTACCTTTCCTGCCACCGATCCGTCGTTGAAATTGCCGATCATGGTGGCCATCAGCGCATTGTCGGCAGGGTTGAGGTTGTAGAGTATGGTTTTTGCCAGGCGGCCCTCCGAATCCAGGCGGTCGAGGAACCTGGCTAAGGCTTTCCCTTGCTGGAAATCGCCGATGCTGTCCCAGCCCGTGTCGGGGCCGAGCAGCCGCAGGGCCCGGGCGTTGTTGTTGCGCATGGCCCCGAGGTGGTACTGCTGCGCCCAGCCTTTTTCATGGTTCCACAACGCGAACTCATGCAGCAGCGCACTCTTCAGCCCCAATATTTCGAGATCGTCCAGGTTTTTTCCGCCCCTTATTTTGTCGAATATTGCCTTAGCCTCAATATCGGTGCATGGCGCTGCGTACATGGTTTCCAGGCCGTGGTCGCTCAAGCGGCAGCCGTTTTGGGCAAAAAAGTCGTGGCGTTTTTTCAAGGCATGGAGAAAATCCGCATAGACAGAGATGGCTGTGTCGGCGGCTGCTTCCAATTGGTCCGTCCAGGCATTGAAGGCGCCGGGGTCTTCCACGGCCATAGCTTTGTCGGGGCGGAAGGTGGGCAATACCTTAAACCCTACGCCCGGGTCGGCGGCTATTTTTTGGTGCCATTCGAGGCTTTCGGTCGGGTCGTCGGTGGTGCAGAGCAGCTCCACGTTCATTTTGTGCAGCAGGTTGCGCACCGAGTAACCCGGTGTGCGCAGGCACTCGTTGGCCTGGTCATATACCTTGCGCGCAGTTTTTGGTTCCAGCAGCTCGGTGATGCCGAAATAGCGCTGGAGCTCCAGGTGCGTCCAGTGGTACAGCGGGTTGCGCAGGGTATAAGGCACGGTTTCGGCCCATTTTTCAAATTTTTCCCAATCGCTGGCATTCCCCGTGCAATAGGTTTCTGCCACCCCTTGCGCGCGCATGGCCCGCCATTTGTAGTGGTCGCCATAGAGCCATGCCTGGCTCAGGTTGTCGAAGCGCTGGTCTTCGGCAATCTGTCGTGGCGGGAGGTGGTTGTGGTAGTCGATGATCGGCATGGGCGCAGCGAACGCGTGGTAGAGGCGCTGCGCTGTTTCGGTATGGAGCAAAAAATGCCGGTCGAGGAAAGGTTTCATCGGACGATGTTGCACTGAAAGGCATAAATGTACCGAATATCCCGGGTTTACGGCATCATGTTGGGCTACGAACCCTTGAATTCACTGATTTTGTTGCGCTGACAACAGTTCTTGCAGCACCGGATATGCCCCTTTGTCGAGGATGGCGGCCACAAAACCGGCAACCATGGCGCTGAAGCCGGGCAGTGCGGCAAGGTCGCAGCCCCAAAGGCCGCTGTCGGCCAGCACCGCCTCGGTCAGCGCCTCGGGCGGCATCGCTCGCCATTTATCGATAAAATAACCGGCCTGCGCGTCCTGCACCGGGTGTTCGGGGTTGCGGTAGAAGCAAAGGAACGCGGCAAAGCCCAGCGCTATGCAGGTCGGGGGCTTCCCGAATTTCCGATAATACTCCAGCAGCACCGGCACGTTGCGCATCCGCATTTTGGCGGTGTATTGCAGCGTGATGCTCAGCCAGCGGTGCTCGACGGCCGGGTTGCGGAAACGGTCGAGCACCTGCTGGCCAAACTGCCCCGCATCGCCGGGCGGAAGCTCGAAGGGGATGGCCAGGGCGATCTCGTGGAGCATCAGCCGCTCGACAAAAGTAGCCATCGCAGGCTCGCCCATGGCCTCCGATACGGTGCGGAAACCTGCCAGGTGCGCCAACCCGCAGCTCAGGGTATGCGTGCCGTTGAGCAGCCGCAGCTTGCGCTCCCGGTACCGCTCGATGTTCGGGGCGATGACGACTATTTCGGGGCTTGCCTGTTGGAATGAAAGCACGGACGCGACCTGCGCGCCGCCCTCGATGGCCCAAAGCCCGTATGGCTCGGCGACGACCAGCAAGGGGTCGTGGTAGCCGAGTTCGGACTGTATGGCCTTGGCCTGCTCCGGGCCGGGGTGGCCTGGGACGATCCTGTCAACCAGCGCGTTGCAAAAAACACAGGCGCTTTTCACCCAGTTGGCTAAGCCCGGTTCCAGCTTGTTCCAAGCTGCCAGTTTCAGCACAATGTCGGCCAATAAAGCGCCGTTGTTCGGCACCAGTTCGGTTGGCACGATGACCAAGCCTTTGGCAGCGTCGCCCCCAAAGGCGCGGAATCGGGCGTACAGGCAAGCCAGCAGTTTGCCCGGGAACGACCCCGGTGTCCCGGCAAACACATTTTCCTCGACAAGCTGGATGCCCACTTCTGTAGTGTTTGAAATGACGACAGCCAGATCAGGGCTGGCAGCATATTCCAGCACCTCGGCCCATTGGGCGCCGGCGGAAAGCACCCTGCTGATGGCGCTGCACACGATGTTTTCGGCCACAGGCTGGCCTTTGTCGATGCCCCGGATGCAAACGGTATATTGGTTGCCCTGCTTTTCAAACGCGGAAACATCCCCGATTGCTGTCGATTTCACCGCCACGATGCGCCCGTTGAAGATGCCCTGCCGGTTGGCTTTCTCGATGAGCAGGTCGGGCAGCCCGCGGAGCAGGGCGCCGGTGCCGAATTGGAGCACTTTTTCAGGGAGGGCAGGGGAGGGCGTTGCCATGTCGGGACCGGCTTACAGCTTTAGCACCTTAGCCCAGCCTACAGCTTCCCCGTTGCGCCGCAGCACTAACAGGTAATGCCCGGGCGGTAGCTGCGCGACCGGGAGGGAAACATCGTTTTCGGCCGCGCTTGCCACCAGCGCCTGCTCCAGCGCGATACCCCCTTTTTCATCCATCAACAGCAACTGAACGCTGGCGCCTGCCTTGCTGCTGAAATGCACGTTCAGGGTGTTGCCAACGGGGTTGGGATAGCTGAGCATCAGCTCGTTTGCCGTCGGCGCAAAGGTGGCGCTGCTGGCGCTGGTGTTTTTGTACCGGACGCCGGTCACCATGTTCTGTTGGGTGTTCAGCGTGCAAACCGCGATGGGTTCCTTCGACATATCGTTCAAAAAATGGAAGGTGGTGATGGTGTCGGTGCCCAGTGGCAACAACTGTTGGCCGCCGATGGTAGAGATGTCTATCCATCCGAGGGGCTGCACCTTTACGTCCACGGCGGAAGACTTGTATTCTGTCCGTTTTTTTCGCAGAACTTCAAACGTGCCGCCGGGGATGGTCAAGCTGCCCCAGGCATCGATCGAGCTTATCCGCTGGTAGGTAACCCGGATGCGGAACGAGTCGGCAGTCGGCACTAAGTTCAGCAATATGGGCGGGGCCGAAAAGGCCGCGAATGCCGTCAGCACGTTGGCGGCGCTTTGGCGGAGGTCGAAGAACTGTGCCGGCGCCCAGGACTCTTCCAGGCCCGGTTTGTTGACGAAGAGCAGGTTCAAGCCCAGGCCTAAATGGTCTTTGCCAAAATAGCCCATTTCGATGATCTGGGTGCCGGTGACCTTCACAAAAGCCTCGTTGCTGGAGTTCGGCGGGCTGTAGAGGATGCTGGCGCCGGAGAAAGCGCCGACTGCCGTGCCCGTCTGCGGGTTTTTCATCGCCGGGTTCCAGTATTGGTTAGCCTGCAGGCTGCCTAAGTTCCAATGCTGGTCGGAGCCGGGCGGGGTGAAAATCTGGTTGATAGCCCCGGGCTGGTTGCCGAAGGCGTAGTGCAGGGTGTCGCCGACGGCGGGGAAGGTGGCGTTGGTGATGGTGATTTGGGCGAGGGTGGGGAGGGCGGACAAGAGGCTGAAGAGGGGGGGGAATGTTAGCTTTTTCATAGTTAAAGGTTGGGATGGAATGAAAGGCCTAAGGGTGTCCTCTTCCCCTATGCCGCAACCGGTTTAAAGTAGAGGTTTTTGTTGCAAAGT
>CAZULM010000020.1:0-89761 GCA_964621185.1 uncultured Saprospiraceae bacterium | reverse complement strand
ATCAATTCAATCCTCGACATCTCACTGCCGCCGAAGGCGGCTGGATAGTTACTTTTTTAACACATAGACACATAGGGACATAGAACACATAGTTTTTATTCTTTGCGCAGTTGGCCATTGGCTTATTGCGCTTGGCTTTTGCAGAGTAAACCAAAATATACTATGATTCGCCTGATTTTTGTGATTGAGTATGATTGATTCAACTGATGTTCAATTGATTACAAAGATCGGAATGCACAAAACCTATCGGCGCGAAACAAAATCTATGTGTTCTATGTCCCTATGTGCCTATGTGTTAAAAATCTGTTACCAGAAAACAATATACAACGCCGCCAATACACCAATTACCAGCAATGCGCCAGCTGCAAAAGCCGTTGATGTGCGGAACGATTCCGGATCCACTTCCAGCCCTTTTGGGTTGTTCTTGCTTTTCGGGTCTGCCAGGCTGATGGCAGCCATAGTTGCCACGAGAATAAGGAATACATAGCCCATCTGATCGAGGAAAGGAACGTCTGGCATGTAGCTTTTGAAAAGCAGTCCCAATGGAATGGTCAAAAGCGCTGCTACCAGCGCCGCATTTGCCGTGGCGCGTTTCCAGAAAAAGCCCAGCAAAAAAATGGCCACCACGCCCGGTGAAATAAGCCCGGTGAACTCCTGGATGAACTGGAACCCTTGCTCCAGCCGCTGCAACTGTGGCGCTACAGCAAGGCCGATCAGCATGGCGCCGATAATTACCCAGCGGCCCATGCGTACCTGCGTCGTTTCATCTGCTGCCTTGTTGATGTATTTTTTGTAAATATCAAGGGTGAAAATGGTGGCGATGGAATTGGCCTTGCCCGCCAGCGAGGCGACGATCGCAGCAGTCAGCGCCGCAAAGGATAGCCCTTTGAGGCCAGGGCCGAGCAGGTTAAGCAGTACCGGGTAAGCTTTGTCAGGCTTAACCTCGCCCGCCGCGTTCACCATCTCTGCCTGGAACATGCCTTTTTGGTACAGCACATAAGCTGCGATGCCTGGAATAACAACGATCAGGGGCATCAGCAGTTTCAGGAAGGCTGCGAACAGCAAGCCACTGCGGGCCGTTTCCAGCTTGGCGCCGAGTGCGCGTTGGGTGATGTACTGGTTGCAGCCCCAGTAGTTGAGGTTGGCGATCCACATGGCGCCAAAGAGTACTGTTAGCCCCGGAAGATCTTTGTAATACTTGTTGGATTCGTCAAAAATCATGTGGAAATGGGAAGGCGCTTCCACGCGCAGCAAACCCAGACCGGCCATAGCGCCTGAAGTGCCGCTTTGTTGGGCCACCAGATCGAGGGCAAGGTAAGCCGTTGCCAGGCCGCCCAGTACCAGAATGGCGACCTGGATCACATCTGTGTAGCCAATAACTTTCATGCCACCCAAGGTGATGATGATGGCGAACGCCGCCAAAAACACAGAACAAAGGGTGAAATCAAAGCCGGAAATCGTGGAAACAGCGATGGCGCCCAGATACAAGATGGAAGTCAGGTTGACAAACACATACACCAGCAGCCAGAAAACGGCCATCATCGTAGCCACCAGGGGGCTGTACCGCTTCTCCAGGAACTGCGGCATGGTGAATATCTTGTTTTTGATGTAGCCCGGCATGAAGAAGACGGCCACCACGATGAGGGTGAGCGCTGCCATCCATTCGTAAGAAGCAATAGCCAGGCCCATCGCAAAACCGGAACCCGACATCCCTACAAACTGTTCGGCGCTGATGTTGGAAGCGATCAGGGAGGCACCGATGGCCCACCAGGTGAGGGAACCTTCTGCGAGGAAAAAATCGTTTACACTGGCATTGGGGTTCTTCTTGCGCTGGTAAATCCAGTAGCCGTAGCCCGATACGATGAAAAAGTAGGTGATAAAAACTACGTAATCAAGCGTTTGTAATGCATTGCCCATAAGCTTAGGTCAAGATTTGATTGGTGTGAAAAAAAGCACCTGGCACAGAAAGTGGCCCCATAAGGGAACAGCGCCCGGCGTGACAACTATGGTGAATGGCTAAGGACGGCCAAATATAGGCAAGGCAGCACGGTTGCCCTATTTTTGAAAAAATAATAATGAAGTTGGCGCAATTATTGGTTTGTTTGAGAAAAAAACCTTTTCTTTGCAGCCCGTTTGAGAACGGAACAAAAGGTTTCCTGGCCGAGTGGTTAGGCACAGCTCTGCAAAAGCTGCTACAGCGGTTCGAATCCGCTGGAAACCTCAGAAATTTTGAACCGCCGCGATTGCTGAAAGAGCAGTTGCGGCGGTTTCATTTTGGAGGCCTTTCCCGCCACGCAGCCACCAACAGCAGCACCTCCTCATAACTCATCATGCCCGCCGACACCCCTTGCGCCTTCAAATAGTTGTCGTAAACTGCGTAGCGCACGGCAGGCGCCAACTCTTGAAACTTCCCATGCTGGCGCTGAATGGACACCACATCCGCGATGATGCCCTTGGGTATCCGGTGCTGCACCAGGCTGTCCAGTTGCGTTGGGTTGTTTTCCCGGCATGTCTTAGCCAGGGTACTCCAATAGTCGAGACGGGCGCAATAGGCAATATAGGGATTAGAGTGTTCGCACAGCGCGGCATAAGCAAAAAAATTACACACCCCTTCGTCACAAAAGCCATAGCCGTGGCTCATCTCGTGGGCCATGGCGGGCAGCTTGCGCAAGGGGTGCAGCCCGGCCTCAATGTTACCCTCGCCCACAAACGGCCAATAGATGCCCGCCGCGCCAAAATAAAACAGCGTGCCTGCCGGGTGGATCACCCTTCCCCGCACCCGGCCCGGCACCGGAAACCCTTCCTTTGCCAGGCATTTTTTCAACGCATCCCGAACCGTGTCTTCCGCACAGACAGGCCAGAACCTTTCATCCGTCAAAGCTGTGGTGTCATCGCCAACAAGGCTTGCCCGCAAAGCACCCAACGCCTGGGTTTCTGTCTCCAACGCCTGCCAAAGCCCCACAGAATCCAATGGCCTCAGTTCCAAACCCATTTGTTTTTCTATGGGTATTCTCGCGTAATTGAAGCCCCAAAGCCAGAAAAACAAGCCGAACAGCAGTCCGGCGAAACCGAAAAGGCGGTAAGCTCCTTGGCTAAGCATTCCCCCAAAACTGCCCCGCCTTGGCCGATGGCGAACAAACAATACCAATGCAACGACCACGACCAGCCAAAACAGGTAAAAAGCAGGGAACGGCAAGCGCCCCAGCGTCCAATCAAACCCGTTTCGGACAAGTTGAAAAAAGCCCCGGCTGTACCAGCGCTCCACAAAAGCAGGGTTTTGGTGCGCAAACAAATTGAGGGCAAAGGTGCCCAGGCCAAACAATATCCCCAACGCATGTATGTTGAGGCGCTTTGAAATTTTCATGCAGTGGCTATAAGAATTTCCGTAAAACTGCGTGTTTTTTATCTAAAAACAGTAAAAAATATTGAAATGGATTATTTTTAACTGGAGGCTGCCGCCCGCGGTTAATCCATCGTATTTTTGCGCCTCTATTCAACTATGCTGCTACTTGAGCTGTAAGCGGCCAATGGCCAACAGCAAAAAGCCAACAGCCAACCCACCCACGCATGGATAAAATGATCGCCCGCTTCCCTGCACAACTGGAGGAAGCCCTCGAAATTGCCCAAAAAGTCACCTTGAAAAAACATACTTCCCCGTTCCGTTCAGTGTTCATTTCCGGACTCGGCGGGAGCGGCATCGGCGGCGGATTCGTACAGGATTTCGTGCGCAGCACCTGCAAACTGCCCGTCGTTGTCAGCAAAGGATACCACGCCCCGACCTGGGTAAACAAGCACACCCTCGCTATATGCTCCTCCTACAGCGGAAATACCGAAGAAACGCTTAGTACTTTCGAGCAATTGCTTGCCACGGGCGCCAAAATCGTGTGCATCGCTTCCGGAGGAAAGCTCATCGAGCTGGCGAAAAAGCACGGCCTCGACTACGTGCAGGTGCCCGGCGGCTGGAGCAGCCCGCGCGCCTGCATGGGCTATTCCATCGTGGCCCAGCTCGGGGTGCTGCGCGCAGCCAAACTTGTCCCGGGCAAGCTCTTCAACAACGTGGCCGCTGCCCAAAAACTCCTCGCGCGCGAGCAGGCCCCTATCCAGAAAAACGCCCGCAAAATTGCCGGTTTCCTGCAAGGCAAAACACCTGTTATCTACGTTGCCGATCACATGGAAGCGGTGGCAGTTCGTTGGCGCCAACAAATCAACGAGAACGCTAAAATGCTGGCCTGGCACCACGTCATCCCGGAAATGAACCACAACGAACTTGTCGGCTGGCGCGATCAGCGCCCCGACGTAGCCGTCATCTGGCTCCGCAACCGCGACGATTTCAGCCGTACCGCCACCCGCACCGACATCAACAAAGATATTGTAGAGCATTACACCCACACCAGCATCGAACTCTGGTCGAAAGGAAAATCCTTGATCGAAAAGGCTTTCTACCTCGTGCACCTCGGCGACTGGGTATCGCTCTACCTCGCCGAACTTAGAAACGTTGACCCCACAGAAATCAAAGTGATTGATTTTCTGAAAGGGGAGTTGGCGAAAGTTTAACTTTTTGCGGTGGACGGTGGACGGCCCACCGCCCACCGTCCACCGTCCACCGTCATGATCCAACTAGACTACACCTCCTGCCAAAACTTTGTTTCCCAAAATGAACTGGCTGCCATTGAGCCGCAAGTAGATGCGGCCGCCAGGCTCCTCGAATCCCGGCAAGGGCCCGGCAACGACTTCCTGGGCTGGCTCGATTTGCCTGCCAATTTTGACCGTGCGGAATTCGGGCGCATTAAAGCAGCGGCGAAAAAGATTCAGCAGCAGAGCGAGGTGCTGGTGGTCATCGGCATTGGCGGCTCCTATTTGGGCGCCAAGGCTGCTATTGAGTTCTGCCAGCACAGTTTTTACAACAACCTGCCCAAGGCACAGCGCGGCCTGCCGGAGATTTATTTCGCCGGCACCAATATTTCAGGCACCTACCTTACTCAATTGCTGGAGGTCATCGGCGACCGCGACTTTTCGGTGAATGTCATCTCAAAATCGGGCACGACCACCGAGCCAGCCATCGCTTTCCGTATTTTCAAGCAAAAACTGGAGGAAAAATACGGTGTCGCGGGAGCGCAAGCGCGTATTTACGCGACTACCGACAAAGCGCGGGGAGCCCTGAAAACGCTGGCTACCCAAAAAGGCTACGAAACCTTTGTCGTACCTGATGACGTGGGGGGCCGCTTCTCGGTGCTGACCGCCGTTGGCCTGTTGCCCATTGCTGTGGCTGGCATTGATGTTGATGATTTGATGCGCGGCGCAGCCGACGGAGCAGGATTGTATCGGAAGCCATTTGCTGAAAACCCTTGCTTGCAATATGCCGCCTTGCGCAACCTGCTGCACCGCAAAGGCAAAGACATCGAACTGTTGGTGAATTACGAGCCTCGCTGCCATTACATCGCCGAATGGTGGAAGCAGCTTTATGGCGAAAGCGAGGGAAAGGAAGGCAAGGGCATTTTCCCGGCATCAGTCGATTTTACCTGCGACCTGCACTCCATGGGTCAATACATCCAGGATGGGCGGCGCTCCCTTTTTGAAACCGTGCTGGAGATTGAAAGCCCGCAACACGACCTTTCCATGTTCGAAACGGAAGACGACCTTGATGGCTTGAATTACTTGTCGGGGAAAACCCTCGACTACATCAACAAAAAAGCTGCTGAAGGCACGCGTATGGCACATGTAGATGGCGGCGTACCGAACCTTACCATTCGCATCCCGGAGGCATCGCCATATTTCCTGGGGCAATTGTTCTTCTTTTTTGAAAAAGCCTGTGCCGTAAGCGGGTACATGTTGGGCGTGAACCCTTTCGATCAGCCGGGCGTAGAGGCGTACAAGAAAAATATGTTTGCTTTATTGGGTAAGAAATAAGGGTTACTGTCGTTAATCACAAATCTATCAACAAAAAACGAAACCAGAATGAAAACACAGAGCGCCATTATTTTTTGCTTCCTGCAAATCGCTGCCTTTGGGCAACAAAAAGTTTACTATAACAAAAGCCTCGAAGTTGTCGATTCCTTCTCAGCATTTTACTACTATGAAATAACAGAAAAAAAAGCAGACGGCACTACTTGGTTGCAACGGTTTGCTCCATCAGACAGCCTGCTTTACCAGGGAGGCTATTCCTTGTTTGGCATCAAAGGGCAGCCAAACATCAGAGAAGGCGAGCACAAGTATTACTACCGGGGTGGAGGAGCGCTGCATTACACCGAAAATTTTAAAACCAACCAGCGCGAAGGAGAATGTCGATCCTATTATCCTAGCGGGCAGCTCAAGCGTATCGAAGTTTACGAGCAAGACAAGTTTGTCAGCGGAGAATGTTACAATGAAGACGGCAGCGTCCGGCCGTTTACCCACCTTCAGAACCCACCATCCTTCCCTGGCGGTGAGGCAAAACTGTTTCAATTTTTATCGGAAAACTTACATTATCCAAGTCTTGCCAGGGAAAACGGCATTCAGGGTCAGGTGATACTCACCTTTGTGGTCAACAAAGACGGAAGTGTCAGCGATGTCAATATTGTGAAGGATATTGGCGGCGGCTGTGGAGCAGAGGCCAAACGTTTGGTTGAGGCCATGCCCGATTGGGTTCCCGGAAGTTTCGATGACAATCCGGTTAAGGTGCGCTATACGCTGCCCCTGAAGTTCAAATTGGAAGGTGGGAGAAAGCGGAAAGGCAAAAAAGAGTGAGCCTCTCCAACATCGCCCCTTTTTCCCTGCGGAAAAAAGACAATATCAGAGAGGCCCAAATAGAAAACCCTATGTGTTCTATCTCCCTATGTGTCTATGTGTTATACACAACGGAAAGTGGTTTGCGAAAATGTCGGGATGAAAATCTTTGATAATCAATTTGTTCCATCCTGCAAATCTTGCAAATCACTGGAATCCTGGTCTAAAACCCTACCTTGCTCAAGCGCACCCCACCCCATTGCTTACCATCAGTTAAGCGCAGGATATAAGTTCCGTTCGGCAAGTCTTGCAAGTCCAGCGTCGTTGTAAACTGCCCGCCATTTGGCGCAAAGTCTAAGGAGCGCAACAGTTTGCCAACACCATCATACACTTCGGCGTGCAAGACTGCCGGGGCCTGTTGCATGGTCAGTTGGAACAGCCCAATGCCCGGGTTGGGCGACACGGTCAAGCCCCAAACCTGTGCAAGTTCCACCACTGCGCTGGTCATCACGACCAAGGTAGCTGTGCAGCCACTGGCATCGGTAGCCATCACAGTATAGGTCGTGCCAGGGTTCAAGCCGCTGAAGGTGCCGGTGGGCTGCAGCGCCCCGCCATTCAAGCTGTACTGGTAGGGAGCCATGCCGCCGGTTGCGGTGGCTGTAATGACAGTCCCGGTGGAACTTGCGGTCAATACAACTGGCAAAGGAGCGGTTATGGTAACCGTGCCGCTAACCTGGCCGCCTTCGGAATCGCGAATGACCACAGTATAGGTGCCCGCGCTTATCCCGGTGAAAATATTGCTCGATTGGAAAGCGCCGCCGTTCAGGCTGTATTCATAAGGCGGGATACCGCCCGCAGCGTTCACGGTGATGCTGCCATTCCCGGCGCCTGCGCAAGTGACATTGGATGTAACGGACGACCAGGAAAGCGGCGGCACGTTCACTGTAAATGTCGTCGAGCCGGTGCAACCGTTGGCATCAGAGAGAACCAAGGAATAAGTGCCGTTTGGCAGGTTCTGCAAATCAATGTTCGGCGCGTTGGTAGTATAGGTATAGGGCGGTGTGCCGCCGCCGAAGGTGGCCGTGCCGTCGTTCAAGACAACTGTCACGCTCACCGTAACCTGCGTCGGCTGCTCTAACATGATCACTTGCATCGTTTCCGTGCCAAAAGCATCGCGCACCCACACGGTGTAGGCGCCGGCGGCCAGGCCTGTGAACACGTTGCCCGATTGGTAGGCGCCATTATTTAGCTTGTACTCATAAGGCGGGATGCCGCCCGTGGCTGCTGCTTCAATGCTGCCATCGGCTGCGCCAAAACACTCCAGCGCAGCGGTGATGTTGGCCGTGAGCGTCAACGCTGGCACGTCAACCGTCACCATGCTTGTCTGTGTGCAGCCATTCGCGTCGCGCACGGTTACGGTGTAGTTGCCGTTGGCGAGGTTCGGGAAAATATTGGACGATTGGAACATGCCGCCATTCAGGCTGTACTGCAAAGCGCCTGTGCCGCCCGTAGCCGTGACGGTGACGACATTCAGCGCCGCACTTGCCGATACTGAAATGGGCATCGGCTCGCTCAGCACGAGGGGACTGGTCTCTGCCGTGAAGCCCAAATCATCCGTCACCACCACGGTATAAGTACCAGCAGGCAAGCCCGAGAAGACATTGCTCGATTGTGGCGTGCCGCCGTTGAGGCTGAAGGTGAAAGGGCTTTGGCCGCCGCCGACGTTAACGACAATTACACCTGTAGCCGCGCCCCCGCACTTGATGGTAGTCTGGATATTGGAAGTGACAAGCAGGGTGTTGAAGGCTACGATCACTTCTGTGGTGGCAGTACAACCGTTTTCATCCTGCACGGTTACGGTGTACACGCCGTTGTCCAAGCCGACAAAGATGCTGTCTGTCTGGAAATCAATGCCGTTTATGCTGTACTCATAAGCGCCGGTACCGCCAGAGGCGGCCACGGTAATATCTTGACCTGCCGACGAGGCAGTGACGGTGACTTCAACGGCATCAGCAATAAGCACTTCATTGGCGGAAACGGTGAACCCGAACTGGCCGGTCACCACCACGGTATAGGCGCCTGCCGACAGACCGCTGAACACGTTGGAACTCTGCGCAGCACCGCCATTGAGGCTGTAGGTGTACATGCCATCCAAGCCTGTCGCGTCCACGGTGATTTCAGCGCCTGTCCCGTTAAAGCACAGCACGTCGGCGGTTTGTGTGGCTGTTGCTGCCAGGTTATTGTGCACGACGATGATATGGAAGATGCCGTTGTGCAGCCAGGCATTGTTGTTTGCATCCAAGGCATCGAAATAGAAACTGTCGATGGGTGAAATGTCGCCATTGTTGGTATAAGCCAACAGCCCGGCATCAATATCCGCTTGGGTGAATACCCCGCCGATGCCAAGCGGCGCCCCATTCAGGGTCAGGGCACCATAAGCGGGCAAGACTGTGACGGTGAATTGTCCCAAAAGCGAAGTGCCGCTCGTCAACAGTTCCAAATAGGTTGTCGTGATGTCGCCACTGCCGCCGACGGGCACCGTCAGGGGGTTGTTGGCCAACAAACTGGCCGCAGGCACGGATTCTGAAAAGCAAAAAGATAGCCCCCAGTCAGTGATCGCACCGCCATCCTCTTCATAATTGTCGGTGACCAAGAGTTGCCAGGTTCCCTGAGCGTTTTTCCCATTCAACGAGGCAAGCGATTCAATGGATTGGAAAGTGCCGAACAATGATGGCGAAGCCCCAAGGCACTGATCCTCAAGGACGGAGGCAGCGGTAGCAGCTCCGCTGTCAAAAACCAGGTCGGCGTCATCGCCGCTGCAGCCAAACGCCGTAGCTGGCACACCAGGTTGGTCGAACAGGTCGATCGTGTCGTTAGAAGGCGATACCAGCCTTGCAATAAGATCGCCCGTATAGGTATGGGTTATGGCCAGGTTCACGTTTACATCCGCGATGGTGCTGTTCGCTGGGACGTTTATGGCTGACGAGACCGTGGTAACTGCTGTGGCGGAGATTGCCTTGGGAACATCCGTGCTGGCAAAATCATGGCCACAAGTAGTGCCAGCTGTCTGGAACACTGCCACAGGGGAATAAGCAGCCGCGCCGCAGATATTGAAAGCCCGCACACGCCAGTAATACACCGTGGAAGCCTCTAAATTGCCAAAAATGGCTGTCGTGTCGTTGAACGACTGCGTGGCGATTATCGAACCGGGCGAAAAAGAAGGGTTGGTGGCAATTTCGACCAAATAAGAAGCGGAAAAGCTGCTGTTCCAGGCCAATGGCGCCCCGGGCGAAACGCCCGTGGCGCCATTGGCCGGGCTGGCTGTGCTGCTCGCTGCCGGTAAGCCAGCCAACACTGTCAGGGACACCGCGATATTCCGGGTAACAGTACCTGCGACGGCCTGGATATTCAGCGTGTGGATACCCGCCATAGTTTGGTCAATACCACTGATTTTCACAATAGCCGTGTTGCCCGGCACAACGGGGTTCGGTGTGATGGTTACGGTAGAACCGGCGGGCGCACCCGAAACAGAAACGACAACAGGCGTGCTGAAACCCAACTCCGGTACCACGTCTAAGCTGATAGAAGCATCTTCGCCGGCACAAATGGCAGCCTCAGTAACACTCGGACTTACATAAAAAGTGGTAACAGCTATCCTGAAGTTGGCATTGGAGATGTCAAAAAAGATGTTCCCCATGCCTTCTACTTTTACCCGACAGGTAGTGCTGAGCACCGATGGCACCACGATCGTGGCAGACCCGTCGTTTGGCTCGTTGTCGGCCAGCACGATGGGATATGTATAACCACCATCTGTTGAGAGGGAGATGCGCACGTGCGAGCAAGATACCGGCGCGGCGCTTGTATTGGCCACATCCCATGTGACAGTTTGGTTTTCCCCAACGCCCCAGATAATATTGGTATTCGGCGATGTCACCAAAAACGGCCCGGAGGTATTGGTCACCGACACCACCATGTCGTCTTCGGCCGTGCAGCCGGCAAACCAGTCATTGTCGCGGGCTACGACCCGGAATTTCAGGTTGCGCGTCACACTGGGCAGCTTTTCCCAAGTCGGGGTCACGTTGTTGATGATGTCCACCAAACGCGGGAAAACCCGGGTTGGGGAAGTGGTGCCTTTGAAGGAGCGAAATACGGGGCCAACGGTATTGGTCGCCACGGGAGGAGAGGAGGCCGCTCCGTTGTCCATTTGCTCCCAGGTGTATGTCAAGGTATCGCCATCCATGTCGCTGCCCACTGCGGTCAGCGCAAAAGGGGTTGACCTGGGGATGGTATAATTGGGCCCCGCTTCTACTGTCGGGTTGTTGTTGGAGCTGGTGATCTTCACCGGGCAGGTGTTGCCCGCGCCGGTGTATATGAAGGCGCCCATTTCCGTGATGTTGTATCCGTGGAAATAGTCATCGCTGTGCAGCGCTACGTTATTGGTGGCGCCGCAGATGCCGGCATACGCCATGATGGTCGTCCCGCTCCCGCACTCTACGGCAGAGGGTTGGTTGTTCGTGCCGGAACACCTGTTGAAGGTATGGTTGCCCGCGAATTGGTGGCCTATTTCGTGCGCTACATAATCGATGTCGTAAGGGTCGCCGACTGGGCTGCTGCTGCCCGTGACGCCGCCGGCCTTGGAATTGCCGCACACGACCCCCAGGTTGGCGATGCCGCCGCCGCCGGTGCTGAACACGTGGCCGATGTCGTAGTTCGCTGAGCCGATCACGTTGTTGCAGGTCGTGATGTTTTGGCCCAGCATCGTGCCGCCGTTGCCATTGGTGTAGGGGTCACTTGAGGCATTTAGGTAGATAATCAGGTCGTTGTTGGCAATGATCTGCATGGTCACGGCAAAATCAGTCTCATAAACCCCGTTCACGCGGTTCATGCTCGTCACCATAGCGGCCAGTACCAAAGGCTTGGTGCCACCGTGAAAAGCGGCGTATTCGCCTGTGCAGGCCAAGGCCAACCGGTAGCGCCGCAGCTTGGTATCCCCTTGGAAGTCTGCGCTTGGCGGGGCTGTGGCCGCTTGCCCCAGCTCCAACTCTTTCGGTGCATCTGGCGATGGTGTTTCGCAAGCCCAACCGGCATCCGACTTTTTGGGCAGATAGTCTTTCTTATGGTAAACAACATAATAGTCGCTGTTCCCATGCACCATTGGGTCTATGAAATAAGAGCCGGTTTTGTTGGACATAACCATGGCGTGCAGGCCCAGGGGAGTAAGGTCTATTTTGACTTTGAGGGATCGGTCGTCCATGCCACGCCCGGTATAGCAACGGATGTTCGGATACTTGGCCTGAAGCTCTGGGGCCATCACCGGTGTTTCGGCAATTTGGAAACGGATCGTCTTGCCATCCGGTGAGGGCAGTTCCAGCACAGGGAGGTTGTCGGCGCTCGCGCCCGAGGCATACAGGTCGGGCGCGCTCGCCAGAACCGGCTGCAACATGCTTAGGTTGAGGCGCATGGCGCGGAATTTCTCCGGGACGATGCGGCGCTCGCCGGCGATTGGCGCTGCGCTGGCTGGCACGTCAAGCCACATAGATTGGGCGTTGAGCATACTCGCGCCAAGGAGTATGCAAAGCAGGGTGAGGAAATTTTTAAACATTGAAAAGCAAGGATTTGGACTCATGAACTACTACTACGGTGAAACTTCAAGGCGAATGTAGCAATACTCGCTTTGGCCGAAAAAAATAATGGCAGTTTAGCAAACAGCAGGCTAATTTTAGAGGCCAATGAGCTTTTTCAGCAAAGTTTCATCCACGGCCCCGCCCGCAAAATCGTCGAAAGCGCGCTCTGTCACCTTGATAATATGGTCGCTGATAAACGGCGCCCCTTCCTTCGCCCCCTGCTCCGAATCCTTGATGCAGCATTCCCATTCCAGCACCGCCCAGCCTTTGTAATTGTATTGGGCCAGCTTCGAAAAGATGGAAGCGAAATCTACCTGCCCGTCGCCCAGCGAGCGGAACCTGCCCGGGCGGTCGATCCAGTCTTGGTACCCGCCATACACACCGCTTTTCCCGCTGGGGTTGAACTCGGCATCCTTCACGTGAAACATTTTGATATGCTCGTGGTAAAAATCGATATATTGAAGGTAATCAAGTTGTTGCAGCACGAAATGGGAGGGGTCGTACAAAATATTGCAACGCTTGTGGTTGCCCACTGCCTGTAAAAACCGCTCGAAGGTGGTGCCGTCGTGCAGGTCTTCTCCAGGGTGGATTTCGTAACACAGGTCAACGCCCGCCTCTTCGAAGGCGTCCAAGATAGGCCGCCAACGGTTCGCCAGCTCTCGGAACCCCGCCTCTACCAATCCTTTAGGCCGCTGCGGCCAGGGATAAACCGTATGCCAGATCAGCGCCCCCGAAAACGTGACATGGGCATCCAAGCCTAAGTTCTGGCTGGCTTTTGCCGCGTTTTTCAAAGTCTTTACGGCCCATTCTGTGCGTGCTTTTGGGTTGCCGTGCAGTGCTGCCGGCGCAAATGCGTCGAACATAAGGTCATAAGCAGGGTGAACGGCTACCAACTGGCCCTGCAAATGCGTGGAAAGCTCCGTGATCTGCACCCCGCAGGACTCCACGCGCCCGCGCAGGTCGTCGCAATATGCCTTGCTTGATGCGGCTTTCTCCAGGTCGATCAGCCGGCTGTCCCAGGTCGGTATCTGAACCCCCACATAACCCAGGGAGGCCGCCCAGCGGCAAATGCTTTCGAGGGAGTTGAACGGGGCTTTGTCGCCCATAAACTGGGCCAAAAAAATAGCGGGACCTTGTATCGTTGTCATGTTGTATGGTTGATGTTTCAATGGCAAACATCCATTAAAAACTCCAAACCGCACAATGAAAAATCGTCAAATTGCCGAAGAGCAGGATTTGGCAGCCCCCGAATTTGAGATTGGTTCACAACTGTTCAGAAGCCGTTTTGCTTTTTAACAAATTTTGTAAAAACGCTAACATGTTTTAAAAGATAGGTATGTGGCAAGCCCTGCACCTTTCGGCTATATTTGAAACAATCGCACCTAAACGATATTATTATGAAAGCCAGCTTCCGAATTTTCGCTACCCTTTTACTAAGCACCCTCCTCATCAGCAGTTGCCAAACCGCAAGAAAATACGTCGAAAGCGGCAACTACGACGATGCCATCGACCTTTGCCTGAGCAAACTGCGGGGAAAGGAAAAGAAAAAGGACGAGTATGTTAAGTTCCTGGAATTGGCCTTCAAAAAAGCACAATCGCGCGACTTAGCCACCATCAGCGCCCTCCGTGCCGAAAATGGCCCTGATATGTGGGAACGCATCCATGATATCCACCTCGACATCCGCGACCGCCAGAACAAGGTGAACCCGTTGCTCCCGTTAGTCTCCAAAAAGGGGCACAGAGCCCGGTTTGAATTTGTCGATATCGGCCGCCTCGAACTCGAAAGCCGGGGAAAAGCAGCCGAAAGCCTTTACGACAGGGCCGTGTCCTTGCTGAAAAATGCGGAAAACGGCGACAAATTGGCCGCCCGATATGCCTACAAACACCTCCGCGACCTTGAAACCCGCTATTACCACGATTACCGCGACAAAAACGACCTGATGGCCAAAGCCCGCGACCTGGGCACTTCTTTCGTCCTGTTGGAAATAAAAAATGAGTCGGGCAAAGTGCTCCCCCGCGATTTCTCCGAGCGCCTGCTGGCCATGAGCAAGGCAGAATTGGACACCGAATGGAAAGAATTTTTCTTCGACGCCAGGCCCGGCGAGAAGTTCGACTACAAGGCCGTGTTCAAAATCAAAGACATCAGCGTCAGCCCTGAGCGGGTAAGCGAAAGGGCTTACATCGACGAAAAGACCATCGAAGACGGTTGGGAATACGTGCTCGACCAGCGCGGCAACGTGATGAAAGACACCGCAGGCAACGACATAAAAAGGAAACGGTACGCCACCATCCGCGCCCACGTGCTGGAAGTACACCAGACCAAAGCCGCCAGGCTGGCTGGCTACGTAGAGATTTTCGACCTCAATCGCAAAACTTCCGTTGACAACCGCAACCTGGGCACGGAGATCCGTTTTGAGCACTTCGCCGCTACATTCAAAGGCGATGAGCGTGCCTTGAGCCAGGATTCAAGGAACTGCATCGGCAGCAGCCCGATGCCTTT
Source organism: uncultured Saprospiraceae bacterium (assembly GCA_964621185.1). Classification (GTDB taxonomy): domain Bacteria; phylum Bacteroidota; class Bacteroidia; order Chitinophagales; family Saprospiraceae; genus M3007. Next base: position 74,935 of record CAZULM010000020.1, on the reverse strand, counting down.
TCCCCGCGACGAAGCCATGCTGGTGCAGGCGGCCGAACGGCTGAAGCCCGGCTTGAGGAACGAGCTGCGCGGGAGCAGGGCAATATTATAGTTGTTCGGTATGCGAATCCGGCAAGTACCAGTATTCATGGGCGGTTTGCGCCATTTCGGGAGAAGCATGTTGTTGCCATGTTAAGTTTTTGCCCAAAAATCGAGGCAAAAGCCATAGAAAACAATGATTTTGGTTTGGGGAAGAGATGATTTGAAGTTTGGGACTGGGCATTGGGGCATTGTCAACGAGCACACTACTGGACATTTTTCGCGCAGATTTCGCGCAGATTTGTTTTCACAGATTTCACGCGGAAAAAATCTGTGTAAAATCTGTATCTAATTCTGCGTAAAATCTGTGCGAAATATAGTCAATGCAAAGTGGTTGTGAAAATAGTGATCGCATAATCATTTGAAAATCAAATGTTTTTAATCACTCAAATCATACAAATCACTTTAATCAGAGTATAAAATGTCCAGTAGCGTGGTCGACGAGTTCAACGGAACTCTTTCGCATAAATCTTCAGCAGCAACAAAAACATCGAGATCATTATTGGCCCGAAAATAAAGCCGATAAACCCAAAAAGCTGCAACCCGATGATGACCCCGAACAAGGTGATCAGCGGATGGGTATGCCCGATTTTCTTCAACAGCCACATCCGCGCCAGGTTGTCCACCGAACCAATGATTACAAACCCATAAACAAATACGAAAGCCGCCGAGCCTGTCATCCCTTTTGCCAACAACACGAAGCTGAGGGGCACAAATGCCAGCGATACGCCCAAAAATGGTATCATGCCGGCAATGAATGTCAACAAAACCCAAAACCACACATCCTCCACTCCCGCTAGGGAATAGCCGATAAGGCCAAAGGCGCCTTGTATGAGGCCCATGAGGGGTATCCCAATGGCGTTGGAATACACCAGGTCGTTCAGTTCCTTGCGCACATATTCAATGTTCTCCGACTTCAAGGGCAGCCACTCGAAAAACGAAGTTTCCATTTTTTTGCCCTCTGTGAGCATAAACCACAGGATAAAATAGGCAATCAAAAGCAACAAAAGGCCCGTTAAGGTGGCATTGAGCGCACCGCCCAACTCCTGTACACCCCATTCTGACAGCGCTTTGATGCGGTCGGGGGTGACAAGTTCCATCCCAATGCGCCCTTCCAGGTTTGCAATGAGGGTTTGTGCATTAACAAACACCTGTTGCGGGTCTTTGAACCCTTCAATCAATTTGCTGCCCGCTTGCCGTATCAGAAAATTGATGGGCAACAATATGACACAAAACGAGGCAAACATGAGCAGCCCCGCCGCCAGCTTGACATTCCAGCCCCGCCGCTCCGTCAGGTATTTAACGGGGTTGCGCAGCAGCACATACAAGGTGTAAGCCCCCAACAAGGAGGGGATAAAAAGCTGTAAATTCCAAAAAATCAATCCAAAAAGGATTGCGATAAAGAGCAACAACAAGACCTGTCGTATTTGAGAATTTGGTATCACACTCGGCGCTTTTAGAACTGTAATTATCTTTGCCAGCAACAAAGCAGGCACTATTCGACTTTTGTTCGCCAAATGTACGCAGCAGATGCTGATTTACAGGCAAAAACAGTAGCTCGGCGCCAGACAACCACCGCAATGCCCCATTATCACATTAGCGCATTATCAAATTATCACATTAAAAAATTATGAAGCAGAAACTTCGCATGGGAATGGTCGGCGGCGGCCAGGGCGCTTTCATCGGTGCCGTGCACCGCATGGCCGCCGCGCTCGACGGCGAGATAGAACTTGTCTGCGGCGCCTTCAGCAGCGACCCGGAACGCTCCAAAGCCTCCGGGGCCGACCTGGGATTAGCCCCCGACCGCTGTTACGGCACCTACCGGGAAATGATCCAACGGGAAAAACGGCTGCGCCCCGAGCGGCGGATGCAGTTCGTCAGCATCGTGACGCCCAACCACGTGCATTTCGCCCCGGCCAAAATGGCGCTGGAAAACGGCTTTCACGTCATCTGCGACAAACCCGTGGCATTCAACCTGAAAGAAGCGCTGGCGCTGGAAAAAATCGTGGCGAAGAGCGGTCTCGTGTTCGCCCTTACCCACAACTACACGGGCTACCCCATGGTGAAACAGGCCCGACAGATGATCCGCAACGGAGAACTGGGCAAGCTCCGGAAAATCGTGGTGGAATACCCACAGGGCTGGCTCAGCACCCATATAGAAGCCTCCGGCCAAAAACAGGCCGCCTGGCGCACCGACCCGCAGCGCAGCGGCATCGCGGGCGCCATGGGCGATATCGGCACCCATGCCGAAAACCTGGCCGAATACATCACCGGCCTGAAGATCACCGAAATGTGCGCCGACATCAGCACCTTCGTGCCGGGCCGCCAGCTCGACGACGACGGCAACGTGCTGCTGCACTTTGAAGGCGGGGCCAAAGGCATCCTTCACGCCAGCCAGATCGCCGCCGGCGAGGAAAACAACCTAAACATCCGCGTGTATGGCGAAAAAGGCGGCCTCGAATGGCGGCAAATGGAGCCAAACACGCTCATCGCCAAATGGCTCGACAAACCCACGCAGCACCTGCGCACGGGCGTGGGAACGCTCAGCCCCGAAGCTCAGGCGGCCACGCGCATCCCCGGCGGCCACCCGGAGGGCTACTTGGAAGCATTCGCCAATATTTACCGGAATTTTGCCCACTGCGTACAGGCGCATATTGCGGGCACGGCGCCCGATCCCGTTCGGGCCGATTTCCCGACCATTCAGGACGGTGTGCGGGGCATGCGCTTTATCGAAAAAGTGATCGCGAGCGGGAAGAGCAAGAGCAAATGGGTGAAGTTTTAAAAATGGTTTCAGGTTTCGGGTTTCAGGGTTTCAGGTTTCAGCGCCGGCAAGATTGAACCTGTACCGTTAAAACTGAAACGATGAAACCTGAACCCCAAAACCAAGAAACCTGCTTCGGGTTTATTAGCCGCGGCTTGTCCGCTGACTTTGAATAGTAAAAAATGAACCAAGGTGTTTAGGGAATTAATGGCGCAGCAGGGCTGGCTCCGTTCAATTTTAGGCTGTTGGCGTTTTTGTTTTTAGCCCTTTAAAACATTCATATACCTTACGCCGCTTGGTTTTGTGCGTGGCGATCTTTCTAATCAATTGAACATCAGTTGAATCAATCATACTCAATCACAAAAATCAGGCGAATCATAGCATAATTTGTAGCAAAAGCAATACAAGAAGCCATTTCAGGGTACAATGATCCTACAAAGGCAACAGTTGGCGAAGTACATTATTTGCGATTTTCCCCGTGATTTATTCCGAATTTTTGGGCAAAAATTCAACTGCTTGAAAGGGTTAGCGGGAATGAGTGTGTTGAAATTTTATCGTAAATAATTGATTATAAATACTTTTTGTGAATAATTGCCGCCGCAAAAGCTATGGCTTCTACTTGGACTGAATGCTAATGGCGTGATTACATCCCCGCCATTTTCATTGGCAGCAAAGAAAAAAATATTAAATTTTCAGCATCTGGGGTTTGTTGGCTTCGCGCCTGGCGAGACTATTCAGGTATTGAAATCCTGGAAAGTCTGTTCGAGCCCTCTGGCTAAACCTTACCAACGCATCCCCCCAACATTATATTAACCGTATTCCCCACCCAATCCCTTTTTTACCCCAAAGCTTTTCAACCTGACCGACTGGAAATGCCAACGCCGCTCAAAACATTTATCATTTATGCCCTCCGCCAATGTGCGCCGGTTCCGAAAACGAACCCGCAGCAAAGCAAAGGCTTTCTGGGAAGGCAAGATCAGCGCCAGGGAATTCAACGCCAGCCTTCGGGGTTGGGAGGGGCACGCCCTCAATGCCAATACCCGGCGACTCCGCCTGAGGCTGCGCAAAGAAATATTCGGGAAATAAACCTGGATTCTAGTGATTGGCAAGATTTTCTGGATGGATCATATTGATTTTCAATGATTTACTCCTTTATGTGCCCGCAAGCCAATTTACGTTGGGTATAGCATCACAAAAAAGCCCCGGCGCAGCGTTCGACCCCGGTACGCTCGGGACTACCAGCCGGGCCGGGGCCACTTGCCATGTTCGGTCCTATTCCTCCCTGTTTCGGGCGGGGAGCAAGCCTGGACCCGGGCATTGCCGTGGGCTTCTCTCTTAACACCTCAGCCGGGCGCGACCTTGATCGCCTCCCGTGCAAAATGACTGTTCGTTTCCTTCGCAAAAAGAAGTTCTGGCGCAGCGAAACCCAACATTGTTGTTCCTGTTGTTTCGGTTGTTCCTGTTGCGGTTGGCCGAGCGGCAATTGTTATCATTGTTGTTCCACGAGCCGCCCCGCAACACTGCGGTGCAGGCAATACCCGGTACAGATATACCAGTATTACAGTGATTTGTGAAGTTTTCAAGATGGATTATTTTGATTAGCAGGGATTCGCCCACTGACATTTTCGTATGCCATTTTCCGTTTGGCATATCGCCTTTTTCAAAAAAAAATTTCCGGCTTTACTGCCGAGCGTGGTCAGCGCATAATAAAACCAAGTGTTGCTCGGCCTCGGAGGCCTAACTTCTGTAGCCGGAATGCCCCAAGCGCCACAGGGCCTCTGTAGCGTCGAGCCTTGCCAGCGCATAATTGTCAGGCTGACCACCTGGTCTGACGACTCAAAGTCGTCTGACCAGTAAGCAGATATGATTTAGACCCTTCCAATATGGCTTTTTCAGCATAAAAACACAGCAGTTTTTCAAGCTTGGCGGTGCTTGGGAAAGGTAGGCATTGTGGTGTACTTACTGGTCAGACGACTTTGAGTCGTCAGACCAAGTGGCCGGGCATGGTGCTGTACCTTCAAATTATGCGATGGCCAGGCTCGACTGTATCGCCGGAAAGAAAAAATAAAAAAGGGCAAAGGGTAAAAGGGTAATAGTGCAAAGGGTTAATTGCCCCCCCTCGCCCTGGCGCAGCGAAACCCAACATTGTTGACCCGGTCGTTCCGGACGTTCCTGTTGCGGTCGGCCACGCGGCAAACGTTAACATTGTCGCCCCACGAGCCGCACCGCAACACTACGCGACTGGCATCGCCGCCTTCTGTCCAGGAAGACCCATCTTTGGGCGCGCCTTTGTAATTGTCGTGCCAGTTGTCGGAACGCCATTCCCAAATGTTGCCGCTCATGTCAAACAGACCGAGCTGGTTTTTTGCCTTTCCGCCGACCGGATGCGCAACTGACCCAGAATTGCCGTAATACCATGCCACTTCGTCAATTTTATTGCTGCCAGCATACGTAAAGCCCTCCTTGAGGCCGGCTTGCCCGCCGCGAGCGGCGTACTCCCATTCTGCCTCCGTGGGCAAGCGGAACCGCTGTTTCGTTTTTTCGCTGAGCCAGTTGCAGTAGGCATTTGCGCCATACCCGGAGACATAAAGGACCGGGTGCTTTTCGTAGTCTTTTTCAATGGTGAACGATTTGCCGTCGGTCATTATCCGGCATTTTTCTCTACCAATACTGCCGTCCAGGTTGATCCATTCCACGCCGCCCTCCACCTGGTTCCCTTTCTCATTCAAAAACGCCACAAATTCCGCGTTCGTCACTTCGTATTTCCCCATTTCAAAGCTCGCAATACGCACCTCATGCTGCGGGAATTCATCATCTTGGGCATCTTTATCCTTTTTAGTACTGCCCATCAAAAACGTTCCGCCCGGCACTGCCACCATTTCCGGTATCGCAAAGGGTATTGCAGCCGTATTGCTCCCGCCGGCATCGGTACCAGGTTTCCAGCCATCGGTCACGGTGCTGGCAGCAGGCGTGGTCACTGGTGGCGGCGCTGTCATTTTCATCAAAACCGCGCCAAGGTCATCGGGCTTTTTCCGAAGCTCCACCTGGAGTTCCCGCCGCTGGGTTTCATAGCCTATATGCTTGAATTCTATGCTGTAAGCTGCCGCTGTGTTGCTGTAATTCAAGGGCAGCCGCAGCTCGAACCCGCCCGTGGCGTCGCTGAGCGTCGGGGTGGTCTGGCTGCTCACGCTTATCAGCACTCCGGGCATGGGCGCATTGTCGGCGGCATCGCGCACCTGCCCGCGTACCGTCCAGCGGGCTTCTGTGTCTTTCCGCAGGCCCAGGGCGGGGAAAGCCCGCACCCCGTCCATAGAGAGGGTAAACGCAGAATCTAAGTAGCCCTCGGCTTTTACGAACAGCCTGACCACGGGGCTGGCCCAATCGGCCGGTGGCCTGAGGGTGAGCCGCCCGCCCTGTCGCCGCAGGGCGCCGGGCTTCATGCCCTGGGCAAGCACCTGCGCGCCGTCGAGCGGGGCAAGGGTGGCGGCATCCTGCACCGTGATGGTTATGGGCCCGAGCAGCCGGATGCGGGGCGTGGCGGCGGTGTCGGGGGCGCCACACCAGGCCAGCGCTTGCCTGAGTTCGGGGCTGTTGTTCAGGTAATTGGCTTTTTCGAAGCAATAACAGGCGCTGTCGCGCATGTTATTGCCGTAGAAATACACGCCTTTATTGTAGTAAGCACACAGCAGGTTTTCCAAAATCTCGCGCGCCAGCAGGGTGTCGACACGGCTGGGCTTGGGTTCCTGGACTAAGCTGTCCACCCGGGCAAAAGCGCCAATGTCTATCCAGTCCAAAGCCTGGCGTTCCCGCCACAGGAGCGTGTCTTCGGGGCTGTCGAGGCAGAGGGTGTATTGTCTGGATTGTACAGTGTCAGTTTTGACAACTTTTCAAAAGTTGTCAAAACTTGCGCCTGGCTTGGGCGTGTATTCCACCGTTTGGCCTTTGCAGGGGTTCAGTTGTTGGTTCAGCGAGTCGTTGGCTGGCAGGAAGAAAATTTTTGAAATTTTCCCATTGACGTTCAATGAGTTGCTCCGGTTCAAGGGCGTGGTGTTCCCATCGGAAGGCAGGTTTTCGGCGCGTCCGTTTATCCTGGCGGAATATGAGCGGCTAAAGCATTATTACGATGAATACATACAATTTGGTGGCTTCCCGGAAGTTGTGCTAGCCGATACGGTTTCCGACAAACGGGACCTCATTTCGGACATCCTGAGCTCCTACATCAATTTTGACATCATTTCGATCACCGATATTAAAAGGTCGGCGGATGTTTTCCGGCTTGTCAGGCTACTGGCTTCCCGTATTGGCTCCAAGCTGGAGATTACGAAGCTGACCAAGCTCCTTGGCCTGAATCGGTCAACCGTTGAAAATTACCTGCACTTGTTGGAGCAATCCTATCTGATCCGTTCCATCCCGGTATTGGCCAACAGCCCCGACAGGGAGATCGTAAAAGCCCGGAAGGTCTATTTCCTCGACAACGGCATCGCCGCCGCAGTGGCGGACTTGAGCAGCGGCGCGAAGTTTGAAAATGCGGTGTTCAACCAGCTCCTGCATTTCGGTGAAATCGCCTACTACCAAATGAAGACCGGCCGCGAAATCGATTTTATCCTGAACAAAGCGACCGCTTTTGAAGCAAAAGAAACGGCCACGGCCTCCGACCTGAAAAGCCTGCAAAACCTAGCCAAAAACCTTGAGATCACCGATTGCCACGTGGTGGTAAAAAAACCGCTGGCTGCATTTGACGGGATGGTTTGGGGCGGTTTTTTAATGTGAGCAGAGAAAGAATAAGCAGGTATAGTGCACTCAGTGTACACAAGTCAACAACATTGCCGTTTACCTTCCCCTTTTTACGTGGACGGATTCTTACAAGAATGACAAATCAAAGGCTCGAAAATGTGCCGCCAGAGCCACCGGCTGGATGCTTGCGCCATGCAAAGATGCCAAACCAATCAGCAGACGCTAATCCGCCCGCGTCACATTCGACACCCACTCAAACTTCCGCAATTCCAAAATGGCGTGCTGCAACTGGTTGGTATTGACCACGATCAGCCCCAGGCGGCCCTCGAAATAGCCGCCTTCTCCTGAAATCTCGAAGGAGCGGATGTTGATGCCCAGGTCATAAATTCGGTTGGTCAGTTGCTGGATCACGCCGGGGCCGGTGTCGATGCCCGTGACGATGATCTTGGTGAGGAAGTCGGATTTGGAGGTGTTGCCCCAGGTAGCTTTCAGGATGCGGTGGCCGTATTGGGCCAGGAGGTTGTTGGCGTTGGGGCAGTCGGAACGGTGTATTTTGACGCCGCCCTGCACCAGCACGAAGCCGAATATTTTGTCGCCCTGCACGGGGTTGCAGCAGTTGGCAAAGGAGTATTGGTAGTAGCTGCCAGGCTCGTCGTTGATGATGACTTCGGCTTTGGTGTCGCCCTTGTTTTTCCGGATGTTGATCGGGCCGCCTTCTTCTCCTGTCCTTGCCTTTGGCTGTTCTTTTTCCACCAGGTACAAGCCATCGGCGCGGAAGTTCTTGTTTATGAGCCGCAGGTCCACCTGTTCCAGGTAGATGGCGCTGAGGAATTCGAGCCGGTCGTGGTAGTTGTACCATTTCACCAGCATGTCGCAGTTCTCCTCCACGGGCACTTTCAGGGCGTTCAGTTTGCGCTCCAGTATCTCCTTTCCGAAGGTGGCCTGCACGCGCTTTTCCTCTTTGAGGGCCGAGCGGATGCGGTTTTTTGCCTTGGAGGTGACGACGTGCTGCAGCCAGTCCTCGCTGGGTTTCTGGCTCTTGTCGGTGATGATCTCTACCTGGTCGCCGTCTTGCAGCTTGTAGTGGATGGAGAGCACGCGGTTGTTGATGCGCACGGCGCGGCAGGTGCAGCCGATGTCGGAGTGTATGCTGAAGGCGAAGTCGAGGGCGGTGGCGCCTTCGGGCATGGTCTTCATCTCGCCTTTGGGGGTGAACACGTGCACTTCCTCGGTGAACAGCTCGCTGCGGATGTCGGCGAGCAGCTCGATGGCATTGCCGGAGGAGGTTTCGATGGTCTCGCGGACGCGGCTCAGCCATTTTTCATACACGTCGGGGTCGCCTTTTTTCCCGCCGGCTTTGTATTTCCAGTGGGCCGCGAAGCCGCGCTCGGCGATCTCGTTCATGCGCTCGCTGCGGATCTGCACTTCCACGAACTTGTTGTCGAGTCCCATCACGGTGGTTTGAAGCGATTCGTAGCCGTTCGATTTGGGCGAGGTGATCCAGTCGCGCAGGCGCTCGGTGACGGGCTGGAAATGGTCGGTGATATAGGAATAGACGTCCCAGGCGCGGCGTTTTTCCAGTTCCTTGGGCACGTCGATGATGACCCTCACGGCGAACAGGTCGAAGATGTTCTCAAAGGCGACGTTCTTGGTGTTTATTTTGCGCCATATCGAGTGGATGGACTTTGGTCTGCCGGTGATGCGGTAGGGGAAATCGAGGTCTTTGAAAATCTCGTGCAGGCGGTCGATGAACTTTTGGATGTACTCACCGCGGATCTTCAGTTTTTCCTCCAGTTTCCGGGCGATGTCTTTGTACTCTTCTGGGTGCTCGATCTTGAAGCAGATGTCGTCGAGCTCGGTCTTGATCTTGTGCAGGCCGAGGCGGTGCGCCACGGGGGCATAGATAAATGAGGTTTCCGCCGCGATTTTTTTCTGCTTGTGCTCGGGCATGCTCTTGATGGTGCGCATGTTGTGCAGGCGGTCGGCCATTTTGATGAGCACGACGCGCACGTCGGAGAGCATGGTGCGCAGCACTTTGCCGAGGTTTTCGGCTTGGGGGCTCTCGGTTTCGTGGAGGCCGTCGAGCTTGGTGAGGCCATCGACGATGAGCGCCACGCGGTCGCCGAACTGCTCATGGATGTCTTTGAGGCTGACGGCGGTGTCTTCCACCACGTCGTGCAGGAGGGCGCAGACGGCGGCGGTGGGGCCCAGGCCGATCTCTTCCACGCAGATACGCGCCACTTCGATGGGGTGCAGGATGTATGGCTCGCCCGATTTGCGGCGTTGTTCTTTGTGGGCTTCCACGGCCATGTCGAAAGCTGCGCGCAGGTTTTTTTTGTCCTCGTCGTTGAGCTTCGTCTTGAAACAGTGCAGCAGGTCGCGATACGCCTGGAGTATGAGCTGGCGTTCGGATTCCTCGTCTGTCAGGACGGATTTTTTTGGATCAATGTCGGCGTCTAATAACATGCGCTCCGTGTGAAGTTATCACAAAAATAATGCAAAGTTTTCGCACAGCGCAATGGCGGATGTTTTCTGTCAATTAATTTCTATTCATTCTAACTACGTTTCCCCGGAAATGCGTACTTTTGCGCTCCTTTTTGAAAAAGCAGGCGTTTTTTTTTCAAAAAGGCAGCTTTGACATCAATGCGGGCGTGGCGAAATTGGTAGACGTACCAGACTTAGGATCTGGCGCCGCGAGGCATGGGGGTTCGAGTCCCTCCGCCCGCACTCCCAGTGCTGGATGCAGCACTGCAACAACAATCAACCAAACCCCCGGCCTTTTGGCGGCACCAACAGGGCTCCCCTGATGATGCCGCCAAGAGGCCGGCTCACCATCGAAATTTTCCACACATGCCCACCGTTGTCCGACAAGACATAGACAACAGCTCAGCCATCCTGACCGTCACCGTTACCCGTGAAGAATTGAAGCCCAAGCTCGATGCCGAGCTCAAGAAATTCCGCAAGCGCGCGCCCGTCAAGGGCTTTCGCCCTGGCCAGGTGCCGATGGATTACATCAAAAAGCTTTACGGCTCGGCCATTTTTGGCGACACGTTGAACGAACTGCTGGCCGACGAGCTGTACGCTTACCTGCGCGAGCACAAATTGGACGTTTTGGGGCAGCCGCTCCCCACGGAAGACCAGGAGCGGTTCGCCTTCAAGATCAGCGACCCCGCCCCGGAGTATTCCGTGAAATATGAGGTGGGCCTGGTGCCCGCCTTCGATATCGAGGGTCTCGACAAAAAATCGGTGTTCGAGCGCTATGCCATATCCAACCTGGCCGAACTTGCCGAGGAAGACCTGGAGTTCGCCCGCAAGCGCATGGGCGAGCGCAAGGAGGTGGAAGATTCTATCTTAGAAAACGACATGGTGCGCCTGGCTGCCGCCGAGCTTGACGGCGAGCAGCCCAAAGAAGGCGGCCTGGAAGTTGACATCTCCGTGCTGGTGAAAACGGTTGCCGACGAAGCGGTGCGCGAACAGCTGTTGTCGCTCAAAAAAGGCGATACCCTGCGCTTCAACGCCCGCACCCTGGAGAACCACCCGAAAGAAGCGGCCTACCGCAAGCATATCCTCAAGCTGGAAGCCGACGACGACCGCGTAGTTGGCGATATGTTTGAAGGCAGCATCACGGAGGTGATCCGACTGGAAGAGGCTGAAATGGACGAGGCTTTCTTTGAGGGCTATTTTGGCAACAAGGACATCACCACCAAGGAAGGGGCCGTGGAGGAATTGAAGAAGAACATCGAAAAATTCTACGACATCCGCGCCAACGCCTTGCTGATGCGCTCGTTCCAGGAGCGCTTGCTGGAAAACAACAAGATCGCACTGCCTGATACCTTCCTGAAACGCTGGCTGCGTTACACCAACGAAGGGAAATTGTCGGAGGAGTCCATTGAGAACGCATACCCCGCCTTTGCCGAAAACCTGCGCTGGACCATCATCCGCGACAAGATAAAGACCGACTTCAATGTCAACGTAACGGAAGAAGCCATAAAAGCCGCCTATGCCGCCAAGGTGCGCAGCTACTTTGGCGTGAACGCCTCCATCCCAGAATACTTGATCGAAAGCAGCGTGGAGCGTTTGATGGAAAACAAGGAAGACGTGGAGAATACCCGCCGCGACCTGGAGCTCGACAAGATTTTCGAAGCCATCCGTTCCCAGGTGACGGTGAAGGACAAGCCCATCGCCTCCGATGAATTTCACAAGATACTTGAAGCGATAAATGCCAAAGCGGAGGCGGAGCAAGCAGAAGGCGCGACGCTGTTGGAGGGGTAGATTCGTTGTTGGTTGTTCGTTGTTCGTTGCACAGCATCCAGCTATCGCTTGGCTTGGTCAATAACCCGAATTTGCAATCAGCCATCGAGCAATGGTGACCGAACAACGAACAACCAACAACCAACAACGAACAACTAACAACGATTCGCTGTTTAACCTGCCTCAAAAGAAATCTATTTATAGCCAACGCAAAGTGGTTGTGAAAATTGAATGATTGCAATCTATTGAAAATCAACTTTTCAGCATCCATCAAATCCACCCAAATCCTGGTATATGTTCGACAAAAACGAGTTTCAAAAATTTGCCACGCGGCACCTGGGCATGAGCAGCATGCACCTCGAAAAATACATTGCTGCCACTACCCCAAATATTCAGGCGTTCACCCCGGCGGTTATCGAAGAGCGGCCCATGCACGCGCAGGCCATCGACGTTTTCAGCCGTTTGATGATGGACCGCATCATTTTCCTGGGCCTGCCCGTGGATTCTTATGTTTCCAACGTCATCCAGGCACAGCTGCTGTTCATGGAATCTACCGACCCCAAGCGCGACGTACAGATTTTCATCAACAGCCCCGGCGGTTCGGTGATTGACGGTCTGGGTATTTATGACACCATGCAGTACGTGTCGCCCGATATTGCGACGATATGCACCGGCCTTGCGGCGAGCATGGGCGCCGTGCTGTTGTCGGCGGGTGCAAAAGGCAAGCGCAGTTGCCTGAAGCACAGCCAGATCATGCTGCACCAGCCGAGCGGCGGCGCCAGCGGGCAAGTTTCCGACATCGAAATTTCCTACAAGCTCATCAAAAAGATGCAGAAGTCGCTGTACGACATCCTGGTGCTGCACACCGGTCAGCCTTACGAAAAAGTAGAGGCCGACTGCGACCGCGACAACTGGCTGAACGGCGAAGAAGCCAAAGAATACGGCCTGATTGACGAGGTGCTTGATCGTTCCCAACCAAAGAAATAACTTACAGCCATGATAAAGCGCGGCAAAACTCCCCAGCACCAGTGCTCCTTTTGTGGTCGTGGCGAAGAAGACGTCATGATCCTGGTCTCCGGCATGGAAGGCCAGATTTGCGAGGTGTGTACCGAAAGGGCGCAGGAAATCATCGACCAGGAATTGCGCAAGGCCGGTATGGACCCGCATCGTGGCGAAACTGGCGCCGCCGGCCCGATTAGCAGCAAATACAGCGGGCCCTTGAAAGTTTCGCCCCCGCGCGATATCAAAGCCTTTCTCGACAAGTACGTGATCGGCCAGGACGATGCCAAAAAAGTGCTTTCCGTGGCGGTGTACAACCACTACAAGCGCCTGCAACAAGAAGAAAAAGGCAATGTCAAAATTGACGAAGAAGTAGAAATTGAAAAATCGAACGTGCTTTTTGTGGGGCAAACCGGCACGGGCAAAACACTGATGGCCAAAACCATCGCCAAATTGCTCAATGTGCCTTTTGCCATCGTTGACGCGACCATCTTCACCGAAGCAGGCTATGTGGGCGAAGACGTGGAAAGCATCCTGTCGCGCTTGCTGCAAGTTTGTGACTACGACGAAAAAGCAGCGGAGCGCGGCATCGTCTATATCGACGAGATTGATAAGATCGCCCGAAAGCAGGACAACCCCTCCATCACCCGCGACGTGTCGGGCGAGGGCGTGCAACAGGGCATGTTGAAGATGCTGGAAGGCGCCGAGGTGCTCGTGCCGCCCCAGGGAGGCCGAAAGCATCCCGAGCAAAAGCTTGTCAAAGTCAATACCCACAACATCCTGTTTATCTGTGGCGGCGCTTTTGACGGCATTGAAAAAATAATCGCCCGCCGCGTGAACACCCAGGTGATCGGGTACAACAAAAAAGAGGCCGACAAGATCGACAAGGACAACCTGCTGCAGTACGTCAGCCCGCAGGACATAAAATCTTTTGGCCTTATCCCCGAACTGGTAGGCCGCATGCCGGTGGTGGCGCACCTCGACCCGCTCGACGTCAATTCCCTGCGGCGCATCCTCACCGAGCCGCGCAACGCCTTGGTGCGCCAATATGAGAAGCTGTTTGCCATGGAAGGCATCAAGCTCAAAATGGAGCCTTCTGCCATAGACCTGATCGCCGAAAAAGCTTTCGATTTCAAATTGGGCGCCCGCGGCCTGCGTTCTTTGTGCGAGACCATACTCACCGATGCCATGTTTGAGCTGCCAACCGTCGCCGGCGCAAAAGGCGACAAACGGGATCTGGTCATCGATGCTGCCTATGTGAAGGAGAAAGTGGATGGGGCGAAGCTCGCCAAGCTTAAAGCTGCGTAAATGATTTTTCAGCGCCTAATCTACCTATGCCTCCGAGTGATCGTATGGTTTGGTATTGGCATTTTTTACCGCCGGCGCATCATCGTCGGGCGCGAGCACCTGGATTTTGAAGGCCCGGCCATTATCGTTGTCAACCATCCCAGCACCTTGATGGACGTGCTGAACTCCTGTCTCCACATACGCCAGGAGCCGTTTTTCCTGGCCAATTACAGCCTTTTCAAACATCCGGTCAGCAACTGGCTACTCCGCAATTTCTTTTGTATTCCAGTGAAACGCCGGGAAGATGTGGCTGAAGGCGCCGAACGCAACAACGACGCGGCGTTTGAGCAGTCGTTCCTGCATATTGAGAAAAAAGGCATTTTGTTCATCGCAGCGGAAGGGGTGAGCTGGATGGAGCGCTGGGTGCGGCCATTCAAGACAGGGGCGGCGCGCATCGTTTTGGGTTCAGAAAGCCGAAACGACTGGAAACTTGGCGTCAAAATACTGCCCGTTGGGTTGAGCTACAGCGCGCCCAATTTGTTTCGAAGCGAAGTACTGGTGCATTTCGGGGAGCCCTTTACAGCCGAATCATGGGTAGCTGCGAATGCCGAAAACCACGAAAAGGCGGTGGAAAACTTTACCCTTGAAATTCGGCAAAAAGTACGCGCGCTGGTGCTGGATACCCGCGATGTGGAGGGGCAGGTTTTTATGGAGCAATTGGAAACATTACAAAAAGACAAGTTCCCGGCTGCTCCTGCCGAATATTTTGATTTTCGGAAAAACTTGATCGAACAAAACCTTGACAATGAGGCACTTCGCGCGGCTTCAGCGGATTATTTTGCGGCGCTCGATTCGGCGGGCATTTCCCACGAAGGTTTGGTACAAGCAACATTGCCGGGCGCCAAATCGCGCAATTTCCGACATCTTGCGCTGCTCGTACTGGGCTTCCCCATTTTCATATTGGGCTATGCCTTTTGGTGGCTGCCCTGTTTCCTGCCCTGGCTTTTGGCCAAAAAGATGAACCTCTATATCGGCTACGACAGCAATGTGAAAATGCTGGCGGGTCTGATTACTTTTCCGCTCGCATTGTGGGGTGCTTTTCGTATAGCCAGTCATTATTTAGGTACTGGGCTCTGGGCGTGGTCAGTTTTGCTAGGGTTGGTGTTGCTGGGTTATTTCGCCGAGCAATACCTGGAGGTGGCCAAGCGCTGGCAGCAGATACAGAAGGCGCTGCAAATGCAGGAAAAAGATGCTGCTTCCGTGTCTGCCTTATTGGAACAGCGAAACCGTGTTGTTGCGTTAATGAAGCCATAAGTGCGTAGAATGGGGCATTTGGAGGGTGCTTATTTGAAATTCCATATATCTTCAATTAATAAATTGTCAAAAGTTTTTATGTGGTCTTTCAAAATATTTTCTGTTTTCATATTCGGTCTGATGTCACAGTAATACACTCCGTCAAGCGGGTTAAGTTTGACCGTATAGCCTTTAAAGTGCCCCGGAAGAAAGGTAGCGTTGATGCTATATTCATTCTCTCTCTTACTCATTTTTCTCTGAACATCATTCAGGAAAATTGCAATGTGAGGCGTTGCTTTCTCAGTTAATTTGTTGTAAAGGAACTTGTCAATGAAAATTTTGCCAATGCGGTCTTTGCTTGATGTTTTGATTGAGCCGATTACTTTGATGTCGCTTTCTTTTTCTATGATTAAGTCGTGTTGATAGCTCATATTGAAAGTTGGTTGGCCGTCAACGATTACAGGAACTTGAATTGTTCCGGCCTTACAGTCAATGCCTATTTCACGGATGATAAGACGAATGAAATGTTCAAATAAATCACCGTTTAGTTTTCTTGCTATGTTTGATTGTCCAACTGGTAAACCGTCCAATGCAGAGCCAACCGATTGTTGAATGGTGTAAGTTGCATTGTTCAAGATGTTGCGCACCGCTTCATCCTTCTTGTTAATTGTTTTGATGTTGCGCAACACTTTTAAAAACTCCTTTGATGCTGTAGCAAAACTATTTGCGTCATACATCAAGTTTGAATTGATTGGTCGTGTTATTTGAAAGTTGCCTTCCTCCTTGTATTGATAGAAGTGATAATGATTTTCGTTTTGTGAAACGATGGTTGCTTGCAAGTTAAAGCTGATGTAACTCAAATACTCCTTACAGAATGCAATGTAGGCATTCAAGTCAACGAAGTTGTTCTTATCCTTAGCCTTGTTAACGAGTTGTTGTAGGCTCATCTGATTGAGTTTCTTCTTTGTTGGTTGTCAAAATCATATTTAATCCATTTTTCAATGCTCCAATCTTCTACAAGCTCAATGCGATTTACAGTCCAATTCAAATATTCTGGTGAAAGGTCACAAGACATCCACTTCCGTTTGAGCTGTTCGGCGCAAACGGGCGTTGTTCCAGAGCCACAAAACGGATCAATAATAGTATCACCTAAATTAGAGGATGCTAAAATTAACTTTCTTAAGAGCTCTTCCGGTTTTTGGGTGGGGTGTGGCGTTTTTTCGTGCATTCCATTGCACGTTGTCGGCACTTCGATAATATCTTGTGGAATTTCCAAAACATCTTTTGGTTTTGCTCCGAGTGGATTTGGTTCCCAAATATGGCTTCCGTTTTTCCCATTCTTACCGTACTGACTTGTTTCTGCTTGTGGGTGGCTTGGATATTTTAATGTATGTTCTCCATACGGAATACGAATTTCATCAATGTTAAAGGCAAATTTCTTTGTCTTTCTAAAATGCAAAATACTTTCGTGGCTTCTGCCCCAATCTTTGCCAAGATTTGCCTTGTTTTTGTAATGCCAAACAATCCAACGACAAGAATTAAAAAGCCGTGAAGCTGGATGTTTTAGGTCTGCAAGAATTTCAGAAAAGCCACAAATAAAAAGTGTCCCGGTTGGTTTAAGCACCCTCGCTGCCTGCTCAATCCATTTCATTGAAAATCTAATATATTCCTCCTGACTTTCAAATGAGTCCCAATCTGCTTTCTTGATATTGTAAGGGGGGTCAGCAAAAACTAAATCCACGCTTGCGTCAGGGAGCGATTTCAACCACTCAATACTGTCACCTTGCCAAATTTGTCCGTTTGGATGCTGATAGAAAATTATTGGCTTTGTATTGTTTTCAAAATCCGCTTCGGTTCTCATACCTTTTAGTTGGACTTCTCCAAAAAAAGTTGGTAGCTCTTTATTTCTTGTCATTGTTCTTTTCATGCTATCAAAAATAATGCAATTGGGGAAATAGTGTGCAAATATAACGAAGTTTGAGTGCAATCTCAAAACAATAAGTTTTAAATAATTAAATTTTTGTTTATTTTTTTCTTAACACCAATTTTCGTCAACAAACGGTTCAAAACACTACCGACCTTGTTATTCTGCCATCAGGCATTCAGGAAGGATTGTATATTAGGGAAATAAGAAATAAAAAAACCAGATATTACGCAGAAAACTGGCCATTCATAAATAATCAATCCAATAAAAACCAGTTCAGCCCCAAACTAGGGTGCCCATACGAATGCGAACTCCAAGGCTTTCCTATGTTATAGTAAAGTTGAAGGCCCCAAGTTGTAAGCCAATCATCCTTCTATCCGCAAATTGGCGACTAATATGCTGACCGAAGAGCACGGATGCGCAAAAAAAGGAGATAGCGATAGGCAAGTAGAAAGTCCTGTAAAGCTTCATTTTGGGTTCATTTATTGAGCGAAACGATACTACAAATATACTACCCAGTAGTCGCATTTTTGCAGCTTTGAGCGCTGAGAAGTTTCAACTTTGCATACTTTTGGCCAGATAATGAACAATTGCCAGGCTCCAGGCCGGCATCATTATCAAACTATCCAATTCCCTAATTATCAAATTAAAAAAAATGCTTCAAGAACTTCGCGACGACACCCCCGGCTGCGCCAAACGCAAGCACCTGAACAACGCCGGCGCCAGCCTGCCGCCCACGCCTGTGTTGCAAGTGATGCAGCAGTACCTCGAACTGGAAGCGAATATCGGCGGCTACGAAGCTGCCGACCTGATGGCCGCAGAAATCAACGGATTTTACAGCGCCCTGGCGCAAATGCTGCAGGCAAAGCCAGAAAATATTGCCTTTTCTGCCAGCGCTACCGATGCTTACGCAAGGGCGCTGAGCGCCATACCCTGGAAAGCTGGCGACACGATCCTGACCACCGACAACGATTATGTGTCCAACCAGATCGCTTTTTTGGCGCTGCAAAAGCGCTTTGGCGTACAATTGCTCCGCGCGCGCGACACGGCAAGCGGCGGTGTGGATGTAGCGGATTTTGAAAAATTGCTGAAAAAACACCAGCCCAGGCTTGCTGCCGTGACCCACGTACCGACCAACAGCGGGCTGGTGCAACCCGTGGAGGCTATCGGGCGGCTTTGTAAGGATACGGAAACGCTGTATTTGGTAGATGCCTGCCAGTCGGCAGGCCAAATGCCGCTGGATGTGCGCGCGATCGGTTGCGATTTCCTCTCTGCCACCATGCGCAAGTACATGCGCGGCCCGCGCGGGGCAGGTTTTTTGTTTGCCTCCGACAAGGCGCTCGACAGCGGCATTGAAATGTTGGCGCCGGATATGCGCAGCGCCGACTGGACGGGCCCCGATACCTACCAGACTGCTGCGGGCGCCCGTCGTTTTGAGTACTGGGAAATGCCGCCAGCCTTGATGCTGGGCAGCAAGGTGGCGACAGAATATGCACTGGAACTGGATTTGGGGTGGATCGAGCAGGAGGTACAGAACCTCGCCACCTTAGCCAGGGTGCTGCTGAGCCAGTTGCCCGGCGTGCAGTTGCTCGACCAGGGCACACAACTGTGCGGCATTGTAACGGTGCAGGCAAGTCATTGGGATGCAGGCACTATTTTGAAAAAACTGGGCCAGCACAACATCAATTGCCGCATCACCAATGTGGGTTCTGCCCAAATTGATTTTTCCAGAAAAGGGGTGGATTGGGCTTTGCGTGTCTCCCCGCATTATTACAACACCGCGGATGAAATCAGGCAGTTGGCGGAGGTGTTGCAGCGGGAATTTCCACGATAAAACAACTTCCTGTTCCAGGCACACTTTCGACCCGGATGCTGCCCCCATGCTCTCTTACCACATGGGCAACATAGCTCAAACCGAGTCCATGCCCTTTCACGTTGTGGGTGTCGCCCGCAGGTACGCGGAAGAATTTTTCAAAAATCTGGCTTTGGTGTTCTGCGGAGATTCCAATGCCGTTGTCGCGGACAGACAGGCTGAAAAACGCGATGCCTTCCCGCAGGGTGTTTCCAATGGAAACCTCTATTTCGGGTGTTTCGCGTCGATATTTCAAGGCATTGTCCAGGAGGTTGTACACCACCCCGTTCAGGTGAAGCTGATCGCAACATACCATGCAAGGGCTGCTATTTGCCTTGAAGTGAATGGCAGCGCCCGCACTTTTTGCCTGCAAAGTCATGGCGTGGATTACTTGCCGGGCTGTATCCACCAGGTTCAGCATTTCAGGCTTCAATTGCAGCGCCTGGTGTTCGAACATAGAAACGCGCAGCACCTTATCGACCAGCAAGTTGAGCCTGTTCAGTTCCAATTTTGAAATATGCAGGTATTCTTTTGCCTTTTCCGGGTTTTGCAGTACTTCAAAATCGTCGAGGGCTTCCAGCGCCACGCCCACGGTGGTCAAGGGGGTTTTCAGTTCGTGGGTGACATTGCTGACGAACTCGTTTTTTTGCCGGGCTATTTTTTGTTGTTGTTTTAATGTGTTGAATATCAACCAAAAAGCAAGACTGGTAATGGAAATGAGGAAAAGCGAAAACAGGCCGTAGATCAAGGTCTTTCGGATCAGAAACCCATGATAGTTATTGAATTTTGCTGCGTAAAACCGGTGTGTTAATATTCCAGAGACGACAGGTTTCGTCGTTATTCCAGCTATCTGGTTGATAAATTCAGCAGGGGACCGCCCCGACAACAATTCAAAGGAAGTGGGCAGCCCCGCCTTGCCCAGCGCTGCGGTAAAACTTTGTATTAATTCTTCCGGGGCAATTGTATCCGTTTTGATGTCGAAAGTGAAGTCATTTTGACCATCCGGCAAAGAATCTACTTTTATATTAAGGAAAATCCGTCCGAGGCCGTGCCGCATGGCTATCTCCTGACTATCGGTGCTCGAAAGTATCAGCTTAATGTGTTGCCGATCTTCCCAAAGGGGTGTCCCTACCAGGTCTTCATTTATGGTTTGGCTGACCCTGAACCTGGCTTTAGACCGTAGTTCCGGCTCGTATCCGGGTAAAACAGGCCGGCCAAAAAAAGCGGCAGGCGCTTTCGATAAGGCTCCATTCATCGGAAAGCCTTTCTGCCCCATACTTCTACTGATCAAGGAGTCTTGAAGGGATAATACGGTTGTTTGAAAAATGTAGTTGGTTACCTGGTGCAGGTTCTGTTTTTGATTGTCCCACACCCTGCCGAGCCAGAGAACCTGGGAGAGACCTAGCAACAACAAACAAGCAACGATCAGCCAAAGCAGGCGATCGGGATTTTTAAATATGGCAGCAGTCTGAGTCATAGAATTTTTTTGTGACACAACAAATGTAGCGGCTTCCTTTCCGATGTTTTTTATCGATTAACCTTAATTAACCTTTAATATAGGTCGGTTAACAACCGCAAAAAGCGCTTGAAATTTACCTTTGCTACATCTATTTCACTGAAAAAATAACGCATGAAACAATTCTTGTCCATTTGCCTGCTCAGCCTGCTTTTTATGGGTATTGCTAGCGCCCAAAAAAATGAAGGCGTCATTCTTTTTGAAGAAAAAGTAAACGTGCACCGGATGCTGCCACCGGATGCTGCCGATATGAAGGCCATGATACCAGAGTTCCGCGTACACCAAAACGAGTTGCTTTTTAAGGACAACGAAAGCCTGTACCGCAACGTGGAAGAGGAAGACGAGGACGAGGGGGGCGAGGGGCAACAGGTCACGATCAGGATGCAGCGCCCCGAGGCGGTCTATTACCGCAATTTTGAAACCAAGCGCAAGGCCGATTTTCGCGAATTTATGCGCAAGGAATACCTGATTGAAGATACGCTGGCAGCCCGCAACTGGAAGGTGACGGGTGAGGTGAAAAACATTCTCGGCTATGATTGTATGAGCGCGGTTACAAGCGATACTGTGCGAAAGCAGGAGATAACTGCCTGGTTTGCCACTTCCCTGCCGTTGCCCACCGGGCCGGCAGCCTACGGTCAACTGCCTGGAACCATCCTCGAAATCGACATCAATTCGGGCGAAATCGTGATTTCCGCGAAAAAGATAGAGTTCAAAAAAGTGAAGAAAAACGACATTGCGGCGCCGAAAAAAGGCGAAAAAACCACGGATGCCGAATTCCAGAAAATGATGGCCGAGCGGATGAAGGAAATGGGCGGCGGCGGAAGGCCGATGCGGATTATTCGGAATTGAGGCAACAAATGTTGGGCCTCCGAGGCCTGGCGCGCTTGCGCATTGCTTCACAGTGCCGCCCGCAAATCACCGAACAGTGACATCCGATGCTGCTCGGCGCTGGTCGGGAAGGAACATATTTCTATTTGGCCGATCCACTGGCGCATGCGCTGGCAGAACACAGGGTCGGTGGACCGCAGGAAATTGGGGTTGTCCACTGTGATATAGACCGCCGCAGGTTGTTCCTGGCTTTGTATCAGCACCACGTTGTTGGTATAGGCGATCTCATTGAGGTATAGCTCGTAGCTGGCCACAGGGGCGCTGGGGTCGAACGCGTTTTTGGTGCCGGTCATGGCCTGATTTTCGCAAATATCCAGCATCTGGCCAAGTTCCTCGTGCAAGAGTACAGGCGTTTGCGGGTCTTGAAAAAGCTTGGCTTTGGTATAATACTGTATCTGGTTGAGGATGTTGCTCAGCACCAACCTGGGCCAGTATTCTTTCGTGGGCACCTGTTGATTAAGGGAAAGGATTGTTTTGCGTTCCGATTCCACTTCAGGCCATTGCCGGTAAAACGCTTCCGGGTCGAACGGATGGTGCATCATTCCCGGTATCTGCCAATTGCTGCGCGACCACACGTAGAGCTTGAACGCCAACAGGTTAGGGCAGGTCAGCGAATGAAAGATGGGCACTTCGTTGGTGGCGTACAGGATACTGGGCTGGGGCAATTGCAGGATGCGCTCAAGGTCGTGCCGCAATTTGCGGACAAAGGTGGCAGGCGTGCCAGCCTGGTGCTGCGTAATGGAGTAGTCCAAAGAAACCTTGTGATAGTCGCCATTCGCTGCGTATGCGAAGCGGTCGAGCGAAATGCCAAAGTGCCGCGCGATCGTCAGGGTTTCGTCGGCGGAAAAGGCAACTTTCCCTTTCAGTTTTTTATAGATGTTGGACTTGCTTGCCCCAAGCAGCTGCATCAATACCGCTACCATATTGACTTCTTCCGGCACCAGGCCCCGGATCTCGGTTAACAGCAAATCGTGGAAGGTTTTCTCCATTTTTTTGGGCATTTGTGGAATATACTATGATTCGCCTGATTTTTGTGATTAAGTATGATTGATTCAACTGATCTTCAATTGATTACAAAGATCGGCATGCACAAAACCAAGCGGCGCGAGGTATAATTAATGAACCCATGCAATTGCGCACACCCGCCACACGCTTCCTGTACCCTTGGGTTAGATGGTTCCTAAGGAAGCAACCAATGCCACAAATCTACGGCGCCAGCTTACAGACTTTTTATAACACTATTCCCTGATAATTCCACTTGATATGCCGCGCTGCGTTTTACCTCGCGGCACATTACTCCTTCACAAACCTCCCGGTTGCCATCGTCCCATCGCTACATCGTGCCAGGACGAAGTAAAGCCCTTTGTTCAACCTGGAAACATATAGTTCGGCCGTATCGCCTATAGCCTGGCGCAGCACTTCCCTGCCCTGCATATTGCCGCTTTGGCCCAATTTTACCAGCCATAGGTCGGGCGTGCCACCATAAGTGCCGCCAACATCGCCATCGGGGGAATTGGTGCGGCCCGCCAGGATGTAACCTCCATCGTTGGTCAAGTTGACAGACCACAATTCGTCCCAGCCGCTGCCGCCAATGGCCTTTTGCCATTCTAAATTCCCATCGCTGTCAAGCTTGACGACCCAGGCATCGATGTAACCATGAAACCCTGTGACATCCCCATCGTCAGACAGGGTAAACCCGGTCAGGATATAACCGTCATCAGGGGTTTGCTTTACATCGTATCCCCAGTCGTTGTAACTGCCACCAAAAACATTTTCCCACTCCACGCCCCCAGTCTTGTCGAACTTTACGACCAAAAAATCTATTAGGCCGTTGTTGCTCATTATATCTCCGTCGTTGGAAATAGTGTACCCGCAAGTGATATATCCTTCATCCCTTGTTTGGGCGATTGCGCAGGCTCTTTCTGAATCGCTGCCGCCAACGGTTTTTTGCCATTGGATGGCGGGTTGGGCGGGGAGCTGCATGATGGCCAATAATAAGGGAAGGGAAGACAGCGTGTGTTTCATGTCTAAAGCTTATTCGACTGAAAGGTAAGCGATATTAGGGACATTCGCCGGATGCGGCGCTGGCCTAAACAAAAACGAGCATAACGCCCCCCAACAGACATTATGCTCGCCCAAATCAATAAAAAACCGCCTTCTACCCGCCTACATGCGCCTTGTACTTGTCAGCGTCCATCAACGCATTCAGGTCGCCCAGGTTGGAAATCTCGATTTTCACGATCCAACCGTCGCCGTAAGGGTCGCTGTTGACTAAGGAGGGGTCGCCGCTGTCGCCGACTTTATCGTTGAACTCCAGAACTTTCCCGGTGATGGGCATAAAGAGTTCGGAGGTGGTTTTTACGGCTTCTACCGTGCCGAAAACTTTGCCGGCTTCTACGGTTTCACCAACGGTTTCTACTTCGATGTACACCAGTTCGCCCAATTCGCCCTGGGCGTAATCCGTGATGCCGACATAAGCGGTATTACCGTTTTCGACGCGCACCCATTCGTGGTCTTCTGTGTACTTGCAATTGGCTGGAAAGGACATATTTTTAGTGATGAGTTATGAGAGATAAGTGTTGAAGTATTGGGGACAGTGTTATGTTTGTTTAATGGATGGGCAAAAGTAGTATTTTTGGGCAGGGGCAATCTCCTAATCGGGAAAAAAATGTGCGGGTGCTGGCTGAAGGGCAGTGTTTGGTCGAAAGCTGCCTGGTTTCATCTTTCACTTTTTGGCATTTTACCAGAAACAGCCCTACTTTGGCGGCCCAATAGCGTAATTTTACCCAAAATCAGTTTTTCCACCATTCAACAGTCCGCAATGAAATATCAGCCGCTGAGCCCCGACCTGTACCGACACAACAGAAAACGCTTCACCGCCCAAATGAAACCCGGCACCGTCGCCATTTTCAATTCCAACGACCAGGCGCCCCGCTCCGGCGACCAATACCACAATTTCCGCCAAAATGCAGGCCTGCTGTACCTCTCCGGCATCGACCAGGAAGAAACCATGCTGCTGCTGTTTCCCGGTTGCCCCAGGGAGGAACACGAGGAAGTGCTGGTGATCCGCCGTACCAACGAGCACTTAGCCGTGTGGGAAGGGCATAAATACACCAAAGAAGAAGCCCGCGAAGCGTCGGGCATCCAAAAAGTATATTTCCTCGACGAAGCCGATCAGATGATCAACGAGCTCATCATCCTCTCGGAAGGCATCTATCTGAACCTCAATGAAAACGACCGCTTCCTGTCGCCCGTCGAATTCCGCGACCTGCGCTATGCCCGCCAGATACAGCAGCGCTACCCTGCCCATACCATCCACCGCGCCCAGCCGATACTGAAACGCCTGCAAACCGTGAAAAGCAAATGGGAAGTCGACGCCAGCCAGACAGCCATCGACATCACGGAAAAAGCTTTCAAACGGGTACTGCAATTTGTCAAGCCCGGCGTTTGGGAATACGAAGTTGAGGCCGAGATCATCCACGAATTCATCCGCAACCGCGCTACCGGGCATGGCTACACACCCATCATCGGCTCGGGCGCCAACGCCTGTGTGCTGCACTACATCGAGAACAACAAACAATGCCAGGACGGCGACGTGCTGCTCATGGATTTCGGCGCCGAGTACGCCAACTACAACGCCGACCTCACCCGATCCATCCCCGTCAACGGACGCTTCTCACCCCGCCAAAAGGACGTGTACAACGCTGTGCTGCGCGTGTTGAAAGCTGCCCGTGAAATGCTGGTGCCCGGCACCGTGTTCATCGAATACCACAAAGAAGTAGGCAAGATCATGGAAAGCGAGCTGCTGGGCCTACGCCTGATAACCAAAGACGACATCGCCAAACAGGAAAAGGACTGGCCCGCCTACAAAAAATATTTCATGCACGGCACCAGTCACCACCTCGGCCTGGATGTGCACGACATCATGTACCGCTACCACAGCTTCGAAGCCGGGAACCTGTTCACCTGTGAGCCGGGCATTTACATCCCGGAAGAAAAACTAGGCATCCGCATTGAAAACGACATCCTCATCACCGAAAACGGGAACATCGATTTGTTCAAAAACATCCCGATGGAAGTGGAGGAGATTGAGGATTGGATGAACCGGTAGTTATTTTAACACATAGTTTTATTAACACATAGGCACATAGGGACATAGAACACATAGATTTTTGAGTTTGGATTGTAAAATCTATGTGTTCTATGTCCCTATGTGCCTATGTGTTAATAAAACTCATCTATCAAGGCGCACAACGAACATTCGCGCCCCATCTTTCCCTACTACACGCAGCCCATACGCACCCGCCGGAATTTGAAGCCCCTGAAACAGCTCGTTTGCGCCAGGCGCCAGCACCCTTGTGTCGCGCCAAATCACTTGTCCGGTAAGCTGCAGCAGTTCCAACAGCACAGGTTCGGAAGGCGGCGTGTCGGTGAACAAAGTCAAGCGATCGGTAAACGGGTTGGGCGCCACCTGAACGCCATCAAAGAGCGATGCCGGGGCCTGAGTGGCCACTGTGGCGCAGCTTGTGCGGTTGCAAAGGGCAGGGTTGCCGACAAAGGGGCTGAAAAAATTCGACATGGTTTGCAGCCTAACATATTGTTGGTCAACGTAATGGTACGAACCGTTATCAGCATACCTGGCACATTCAAACAGGGCCAGGCTCGGATTGAACGCCGTACAGGTAGTAAACTCCGTTTTGAAACATATCGGTTTGCCGGGCAGCGATTCCAGGGCAGCAGCAATGGAGCCAGACCCATAAACATGGGGTGTCTTGTAATGCCAGGGCGTACAGCCTAAGTTGCAATACTGGGAAATAACAAAAAACGGCTGCCCATAACCGAAAGGCACGATGCCATCGCAAGTTTGATGGTAGAGATAAACAGCTGGGGTGTCGGGGCCTGCCAGCCAGTTGTTGGGCAGGGCCTCATAGGGCACGCCGCCAAAGAAATTCGCCACGCCCAACACATTGGCATCCGTTCCATTTTGGTTAAGTGTGCCGTCGATGCTGCCAAGGTTGGGTCTGGCACGGGCAGTTGGGGTGACGCTGAAACTGCTCGGCACGCAGTTTTTCATCACGGCCTGGTTGAGCATGTTTGGGTCTGGTGGCAGCACGTTGGGCAGGTCGAAACAGCAAAGGGGCTTTTCTTCCGGGCGGTCGAGGAAGCCCACCGCCAAGGCATTGAAGCCGCCCGCGCTGAAACCGCCGACCAATACCTTGCAGATGTCGGTAGAATCCTGCTGGGCGCGGCTTTTGAGCCAGCGAATTGCCCCTTTCACATCTTGCTGCCCCCGGTACAGCGCTCTAATAATTTCACAGGAATCGAACGGGTACAAGTTGCGCTGGGTGCCGTCGAGCAAGCAATTCGGGGCAGGCACATAACTGTCTTTATGCCAGCCCAGCCGGTAATTGGGGCAAGCGACCACATAGCCCCTGCGCGCCATGTCGATGGCAAAATCTTTCACGTCTTCCTTGCAGCCGGCGAGCCAAGAGCCGCCGTACACCAGCACGAGCAGCGGGCGCTTCGGGTTGTTGTCGGCAAGCGGTTTGTAAAGGTCGATTTCAAGGGTGTCCATCACGCCGACATAGTTAGGCGCAACGCCGTACACCAGGTCTTTTTGCACACGATAGGCGTATTTGTTGGCTGTGGTATAGGGCATTTGGGCGAAAAGGCTGCCAGAAAACAGGAGGCTGAAAAGCAGAGGGTAGAAAATGCGCATGGCAAGACATTTTTGGTGGCCAAAAAATAGCGTTTCGATTTTGCCACAAATCTGCGAATTTGCCTTTCATGCCGCCAAACTTTAAAGGGGTGAGTTTTCAAAAATGGCGGAAAGCCGGGAGGCAATGGCTGTTTTGAGGGAGGCAGGGGCTGAGGGGCTGCCGAAAACCAAGCCGATTTTTATTTCGATAAATATACCTCACGCCGCTTGGTTTTGTGCATGTCGAACTTTGTAATCAATTGAAAATCAGTTGAATAAATCAAACTCAATCACAAAAATCAGGCGAATCATAGTATAACGTAAAAGACCTTCCAGGTTTTGAAAATCTGGAAGGTCTGACGCTCTATCGAAATAAAATAGCGATGGATTAGCCAACGCAAAGTGGCTGTGAAAATTGAATGCTTGTAATCTGTTGAAAATCAATTTTTCAACTGCCTTCGCAAATGCTATGGCGGGTAAAGCATCCATCAATCCTTCAAATCCACCTAAAACCTGGTATATTATTTCACCAGCACGATCTTCTTGCCCACCACAAACTTGTTGTTGGCAATATGCACGATGTAATTGCCCGGAACCAAGCGCGAAACGTCGAGCTGCGCGCTTTGCTGGATGTTCATGTTCTGCACCATCACCTGAGTGCCGAGGCTGTTGAAGACTATTACCCGCACGTCACCCTGCAGCTCAGCTGCGTTGATATTGATGGTCAGCACGTCTTTCGCCGGGTTGGGCATCACGCTGACGGTGTTTGCCGACAACAGGTTAACGGTGGATGCGGGCGGCGTAAAGCCGTATTCGCCAGTGGCAGAGTTCAAGGTCACGCGGTAAGTGCCGCCCGTGATCGGGATGTTCGGCCCGTCTTGCACGCCGATACCAGATGGCCATTGTGCCAGGCCCCAGTTTACTGTCCAGGCATCTTCAGCCCTGAATTTGGCTTCGCCATCTGTCAAGTCAATGGAATTGATGAACCAGAACGACTCGTCAAGGGCATCTTTGGTCATGTCAACGTCTTCGTTCCAGTTGCCTATTGGCGTAGCCGGCCCTATAAGGCCCACGGTACTGAACACCACTAATTTTTCGAAATTGTAAGCGCCGGTAGTCGAGTTGAACGTGATCTTGTACTCACCTGCCGGCACCGGGATGTTGGCGCCATCAGGAAGTGCGGTGCCTGAGGGGAAATCGCCCGCGCCCCAGTTCACTGTCCAGGCGTCGTCGGCCCTGAATTTGGCTTCGCCGTCGGTCAGGATGATGCGCAAGCGCCAGATGGATGGGTCGTTGGCATCTTTCATCATATCGGTATCGGTATCCCAGCCGCCGGGCGTGGCATTGCCGATGATGCCTACAGTTGCATAAAACACCAGGGGCAGGAAGTTGTACTCGTAGGTCTGGGTGTTGAAAGTCACCAGATAATCACCGGCGGTAACGGGGATGTTCGGCCCGTTGAGTATGCCGATGCCGGAAGGGAACAGCGTGTCGCCCCAGTTGATCGCCCAGGCTTCATTGGCGCGGAACTTGGCTTCGCCGTCGGTCAGAGTGATGTTTGCTTTCCAAAGGTTCGGGTTGGCGTTGTCTTTTGTCAGGGGCGAATCGGTGTTCCAGCCGCCCGGGGTTGCGCTACCAATCAGGCCAATTTTGGCAAACTCCAGGATCTCTTCAAATTTGTAAGCCCCTGTCGCTTTGTTGAACTTGATCAGGTATTTACCGGCTGATGGCACGGGGATGTTGGCGCCGTCTTGGGTGCCGGTGCCTTCGGGGAAGTCAGCCGATCCCCAGTTGACTGTCCAGGCGCTGTTTGCCCGGAACTTCGCGCCGCCTTGCACCAAGTTCAAGCGGATGAAATAGTTGTTGGAGTCTGGGTCAGTCGGGTCGTAGTACATCTTGGTGTCTTCTCCCCATCCAGAAGGCGTAGCATCGCCAATTATCCCGATATCGGAGGTATAAGCAAATTTATAGGCTCCGGTGTTGGAATTGAAGTCAACCGTCCATTGCCCGGCCGCAGGAATGGTGATATTCGGCCCGTCTTGCACCCCAATGCCTGTCGGAAAATCCTTGAAGCCCCAGTTGATCGTCCAGGCATCGTCCTGCCGGAATTTCACGTCGCCCACATTCAGGTCGATGACCAGCGACCACAAGTGGGCGCTGTCGGGGTGCTGCACCATATTGGTATCCACATCCCATCCGCCTGCCGTAGCGGAACCGATCAACCCTATGGACTGAGCCTGGCTTGCGCTGAAGAGCAGCATGCTGCAAAAAAGCGTTGAAAAAAGTAATCGAAGTTTCATGTCAGAAAAGTTTAAAAGCTTGAAAAAGAGTTGATTTTGTTTATTTTAATACCCACCAGGGTTTTGTTTCAAATTCGGGTTGGCCCCCAGATCCTGCGACGGAATCGGGTAAATGTTTCGGAAGCTGCCCACGGAAGCGCCTTCTTTCACCCCGCCTTTCCAGGCCCATTTGTAGCTGCCGTCGGTAAACTGGCCAAAACGCACCAGGTCGGTGCGCCGGTGGCACTCCCAGTACAGCTCCCGCGCGCGCTCGTCGAGCATGATGTCTAAGTTGAGGTCTTGGGCAGAAAAATTTCCCACCGAGCCGGTGAATGCCCGCTCCCGCACCTTGTTGAAATAATTGGCGGCCTTGTCCTTGTCGCCACCAGGCGTGCGCAGCAGCGCTTCGGAAGCCATCAGGTAAACATCGGCAAGGCGGAACATCGGAAAATCGGTATCGGGAAAGTCCGTGTCCGAACCCTGCGCCCCGGTGGATGTCACGTTTTTGAACTTGTTGGAGGCATAGCCGTCGGTGAACAGGGTCAGGTCGTTGATGTCGATGTTTTGGCCGTTGGTATAGAACATGCCGCGGCGGTCGAAACTGGTCAGCTTGATCTGGTAGGTGTAGTCGGGCTTGTCCACGTCGAGGGCGATTTTGTACCCTCCTTCCTGGGCGATCTGGATTTCCGCGCCGTTTGCTTCGAGGATGGCGTCGGCCCCTGTGTCGCCGAGGCTCGTTGCGTCGCTGTGGTTGGCCCTGAACCGGAAGGAACCTGCTATCAGCTGGCCGCTGACAACCAGTACCTGCTGGTCGTTGTCCCAGGTCATGTCCATATCCACACCGCCGGTGGCGCTGCCGATGATGCTCCAGGTGCGCTTTTCGATGTTGTAGGTTTTGTTGTTAAGGTTTACTTTCATGAAATGCAGCCCTGCTTCCGGCACGAGTATGTTGGCGCCGCCCGTTTCCAGGGTGCCGTCGGCCCCGTTATCGCCGAATTTGGGGGCAGAGTTGGAAGAAATCTGGGTGAAAAGGATTTCCGTGTTGGGGTTGGGGAAGTACCGGTGCCCTTCATAAATCTTGTTGTTGGGCGCTGTGGTGGAAGTGGCCGCCAGGGAGTTGCTGGTTTGGGTAGCGTCCCAGCCCTGGTGTGAGCCCGGCAGGTACAGTTTCGGGTAGTTGGCCGTCATGCCGGGGTTGAAGTTCACCTTGATGCCTGTGAGGTCAGCCGGGAATTTTTCCACCAGTTGCCGGGTAACCCTGGTGCCGCCCCAGCCGCTGACCACGCCCGAAGCCACAGGGTTCATGCTGCCGCCGATGCCGGCGCGTATGATGAAGGTCATGCCGCCCCAGGTGCGGGTGTTCACCCCGTCGAACGTGACCGGGAAAATGATCTCCTTCGATTTATGGTTATCGGCGAGGAACAGATTCTGGTACGTGGGCTCCAGTTCGTATCCAGCCCCCAAAATGGATTCGCAATACGTCAGGCAATCGGTATAGCGCGGCTGCCCGATGTACACTTCGGCGTTGAGGTAAAGTTTTGCGAGCAGCATCCAGGCGGCAGCCCTGTCGGCGCGGCCGTACTGGTTGGCCCTTGGCGCCGCCAGCTCAGGCTCGATGGCTTTCAATTCCGACTCGATGTAGCGGAACAGGTCTTCCGGTTTGGCTTGTTTTGGCGTAAAAGCGCCCACCACGTCTGCCTCGGTGGCAAAAGGCACGTTGCGGAATATGTCGAGCGCATGCCAATAGCTCAAGGCACGGAGGAATCGGGCTTCGGCGCGGTATTGTTTCACCTCGGCTTTCAAGGCGGCATCAGCGCCCCGCGAATCCAGCTTGGCATCTGTTGTTTCCCGCAGGAATTCATTGGCTAAGGCGATCTGGTAAAAAACGCGGCTGTAAAAAGCGTAGATAAAGCCGTCGCCGGAGGTCCAGCTCTGGGCGTGGAAATCCTTGATGGTCTGGTCGTTCCAGCCGATCACCGCCTCGTCGGTCGGCAATTCCTGGTGATACCAAAATCCCCGCAAATATTGCCCGAAGCCCTCGTCGATACCCGAAATATCGGCCTGGCCGGCAGGGCCCTGTTGGCCTGAAACGGAAAGCCCGGCGTACAGCTTTGCCAGCACCTGTTTGTAGGCGCCCGGTTGTTTGTACACAGCCTCTGCGGTAAGAATGTCGGGGTCTAATGGAATGGTGTCCAGGTCTTTGAAGCAGCCGACTGCCCCGAACAGCAGCACGGCAATGGTCATGATTTTTATGTTGCGCATGGTTTCAGCGTTTAAATTTTAGAAATTGACATTCAGACCCAGCACATAGGTTCTGGGCCTTGGATAAACATTGTTGTCGATGCCGTTGCCGAGTTCCGGGTCGAGGCCCTTGTATTTCGTGATCACAATTGGGTTTTGCACCGTCAGGTACACATTCAGATATTTGCCGATCAACTTGTCGAAGTTGTAGCTGGCTGTGATGTGGTCGAAGCGGAAAAAGGCCGCGTTGGTCACAAAATGGTCGCTGAAAGTGAGCTTGGCCTGGTCCAGCACCTGGAGATCTACCGCCGACTGGTTCACGTTCGACAGGTATTTGGTGGTGTGGTAGAGCCGGTTGAGATAGCCCATATCGGTCTGCACGTTGTTGTACACGTAGTTGCCGAAATTGGCGCGACCCGCAAACAAGAGGCTGAACTTCCCGATACTGAGGCTGCTGGTGATGCCTAAGGTATAAAGCGGCGCCGGGTTTTTGTAGCGGTACTTGTCGTCGTCGTTGATGATGCTGTCGCGGTTGCGGTCAACGAACTGCCCTTCGAGCAGCTTGCCCGTTTCGTCGTATTTTTGTTCAAAAACATAGAAAGAGCTGGGGAAATAGCCCACGCTGTGAATCTGGATGTTACTGCCTACCCCGCCGGCAATGCCGCCCGTGAACACGCCTTTGTAGTTCGGGTCGTCGCTGGTGGTCAGCTTGGTTATAGTGGAGGTGTTGTAGGCAAAGTTGGTGGAAACGTCCCAGTTTATATCCTTTGTCTTCACCGGCGTGAAATTCAGGCTGAGCTCCACGCCCTTGGTCTCCATGGTGCCGATGTTGTCGGTGCCGAAATTCGTGAGGTTCGACAGGGCAGAGAAGGGGATAAAGTTCAGCAGGTCTTTGGTGTTCCGCTGGTACAAGTCCACCGAGCCGGAGAGCCTGTTTTTTACGATGGAAAAATCGAGTCCGGCGTTGTAGGTGGTCGTTTCCTCCCATTTGATGTCGCCCACATAACCATTGGGGCGGATGGTGGTGATGAACTCGTCGCCGAACTGGTACTGCGCGTTGGGGTTGCCAAACTGGTAGCGGGCCAGGTAGGCGTAGTAATCGCCGATGTCCTGCTGCCCGGTGATGCCCCAGCTGGTGCGCAACTTGAGGTTGCTTAAGTATTTCTGGTCGTTGTCGATCAGCTTTACCGCAAACGCGGCAGCGGGGAAAAGGCCCCAGCGGTATTGTGGCGCAAACCTGGACGTACCGTCGCGGCGCAGGGAGCCCGTGAGCAGGTACTTGTTTTTAAAAGCATAGTTGATGCGGCCAAAAAGGGAGATCAGGTAAAACTCTGCCGGGTCGGTGCCAATGGTCGTTTCTGCCGGCGTGCCCGCGCTGTCGGAATTCCGGTACGAGCTGCCCACTTCAAAATGCTGCCAGGAATAGCCGCCCATCACATCCACGTCGTGGTCGCCAAAGCCGTTTTTGTAGTTCAGGTAGGATTCCAGCACGGAGTTCTTTTTCGTCTGCTCGTACTCGTTGTCCACCCCGCCCCCGTTGATGGCATCGAAAGCAAAAGCGGCGAAATTGGGCGCCACCACCGTGCCTGAGCCATGCGAATAGTCGTAGCCTAAGCTGACATTGGCCCGCAAAGCCGGCAGGAACTTGAAGCGGTAGTCCACAGCGGCATTGGTGATGTACTGCTTGACGGTAGAATTGTCGTCGCGCAGTTCCAGCAACGCCACCGGGTTGGTGGGCGCCAGGCCGTTGGGGTTGCCGTTGGGTATCTTCCAGGTAGTGAACCCGCCATACCGGGCGGAGGTGTCGCGCACGGGCCGCGTGGGGTCGAAGCTCAGTGCGTTGCCGATGGCGCCCCGGTCGGCGAAATGGTTGTTCGACAACATGCCCTTGAAATGCACATTCACCTGAAGGGTATTGTCCAAAAAACCTGGGTTCAGGTTCACTGCAGCGGAATAGCGGTTGAAATTGTCGGTCTTCAGCACCCCGTCCTTGTTGGTGTAGCCCAAGGAGACGCGGTACGGCACCACGCCCACACCGCCGGAGAGGCTCACGCTGTGGTCTTGGCCCCAGGCCGACTGGTAAATCTCGTCTTGCCAATCAGTGTTGGCATTGCCGAGCAGGGCAAGCGCCGGGTGCGGCGGCGCCATGGGGTCGGGGTTGGCGTAATGCGCATTGACCGCAGCCCTGAACTCGTCGGCTGTGAGCACGTCCACGCGGTTGGCAGTCTGGCCCACCGAGACGTTGGCGTTGTAGCCCAGCTGGATCTTTTTGCCGAGCTTCCCTTTTTTTGTCGTGATGAGGATGACGCCGCCAGATGCCCGGTTGCCGTAGATAGCGGCAGCAGAGGCATCTTTCAGCACGGTAATGGATTCGATGTCGTTGGGGTTCACGATGTTCAGCTGGTTGCGGCTGCCCGACACCCCGCCGTTGTCGAGGGGGATGCCGTCCACTACAATGAGCGGGTTGTTGGAGGCGGAGAGCGAGGCTTCGCCCCGGATCCTGATCTTCGCGCCGCTGCCCGGGCCGCCGTCGTTGGTGATGACCACCCCCGCGATTTTCCCGGAAAGCAGTTCCTGCGGGCCGGTGATGGCGCCCCGGTTGAACGACTCGGAAGAAACGGTCTGCACCAGGCCAGTGGCATCTTCCCGCTTGACGGTGCCGTAGCCGATCACCACCGTTTCGGTGAGCGCCAGGCCTGCCGACATATAAACATTGACGGTGTTGCTGCTGCCGATGTTGACGACCTGTTCGGCGTAGCCCGTGTAGCTCACTTTTAGCGACTTGGCACCTTCGGGCAGTGTCAGGCGGTAGTTGCCGTCCAGATCGGTAATGACACCCGTGGTGGTGCCCTCCACGACGACACTGGCCCCGATCAGTGGCTCGCCATTGTCGATGTCGGAGACGGTTCCCGTGATTTGCCGTTGTGCCAGCGCCACGTTTCCGGTAAGAAACAGGGCAAGCAGCAACAGGCATGCATTGAGTTGACGTTTATTCATACAATAGAATTAGTTTGATGTTGATTAATGGCTGTAATTACCTGTCGATCAGTGCGCGGTATGGCCGCACAAAAATCTACATTCCTGAAATTTTGTCAATTTGGTGCTGGGTGAATTTGGCGGTTTGCCCAATTTTAACATGTAACTATACTACGGAGGCACGTCACAGCAGCGGGTTCAGCGGGCTGTCGATAAGGGTACCGGGTTCTTTGCCCATCAGCCAGCGCTGCCGGTCGTTTTCCTGGTTGGGGTTCTGCGGCGTTGTCACCCTGGCTCCATCGGCCACATAGATGACAGTCATCACTTCCCGCATCTTTTCGGAATGGTTGCCCGGCGCAGAATGGAGCGTCCAGCCGGCATGGAAAGTGGCGTCGCCCGCCAGCATGGATTTTGGGCTGGAGACAGTGTAACCTTTTTCCCGCACCAGCGCGCCCAACCGCGCTTCCGAGTCGTCGGAGATTTCGAGGTTGCCCACAAAACCCGCGCGCTGCGAGCCGGAGGCAAAGGTCAACATGCCCATGCCTTCGGCAATGTCCACCAGGGGCATCCACATCGTAATGGTGTGCTGCGTGTCGATGGGCCAGTAGTATTGGTCCTGGTGCCAGGGCGTATGGCCGCCGCCGGGTTCCTTGAACAAAGCCTGGTCGTGGTAGAGCCGTACCCGCGCCACGCCCATCAGGCTGGCAGCGATTTGGGCAAAACGTTTTGCCAAGGTGAAATGGCGCACCGTAGCATCGCCCTCCCAGAGGTTCATGATTTGCAAAAAAGCTTTGCCGTAGGTGTCGCGCTCCCCCAATGGCCGCGTCTCGGTGTTGAATTTTTCGGTTGCGCGCAGGATCGCCGCCCTGTACGCGGGCAGTTCCGATGCGGGCAGCACCTGTTCCAGCAGAACATGCCCGTTTTCCCGGAACGCGGCCGCCTGCCCGGCTGTGAGCGGGTAAGGCTGCGAAAGGGCGGATATGGCGGAGGCTGACTGCATCGTCGGATTTCTTTCTGCAAAAAAACAAAAGCGCTCAAAAAACACCTACTGCATTTTTAGCCAATTGTTGTGCAATATTACCATCTGACTGAATTAATTTTGCCATTTTCAGATAAAATAGAATAAAAATGCGGGCTACACTAGAGCAGTTGAACGAATCGGCAGAAAGTTCCTTCCTGTACCGGCGCTTTACCCAGGCGCGCCTCGACGCCCCTTTTCATTTCCATCCCGAACTGGAACTGACCCTCATTTTAGCCGGCCAGGGCAGGCGGATGGTGGGGCGGCAGATGTCCAATTTCGATGCCGGCGACCTGGTATTGCTGGGCCCCAACTTGCCACATACCTGGTCGGGCAACCAGCCCAAAAGCGACAAGGATGTTTCTCGCTCCATCGTCATCCAGTTCAAGGAAAATTTTGTCGGCCAGCAATTCTGGGAAGTACCTGAAATGGCCAGTATCCGCAGCCTGTTCCAAAAAGCCCAGTCGGGCGTGCACGTAAAAGGCAAAACCAGGGATTGGGTCGCCGGCAAGATGGAGCGCGGCACCCAACTGCCGCCAGTTCAAAAGCTGTTGCAACTCATTGAAATACTGCAAGTTATTGCCGTATCGGAAGAAACGGAACTGATCGATTTTCAGTTTGGACACCATACCCCTTCCTCCCTCGAATCGGACCGCTTCCAGAAAGTGTACGCCTACATGATCGAGCATTTCAGGGAAGACATCTCCCTTGAAACCGTAGCCCGGCTCGCCAACCTGACTCCCACCTCTTTCTGCCGCTTTTTCAAAAAAATCGCCCGCAAGTCGTTCGTGGACACCCTTACCGAATTCCGGGTAAAACACGCCTGCCAATTAGTTTCCGGCACCGACAAGCCCATTTCAGAAATCTGCTTTGAAAGCGGCTTCGGGAATATTTCTTATTTCAACAAGGCGTTTAAAAAGGCGGTGGGGAAAAGCCCGGTAAGGTATCGGAAGATGGTGCGGGGCTGACCTTGCCCCCAAATCTTCTAAGCCCATTGCTTAACACTTACCAAACACCCCAAACAATGCAGTGCCTCAAAAGCCTCCTTTTTATGCCTCCCGAACTTCTCAACCCATAATTTTACCCCCGGGCGCCCTGCCTGAGGCTCCAACCGCGTTCAACGCGGCGGGTCGTGGAACAACGACCCGCAGAACTGTCGTGCAGCGAACCGCAACAACAACGCACCCGACAACCGCAACAACAACCTCGGTTTCCGCCTTGCCAATACAGGATGTATGCCCAGGATCGGCTTTTCCACGGAAGATCAGGCCGCATGGTGGGCGGCTGGATCAAGTCATGCAAAGAATAGGCAACCTCTTTCCCACACTGTGCAGCTTTGGCAACCTGTACAGCGCCTGGCGCAAAACCCGCCTCGGCAGCCGCAAAACCGCCGAGAGCGCGGCCTTTTCTTTTTATCTGGAAAGTGAACTGCTCGAATTGCGCGCCCAACTGCTCGAGGGCGCCTGGCAGCCTGCGCCGTTCCGGTATTTCGACATACTCGACCCGAAGCCGCGCAGCATCGCCGTAGCGCCTTTCCGCGACCGTGTGATGCACCACGCGCTCGTGAATGTGCTGGAGCCCATCTGGGAGCGGCGCTTCATTCCCGACTCCTATGCCACGCGCAAAGGCAAGGGCGTGCACTCCGCCGTCGCGCGGGCACAAGGATTCCTGCGTGCGTACCCCTGGTTCCTTAAAACCGATGTCGAGAAGTTCTTCGACTCGGTGCAGCAACAGGTGCTGATGGAATTACTGGAGCGCACCATCAAGGACAGGAAAGTACTTCAGGTGGCAGAAAAGATCGTTTTCCACGGAGGAGCCAACGGGGTAGGGTTGCCCATCGGCAACCGAACCAGCCAGTTTTTTGCCAATGTTTACCTGCACCCGCTCGACTTGTGGCTGAAACAGCAGCAGCAGCTCACAGGCTATGTGCGGTACATGG
This sequence comes from uncultured Saprospiraceae bacterium, assembly GCA_964621185.1. Classification (GTDB taxonomy): domain Bacteria; phylum Bacteroidota; class Bacteroidia; order Chitinophagales; family Saprospiraceae; genus M3007. Next base: position 37,201 of record CAZULM010000020.1, on the reverse strand, counting down.
ACGATTTTGTGCTCTTCCACCACGACAAGCAGGTGCTGAAAGGCTTGAAGCGCGAGACGGAAGATTTTTTGCAGGAAAAACTCCGGCTCAGCCTCAAGCCCTCTGCCACCTACCTCAACTCCCGGCAGAATGGCCTGAGCTTTCTTGGCACCCGGATATTCCCCGGCATTGTGCGCCTGCGCAACGAAAACCTGCGTCGCATTACACGCCGCATTGCTGTGAAAGAAAAATGGTACTGCGAAGGCCGCCTTAGCGAGCAGGAGTTCCTGCACAGCATGAATTCCTACTGGGCAATGCTGCAGTATTACCCCTGCGAAGGGCTGCGGCAGGAGCTCTTGGGTTGTTATCTGGAGTGAGGCCTCCCTCATATATACGCCACCCATTTCCCGATATATCCAGCATATATCTGTTCAGTGGCGACACATAGACTACGTCTTCTGATATATCTGCTATATATACGGCTGTTGCGGAGCCTATATATACGGATTCCATCCATCGACTGTACCGCGCGAGCGGTATAGCCCTCGCCTTGCCCTCCCTGCGGGAGGTTTCTGAAAGGGTAAAAGGGTAAAAATGTTAAAATTTAAGGAGTCCTGGCAAGGCGGAAACCGACGCTGCTGCTGCGGCCGCCGGGCGCGCCGTTGCCGCGGTACGCTGCACGACAGCCCTGCGGGTCGAGGCCCCACGACCCGCCGCGTAGAACGCGGAAGGAGCCTTTTTCAGGGCCTTTTGGGTTGCGGGCTTCGAGCTTGGAGTAAGAGTCGTACCAGTCGGCGCACCATTCCCATACATTGCCGCTCATGTCGTACAGGCCGATTTGGTTTTTGGCTTTTTGGCCGACCGGGTGCGTGGTTGAACCCGAATTTTCAGAATACCAGGCCACCGCATCAATATTGTTGCTGCCCGCATACTTAAAGCCATCCTTGCTGCCTTCCTTCCCGCCACGGGCGGCGTATTCCCACTCGGCCTCTGTGGGTAAGCGGAACTTTTGTCCTGTTTTTCTGGAAAGCCATTCGCAGTAAGCTACCGCATCGTTCCGGGATACGCCTGTAATGGGATGGTTTTTGTTTTCCCGGCTCATGCCTTTTGTTTTATAATAATCGTTGCTCCCAGTTTCAATATTGAAATCGCCCCCCGGCTCAAGCCATTCCGGGTAATGGGTTCTAGTCTCGTCACAGAAAGCCAGGTACTGTTCTATGGTCACCTCGTATTTCCCCATTTCAAAACTGGAAAGCGACACTAGTTGAGTAGGTTTTTCATCACTTTCAGCTTCTTCATCGCTTTCTCGGCTGCCCATTGTAAATGAGCCGCCTGGCACGGGTAACATGACGGGAATGGGGATATTATTCAAGCGCACAGGCCTTAATACCTCCATATACATTTCATTGCTCAAAGACAAAAAATCTGGGGCAGGCTCGCCATATTGAAGGCCATAGCGATCTCGGTATCCTGACTTGCCTCTCCAGATTGCCATATAATATCCACTGGGAAGAATGCCGGAAGCAAATGGATATAAATCTAAATTGAAACTATAGGTTTTGATGTCTTTTGCCCCAATCCATTGCAGCATTCGCACCGCCTCACTGAGGTGCACCTCAAGGGAATCGTCGAACTGGAAATCGCGGAAGGCTTCGGTGAGCAGGTCTTTGGTGGGCGGGCCTGTGGCGAGTGCGTCTATGGCTGACACGTCGGCTGGAATCAAGTGTATGATGTCTGTCTGGGTGATGTTGGTGCGGATGAGCAGGATTCCCGTCCAGTCGCGGTACTTGGGGGCGCTGACGCTTGCTTCGGCCCTGACATTGCGGGCGCCGGGATCGAACTGTAGCTGCAGCTTGCCTTGCCGGTCGGCGCGCCAGGGGCTGCGGCTGCCCAGTTGGATTTGGGCATCCGGCACAGGGCTGCCGCTGCGCGCATCCAGCACCAGCACGCGCAGCCAGCGGGCGGGGGGCTGGAGCAGCCCGTCTTTTTCCAGCAGGGTTTGGAGGTTAACGGGCATTTGCTGGTACAGGGTGTCGAAATAGAGGCTGTCGGTGCGCTGGAGCAGGTTCTGGTAGGTCTGGATGGCGTTGGTATTGTCTTGCAGGAAATAGCTGCACAGACCGCTTCCGTGGGTGGCGGCAAGGGCTATGGGGTCCGCTTTCAGGGCGGTGGAATCTTTTGCTATTGGAGCATCAAAAAATTCCTCCCGGATACCTGTCAGGGTTTCGGCGCCCTGCATGCCATCCAGGTACCAGTTGAACTGCATAGCAGCCCGGTTGAAGCGGGAGGCATTTAGGTTGGCCTCGGCCAGGGGATAGTTGTTCTGGCGCAGCTGGATGGCTTTTTTAAGCAATGAATCGGCTTCGGAGGCCCATAATTTGCTATATATGGGTGTTTTTTTACTGTCATCAATAGGCGTGGTGGCGAGATCCAAATGATTGATGCTGTCTATTTGTGCCCACAACGCCACGGCCTGGTTGTTGAGGCGGAGGGCTTCGTCGTCGAGCGGGCTTTCAAACCAGACAACACTGCTTTTTTGCGGCGTTGCAACGGGTTTAGCCCAATTTTTCTCATTGAGGCCAATGCACAAAAAAAGCAAAACCTCTGCGAATACGGCCCAATAGATGGCCATGAACAGGTTGGCAGTAAACGCCGGCTTTTGCGGCGGTTTTTTAATCCACACATCCAGGTCGTTTTCCGGGACGTGTGGTTTGATTTTGGCCTCAAAAATAAACTGAAGCTCTGCCAGCTGGCTGCCCGACAACAACCCCAATTGCTTCAAATCACCGATAAGTGCGCGGTGCGCCGGCTCGAAGGGGTCGAGGGCGAAGCGCTGCACGGCCAGGTTGGCGCGGCGTTCTGTTTCGGCGAACCCGTCTTTTGTTTGCTCGCGCACGGCTTCCAGCTCTTCCAAAAACGCTTCGCGGGCTTTTACCTCATCTTCCGGGCTGAGGTAGCTGAGCAACTGGATGCGCAAGCCGGTGTCGGGCTGGTTGGCGCTGAGCCAGGGGATGCGGGTGAGGGCCAGCAGCCGGTCATGGGTCACTTCCACACCGATGGCCCTGCCCAGCCCAATGGTGAGCGCCCAATCGGGCTGTGGGCTGACGGCCAGGGCGCATAGCCAGTCTTTCGTCGATCTTTGCCCAGGCTGGCCAGCCGACCTTTGGCTGGCTTCTGTTGCTGCCAAATAATGGAAATGATCCTGCACTGTTTCCCATTTTCGGTACCGGTGGCTGGGTTCCGGGTGCAATTGCAAGAGCTGGGCTTGCCAGCGATCGAAGCTGCCCGGGTCGTGCTCTTCGGTGCGGTCGAGCAGGTCGAAACCTTCCAGGATGCCGTCGGTATCGGCGGGAAATAAGAGGAAATGTCGGTGCAGCAGGGCTTCCTGGAACTGCCAGCCCGCAACAGGCTCGGGCGTGAGCAGGAGACGGCGTTTCCAGTGGAGCAAATCTGCCAGCAACGGCGTGCGCAAGCACGGCATCGCTGTGGCATGGTTGTCCACCAACCCATGCGCGTCGCCGAGCAGCACGAGCCGGTGCTGTGGGTACAAGCGGTACAGTTCGGCCAAGGGCAGTCCTTCGGCGTTGTCCTTGTTCCAAAACCGCTCGAAGCGCCCGTCGTGGAAGAACGCTTCCAGCGGTACGTCGCGCCTTTTCAGGAAGGCGGCGATGCGCTCAAAAAGCCGGCCTTGCTGGTTGCGCTCGCCGGGGCGTGTTACCAGGAACAGGTATTCGGTGGGCCGCGAAAGGGCGCTTTCGCGCCAGTTGGGGAAACCGCCCGCGCTGACGGTGGCCTGTACTGTGGCGGGCGCGTCAAAATTCCGCCGGCCGCCGTCTTCGCGCCGTCGCAACACTTCGGCGATGCGGAAGAAATCGCGTGGCACGGTTATTTTGCCTTCCTGGGGCAGGTAAGGGATGAAATAGGGCGCCGATTCGAATATGGGATTTTCTTCCTCGATATCCTTGATACTTTTTACCGGGGCAGGTGTATTCTGTTCTTTATTCCAGAACCATAAATACAAAAAGGCGGCCAGGAAGGGAAAGAGTGCAAGTAAAAAGTTCCATGATCTTAATCCAAGGACAATCTTTGGTTCGTCCTGCTCGAGTGGGAACCAGGAGAAATAAGGCCGGTCGGAACCCACCATCAAACGGACGAGGAGAGAGTCGAAACAATCGTTTTTACAACTGTCGCGCCATACGTTGAGCTTGACGCTTACCAGGCCTGTTGCCTCAAACGTTCGTTCCACACGTGCTGCCCTGAGCGTATCGCCCTTGTCGCTGAAAATCCATTCGGCATTGGCTCCTTTGGGCAGCCTGGTTTCAAAAACCTGCTTTTGCCCTTGTACGATTGGCGATTTCGGAAGTGTTGCATCAAGCGGCGGCGGGTCGGCACAATGGATGTGCACAGTGACCCTGGCCGTATCCGAACCGGCGCGGTTTGTACCAATGAAAAGGATGTTTTTGTTCTCCCCGTGCTTGGCCGCGCGCCAGCTCAGGGTTTGGGAAGAGTCGCGGTATTCAATGGAATCGGTTTGGGCATGGCGGACTTCCCAGTGCCCGCGGTCGATTTGGCGCTTGTTTTTCTGTGCGACCGCTGTGAGGCCAAGGGCTTTGTTTTCCCGGTAAACATCCTCTGCCCGGATCGGTATGGAGACTTTTGGCGGTAGAGGCCTTGAAAATTCCCAGATCAGCCAGGCCACGGCGCCGAGCAGGACGATTGCAATTATCCATGGGAGCCAATTAATCCCGGGTTTCTTGGCTTTTTTTGCGCTAACTGGAGGTGGGAGTGGGTTGTCCACCAGGTGTTCTTCCCATGCTTTCAGCCATTTTTCAGCTTTCTCTTTCCATTCTTGTTCTAATTTTTCGAAAATGCCGTACACCTGTTCCTGCTCCTTGCCCGTGCGCGCGATCAGGGGTGCGAGCAGGAATTTGAGCTTGCTGAAGGCATCCGGGTCGCCCATCAAGCTGCCGCTTTCCCGCTCCAATACCCGCAGCAGCCGCAGCTGCCGGGCCGGGTCGAGGGAGATGCCGGCGCCTTTGAGGCGTTCGAGCAGCAACTCCAGGGGGAGCGGGATGGGTTCGGGTTGGGTCACAGGGATATGGATATCTTTTTGACGGCTTCAAGGTCTTCCTGGGTTTTTACCAGGAAGGACAAGTTGTGCAGGATCAGTTCCTTTTTCCGGTCGCTGTCGGTTTTTTGGTCGAAGAAGTTTTCGAGGTTTAGCAGGCGCAGCCAGCCTATGAGCTCGGCCGTAGCGGGTTTTTTGCGCACGGCTTTGTCGCGCACCTCGTAGAAGTATTGAAAGAGGGCTTCGTAAGCCTCTTTGGTTTCCGGCGTTATTTTGCCCAAGTGCATCTGCACGATCTGGCGCAGCAGGGGGTCGTCTTTTTTCGGGAATTCGATGTGGAAGAAGGCACAGCGGCGGAGAAAGGCGTCGGGCAGGTTTTTTTCGGAATTGCTGGTGAGGATGACCACGATGCGGGCGTCTTTGCCTTTTTCCAGCGGGTAATTGTCCTGCTCCCGGATGCGGAAGCGCTGGTTGTCGATCTCGTCGAGGATGTCGTTGGTGAAATCGCGGGGCGCTTTGTCCACCTCATCGATGAGCACGACGCTGTTTTTGCGGGTGTTCTTTTGCAGGTCGGCCTGGAATTTTGCGGCATATTCCGGTTTTGGGTTGCTCATGGCGATGGCCAAGCCGAGGGCTTGCAGTTCGATAAAATCGGCTGTTGTTTTGTTGTCTTGCCGCACGTTGGCCGACTGGAAATGGGACAGCGCGTCGTAGGTATAGAACAGGTCGCGGGCTGCAGAGGTCGTTTTGGTGTGGAAGGTGAGCGGTTTGTCGTGGAAAGTGTTTTCGTAGCGCTGGTTGAGGTATTGCACCGCCCAGGCAGCGAGGCTGGTCTTTCCGGTGCCCGGCTCACCGGTGAGCAGCAGTGGCTGCCCCAGGGCGATGGCGCCGTCGAGCGCGAAGCGCAGGGCATCGCTGATGATGTAATCTTTGGTGTTGAAATTTTTGTCGGCCATATCGAAAAGGTCTTGGAGCGCAGGTCTTGCGCTCAGATCAATAATCGTTTGTTGTATTTTTCTATGGTTTCCAGCAGTTTGGGCTCCACATCTGCCATGTCGAAGCTTTTGTTTTGGTCGCCGAACAGGTATGTGGCCATTTCCAGGGCTTCCCTCCTTCCGCAAAGTTCCGGGTAGCGGCTGAGCCATTCCCCGATCTCGATAATCGTGAGCGGCTCCAGTTCGACCAGCGGTTTTCCATGGACAGCGGCATCGATGGCATCGCGCACCTCGTCTTTGACGGCGGTATTGGTTTTGCTGTATTTCAGCCCGAAGAAGAAAAAGAAGCGGGGCGCTTCGGGCGGCAATTGGCATTGGTAGAAGCCTTCGAAAAGCCGCTTGACGACCAGTGGCGTCACTTCTTTGCGCCAGTTGAAGTCGTCTATCATAAACAGCACAAAAACCTGCCCGTCGGGGCCCATTGTTTTGATGTCCGGGCTTTCCAGCAATTCGATGAGCCGGCTTCCGGTGTTGATCTGCCGGTCGTTCAGCGGTTCAAAAAAGCAGGCAAATAGGTCGCGAAGCACGTACATCTCGAAAAGCCTTGGGCTTTCGCTGAATTCCGGCTTGCAAACGCGAAAGACAGGCTCCCGTGCGGGGATGGCGGCCCCTTGCCGCCACCGGCTGTTGATCAAGCCCTTGAGGTCGTGCGCGAAGCGTTTGAAAAGGCTTTCGTGGCCCTGGCGCACATCGCCGTACAGATAAAAGAATTGGAACTTTTCGGCAGGGCCCGGCTCGAAGAGGTGGTGCTCGTCGAAGGCGCTTTTTTGCCGGGAGCGGTCGCAGGTGAGGGAATGTATGGTAGGGATCGCTCGGTGCGAGGCCGATTCTGTCCGGTACAGGTCGCTCAGGTCGTCGAGGGAGATGCGCTCGGTCAGCCAAAGCTGGGCCTGGGCCACGTGGCTGAAATTCTGGTTGATCTCTTTAAAATCGATCAGGTTGAGGTTGCCTGCCCGTTTGGCTTCGCTGTAGCGGGACTGCACGGCGATGATGTCGCTGTACAGGCGGTTGTTGTCCTTTGGGCTCACGATTTCCCTTAAACGCTGGAAAGCCCTGTCGTGCTCGGCATCGGCGACAAGGTTTTGGAGTTCGCATTTAAGGTTTTCGAGCAACATATTGGGCGGAGGCCAACGGAACCAGCTTTTTGTATTACAGCTCCCTTGATCGGCCAAAGTTATTTCAAAAGAATGGAAAACACATAATTATAGGGTTAACTATCCAGTTGCTCGTTGCCGTGCTCTTGCCTGTCGATCTGGTTTACACCCGCCCACGCATAGCACGCAGCCTGTAAATAAGCCAACAGCATTGCGGCGCACTTCCCCCTTTTCACGTGCATGGGATCCTACCAGACAATCGGGAGCTTTTTTCCGAAAGCAATTACGAGACCATTTTGCTGGCGCTCACACAGCGCGGGCTTCGGTTCAACGAGAAGGTATTGCTGGCTTTGGATGAAATCCAGTTGGCGCCCAACCTGCCGAGCGTGGTCAAGTACCTGTACGACCATTACGACATAAAATTCATCACGGCATCGCCGCCGCAGTGGCGGACTTGAGCAGCGGCGCCAAGTTTGAAAATGCGGTGTTCAACCAGCTCCTGCATTTCGGTGAAATCGCCTACTACCAAATGAAGACCGGCCGCGAAATCGATTTTATCCTGAACAAAGCGACCGCTTTTGAAGTAAAAGAAACGGCCACGGCCTCCGACTTGAAAAGCCTTCAAAACCTGGCCAAAAACCTTGAGATCACCGATTGCCACGTCGTGGTGAAAAACCTGCTGGTCGCTTTTGATGGCAGGGCTTAGGGCGGGTTTTTGATATGAGCGGGCAGGTTCGGTTCCCTTCAATTTGTGTACATTTGCGCCTCCCAACAACAGGGCGAGGAATTTTCAGCGCCCTGAAGGGCCGCTTCCGGACCGCCTGAAGGCGGTGCTACCAACCAACAACAAACAACAAAGCTCCCGTGAACTTCCTCACCCTCGACAACATCACCAAGAGCTATGGCGAAAAGGTGCTGTTCCAGAACATAAGCCTCCACATCGACAAGGGGCAGAAGATCGGCCTGATCGCTAAAAACGGGACCGGCAAAACAACGCTCATGCGCGTGATCGCCGGCATGGAAGGCTCCGAAGGCGAGCGCGCAAAAATCGTGCTGCGCAAAGACATCCGCATCGGCTGGCTCGACCAGGAACCCCATTTCGCCCCCGGCCTCGACGTGCTTTCCGCCGTGCTCGACCCCGCCAACCCGCTCGTGCGCGTGGTACAGCGCTACGAGCGCGCCCTGGCACACCCCGAAAAGGTGCAGGAACTCCAGGATGCCATCGCCGACATGGACCTCCAGAACGCCTGGTCGTTCGAGGCCAAGGTGAAGGAAACCCTCTTCCGCTTCCGTATGGTGGATTTTGAGCAGCAAGTCAGCAGCCTCTCCGGTGGACAACAAAAACGCCTGGCGCTGGTGAAAATCCTGCTCGAAGAACCCGATTTCCTCATCCTCGACGAGCCGACCAACCACCTCGACGTGGAAATGATCGAATGGTTGGAGGAGTTCCTGCAATCGCCCGGCATCACGCTGTTCATGGTGACGCACGACCGCTATTTCCTCGAAAACGTGTGCGACAGCATCATCGAACTGGAAGGCGGCGAGCTGCGGCGATACTCAGGCTCTTATGCTGACTATTTGGAGAAAAAAGCCCTCCGCGAAGAAAACGAGGCCACTACCTACGAGCGCCAGAACAAGCTCCTCAAGCGCGAACTGGACTGGGTGCGCCGGTCGCCCCAGGCGCGCACCACCAAGGCCAAAGCCCGCGTGGACGCCTATTTCAACCGGAAAGAAGCCAACGACGTGCTGAAAAAGAAACCAGAGGACCTCACGCTGGCCATCAAAGAAACCTGGTTAGGCGGCAAAATCCTTGAACTGCACAACATCAGCAAAGCCTACGGCGACAAAAAGCTGATCGAAAACTTTTCCTACAAATTCAAAAGGAAGGAGCACGTCGGCATTGTCGGCCAGAATGGCTCCGGCAAATCCACTTTTCTGGAAATTATTACCCAGGTGTTGCCACCAGACACTGGTAAAGTAGTCGTTGGCGAAACCGTCACCTTCGGCCACTACCGCCAGGAAGGCATAAACCTGAGCGAAGACAAGCGGGTGATCGACGCCGTGCGCGACATAGCCGACTACATACCGCTGGAAAAAGGCAAGGAAATTTCTGCCGCTCAGATGCTGGAACGCTTCCTGTTCAGCCGCCCCCAACAACAGGTGTATGTCAGCCAACTCAGCGGGGGCGAACGCCGCCGCCTGTACCTGCTCATGGTGCTGATGAAAAACCCCAACTTCCTCATCCTCGACGAGCCGACCAACGACCTCGACGTGCTGACCCTCCAGGTGCTGGAAGATTTTTTGGAAGATTTTCCCGGCTGCTTAGTGGTGGTCACCCACGACCGCTATTTCATGGACAGGCTGGTGGGCCACCTGTTCGTTTTCGAGGGAAACGGGAAGATCAAGGATTTTAACGGTACGTATGCGGAGTACCGGGCCTTGAAGCGCAGTGAAAGCACGAGCCAACCACCCGCCTTCGCTGAAGCTACGGCGGGCAAGCCAGCCAACGGCCAACGGCCAACAGCCAACGGCCAACAGCCAATAGCCAACAGCCTCACCAACACCGAGCGCAACGAGATGCGCAAACTGGAAAAGGAAATGGCCAGCGCGGAAGAGCGCAAGCGCGCCATCATGGACAGGTTCAACACCGCCGACCTCAGCCCCGACGAGGCCCAAAAACTTTCGACGGAGCTTGGGGCCTTGCAGGAAACGCTGGATGCCAAGGAAATGCGCTGGCTGGAACTGGCAGAAAAAGCAGCTTAATTTGCAACTTCAATGCCGAGCGTTGAGTTTGCTGCCCGTGTTCTCGCTATTGTAAAACAGTTGGCCTACTTTTGCGCGAATTTTCACACAACAAATCATGTACGAGGAATACGCTCCTGCCCAGACCATTGCAGCCCCCCCGCCGCCCGTTACAAAAAAGCCTGGTTTTTTTGAAAAGCTGCTCAATTGGGAACTTTGGCCCGCTTGGGCATTGTACGCGCCACTTTCGCCATTCTGGGTATGGTATGTCATCCGCGCCCGCTCGTGGTGGTTTTTTACGCCCTCCAACCCAACCATCCCCTTTGGCGGCTACGAGGGCGAAACCAAAATGGATATCTACAAACAACTGCCCAAAAACATTTACCCGCGCACCATCTTGGTCAAAGCACGGGAGCCTTTCGACGCGCTGAAAAAACGCATGGAGGAAGCCGGCTTTCAATACCCATTTGTCGTAAAGCCGGACATCGGGCGCAAAGGCCTCCTGTTCCGGAAAATTGACACCGAGGCGCAACTGCTGGAATACCACAATTACCTGCCCATCGATTACCTCATCCAGGATTTGGTAGATCAGCCTATGGAACTGGGCGTGTTCTACGTGCGGCACCCCGCAGAACAGACCGGAAAGATAACGGGCATCATCCTCCGCGAATCGTTGGAGGTTTGGGGCGATGGCCTCACGCCGCTTCGAGAACTCATCCTGCGGCACCCACAGGCCAGCAAGCGCGCCGACGTTATGTTCAAAAAGCACGAAGAGCGGCTCGACTGGATACCTGCCGACCGCGAGCGATTTGTGCTCACCTACGCCATCAACCGAAGCCGGGGCGCGCGCCTGCGCAACCTCACGCACGAGGCCGATGCCGAGCTCACGGCGTTTTTCGACAAGATCAACCTCCACAGCGGACAGTTTTTCTGGGGCCGCTACGACATCAAGTGCCATTCCATCGAAGACCTGAAAAAAGGACAAAACTTCGCCATCCTGGAGTACAACGGCGCCGGCGCCTCGCCGAGCCATATCTACCACTGTGGCATGACGCTATTCCAGGCATACCGCGAATTGCTGCGCCATTGGAAACTGCTGTACGAAGTGAGCAAATGGAACCACGACCACGGTGGCGTTTCATACTGGCCGTTCTGGAAAGGACTGCGCTACCTGAGGGCAGTGAACAAGCATTTGGACAAGTTGGAGGAGTACGAGTTGGGAGCCAAATGAGTGATGAACGATGAGTGATAAGTGATGAATGGGTGGGCAACTAGAAAATTGACAGATGAAAGATATATTCAGGGTCTTTTATTGGGGCATGCTGATCAGCTTTCTTGGCTCTATGGTCATCGGCGCCATCAGCCTTTCGGCGATGCAGATCAGCATCACGGAAGGGATCAGGCCTGCCATCAATTTTTCGGTGGGAACCATCGTGGGAGAGGTGCTGTACGTGCGCCTGCTCTTGGTTGCCATGAAATGGATCCGCCGGAACGAACACATCTTCAAATACCTCGAATGGGCCACTGTGATAGTCATTTCTTTGTTGGCTGTGGGCAGCTTTAAGGCTGCCATGGGGCACCACAACGCCCAAAACCCCTTGCTTTCCCAAACCATGCACCGCTTCCTCCTGGGCTTTACCATGCGCTCCATCAGTCCGGCGGCCATCCCGTTCTGGCTGGGCTGGAGCGCGGTGCTGTACGCCAAAGGGATCATGCGCGCCGAAAAAGGCTTTTACAACGGTTACCTCTTCGGCATCGGCCTTGGCACCTTTTTGGCGCATTGTGTCTTTATCTTCGGTGGCAAATACGCCGTCACAAAGCTCAACGCCAGCCAGGACATGCTCAATTTCGCCATCGGTTGTGTCTTTGCCGGAACGGCTGCCTTCCAAACCTGGAAAATCCTGACCAAAAAAGACGCCGTTGAAGTCATTCACGAAAAGGTGCCGATTGAAGTGCCTGAACAAACTATGATGGACAAATGATCGGGATAGTAGGCGGCATCGGGCCCCTCGCCGGGGCAGACATGTACAAGCAAATTGTGGCGAACACCATCGCAAAGGCCGACCAGGACCACCTGCCCGTCATGCTGGCCTCCCTGCCAGGGGAAATCGTGGACCGTATGCCCTATTTGCTGCACGGTACGGGCGAAAACCCCGCCATCGGCATCGCAAAGGTGATTCAGATGCTCGAAAATGCCGGCGCCGACCTCATCGCCATCGCCTGCAATACCGCCCATTCACCCCCCATTTTTGAACGGTTGATGCAACTGCTCGAAGCCCAAGCCTCTAAGGCTGAAATCATCAACCTGATCGACATTACCATCCAGGATATCCTCGGAAAGTTGGGTGAAGGCAAGCAGGTCGGCGTGCTGGCCACCACCGGGGCATACAAGGTGGGGCTGTTCCAGAACGCCCTCAACGCCGCGGGTTTAAGGCCCGTCCTGCTGCCCTTCGAGCGCCACGAAGCGTTGATCCACAAAGCTATTTTCCGCATAAAAGTTTCGGGCGACGTGGTGGAGCCAGAAGTGGTGGCCCAACTGAACACCGCCATCGGGGAATTGAAGGAAATGGGCGCCCAGTCCGTACTGCTCGGCTGCACCGAAATCGGCATGATCGAACATTCCCTCGATTTCAGGGGAATGGCCGTTTTCAACCCCAATACCATCATGGCCCGTGCGCTCATTGCCAGGCTCAGCCCAGAAAAGCTGAAGCCCTGATCACTCCTTCAAGCCGCCCGGCGCATACCGCACGCCCAGGTACCCAATCTGCCGCATCATGGGCGCCCACACCTGCGATCCGTTGAAAAACGGGCTTTCCGGCTCATTGGCCGCGATGATGGCATGGTGCTGCTGGTAGCCCGTGATGTTCTCACAACCGGCGTACATTTCCCATTTTTTGCTCAATTTCCGCGTCACTTGCGCGTTCCAAAGCCCGAACGTGGGCGTATTGGGCGGAAAATCATGGGTATATTGGTGCGGGATGTAGGAATTGTCGGGCAAGCGCTGGCTGCCTATTATCTGGACATAAGTGTTGAACAGCCAGCTCTTGGAAGGCGTGACATAATCAATGGAGACCAAGCCGCGCTGCCGGGCCACCAAGGGCTGCATTTTCAGCCTGCCGTCGGCAAACTCGGCGCGCACGTCGTTCCATTTGTAGGCAAATTTGATGTCGAGCCCGGGCAACACGTTGTACTGGAAATTCAGCAACAGGCTCGTGCTGAACGACTTCCCCGGATTGTTGTAAAATGCCACAAAAAACGTGGAATCCTGTCCGTTCACCAGCGGCGCTTGTTCCACATCCACCACCACCTGCTTCACAAAATCGGTGCGGTACAGGTCGGCACTGAAACTGGCCTCCCGCTTGGCGATCTTGAAATTTTGGGTGTAATTCAACCCGTAATTCCAGGCTTCCTCCACCCCGATGTTCGGATCGAACTTGAAAACGCGGTTGCTGGCCAGCAAGCTGATATTTTCGGCCATCAGGTTGGGCGTGCGGAAGCCCCGCCCTGCCGAAACGCGCACGACGCTGTTCTGGCTGAAATTGTACTTGGCGCTCATGCGCGGCGTCAGCAGCCAGCCGAATCGGCTGTTCCAATCGACCCGGCCGCCCAGCACCAGCACGAAATCGGGCATGTCCAGCTGCAGGTTGGGGCGGCTGTACGTGTATTCGCCCATGAAGCCTGCCACGGTCTCCTTGCGGCTCAAATCGCCCTCGTTCACTTTTTCCCGGATGTCGTCGTATTGCAAGGAGGGCGCCACCACGATCTTGTGGTCGGTGGTACCGATGATGTTCTGCAGCAGCGTCTGCCAGTACAGCGACCTTTGCTCGGCGGCATAAACGTTATTGCCAAAAACGGCCTGGGTGCGATGCCAGGAAGCACTGCCGATATTGCCCAGCTCCAGGAAACGTTGTCCGAACAAGGCTTCCTTGCCGTACTTCCCCCAGGCTTCGATGCGGTCGTTCTGCTGGTCGATGCCGAACGACTGGCCGGCAGCGTTCTCCCTGATCTGCCCGCTCTGGCGGCGGTCGGTGAGCGCCTGCACGTTGAACTGGGCGCAGCCTTTGGCGCTGTCGTGGATGAGGCGGTACATGGCGTTCAGCTGCTGGCGGTTGGGGGAGTCCTTGAAATTGTCGCGGTTCATGTCCCAGTTGTTCTCCACAAAGCTGCCGTGCAGGTAAAAACCGTTGGAGGTGGTTTGCCCTTTTTTGTTGAGGTGCAGGTTCAGCTCCCCGCGGCCCTCGCTGGAGCTGAAAAGGTTGACGAACACAGGGCTGTCTGACTGCGGCTTCACCATGTCGGCGTTTACTTGCCCGGTGATGCCGTTGTTGCCCGTTTTCACCGTGCTGGCGCCCTTGGCCAAAACGATGCCGCTCAGCCAGGTGCCGGGGATGTACTCAAAGGCAAATGGCGTGGCGATGCCCGTCATGGTCGGGCGGTTTTCTACCAGGAACTGGCTGTAAATTCCCCGCAGGCCCAGGAGCTGGATTTCCTTCACGCCCGTGAGCGCGTTGGGGTAGGCCACGTCGATGGCGCCGTTGGTCTGGAAGCTTTCCGAAAGGTTGCAGCAGGGCGCTTTGCGCAGTTCCTTGCTCGTGATGCGCTCCACGTTCCGGGTTTCGATGGTAGAGATATGGTTGTCGAAGCCTTTTGCCGCCACGGTGACCTCCTGCAGCATGGCCATGTCTTCCACTTCGATCCAAAGGTTGTTCTCGCCGGGCAATACTTGCACTTCGGCAGAGGCATAGCCTACATAATTGACCACCAGGGTAGCTTCTTCGCTTCGTAGCGGGATTTGGAAACGGCCCTTGATGTCGGTCACAGCGCCTTTTTTGGTGTCTTTCCAAAAAACAGAAGCGCCGATGAGCAGTTCTTCTTTTTCATTGGTGACCATGCCCGTGAGCATGGTAGTGGGTTCCTGGGCTTGGAGCATGGAAACTGAAAACAACAGTCCCAGTATCAGGCTAAAGGTATATTTCATTAGAAAAAACTTGTCGAGATGAATTGATTAGAGCTGGGCTATCCCTGTCATAACGGGAAGCCTTGTCAATGGGAACAATCCGACAAGTCTAGCAAAGGAATACGCCGTGGCGCACACAGATCATGCGCCCTGGCAGCGGCGGTGGTTGGGCATAGGTTGGGAAGCCCGCTTTGGGGTTGGAAGCCAAAGTATTTGAAACAAGGAAAGGGGCAATGGCTGCGGGATGTCCGAACAGGGGCAACGCAAGTTTTTCAAAAACCTTCTCCTGAACGGTAAATTCGGTTTTCAATTGAAAAACCTTGGTGGACTTTTTGGTGCAGCCCTGGTCGCTTTTAACGCCGGCAGGGCTTTCACAGCAAGATTTATGCGATTGGGCAACCGCTGTGGCGCAACAAGATTTTACGACCTTTTCCTGGCAGGCATCTTCCCCGTCAAACAGCGACAGCGTCGTTTTCCCAACACAATAGCAATAAATCTGCGTCCCGCTCACACCTACGGTGGCGATAAAGAGGGAGGCTATCCAAAGCCAAGCGACAGATTTTGTTGTGCGAGAAATCATAAGAATACCGTGCCGCAAAGTTAGCACGACAATCACCTAACAGAAAACCAAAAGGAATGGTTTGCATGATGTTTGCAAAAACCCAGCATCCAGCATCCAGCATCCAGCATCCAGCATCCAGCATCCAGCATCCAGCATTTCAATCATCCACCCTAAACTTAAACCCAACCCCGTGGATGTTCTCCACCTTGATGCGCTCGTCCTGGCTCAAGTACTTGCGCAGGCGGGAGATGAACACGTCGAGGCTGCGGCCCAGGAAGTAGTCGTCTTTGCCCCAGATTGTTTCGAGGATGTAGGAGCGCTTCACTACCTGGTTCTTGTTCTCGTTGAGCAGCTTGAGCAGGTCGGCTTCCTTCAGCGTCAGGGTTTCAGAATAGCCGTCGGCTGTGAGGCTCAGGTTTTTGTAGTCGAACTCGTAGTTGCCGATGGCCACGGGCACGCCTGGCTTCAGCATGGTGGTGTATTTGGTGCGGCGCAGGAAGATGTCGATCTTCAGCAGCAGTTCCTCGATGCTGAAGGGCTTGGTGATGTAGTCGTCGGCGCCGATGGTGAGCCCGTGTATCTTGTCCTGCTTCATGCTTTTGGCCGAAAGGAAGATGATGGGCACCTGTTCGTCGCGCTTTCGGATTTCCTGCGCCAGGGTGAAGCCGTCTATTTCGGGCAGCATGACGTCTAAGATGCAGAGGTCGAATTTTTGCCCGCTCTTGATGATGTCGAGCGCTTTTTGCCCGTCTTCGCAGTGGGTCACGATATAGCCGCTCAACTCTAAGTTGTCGCGGGTCACGAAGCTGAGGCTTTCGTCGTCCTCAACATAAAAAATCGTTGCCTTCGGGTGGGTCATAATTGTTGAAATGGTCTGTTTTGATTCGCAAACATAATAAACTTTGATCGAAACCCTGCGATGTGCTGAAAAGCCTTCAATATTCAACAATTTTCGCGCAGGTTTCCCGCAGATTTGTTTTCACAGATTTTACGCGGAAAAAATCTGTGTCAAATCTGTATCTTTTTCTGCGTAAAAGCTGCACGAAATAATATGTCCAGTAGTGTGGTGCGAAACCAACTCAAAGCAAATCCTTTTACATCAATTCAATCCATCCCAATAATCCTCCAAATCTCTAAAAATCCTGGTATATTTTTCAAGGAACATACATCTTCTTCCCAACCCGGAAAAAGAAATGGCTATTTTTGCGCTTCATTGCCCGTTTTGCTTGCGGGTCATTTTTTCATTTCAAAATCAAGATAAAAAGTATGAGCGCCATCCGTGAAATATTGGCCCGCGAGATATTGGACTCTCGCGGCAACCCGACCGTAGAAGCAGAAGTTTGGACCGATGCCGGATTCGTAGGCCGCGCAGCCGTGCCCAGTGGCGCGAGCACCGGCGCGCACGAAGCCGCAGAGCTGCGCGACGAAGACGATGGACGCTACTTAGGCAAAGGCGTGCAGAAAGCCGTCAAAAACATCGAGATCATGCTCCGCGGCGAACTGATAGGCCAGGAGGTGACCGACCAAATCCGGATCGACAAGCTGATGATCGACCGCGATGGCACCCGCAACAAGGGAAAAATAGGCGCCAATGCCATCCTCGCCGTTAGCCTGGCCGTGGCGCGCGCCGCAGCCGAAGAACTGGGCCAACCACTCTACCGCTACCTCGGCGGGGTGAATGCCCATGTGATGCCCATCCCGATGATGAACATCCTCAACGGGGGCGCACACGCCGACAACGGGATCGACTTCCAGGAATTTATGATAATGCCCGTCGGCGCAGAAACGTTTAAGGACGGACTGCGCATGGGTGTGGAAGTTTTCCACCACCTGAAAAAAGTGCTGAAAAGCAAGGGCTACGCTACCAATGTCGGCGACGAGGGCGGCTTTGCCCCGGGCATCAAAAACAACGAAGAAGCCATCCAGATGGTGATGACTGCCATCGAAGCAGCCGGATACCGCCCGCTCGACGATATGGTTATTGCCCTCGACGCAGCCGCTTCCGAATACTACGACGCCGAAAAAGGCGAATACGTGTTCAAAAAATCTACCGGCGACCGCTTCAACTCCAAAGATATGGTGGCGTTCTGGAAAGACTGGTGCAACCGCTATCCCATATACTCCATCGAAGACGGCTTTGCTGAAGACGACTGGGCAGGCTGGAAATTGCAGACAGAAACGCTCGGCCACCGCATCCAGCTCGTGGGTGACGATTTGTTCGTGACCAATGTTGACCGCCTGCAGCGCGGCATCGACGAGAAAATCGCCAACTCCATCCTCATCAAAGTAAACCAGATCGGTACGCTCACCGAAACCATCAATGCCGTAAATCTGGCTACCCGGCACGCCTATACTTCGGTCATCAGCCACCGCTCCGGCGAAACGGAAGACACCACCATTGCGGACTTAGCCGTGGCGCTCAACACCGGCCAGATCAAAACGGGCTCGGCCAGCCGCTCCGACCGGATAGCGAAGTACAACCAGTTGCTGCGGATTGAGGAAGAGCTGGGCGATGCGGCAACGTATTTGGGGCGGTCGATTTTTGGGTTGTAGGGATACATCTCAAATTCAGGTTGATTTTTATTTCGCGCAGATTTTGCACAGAAAAAAACGCACAGATTTCACACAGAAACATCTGCGTGGAATCTGCGCAACAAAATCTGTGTAAAATCTGCGCGAAAACATCTTAGGGGGGGCATGTAAGCGGTCTAACCCTATGGCCGGGCATTAGCTGAAGCGGAAAGAATGCCGAAATGTTTTTAGGACAAACCTGTCACACACCATAGCTTTCGGGTTATATTTGCGAACGTTCAACTACTTCCTTATCACCTAAATCCTATTCTTCCTACATGAAAAGAAGATTGTTACCCCGCCTGACATGCCTTTCGGCATGCGTCATTTTCATTGTTTACACTTCAAATTCAACGCCGATAACGCCGCCCAATACCGGCCACCTCAAGCCAGCCGCCCAAAACCAGCCGGCATCACAGGCGCCTTGTACGATCATTTGCCCGGCAGATATCAGCATTGCACTTGGTTCGGGCGAATGCAGCATGATTGTGAACTATGTCGTAGAAACTTCCGGTGATTGCCTGCCATCCGTGGTCATTCAAACCGCCGGATTGCCCAGCGGCTCGGCCTTTCCGATCGGTACTACGCAGAATTGTTTTACCATAGACCGCCCTCCCCTCGGCGTACCGGATGGCGACACGGCCTGTTGCTTTAGTGTCATTGTGACCGAATTCGCCAATCCAAACGCAGCTCTGATATGCAATGATTTGGCCACAATTTCAATAGATGAAGACTGCCAGTATTGTATCGGCGCCGGAGATGTGCTGGAAGGCGGCCCTTTTGGCTGTTTCAGCAATTATCTCGTGCAGCTGGACAAAACGCCTCCCCTTGGCAACGGCCCCTGGGTATCTTCTTGTGTTGGGCCTTCTGATATCGGCAAAACCTACCAGGTGCGCGTAACAGAGCCCGTTTTCGGCAACAAATGCTGGGGCAATGTCAAGATTGAAGACAAACTCCCCCCGGTGTTGCAATGCCATGATTTGTTGCTTCCCTGTACTGCCGACCCCAACCTGAATCCCGAACCCTTCCCAGCCATAACGGGCTACCAAACCATAACGCACAAAGGATTGCAGGACTCAATCGGGCAGCCCGGCGCAGCGGATATCAAGGAATACAGTTTTGATTACGGATACCTCCCTGCCGGCACGGCCGTGCTGGATATAAACTGCCGGATCAAACTAACTGGCCATACCGCGCTTTCAGACCTTCAGATGGTATTGAAGGCGCCAGACGGTACATCTGCGGAATTGTTTACACAAAATGGTTGCACCGGCGCCGTATGGCCCATAGACCTGTTGTTCGACGATCAGGGGGCGGGTAATTTGACGCAGTGCGACCAATTGAATGCAAATGGCGCACCTTTTCAATGTGTAGCACTCGGGGTATCGAACCCTGCTGTTTTGAGTGCCTTCAACGGGAAAGATGCCGCTGGCATCTGGGCCCTGACCATCACCGACAACCTGGCGTTTGAAGGTGGCATTATCGAAATCACGGGATTGGAGATATCGGTAAACGTGCCGAAAAGGACTCCTGTCGACAACTGTGGTGGCCCGGTAACGCTGACCTATTTGGATTCGAAAATGGCGACGGATTGTGCCAGCGGCTATACCAAAATTATCACCCGTACATGGACAGCCAGAGACGCATCTGCAAACACCTCCACTTGCATCCAGAAGATTAAATTTATTCGTCCAAAATTGGCAGATGTGGTGCTTCCCATCAGCTATGACGGCATTGAGGCGCCGTCTTTCTCGTGCAGCAGTACCCCGAACCCAACGCCCGCCTGGATCAACAGCCAGGGGTTGCAAGGAGAACCATTGATTTTTGGTCAACCCATAAGCTGTTCCATAGCGGCCTCCTATGTCGATGTCGTGATTGCCGTATGTGATGGCGCCTATAAAATCCGACGGGAATGGACCATACTCGACTGGTGTAGCGGAGAAATACTTGTACACAACCAGATCATCAAGGTTGTCGATAACCAGGGGCCGGAATTTGTTTGTCCTGGCAACCTGTCCGTTTCCACAGGCACATTCAACTGCTGCGGAACCGTGGATCTTCCAGATGTGGTCATTTCCGATAACTGTTCGAGAATTAGCGCTTTTAATGGCAATATCGACATTTTTGACCTTGCCGGTCTTCAAGTTGGCACCCAGGCTCTAACGGGCAATCTAAGCGATTTCCCAGGCAACGATTTGTCGAACCCCGATACCTTGGGGGCAATGGGGACGAGCATCTGCTTGCCACAAGGCACACATATTGTATCATATTTTGTAGAAGATGACTGTGGCAACACAAATACCTGCAGTTTTCAATTGAAGGTACAGGATGCTGCTGCGCCGATTGCGGTTTGTGACGAAATGACTACGATTGCGATCGGCATCGACGATCCAGCGGATTGTTATGGCCCGGCAGGCCCCAATGGCAACCCTGCCGCGCTCGACGCATGCCATTTTGGTGGGGCAACCTCGGTAAAAGCTGCCACGTTTGACGATGGCTCTTATGATGGTTGTGGCAACGTGAAATTTACGATACGCCGGGCAGCCCCATACAGCGATTGTATCCTGGGCCTGAACGCTACGAATGGCCACGCTCCTTGCAATGATTTTTTCCCGGATTTTCCAAGTGAGTTTGAGCGGGCAATTTCGGAGAACGACTCTATTAAATTCTATGGCTGCGAAGCAGGCACGGTTCAGCCTGTCATCCTGCGTGTATATCAGGTGGATACCATGGGTAATTTTGTGCTCGGCCCCGATGGAAACCCAATCTTTAATGAGTGCATCATTCAGGTGTCGGTGGAAGACAAAATCAAGCCCGTTTGTGTTCCTCCTGCGAATGTATCGGTCAGCTGCGAACAGTTTAACCCGGACTTGTCAGTTTACGGCGTTGCTTCTTTAACAGACAACTGCTGTTTGGATGATACCAAAGTGTATCAAGGGCAGTGCGGTTTGACACATCAGGCGAACTACGCAAACTTTGACAGCCTTTGCAGCAAAGGCACCATTGTGCGCACATTCCGGGCCTTTGACTGCAGCGGCAACAGCAGCCAATGTAACCAGCGCATTATTGTCAATTACAACCAGGATTATTACATTCGATTCCCGGATGATGTGTTTGCAACTGTTTGCAACGGCATAAATAACTACGGCGAACCAAAGTTTTTGGGCGAAGACTGTGAGCTGCTGGCTAAATCGTATGAGGATCAGATTTTCACAGTTGTTCCGGATGCCTGCTACAAAATCGAGCGAAAGTGGACCGTGATCAACTGGTGTACTTTCAATCCCGCACTGCCGGCCACTTCTGTGCCCAACCCACAACCAAACGCCATGGTAAACCATCCGGCAAATTTGCCGGGGCCTGTTGTTTCAGCTTGCGGCGCCTTGGCTCCGTGGAACCCTACTGTTGTAAAAATAAATGCTGTCGACACCGCTGCCACGAACTACTGCATGTTCTGGGCCGCGAATACCAACATGTACAAGTACACCCAAATCATTAAAGTCATCGATACAGAAGCTCCGGTAATTTCAAACTGCCCAACAGGAGCCACGACTTTTACCGATACAACACTGAACGACCCGGGGCTTTGGCACAATGTGTTCAATCCGAATCTCCCCATTCAAGATTTGAAAGAAAGGGCAACCAACCTAAGCATCTTAAGTTCGGATGCTTGTGACGGGGGCAACCTGGATCGTACACGATTCCTGCTTTTCCTCGATTTGGACAATGACGGCATCCTGGAATCTGTCATCAATTCTGAAAACCTTCTGGGAGCCGACACCATCCGGTACAACAATCTCAACACACCGGGGTATCTTGGTGGAACACTGGTGACCTTCGATTCAAGGCCAGTTCCAATCAATCAAAAATGGCATTTCACCTTCCAGGGAAGTACCTCTCCCAATACTGCATTTGCTTCCATTCGCTGGAATACGGCCCTTGAACCCAACATCTTTGTCGCGCCACAATTGCCCCATGGAAAGCACAGAGTCAAATGGATTGTGCCTGATTTTTGTGGCAACGAGCGCGTTTGTGAGCATGCTTTTACCATTGAACAAGGCATTATTTCAGGCATAGATGAATTAGAAAATGCCTCATTTGCACTCTTTCAAAACGAGCCTAACCCATTCAGCCAAAGCACAAAAATCGGGTTCCGCCTGCCCCATGCCGCAGAAGCGACCCTAAGTGTATATGATGCGGAAGGCCGCAGGCTTTTTGTCAAAACAGACCAATTCAACCAGGGCTATAATGCGGTTACGCTCGAAGGAGGCTTGCTTCCTGCGCCATCGGTATTGTTTTACAAATTAGAGTCGGGCGCGCATGTGGCCTGGAAAAGGATGGTGCTGGTGCGTTGAACTGTTGTTTGCGGAGAACACAATCCTATCACGAGACGGAGAAGCACTGGGTGACCAGCAATTTATCCGAATAAATTCTTGAGCAAGGTGCAAACATGAGTCATCCCGAATTTTTGGGAAATGAATATGCGAGCTTTTTCGCCTCCTTAATAGCCCTGAAAGGGCGCAATCATCAACATTGGGCAACGCCCAATGCAAAAAGCCAGATAAATTCGCGCCCTGAAGGGGCTTGCCGATCTTGAAGAAAGTCAAGAAAAGCCCCTTCAGGGCGCGAATAAGAGAGCCATCACCACACCGGGCGATGCCCAGTGTTCATGCTGCGACCCCTTCAGGGTCAAAAACGCTCAAATCAGCACTTTTCTACAAAAAAAATCGGGATGACTCATGTTTGCGCCCTCATTTCCTCCCTCCGTTTGCGCGTCGCCATCACCCTGGCAGTATCTTTCTTAAGCGTGTACAAACCCCCATCTATGCTTATGAGCGATTCACACATAGGCAAAACCCGTAATCTTACCCGGTAACCTGCGGAAATTACGGGAAATCAATTTCGGGTATTTCCCTCCTGCACTGTGCCCGACAGGATGCCCTACCTTTGCAGCATGATTCGGAGCAATGAAGAGCGGCGCCCTCAATAAACAGTGCTCGACTCATTTGGCCTAACCCCGGAAAAAAACCTGGATTCCAGAACAATGATTTTACTTCACCCACGCAGAATGCGTGGTATTCTTAACCACATCTCGTGTATTTGCTGCACGGGATGCTAAATTCATCAATATGAAACACTATTTTTTGATTTTCCTGACACTATCGGTTGCTTTTTTATCTTCTTGTGAAAAGAACGACGACCCGGTTTTTAAGCCTATAGATGATAAGAACTTCAGTTTCAGGTCGAGCCATCAAATGGTGGGAAATGTAGTATTGCCTAACGACCAAGGGACAATTGAGGTGGCAGTCCCTGCAGACGGGCTTATTAATTGGGGCATTCAGACAACCGACCCAATTAACACACCCATAGCGCCACCAGCTGATCCAACAACAGATTTCAATGGAGAAGCCAACACGGCAAATATTGTTACCGCATATACAGGTGTATTTATTTACCCTGACGGAAACTATGCTGCAAAAAAATGTACAGAAATCGGAGAGGGCTGGTATTTGCCGGCTGCCGGAGAAGTGCAGGCTATTTACACCAATCTATCTGACGAGCTTGAAGCAATTGATGGCCCTTTTAATCAATTCGCTGGCTATTGGACTTCTACCGAAATGGGTGATAGCCACGCATGGGTGAAATCTTTTTTCAACGGTGCTTTTGGTGGCGGGTTTAAAGTATATAAACATAATACTGTTTGCGCCCGAAAAGTTGAGTTGCAA
The DNA here is from genome assembly GCA_964621185.1 of uncultured Saprospiraceae bacterium. Lineage (GTDB taxonomy): Bacteria > Bacteroidota > Bacteroidia > Chitinophagales > Saprospiraceae > M3007. Next base: position 13,510 of record CAZULM010000020.1, on the reverse strand, counting down.
TGCGCTAGCGACCTGGTTGCAGACCTTAAGGATCAATTTAATTTTTCGTATGGCGGTCAAAATTGGGCGAACGGTTTTAATAGTAAATTGAATGATGCGATCCAATTTTTGCAAAGCAACAATTCATTTGATGCCATCTCCAAATTGAACGCCTTCATAAATCAAGTCAATGGCAAAAGAAATGCAGGGCAAATAAGCGAGGGCGATGCCTATGATTTAATCGCTGTCGCAAATGCTATTATTGCATTTATTAATGATGGTGGGTGCCTTCATCCATAACGGAAACTCGCTTCGTGGTTAGCTGAAGCCGACCGTTTTTTAAAAGTGGCTAGCACAGCACCTGGTGTTTATTTGAAGCCTACCGTGTTTTGGGAACAAGTTCTCCCTATTTCATGGTAGGCTTCCTGTTTTAAATAATGCGGGTTTTACATAACCGAAAGCGTGGCGGGATTCTGCGTTCCGCTCACTCTTTCCCCGGCACCATCCCCTTATTCCTCTCCTTAGCCGCCTCATCCCACACAATCCCAAAATGCCGCGCATATTCCGCCAAAGGCCCTAGCCCCACCGCAGCCCGCCGCTCGTCCACGCGGTCCACATCCTCTATCGGGAAAAAATATTTCTCCCCGGTAGCGGGGTCGCTGCGCACCTGACTGCCATAAATCTGCTTTTTCCCGTGCCGCATCAGCACCCTGTCTTCCAGGAGTGCCAAGCTTGATCCCTGGGCATTTCCCGATTTTACCGCTTCCCGCATCATGGGCAAATATTTCTCCTGCACCGCGATGTCGGCATGCTGAACCACCAGGAACAAGGCCGAATTTCCAGTCTCCCCAACCGCTTTCGGCCCCAGCCAGCCATAGGTATCCAATATCTCTGAGACGCGGGCGGTGTTGATCGAATCGACCAGCTGTATCTTACTCCACAGCGCTTTTATTTCCGCCGACTCACGCCCATGTTGTTGCATCACACTGTCGATCATCTGCCGGTATTTTTGATCTTCTACATATATCGATTTTAGCTCCTTGGCTAATTCAGGATGCTCTGGCTGGTTTGATTTAACAACAGTACAAAGGCGTTCCCAATCGGAAAGCGCGTGCAGGGGCTTGAATGCCGGCTCAGTTGTCAACGCATCGAGGTTGTCAAATTTCAGTTTCTCGGCAATTTTAAAAAGATTGAAAAACGCCGAATCTGGCACGCCCGCCATCGACCAGGACCGGGCGGCATTGTACCGGTCGGCACTGTACCCCTTCCAGCCCATGGTTTTGAATGCTGCGGAATACTCATTGGCCGAGGCGGCGTATGCGCCTTTCGTGTAAAGCGATTCGGCGAGGGAAACATGAACGGTGTACTCCGGGGGCTGGGATTGTGCAGGCGCCAGGCAATAAAGCGCGATAAAAAAGGAAAAAACGTATTTCATGTGCTGCATTTTGAAAAGTGATTCGATAGAAAGGGGGTAATACAGGACAAAACGTTGCATCTGATACGCTTTTTTTGCCGTGATTTTGGGCTATACCTCAGGCCGCTTGGTTTCGTGCATGCCGATCTTTGTAATCAATTGAATCAATCATACTCAATCACAAAAATCAGGCGAATCACAGTATAATTCTCCCGCGCCCAAAAAAAACTTGCACAGAATAGCAAGTGCAACTACCTTTGTAAGTGATTACTCACTTTTGCCTTGCAAGCAGCACCACACCGCCACCCATGTCCAACAAAGAACAAATCCTCCAAACCGCGCTCAGCCTGTTTGCCCAACAGGGCTACGACCGCACCCCGACCAGCCAGATCGCGCGCGAAGCCGCCGTGTCGGAGGGATTGATCTTTCGGCATTACGGCAACAAAGCGGGCCTGCTCGAAGCCATCATCCAGCTCGGCCTCGAACAGATCGCGGGCACCATGGCTGCCTACCAGACGGGAATGCCCCCGAAACAGGCGATCATTTCCCACATCGAAAGCGCGTTCGCCCTCATGCGCGAACACGAGACTTTTTGGCGGTTGGTACAAAAAGTGCGCTTCCAGGATGCCGTGCGCAACATCGCCGGGCAACAAATGGAAGCTGTGTATCAATTCATTGTGGGTCACCTCACAGAGAGCTTCCAGAAAATGGGCGCCCCCGCCCCGGAACAAGAAGCCTTCTTGCTCTTCGCCCTCATCGACGGCATTACCCTGCACTACCTCGACGACCCCAGCCGATACCCACTCGACAAAATGCAATCATTGCTCACCAATAAATATACCGATGGATATTTCCTGGGTTGACCGCCAACTATTCCCCTTCGAATCCAAATTCACGGACATCGAAGGCCATCAAATGCACTACATCGACGAAGGCAGCGGCCCCGTCATACTTTTCGCGCACGGCACGCCGGAATGGTCGTTCGGCTGGCGCGACCTGCTGCGCGACCTGCGCGGACAGTTTCGCTGCGTCGCGCCCGACATGCTCGGTTTTGGGCTTTCCGATAAACCCGCAAGCGCCGACTACTCCGTGCCCGCCCATGCCGCCCGGCTTGAGGCATTTATCGAAAAGCTGCAATTGCGCGATTTCCACATCGTGGCCAACGATTTTGGCCTGGGCATCGCGCTTTCCTACGCTATCCGCCATCCGGAGCATGTGCAAAAGATTTCAATTTTTAACGGCTGGATGTGGTCGCTGAACAACGACCCGCACTATGCAACACCCGCTAAATTGATGCGCAGCTGGTTTGGCCGCATGATGTACCTGCGTTTCAACTTTCCGGTCAATTTTGTCATACCTGCCGCCTTTGGCGACAAAAAGAAACTCACACCAGCCGTGCACCAACACTACAAAAAAGCCCTGCCCAATGCCAGCGCGCGCGTAGCTGCGTACGCCTTTACGCGGGAGCTGACCGCCGCCGGGCCGTTTTGGGACAACCTTTGGCATAACCTGCCGCGCATTTCGAACAAGCCATTCCTAATCTTCTGGGGCATGAAAGACAGCTTTGTGCCGCCCTACGAACTGGAAAAATGGGCAAAAGCCTTGCCACAGGCACAGGTGATCCGCTTTGAAAAAGCGGGGCATTTCTGCCAGGAAGAAGAGCCTGAAAAAATGGTGGCGGCCCTGCGTAGCTTTTTGACTTAGGCACTTAGCAGCAACTTGTATTTAATCAATAGAATCCTGGTATAAAATCACTATAATCACGTTTTAAATACCTCGCGCTACCGCCGAGCGTGGTCATTGAACATCAGTTGAATCAATCATACTCAATCACAAAAATCAGGCGAATCATAGTTTACCTTTGCCCCATGATCCAACCCGCGCCCATCGGCATCTTTGATTCCGGCTACGGAGGGCTTACCGTTTTCCGGGAAATCCGCCGGCAACTGCCGCAGTACGATTACATCTACCTCGGCGACAACGCCCGGGCGCCCTATGGCCCGCGCGATTTCGACACGATTTATCACTACACGCTGGAATGTGTGCAACACCTTTTCAGCATGGGCTGCCAGTTGGTGGTGTTGGCCTGCAATACCGCTTCGGCAAAGGCGCTGCGCACCATTCAACAGCAGGATTTGCCAAAAATTGACCCCAAACGCCGGGTACTGGGTGTTATCCGACCCACCACAGAGCTTGTGGGTCATTACTCCCAAACAGGTCATGTCGGCATATTGGCCACCCTCGGCACCGTGAAATCGGAATCCTACGTGATCGAAATTGAAAAGTTTTTCCCCGAATTGAAGGTGTTCCAGCAGGCGTGCCCGATGTGGGTGCCACTGGTGGAGAACAACGAGCATGAAGGCCCCGGCGCCGATTACTTTGTGCAAAAATACCTGCGGGAACTGCTCGGCCAATCGCCAGAAATAGACACGATCGTTTTGGGGTGCACTCACTACCCGTTGTTAATCAGCAAGATGAGCATGTATTTGCCCATCCATGTCCAAGTTGTCGCGCAAGGCGAGATCGTGGCAAAAAGCCTGGACGATTATTTACAACGCCACCCCGAGATCGAGGCCGTTTGCAGCAAACACGGCCAAACGGCCTATTTCACCACCGAATCAGCGGAAGCATTTGACGAAAAAGCGGCGGTATTTATGGGCGCCGGGCTGCGTTCAAAACACCTGGCTTTGTAAGCTAAGCTAAACTTTGGCTTGTGCCTCTATGGCCTCGATACCGTCGAGCGAAGTCGGCCCATAATAAACATAGCCAAGCGGCGCTCGGCCTCGGAGGACAAACATCTGTAGCACCCCATCCAGCGAACAACCTTTGATTGACGGTCGTTCGCCGGATGTGGTCATAAAAAAACTACCCTTTGATGATTACCTGCTCAAAACCAATTTCCCTGTGCCGCGCCCACCGGTGCTCGAGGTTGCACGTACCAGGTAAATTCCGGGCATCCAGGCTGCCGTTTCTAAGCGGAAATTGCCCATGGCAGTTGTTTGCAGCACCAAACGGCCTTGGGAATCCCAAACATCAAGCTTATGAGATGGTCTAGTTTTGCCGGACACAAAACACTCTTAATTTTGTGTTCAGATGAAACAAGAAAAAGCACCCAATCAGAAGTTGCGTCGTCGCAAATACGACGAAGAATTCAAGCGTTCAGCTGTTGAGATGGTGGCGCTTGGCAGAAGCATTGCCGATGTGTCCAAATCTTTGGGAATAAACCAGGGCCTGTTGGGCAAATGGAAGGCGGCCATGGGCAAATCAAAATCAATGGTCGAGGAAACGGGGGAGGTTGAATCGCTGCGTCGCTACGTTCGGCAATTGGAAATGGAACGTGATATCCTAAAAAAAGCCTTGTCCATTTTCAGCCGGACGACGTGAGGCAAGTCTATGAGTTCATCAAGGCCCACCAGGCGGAATTCGCTACGAGTGCGCTTTGTGGTGTTCTTGGCAAAAGCCGTAGTGCATTTTATGCTTGGCTGAAGGGAGACAGTCACCAGCTCAACGCTCAAAAGTTGTCGGTAAGGGATGAGGTAAAGCAAGTGTTTGAGCTGCATAAACGGCATTATGGCTCCAGGCGAATTGAAGCGGAGCTGAAAGAAAACGGGGGCAAAGCCGGCCGCTATCAAATTCGGAACAGGATGCAGGAGCAGGGTCTAAAAGCCATACAACCCCGGTCATTTATTCCCAAAACAACCCAAACCAACCCCAATTTGCTCCGAAACCCGAATTTGTTGCTGGAAATGGACAAAGTTGAAGCGATTGACAAAGTGTGGGTTGGAGACATCCCGTATCTGGCGTTGGCCGATGGTTCCTGGGCTTATTTGGCTGTATGGATGGACTTGTTCAGCCGAATGATCGTGGGTTGGAAATATGCAAGGTCCATGGTTTGCAAATTTCGAACTCTAGATAATAATGCGTTGTGTATTCCCCATTTATGTTGTAAACACTATGACCCGTTTTTATGCTTAGAGGAATTGCCCGGACATCATCTGTGGAATTTTCTGGGCATTGGGCATAAGCCGTCCGAGCCATGCTGAACAGCATGACAAGAAGATAAAGTTTTTTCATGTTTTAAGAAATTTAATATGAAATGAAGATATTCGTAGTGTCGTGTCCAACAGGGTTAGTCAAAATACTTAATGATGCTCCAATATCAATAGGGACTTCATTGCCATAGTTATCTAAAACCTTAATATTAGAAGTATTATTAGTTGAAGTATTTGCATCTATTAAAATAAAGAAAATCAACGTATAAGAATCGTTTCCCTTTATGAGTTTGATGACAGAATGTTCTTGGCCTTGAGATTGTATTAGTCTTTCGGCCAGTAATTGAGAAGAGCCAAACCCATAAGCTCCGCTTTCATTCCGAATCGTCACCTTCAGCCAAGTATAGGGCTTTAGCCTTACATCCACGTCATCGTAATTGCCGTCGTCAAGCACACTTACTTCGGAATCGAGGTCTGTAAAATAGCCCTCTTTGGTAGCGTTGACCAGCAGCACCTGATTACCAGCTAGTTTATCAAAACTGTAATATCCATCACTGTTGCTGAAGGTAGTGGCCACCTGTGTATTGCCCCCGCCGGAGCCGCCCCCGCCTACGCTGCCCGACCAGCCGCTGATATTGACTTTTGCGCCTTTGATGGGCGCGTCAGTTCCATACTCCAGTATTCTGCCGCCAATGTGGCTGCGGTCAGGTGCAGCGCTTTTCCAGCAAGCAGACAACAACAGGGTTGTCAGTAGAGCGGTTAGGGCTAAGAAAATCGTGTTTTTCATATTGTAGGGTGTTTTGAAATAGTGTGATAATACAGGGCTCAAAACCTTGGCCGTATCTGCGTACAAAGTTGCCCCTTAATTTTCAAACGCACAAATCGCTGATTCTCAATAATTGAGACTGCCAGGCGGGATTTTCTCATATTGTGAGACTTTTTCAGGCATTATTGAAAATCAGTCTCAAATTGTGAGACTTTTTTGGGCGCTGTGCCGGAAAAGTCTCAAAATGTGAGAAAAAAAGTTGGGAGTTTTTTGAAAAAAAATTGCGGGTAGCAGGACTGTTTTCAATTTCTCATGTAAGATTCGATCAGCTTGCGCTGCCGGATATACTCGCTTCGCTTTCCGTCGATGGTTATTTTGGTTTTCCCGCTGCTGACAAGCCACCCAACAAGCCCGCCCACGGGAACAGTTGCGCAACTGATTAGCAAGCCCTTTTGAAAGCGTGTTAGCGAAAAGCACACCCAACTTTGGGGCGGGCAAGGCTGGTCATCGCCCAATGCTACACCCCAAGCTAATCCCGTTACAAACCCGAGCGCCGCCCCGATACCCGCTCCCCGCCGCGTTTTGCCATCTTTCCGGAACTTGACCCACTTGATCTGCGTGGCTTGAAATTCCTGCTTTTCCATGGGCTTATAGTACCAGCCTCTGTCAACTGTAATGGAACTATCTGTCAAAGCATGAAGGTATCCAGCGCTTATTTTTGTGGAATTTGTGCTGCGGAGCCAGAGCTTGTATGGTTTTCCTTTGGGCTGTTGGGGAGGGGTTTGGCCTTGCGCAAAGGCAAAGCAGAGCCAGGGCAGGAGCAGGCCCGCCAATAAAAATTTTTTCATAATAAATTGGAAATTAGAAAGTTAAGTAACCATGTTCACTGTGGGTGGTACTTTAGGTCGAATCGGCCTTCAGTTATTTTGAGGGTTTTATGAGGCAGTTGGTCTTTGTACATTGTGAATTGGAAGGTGCCAGAAATGATATTTCTGTCCGTATCTACCATAGATACTTTTACCCAGTTGATCAGGGAATCCTTTGGGTCAATAGAATATGTGTCATGTGAAGTAGTGAAGTTAAAATTGCTTTTAGGGAGAAGTGCCCTTTTCCCGTAACATGTAGATGGAGAAAAATAGGTAGGCCCAAAATTCATGATTAAATAATCATCTTGGGTTGGAGTAATTATACTACAGTCAATAACGCAACTGCCAGTACCGTCAAGTTCGTTGAGGCTTGCTGCTAAAACATACCATGGAACCAATATTTCTTTCCTCGGCACCCAAACCTTCCCGTCCACTAAACATCCAAAGGTGTTGGCGCCCGTCTGGGTTATCGCCGGCAGGGTATCCCAATAAGGGACGTGCGGCGGCTCGGGCTCCGGGTCGGGCGGGGCTTTGCGGCAAGCCGGGAAGCAGAGCCCTGCGGCAAGGAGTGTGGCTAGGAACAGGGAGCTAATATCTTTTTTCATGTTTGGAGTAGTTTTGAACAGGTGTGAAACTGTTTGGCTTAGAACCTTTGTTGTATCCGCGTACAAAGTTGCCCCTTTATTTTCAAACGCACAAATCGCTGATTCTCAATAATTGAGACTGCCGAGCTGAATTTTCTCATATTGTGAGACTCTTTCGGGTGCTTTGAAAAATCAGTCTCAAATTGTGAGACTTTTTTGGGTGTGGTGCCGGGAAAGTCTCAAAATGTGAGAAAAAAAGTTGTGGGTTTTTTGAAAAAAAATTGGGAGGGTTGCTGCCCAGTTGCCGTGTGAGCACCATGAATTCGGGTGGGCAAACATGGTTGGGGGGCAGGTGTGAGCAGCCGGACAGTTACATTTATATCGAATATCCGGAAATTGTATCTCAAGCACAATTCGATTGAATGAAACGATGGGTTGACGTAATGAGGGGTGTCTAATAAGTGGAGCCCTTATTGGATGCCGAATGGAGCATCAGAACAATATTTTAAGCAAAGTGCAACATGAGTCATCCCGAACTTTTGGGAAATGAATAAGCAAGCTTTGTTGCCTCCTTTCGCCGCTTTAATAGCCCTGAAAGGGCGAAATCGTCAACATCGGGCAACGCCTAATGCACAAAGCCAGATAAAAGTCGCGCCCTGAAGGGGCTCATTGATCTAGTAGAAAAGCAAGAAAGCCCCTTCAGGGCGCAAATACGTGAGCCATCATCACATCGGGCGATGCCCGGCGTTCATGCTGCGACCCCTTCAGGGTCAAAAACGCTCAAATAAGCACTTTCTACAAAAAAATTCGGGATGACTCATGTTTCGCCCCGCTTCCACGAATGAAAATTTCGCCCAAAACACCTGCATTAATGGTAAAAGCACTTATTACGCACCTCCCTAGAGGAGGCCTCGTCTGAGGGCTTTTCGCTGTCTGGCGAGTATGTGAAAGGGAACGCCTGGCTATCATTTAGCGGGCTGGCTATGCACTCAAAAATCCGTCTCAATCCGTTAAATCCGTTCAATCCGCGTTCCAACACAGCAAGCAGGACACCCCATAAGCCCCTCCGGCATCAAAACTGATAACACTTTATCTTATTCCGCTGCTGCCGCCCCCGCTTGTTGCTGCTTTCCTTAGTCAGGCGGTTCCCTTTGTTGAAACCAAAAGAAAAAGCATTGATTTTCAAGCCGATGTAGATGTCGGCTCCCGTCAGCTTGTCCTTGGTGAAAAAGCTGCCCAGGTTGTCGGAGCCGATGTAGAGCCAACCCAGTCGGGCGGCGGCGCCCACGCGCAGCGATTGCCAGTCGCTCAGCACAAAAGGCATGGAAAAGGAAGCCCAGCGCGTTTCATAACGCGGCACAACGGCCAGGGTGTTCGGCCTTTTCACGTTGTAACGCAGCAGCGGCGCCCGTTGCAACAGCAAGCCCGACACAAAGAAATGCTGCGCCACTTTGGCGTCAAATTGCAGGGAAAGCGCGGTAGGCAGGCCAATGGCAAAAGACCGCCCGGCAATGGAGGCTGTCGGGTCGCCTAAAAATGCCAGGCTGGCGTCGCGCAGCACTTCTTCGGCATTGTCGCGGGTTGGAAAATCGGTATCGTCTATGGTCAACAGGGTGTCGAAAGCTACGTGATGACGTTCGGAAGTCTTGTTGAAGCGCACGAAGCCCAGGTCGACAATAGATATCCCGAGCCGCCAGGCGTATTCATCTTCGTTGGTGGCATCAAGGCTTGCCCAGGTGTAGCCGATATCCAGGCCCATTCCCGTGCCCTGTTTGCGAAGCCTGGTGTTGTCGGGGTCGGCAGCGTTGCCCAGGGTGAGCGCGTAGTCCCAGTTGGCGCTGCCAAAAGCAACGGTATCACCCAGGCGCTGGGTGTAGTCAAAATTGGCACGGGCGCGGGTGTAAAAACCTTCCAGCCCGAGCAGCAGCTTTGGCGAAACGCCCCAGGTTTTTTGCACATCGCCATCGGAGCTGCTGCGGCTGTAATGCAGGCCTATTTCACCCCAAACCATGCCCGCAAAGCCCGCAGGCTGCATGTTGACCGCCTCGTTGCGCGGCAGGTTGGAAATGGTGCGGTAGCGGTATATCTCCGGGACTTTGTAGGCCGATACCTGGCTGCGCAAGGCGGTCGTCAGCCCGATCACGTTTTTCCCGCCAAAACGGAAGCTGAACCCCGGCCCGGTCACGCGGGTTTGGGCCACGGCGTACAACTTGCGCCTGCGGTCAAAATAATCGAGCAGGATGGCATCGGCGGCTGGCGGGATCTCCGGCGAATCGTCGAGGGCCGACACGATTTTGTCGGAATTGCGCAAGGCATGGGGCAGGCTGGTATTGCGCAGATAAGCGTAGTTGTTTTCCAGGAAAGCCTCGGCAGTAAAAAGGCTGACTTCCCAGTTGTTGGGGTTGTCTGCCGTGTTGGCCGGGTTGATGCTGGCGCCGTAGATCCCGGCGTAGCGTTCGAGGCGCATACCGAGCTGTTCTTGAGCGTAGGAAAGTTGTGGGAGGCAAAAAGCGATTGCGAGCGTTGCGGCCCGAAATTGAAGGGAGTATCGGTTCATACGCAAAAAGCCGAAGCAACTCCGGCCAAGTTGATTAGATTAAAGGATTATGCAGGAACGTAAACCAGGGTGCCGGAATTGCCCTCCCGGAAAAGTTCCTGGGCGCAGCGCTGCATGTCCGCCGGGCCAACTTTCAGGTAAATATCCACTTCCTCGTTCATCAGTTCTGCGCGGTCGAGCAGTTCGTAAAAAGCCAGGTTTTGGGCTTTGTTGATGGCGCTGGTTTCTGAAAACACGACGGTGCTTTCAAATTTGTGCTGGATTTTCTCCAGCTCCCGGCGCTCGATCAGCTGTGTTTTGAGTAGTTCCAGTTCTTCCCATACCGCCGCAATGGCGGCCTCCACCGAAACGCCGTCGGTCGGTCGGCCTTCAATCACGAACAACCCGGGATCGACGTTGGCGGTGATGTAGGCATCGATTTGGGAGAATAGTTTCCGCTCTTTCAACAAGCGGCGGTACAGCCTGGCCGAGCGGCCCTGGGCCAGCACATCGCTCAACAGGTCCACGGCATAAAAATCGGGGTGCAGGCGGGCGGGGGTGCGGAATGCGATAAACACGGCTGGCACAGGCACTTTGCCCCGCACTTCGCGGTACACAGGCGCTTGCTGCGGCGGCTCCTGCGCGATGGCGCGTGCAGGTTGTTGGCCTGCCGGGATGTTGCCGAACCATTTTTCTGCAAGTGCAGCCGCTTTTTCGGGCGTGACGTTGCCGGCGATGGACAGCACGGCATTGCCGGGGTGGTACCAGGTTTTGTAAAAACTGCGCACGTCTTCGATGCTGGCATTTTCCACGTGTTCCGGTACCAAGCCGATCACGGGCCAGCGGTAGGGGTGTTGTTGGAACATCATTTCCGAGAGGTGGTGCCAGGAGTCGCCATAAGGTTCGTTGAGGCAGGTTTCCTTGAATTCTTCCACCACCACCTTGCGCTGCACGTCCAGCGCCCTTTTGGAGATGTTGAGGGCCAACATGCGGTCGCTTTCGAGCCAGAGGGCAGTTTCTAAGTTGTCGGCGGGCAGTATTTCGTAAAAAGTGGTGTAGTCGTTGGTGGTGAAGGCGTTGTTCTCGCCGCCGGCGTGTTGCAGTGGGTCGTCGAAGTCCGGCACGTTTTTGCTGCCGGCGAACATCAGGTGCTCGAACAGGTGCGCAAACCCGGTCTTTTCCGCGCGCTCGTCGCGGGAACCCACGTAATAGGTCACGTTGACGGCGACGAGGGGCGTGCTTTTGTCTTCGTGTACGAGCACGCGCAAGCCGTTGGGGAGTATTGTTCGGGTGAAGTTGACCATGGGTGGTTATTGCGCTTCAATTTTCTGTTCTTCTGCTTCCATGAGCCGAAGGCCTGCCCGGATAACCTCACTGGCATTTTTATACCGCCCTTCCTGGATGCTGTTTTCAAAAAAATTTTCAAAATGATTCCCCAAGGATACCGAAGTGTTTTTTCTCATGGCTAGATATTTTTAACAAAATTACCAATTTTTGGTAATTCAAAAATAAATAGATTGCGGGTTTGATTTGCTTGCAGTTGCTTTCGGACGCTTTGCTGTCTTTGATTACTTTGCACCCTGCCTAAGGCAAACGAATATTTGGGTTTCAAAAACCAATTTTTCAAATTTGGACTTTTGAGACAGCCTCTTTTATTTGATTTTTATGAAAAAGATAGTCACTTTTGGCGAAATCATGTTGCGGTTGACACCGCCTGGCTTTCAACGCTTTTCACAAGCGAACTCTTTTGACGTACAATACGGCGGCGGCGAATGCAACGTCGCCGTCTCCTTGACAAACTTCGGCCTGCCCGCGGAGTACATTACCCGTTTGCCGGAAAACGATCTCGGCAACTGCGCCCTCATGGAAATACGCAAGCACAATGTCGGCGTGAACCACATAGTCAGGGGCGGCGAGCGGCTCGGCATCTATTTCCTGGAAATGGGCGCCGTAAGCCGGGGCAGCAAGGTTGTGTACGACCGGGCGCACAGCGGTATGGCGAGCATCGAAAAAGGGATGATCAACTGGGAAGAAGCTTTCAAAGATGCACAATGGTTCCACTGGTCGGGCATCACCCCGGCCATCTCGCAGGGCGCCGCCGATGCCTGCCTCGAAGCCATCCAGGTCGCGGCCCGCATGGGCCTGACGGTATCTACCGACCTGAACCACCGGAAAAACCTCTGGAAGTATGGCAAAAGGCCCGACGAAATAATGCCGGAAATGGTGGCAAGCTGCGATGTGGTATTAGCCGACAGGTTTTCTGCTGAAAAGCACCTGGGCATCAGCGCAAAGGAAATGGCGAAAGGACAAGAGGCCGGCTTGGATGCTGCCACATTCTCCATGTTACAGCAGGTGTTCGATTTTTCAACCCAAATTAAAACCGTTGCCACCACGCCGCGTGGCAGCATCAGCGCTTCGCACAATACCTGGACGGGCTTGTTGTACGATGGGAAGAAGCTGCACCAGGCCCCGACCTACGACATTACCGACATCGTGGACAGGGTGGGAACGGGCGACAGTTTTATGGCGGGGCTGATTTACGGGTTGCTCTCTTACCCTGCCGACGCGCAGCAAGCCCTGAATTTCGCCGTAGCGGCATCCTGTTTGAAACATACGATTTATGGGGATGCCAACCTGGTAACAGTGGCCGAAGTACAGTCGCTGATGCAGGGAGACGGGAGTGGGCGGGTGTCGCGATAAAATTCGGGATGGACTCAAGTTGGAAAAATACAAAAAACATGGCAAGATTTACCAGAATACAAGTAGCCCAAACAATGGCAGCGCAGGGCATGGTGCCGCTGTTTTACCACCCCGACCTAGGGTTGTGCAAGCAAGTTTTGAGCGCCTGCTACCGTGGCGGGGCCAGGCTCTTGGAATTCACCAACCGCGGCGACTTCGCCCATGAGGTGTTCGGCGAGCTGAACAAGTATTGCGCCAAAGAGCTCCCTGAAATGATATTGGGCGTAGGCTCGGTAACCGATGCGGCGGCGGCTTCGCTGTACATGCAGCTCGGGGCCAATTTCGTGGTCACGCCGGTGCTGCGCGAAGACATTGCCATTGCCTGCAACCGCAAAAAAGTGCTGTGGTCGCCCGGCTGCGGCACGCTCGGCGAGATTGCCCGTGCAGAAGAACTGGGTTGCGAAATCGTAAAACTGTTCCCTGGCGGCTCCTACGGCCCCGACTTCGTGAAAGCCGTGCTGGCGCCGCAACCCTGGACGAGCATCATGCCCACGGGCGGCGTTATCCCCGACTTCGACAATCTGAAAAAATGGTTCGAGGCAGGGGTGCTTTGTGTCGGGCTGGGGTCGCAGTTAATGGTTAACCCGGATAATTCACAGCCAAAGCAAAAAAAAGAGTGCAAGTTCTTATCTTT